>NZ_JABAST010000039.1 GCF_016107575.1 Psychrobacter faecalis | reverse complement strand
ATGCGTCATGGCAGCGAGGAACCAACGAGAATACCAATGGCCTTATCAGAGAGTATTTGCCTAAGGGTTGTGACTTTAGACAAGTCTCTGATAATGAGATACAGGACATTGAGAACAAACTAAACAACAGACCAAGAAAACGATTAGGGTTTAAAACGCCTATGCAGGCGTTCTATAATATTAATTAAGCGTTGCACTTGGTGTGTTAATCTAAGATATTATCAACTATTAGATTAGAGAGTTATTATTAATAAAGAGATGCGAATGAACATTCTAGTTACCGGTGCTAATGGCTTTATAGGCCAAGCTTTAGTAAAAAACCTTTTAGAAACTAAGCACAATGTTATTGTATGTGTACGTCAATCAGTTAAACCTACTTTAGATTGTGAGTATCGCTTTATCGATAAGCTTGACTCTAAAACTGATTGGAGACAAGTACTACAAGGTGTTGATGTAGTTGTACACTGTGCAGGTAAAGCCAGTGTGTCAAAAGACGATAAAATTAAACCTTCGAAGTCCTTAAAAGAAATCAATACTGCAGCGACGCTGAATCTAGCAGAGCAGGCTGTAGGCATGGATATTCAAAGATTTATTTTTTTGAGCTCAATCAAGGTGAATGGAGAGTATAGCCTGCCTAATCAGCCGTTTACACCCGAAGTCACGACCCCCCCCTCAGACCCTTATGGCTATAGTAAGTATAAAGCAGAGCTAGGACTAAAAGAAATTGCGAATAACTCCACTATGGATTATGTCATTATTCGTCCTACTTTGGTTTATGGCGAAAATGTTAAAGGCAACTTTCATGCTTTAATGAAATGGACTTATAAAGGTGTTCCTCTACCTATAGGTGGGATCAAAAAGAACTTGCGTAGCTTAGTGTCGGTCGATAATTTGGTGGATTTCATTATTACCTGTATTGAACATAAAGATGCTAAAAACGAAGTATTTCTGATATCTGACGACGATGATATTTCTACAGCTGATTTATTGAAAGAGATATCAAGAGGTTTAGGTGTTAAAAATAAAGCAGTAAATATACCACCTAGACTTATTAATACGGCAGCAAGTGCACTTGGTAAGTCCGGCGTAGCTCAAAGGCTATCAGGCTCTTTGCAAGTTGATATTACTAAAGCAAAAAATCTACTAGGTTGGAATCCTAAATACTCTACTAGTGAGTCTATTCAGAAGACTGCTAAATATTATAAATCAAGTTTAACGGCTTCTAGGTCTATGGTTTTACAGAGACCTTTGGATATTATGTTTTCAGCGACCGGTCTAGTAGTAGCCTCACCATTGTTAATTGGTGCAACGGTTATTGGTTATTTTGATACCGGCTCGCCTTTGTTTATTCAAGAACGTGTTGGCAAAGATCAAAAGCCTTTTAAACTAGTAAAATTTCGTACCATGAAGGTAGACACAGCTTCTGTGGCTAGTCACTTAGCTGATAACAGCTCAATCACTAAACTGGGTAAAGTATTGCGTAAAACCAAACTTGATGAATTGCCACAACTGATTAATGTATTAAAAGGTGAAATGAGCTTGGTAGGTCCGAGACCCAACCTATTTAATCAAAATGAGCTTATCGAAGCCAGAGAGCAGATGGGAGTCTATAACGTCTTACCAGGTATCACCGGTTTATCTCAACTAAGCGGTGTCGATATGTCCACACCTGAACGCTTAGCCAAAAAAGATAAAGAGATGATTGATAATATTACTCTTAAAAACTATTTTTCTTATATATTGAATACTGCTTTAGGTAAAGGCAGTGGCGATGCAGTTAAATAAAACTTAATAAATTTTAGTAATGGGAAGTAATCTATCATGTACAAGAAGCTAAGCATTTTATTGGGTTTTGGTGTGCTATCAACAGTATCGATGCTAGCATCTGCGCAGAACCTATATATGAATGATTTAAAACTCAAAGCGGATCTAGACTGGCTCAATAATCAAGGGGTCACGCAGATTAGTACCAGTACTTGGCCGTTGACTGCTAACGAGATAAAACATGCTGTAAATACGGCTAATGCCCAGACGCCAGCGCAGCAGCAGATATTACAATCGGTACAGGCTCGTTTAAATCAGAATCGTGACTCAGTAGTGAAAGGCTCAGCAGCACTACATATCCAAACAGATAGAGATCAGCTACCACAAAAATTTGGTGATGATCAACTTGCTGGTCAACAGGCGACAGTGGGCGTATCACTTAGCGAAGCGGAGTGGGAGTTTAATTTACAAGCCAACCTAAAGAACGATAAACTCATTGATGATGGCTCAGATGTTAGCTTTGAGGGCTCGTATCTTGCGGGTACTGCAGCCAATCAGTGGTTAATCGCCGGTAAAATCCCAACATGGTGGGGGCCAGGGCATGATGGCAGCTTAATTCGAGGCGATGCCAGTTTACCAGTTACTGGCTTTACCATGCAGCGTGATCAGCAAAATGCACCCACTTCAAACTATCTATCTTGGGTTGGACCTTGGCAGTATCAGCTCTTTGCCGGTCAACTCGATGACTATGAGGCGGTTCCAGATACTAAGCTATTTGGCGCACGACTGACTGCTAGCCCATGGCCATGGCTAGAGGTTGGCGCTTCTCGAACCTTTATGTGGGGCGGTGAAGGTCGGCCAACTAGCTTTAGTTCCTTTTTTGATGCTATTTTAGGTACTAAAGATAACGAAGCCACTAATAGTATTGAGGCGGCTGATGACCCAGCTAATCAACTTGGTGGTTTTGATGCGCGCTTAAATTTAGCACCATTGGTGAATATCCCTGCAGGCGTTTATGCTCAATATGTGGGTGAAGATGAAGCAGGCGGCTTGCCCGCAAAAAATATGTATTTAGCTGGTGTTGATTATGCGTCTGCTGCTTATGGTAAACCGTACCAGTTATATGCAGAGTATACAGACACTCGTTCTAGCGGTGAGGTAAAGGGCGTGTCTTATGACCACTTTATCTATACAGACGGCTATTATCAGCAAGGTTTCCCATTAGGCTATGCGCTAGGCGGCGATGCGGAAAGTATCGCGCTTGGTGGTCGCTTATGGCTCGATAACCGTAATTTCATTAATGCAAAAGTACAACATGCCAAGGTGAATCAAGCGGATGAAGCCATTAATCAAGCATTCCCAACGACTGATAAGCTGACCAGTATTGATATGGCTTGGGAGCATCAGTACAATCCAAAGACGCTAATATCTAGTAGGCTTTGGGCAGTCGACTCTGATATCCAGTCCACTGATGTTGGGGTAGGCGTAGGTATTGAGCTGCAAACTTACTAAATGACTGTTTAATCAGTTTAAGGAAGTTTTCGAACATAAAAAGTCGGTCTATTATAATTAATAGGCCGATTTTTTATAGTGAGTTTACAGATTTTAAAGTAAGGACTGTCAATAGGGTGCTAGGATTTTTTAGCTCAGACAGGTACAATATCAGTCTCTATTAACGGTCAAAAAGAATTGACCAAGCATAAGACAGGCATGCAAAAACTTGCAGGCGCTGTCTTTATTTTTATCGCACCCTATTTTTTATCGCACCCTTTATTGGAGTTACTATGTCAATTGCGTCTATTACGTCAACTGCCCAAGGATCTGCTACCGTTTTGGACGGTAAAGCACTTGCTAAACAAATAGAACAGCAACTGAGTGCGCGTGTAGACGCTATTAAAGCGAAAACAGGCCGTACTCCAAGCCTCGCGACGATATTGGTCGGTGACGATCCTGCTTCTGCGACTTATGTACGTATGAAAGGCAATGCGTGTAAGCGTGTCGGCATGGACTCTATACGCGTTGAAATGCCAAGTGCGACGACGACTGCAGAGCTGATGGCAAAAATAGACGAGCTAAATAGCAATCCAGACGTGCATGGTATTTTGCTGCAGCACCCAGTACCGGCTCATATCGATGAGCGTGCTTGCTTTGAGCAGATTGACTTGGCAAAAGACGTCGATGGTGTGACCTGCCTTGGCTTTGGTCGTATGGCGATGCAGCAGTCCGCTTATGGCTCATGTACCCCGCAAGGTATCATGCATTTACTAGAGCACAATAATATTGAGCTTGCTGGTAAGGAAGCCGTAGTGGTAGGTCGCAGTGCCATCTTGGGTAAACCAATGGCGATGATGCTATTGAATGCCAACTGCACGGTAACGATTTGCCATTCAAGAACGCAAGATTTAGAGTCGCATATTAAACGCGCTGATATCGTCGTTGGCGCAGTGGGTGTGCCTGAGCTGATTAAAGCGGAATGGATTAAAGAAGGCGCGGTGGTGATCGATGCAGGTTTCCATCCAACGGATAATGGCGGCGTCGGTGATATCGAGTTGCAAGGCGTAGAAAATATCGCTAGTGCTTATACACCAGTTCCCGGCGGTGTTGGCCCGATGACCATTAATACCTTAATTCGCCAAACCGTTAATGCGGCCGAAAAAGCTGCTGGTTTAGACAACAGTGCAGTCAGCTAATGAAGACGCTGTCAGAGCAAAAACCAGAACAGCAATCTGAACAGCTATCGACAGAGAAAAATAATAAAGCCTATCAAGGCAATGATATCGATGTAGCAAAATCCAATATGGGTATCCATGAGCGCATGCAGCATATCGGCCGTGAGTTTGTCGATATCTGCCACTATATTATTTTATTCTTAATCAGCGTGGTGGTCGTTTGGACGGCGGGCAAAGAGTTCTTTGTGATTTTTCAAAAAGGCTCAGCAGATTTAAAAGATATTTTACTGCTATTTATTTATCTTGAACTACTGGCGATGATTGGGATTTACTTTAAAACCCATCGTCTGCCAGTGCAGTTTTTGATATTTATCGCGATTACCGCTTTGTCACGACATTTGGTCGTCGATGTGCAGGCGGTATCAGATAACTTCCATTTATGGTTATTGGCAACGATTTCCTTTGCCATTATGGTGCTGAGTGCGTCAATTGTGATATTAACGTGGACGGCGAAGATGTTTGGGCGACCAGAAGATTATTTGGATGATCATCAAATAAGAAGTACCGAGCATCATCTGCCAAGCGTTGATAGTAAGCCTTATCGTAAATAAGGTCTTTTTAAAAAACATCATTGTTGAATGGCTTTCAATAAATTGCTGTGAATAAATGGTTTTTAATAAAAAAGGGTTGCCAATTAAATGGCAGCCCTTTTTTTGTCTGAAATTCTCTTAAATTACAGCCAACCCAAGCGTTTAAAGTTAAAGTATAAAAAGCTACATAACGAGATAATAACTGCCATGATAACCAGATAAGAATACTGCCAATGTAGCTCTGGCATAAAATCAAAGTTCATCCCATAGATACCAGCAATTGCTGTCGGTACGGCCAAAATACCAGCCCAAGCAGCGAGTTTACGGACCACCTCATTCTGTCCCATATTAACCATGGCGAGGTAAGTATTCATGACCACGCTAAGCATTTCATTTAAGCCATTAATCGCATCTAAAGAATGCAATAAATGGTCATTCACATCTCTGAAATAGGGTTTTGCAGCATGGGAAAACGGCGAGATTAAGTCACTTTTATTGTGATTAATAAAGAAACTACAGATATCTTGCACCGGCAAAATCACCGCCCGCATATGCACCAGCTGGGATTTTAATTCATACAGATTTCTAAGCGTTTCTTTATTAAACTCATAAGTAAAAATGTTACGTTCTTGCTCACGCAGATAACTGCCTAAGCGATCGGTAATCGGCATATAGTTATCGACGATAAAATCGAGTATGGCATGCAGGACAAAGATAGGCCCCATGCGCAGCTTTTCTGGGCGGCGATGACAGTGTTCGCGCACCGGCGCATAAGAGTTCGACGGCCCATTACGAATGGTAATCAGATAGTTTTTGCCCATAAATATCGCCGTGGTGCCGTAGCGAATGACGTTGTCTTCGAGCTTGGCGGTACGTAGCACCACAAATATCATGTCATTATCGTAGTTTTCAACTTTTGCGCGCTGATGGTCAGCAAAGGCATCTTCAATGGCTAGTTCGTGCAGCTCAAAGGCATCTCTAACTTTTACCATGGTCTCTAAACTTGGGTCATAAAGACCCAGCCAAATAAACTGCCCGCTATTACTTAAAGCGCGACTGACGTCATTTAGGCCGATCTTATTGACTTTTTCGCCAGTTTTACGCGAGTAGGCATAGCAATTGACCACTTCATCATCGCTCGATAAGTCGATATCTTCATAGCGCTCAGAGTCGGGGTCATAGACGGTCATGGTCTCAATCGTATCTTCGACCGTCGCATCGGCGTCGCCATAAATATAGCTGTCGTAGCTGGCGTAATTGTCTAAATAAGAGCGCTCATCGCCCATACTGGTGTCGATAAGGCTGACATTAGAGTCAGGTGTGATACGTGTTGTCGGTTTGACAATCAGGTCATCATCTTGGTTCATACCTTCTCCTTTAGTCGGTGGCTAATATTAAATAAATGTTAAATAAACGTGAAAATGACATGGGCTAAAACATCTTTAGCCTATTAATTTATGTCCCTCACCTTTTTTATATTGCTGCTCTGCAAACTACAATGCATAGCGTTTTAGCGTGTCGATATCCACCAAGCTTAATAAGCTTTCGTGACAGGCTTCGAGCTTTATCTGCGGGGCAATATCGAAGTCTAATGCTTCAACCCAGCGTAGCGCACAAATACACCAGTAATCACCAGGCTGTAGACCGGCAAAACCATATTCAGGCAGCGGCGTAATCAAGTCATTGCCACGACTGGCAGAAAAATTTAAAAATTCACTGGTCATCTTAGCGCACACGGTATGCTGACCAACATCGTGGTTACCGGTATGACAAAAGCCATTGCGGTAGTAGCCAGTAAGTGGGTCAAAACAACAGCTGGCAAGGGCAGTGCCGAGGACGTTGGTTTGATTAATGGCAGGATTTGGGTGGTAATCAGTTGACATAAGGCTTTCCGAGATAAAATATGTGTTAGTGTAACATGAGTCTACCGATAAGGCGTTATCAAGCAACAGATGGTAAACGCTTTACAAGGTTTAAGTACGGTTTATGAGACAGGCTGTTTCTTTGTTAAAGAATAAGTTTAGGAGACAATGAGTTTAATACATCATGCGTTCGCAAAATAATTAGATGGCAATTGGGTTCAATTGTCACTAGGCGAAGCTTGACTGCTATGCTAAACTAAAGCATAAAGTGCCTTGATTATTTATCATAGTTTTCTATCGCATAAATTTTAGCGCATAAAGATACTCGTCTTATCATCCTAACTTATACTTATTACTCACCCTTTTGCGGTCACCTAGTTTGCTTATAGATAATTGGGTCGGTGATGTTGCGCGTCAAAAATACAAAACGCCTTATATCACTGCCATTATGAATACGACTTTTTAGTACCGCATCAGTACCGCGTTTTTGGTAAGCGCTACGCCAAACAAGGATTCATTGTGTCTGTCAGTTCTGATTCTGCAAAACCTGCCCAGTCAAATACGACAAAACCAGCGGCGACCCAGCTTGCTGATAACCGTGCTGCCGCTAATGGTCTGCCATATCTCAACAACTTTGCCAGCGACGTTGCCAATAATAGCTGGCTGCTGCCTGACGGGGTCGTCGATGTGCTGTTTGAAGATGCCCATAAGCAAGAGGTCCTGAGACATCAATTGATCCAGCAGCTGATCAGTCATGGCTATGAGTTGGTCAATCCGCCCATGATTGAGTTTACCGAATCGTTATTGAGTGAAGCTTCAGAAGATTTAAAACGTCAAACCTTTAAGATTATCGATCAGCTGACTGGTCGTTTGATGGGCGTGCGCGCTGATATTACCCCGCAGATTTTGCGTATTGATGCCCATCACGGCGGTCATGGTATTGCGCGTTATTGCTACGCAGGGGATGTGATTCATACCTTGCCTTCAGGCCTCTTTGGCTCACGGACACCGCTACAACTCGGTGCGGAGATATTTGGTTGCGGCGAGCTTGCAGCTGATATCGAGCTGATAGATGTGCTGTTTAGTATGGTAAATAGCTTAGATATGAGCGCAGCATTGCATATTGATTTGGGTCATGTGGCGATATTTAAGCGTTTGGCAGCATTGGCTGAGTTGTCGGATAATGACACCGAGCAATTGATGCATCTGTATGCCAATAAAAATTTACCAGAGCTAAAACGTGTCTGCCAGCTATTGACAATGGGTAATGATTTTTACGCATTGGCGCGCTTTGGTCATGATATGGCAAAACTGTTAGACACCCTGTCAAATACTGCTAAGCAAGATACACACATCGTGACGGCTGTCGATGAGTTGCAACGTCTAAAAACTCATTTAGAAACGCAGTGGCAGACGCCAGTCAGTATCGATGTGACCGAACTGTCGGGCTATCATTATCATACCGGTATTATCTTTAACGGCTATATCAATAGTGAAACCCAGCCGCTGGTACGTGGTGGGCGTTTTGATGGTATGCAAAGTGTTGGTCAATTAAGCGCAAAGCAGCCACGTCAAGCGACAGGCTTTAGTATGGATGTCAGCCGTTTGTTGGCGCATACGCAGCTTGAGTCACCAATTATTGTACTGGTTGATTATGAGGCTTTACAGCACGCTAATGCTGATAAAGCGCAAATGCAGAATCTATTACAACAAGTCACAAGCTTACGTCAACAAGGTTACCGCGTCACTATGCCATTAACGGCTGATGACCGTCCAGCAGCGATGACGCATCGTTTAAACTTTGTAGATAATGAGTGGCGGCTAGAAACGGTTTAAATTTAAAAAACCGTTACGCTCACAACCAGTTTGCATAAGGCTCATTTATTGAAGCTTATTTATTAAATTTTGAAAAACAGACAGTGAATAACATATCATTTCTTAGTGCTAATTAAGTTTTGCTAGGTTGTTTTAAAATTATTGCTGCACACACCTCAATACATAAAGGTAAGGATTAATCATGGGTAAGAATGTCGTAGTTTTGGGTAGCCAATGGGGCGATGAAGGTAAAGGTAAAATCGTTGATTTACTGACCGAAAAAGCCTCAGCTGTTGCACGTTTCCAAGGCGGTCATAATGCCGGTCACACCTTAGTTGTCGATGGCAAAACCACCATCCTACATCTGATTCCTTCAGGTATCTTGCGTGAAGGCGTAACCTGCTTCATCGGTAACGGCGTGGTGCTTGCACCTGACGCTCTATTAAAAGAGATGAAAGCCCTAGAGGAGAAAAATGTGCCAGTCCGTGAACGCCTACGTATTTCACCAAACTGTCCATTGATTATGCCTTATCACGTCGCGCTTGACCAAGCACGTGAAGCTAAGCGCGGCACGGGCAAAATCGGTACCACAGGTCGCGGTATCGGTCCCGCTTATGAAGATAAAGTTGCGCGCCGTGCAATTAAACTTGCTGACTTGTTCCGAGATGACTTAGAAGAAAAACTACGCAATCTAATCGAATATCATAACTTCCAACTGACTCAGTACTATAAAGTGGACGCTATTGATTTTGATGAGACCTTTAAGCTTTGCCAAGAGTGGCGCGAAGAAATTAAAGGCATGGTTACCGATGTGACCGAAGACCTAAACCAATTACGTCTTGCTGGCAAAAACTTAATGTTTGAAGGTGCGCAAGGTACCTTGCTTGATATCGACCACGGTACTTACCCGTTTGTCACCAGCTCTAGCGTCACTGCGGGCGGTGTATCGACTGGTACAGGTATCGGTCCCTTGTATTTAGACTATGTATTGGGTATCACTAAAGCTTACACTACGCGTGTTGGTAGTGGTCCATTCCCAACTGAATTGTTTGATGATGTTGGTGCTCATTTGGCCAAAGTCGGTCATGAGTTTGGTGCAACCACCGGCCGCGCGCGTCGCTGTGGTTGGTTTGATGCTGAATCATTACGCCGTGCCGTGGTACTAAACTCTATGTCAGGTATCTGCTTGACTAAGCTTGACGTATTAGACGGTCTAGAAGAGCTATTAATCGGTGTCGGTTACAACTTACCTGAGACTGAGTGTGCAGGCGCACATGATGCTGAATTCTATGAGTCAGTCACGCCTAAGTACGAAACCCTACAAGGCTGGAGCGAGTCAACGGTTGGTATCACAAGCTATGACGACCTACCAGAAAACGCTAAAATTTACATCAAACGTATCGAAGAGCTGATTGGTTGCCCAGTTGATATTATCTCAACCGGTCCTGACCGTGAAGAAACGATTGTATTACGCGATCCGTATGATGCTTAATTAGTAAAACAGCTCTATTATAATTCATTCATAAAACCCTAATGTTCAGCATTGGGGTTTTTTAGTAGCAATAAATCATAAATATTTGCTAAATGAGCAGCAAATTTTGTCCTTATGCAAGCGACTTTTCTAAATTAACGCTATCATTTACAGGCTCAATCATTATAATAGGCAGCAATCCTGTGTTGGCGCTCAGGTAGCCGCATTGGCAAATAAAAATGGCTTAATTTAGCCGTTACCAACACAGCGGCCAAAGACATAACAATTTATTTCTTGTCCAACCCACTCTTAATAGGAGCTTTTCATGGCTAACGAACGTACTTTATCTATCATCAAACCTGACGCAGTAGCTGGCAACCACATCGGCGCTATCTACGACCGTTTTGAAAAAGCGGGTCTAAAAATTGTTGCCGCTAAAATGCTACAACTTGATGATGAAAAAGCAGGCGGTTTTTACGCTGAGCACGCTGAGCGTCCATTTTACAACGACCTAAAGTCTTTTATGATGTCAGGTCCAGTATTGGTATCAGTGCTAGAAGGCGAAAACGCAATCGCTAAGCACCGTGAAATCATGGGCGCTACTAACCCAAAAGACGCCGCTGAAGGCACTATCCGTGCTGACTTCGCTAGCAGCATCGATGAAAACGCCGTTCATGGTTCAGATTCAGCTGAATCAGCAGCACGTGAAATCAGCTACTTCTTCAATGAAGATGAAGTTTGTGCACGTACGCGTTAATAGCAGCAGTTATTGATAATCACTTTGATGCTGGTTATCGATAATTAGTGTAGCAAGACGGCTTATATCTTTTGGTATAAGCCGTTTTAGCTATAATAGTTTGATTCTATATTGAAATTCTTAAAGATCTGCCTCATTATTAGTTTTACGAGCATTATCAATCCCTTATCAGCATATTGTCATGATGTTTTTATAAACTTTAAGTGTTTATAGACATTTTGATAAAAGAAGCGGATAAAAATACGCTCATAACGGATTGCTTATGCCCTCATACATCAGATGTATGATTAACTGGCAACGCCCATCTCAATAATTGCAGCGCTTATTTTAGTGGCTGCAAAAAGGTTACCTATTATGTCCACTCTCGAAACTCCTATTCAACATATCCCAGCACAGACTGCTAAAAAGCCTGCCAATAGCATCAAGCTTGTCGATGAAGCACAAGCAAAAACCAACTTATTGGGCATGACACAAGCGCAACTGGCGGATTATTTCAAAAGTATTGGCGAAAAGCCGTTTCGTGCGACGCAAGTGATTAAATGGATTTATCAGCATGGGGTAACCGATTTTGAGCAAATGACCAATTTGAGCAAATCCTTGCGTGATAAATTATCAGCCCATGCTTGTGTCACGCCGCCAAAAGTGATTCATCGTCAGTATAGCGATGATGGTACGCGTAAATGGGTGTTTGAAGTCACGGGTGGCTCATTGGTTGAGACGGTATTGATTCCGGCAGATGATAGCAAACTAAACGGCCGTAAGACTCTTTGTATCTCCTCGCAAGTTGGCTGCGCGCTAGACTGTAGTTTTTGCAGTACTGGTAAGCAAGGTTTCGAGCGTGATTTAACCGCTGCCGAAATTATCGGCCAATTATGGGTGGCGAACGCTTCTTATATGAGCGATGACAATGACAGTTTAGACAACGTTGACCATAGCTTATGGGAAAACAACGTCACCAACGTCGTGATGATGGGCATGGGTGAGCCTTTATTAAACTATAAACCCGTGGTTGGCTCAATGGAGCTGATGCTAAGCGATCATGCTTACGGTTTATCAAAGCGCCGTGTGACGCTATCGACTTCAGGCGTGGTGCCAAAAATGTACCAGCTAGCGCAAGATATTGATGTGGCATTGGCGATATCCTTGCATGCACCAAACGATGAGTTGCGTAATGAGCTAGTGCCGATTAATAAAAAATATCCGTTAGATGAGCTGATTGCCGCGGCAAAAAACTATGTATATGATGTCAATCCGCGTCATAAAAAGCATGTCACGATTGAATATGTCATGCTTGATGGCGTCAATGATAGCAATGAGCACGCCCATCAGCTGGTGGCATTATTAACAGACTTACCAAGTAAGATTAACCTGATTCCGTTTAACCCGTTCCCGCATGCGCCGTATGATAAATCGAGCAATAACCGCATTCATGCCTTTAGCGATATTTTAAGCCAAGCGGGTTTTGTGTGTACCATTCGCCAAACGCGCGGTGACGATATCGATGCCGCTTGTGGTCAATTGGTTGGACAAGTGGCGGATAGAACGCGTCGTTCAGCAGCGTGGCAGCAAAGTATTAAAGAACGTGAAAGTATTTAACGCCGTTTTTATTGTCCAAAGCTAGGAAGTTAGGATTAAATATTTGCTGATTCACAAGTGAGTAGGTAAGGCAATGAATTGAATTGCTTAACTGTCGTTTTTATCTCACAACGGTAATAAAATGTAGTTACGAGCATCAATAACAAAGAGCAGCACAATTAATATCAACTAAATTGTACTTATGGGTGCTAAATCCATTAAACTGATGCCTCGATGATCGAACGCATTGACCCACAGTTTTATGATGGCGGCTATGATGACTTTAAAAACTCTTTGTCAGTTCAAATATCAAACCTTACTTTCTCAACCAGCGCAGCAATCAGCTGCCAGTATTGTCCAAACGCGCGGCGCAAACGTTATTTTGTTAGCCAGTGCGTTAAGTGCTTTGTTGTTAAGCGGTTGTCAAAGTACGACGACCACAGACTTGATTGGTAATGCACCTTATCAAACGTCGACGCGACCGAGCGACAATCGCAATTTAGATCAGCAAGAAATTGCTCGCGTTCGCACGTCACTTGCTGCACAATATATTCGCAAAAATGAGCTCGATGCCGCCCAGCGCCAACTTGAAAAAGCCTTTGCTGCTGATAGCCGTTATGCGCCCGCCTATGATATGATGGGCATTTTGTTGCAGCAAGAGGGCAGTCGCCTTAATCTTGCAAAAGCCGATCAATACTTTAAAAAAGCCATTATGCTAGATAAAGATTTTGATCAAGCGCACAATAATTACGGCGTTTATTTGTCGCAAATGAAGCGTTATAAAGAGGCGGCGGAGCAGTTTGAGATTGCAGGGGCGGCGCTTGGCTATGAAGGCCGGATTGGGGCGTTAGAGAATTTAGGGCGCACCTATCTTCAGCTCAATGATCATCCAGCTGCTGCCAAAGCATTTTTACGCGCATTAGATGGCAACCGCAATAGTGTGATTGCGCATATTGAACTGGTTGATTTGCTACTCGAGCAGCAGCGTGTACAGCAGGCTCAAAGGCTTTATGATGAAACCTTGCTACTGGTACAAGGGCAGAGTATTAGTCCGCGTCTGCTATTACAGGGTATCAAACTTGCCGCGGCACAAAATAACATAGCAACGCGCCAGCAATTGGCTCAGCAGCTTTTATCCGCTTATCCACTAAGCGATGAAGCAAAACAACTTAAGATTTGGCTTAATAATCCAGAGGCACCATGGAAATGACCACCCCATCATCAAACACACAATCTAACGCTCAGGGATCATTTGGTGCCATGTTGCAGCAAGCCCGCAAAACCAAACAAGTCAGTTTAGAAGAGGCTGCTGCCGAATTATTTATTTTAAAACGTCATTTACAAGCGCTCGAAAATGAGAATTTTGCGGATTTACCACAAGCGGCGTTTGCACGCGGTTTTGCGATTAACTACGCCAAGTTTTTGGGTTTGGATCCCACAAAAGTAGCGAGCAGCTTTGATGCTGCTTACCCTAATGAGCTAAAAGCGCGCGCTCCTCAAAATATTGAGTCGCCACTACGCCCGATGGGTACCTTGCAGCGCGATACTCACAACCGCATTCGTTTTAATCCCTTATTAATCATCGCCGTGATTGGCGTTATTATTTTAGCGATTTTCTTATTTCGTATGGTGTCTAACGCCAGTAAAGACAATAATGAGCAGCCAGTAACGACTAGCGAAGACATCTCAGCGCTAGAACAAGCGCAAGGCGCAGCGATTGATGTTGATAACAATGGCGTTGGTGCGTCTGGCTCGGCGCTGAATTTGGGCGGTGAAAGTGCGGCAGCCGCTACGCTCGATGTTAAGCTGACTGATGCTGCTGTTGTGGTGATTACCGATGCCTCGGGTAGCAATCTGATGAATGGCTCGCAAACTGCTGGCGATTATAAGTTATCAGGTACACCGCCTTTTAACGTACAGATTGATAATGTCAAAAATGTCAGCTTAATGCTTAATGAAGAAGCCGTGGCGTTAGACAGTTATGCTACAGGTACGCAGGCCAGTTTTGAGCTTGCACCTTAATCTTTAATAGCTATTAAACTTAACAAAACGATTGTTCTCAACAAGCTGTTAGCGTTAAAAGTAATGTTGGTTTCCAGATTTTAGTTTCAATTCGTTCCAATTTGTTCCAATGAAAGGGTTTGTCTATGTCAACGTCAGCGCCTATCAACCGTCGTCTTACCAAAAAAATACACGTTGGTGATGTCGCAATCGGCGGCGATGCACCGATTAGTGTGCAAAGCATGACCAATACCGATACTTGTGATGTAGAAGCGACTGTTGCCCAAATCGAGCGCTGCGTTGAAGCGGGTGCGGATTTAATGCGCGTGTCGACCCCGACAATGGACACCGTCAAAGCCTTTGCCGAGATTCGTAAGCGCGTCAGCGTACCACTCATTGCAGACGTACATTTTGATCATAAAATCGCCCTAGCGGTCGCGGCAGCGGGTGCCGATTGTTTGCGTATCAACCCGGGTAATATCGGTAGCGACGCCAAAGTCCGCGAAGTGGTCGCTTGCGCCAAAGATTATAATATTCCGATTCGTATTGGCGTTAATGCAGGCTCATTAGAAAAAGACATTCAGCGTAAATATACTGAGCCTACTGGTGAGGCGATGCTTGAATCAGCGATGCGCCATATCGATATATTAGAGCGTTTAAACTTTGATCAATACAAAGTCTCGGTAAAGGCCAGTAATGTATTTTTGACTTTAGATGCCTATCGTCTGATTTCTGCGCAGATTGATAATCCTTTGCATTTAGGCGTCACCGAAGCGGGCGTGTATCGTACTGGCGCGGTGAAATCTGCCATTGCCTTAGGCGGGCTGTTATTAGACGGTATCGGCGATACCATTCGTATCTCTTTAGCGGCTGAGCCAGAAGAAGAAATTAAAATCGGCTTTGATATTTTAAAATCGCTTAATATTCGCTCAAATGGTGTTAACTTTATCGCTTGCCCAAGCTGTTCACGCCAAGAGTTTGATGTGATTAAAGTAATGACCGCGTTAGAGTCACGCTTAGAAGATATCCGTGAGCCGATGAATTTGTCGGTGATTGGTTGTAAGGTAAATGGTCCGGGCGAAGCAAAAGAAGCGGATATTGGTATTGTCGGCGCCGCACCAAAATCGCTGGTCTACCGTATGGGCGAAAAAAGCCATTTGATTGATACCAATAATTTGGTTGATGAAATCGAAGGCATGGTACGTGCGCATGCCGAAGATTTGGCGAAAAAACGTGGGAATGAAATCATTCGCGTAAAATAAGTCGTCACCCTGATGTATTTTCTGATTAAAATAAAGCGCGATTATTAATAAAAACCGTCATTACCAATAAAAAATATTAGAGATAGCTTGTTAAAAATTTAAGGATGCGACCGTACTATGATTAAAGCAATCAAAGGGTTTAATGATATTTTGCCTGAGCAGTCTGCAAAATGGCTGCACTTAGAGTCGATGTTGGCAGATGTATTGGGCAGATACGGTTATGAGCATATTCGCCTGCCTATCGTTGAGCAAACCGACTTGTTTGCGCGTGCTATCGGCGGCGCAACCGATATCGTCGAAAAAGAGATGTATAGCTTTACCGATAAGTCTGAGCCGCCAACGCCATTGGCATTGCGCCCAGAAGGCACGGCAGGGGCAGTACGCGCGGTGATTGAGCACAATTTATTGCGCGGTGATACGCCGAAACTTTGGTATATTGGCCCGATGTTTCGCTATGAGCGTCCACAAAAAGGTCGCTACCGTCAGTTTCATCAATTGGGTGTCGAAAGTTTTGGTAGTGCGCTACCGGATGCTGATGCCGAGCTGATTGCTATGACGCATTTGATGTGGCAAGAATTGGGTCTAAAAGATGAGATGCGCTTAGAGCTTAATAGCTTGGGCGAGCTTGATGAGCGTCATGCTTACCGTGAAGCATTGGTTGCATATCTAACTGACAAACAAGACCAGCTAGATGAGGATAGCAAACGCCGCCTGACGACCAATCCATTACGTATTTTAGACAGTAAAGAGGCGAGTACCCAAGCGCTATTGGCAGAGGCGCCAAAGCTTGCTGAGTTTTTGGGTGCAGAGAGCAAGGCGCATTTTGAACAAGTGCAAGCGTATCTGACCGCACTTGGGATTGAGTTTGAGATTAATCCGCATTTAGTACGTGGACTTGATTACTATAATAAAACTGTATTTGAGTGGGTCACTGATAAGCTTGGTAGCCAAGCGACCGTTTGTGCCGGTGGCCGTTACGATGGTTTGGTTGGCCAATTAAAATCTATCGGGATTTCTGATGATAAAGGGGATAATAAACCCGTGAAGTCTGAGCCAGCCGTTGGTTTTGCGATGGGACTTGAGCGCTTATTACTGCTTATCGACGCTGTATCACCGATAGCAGAGTTGCCCGCTTGCGATATTTTTGTGGTTGCCCATCCAGAAGTTTATAGTGCGGGTATAAGTTATGCGCAAGCGCTGCGTTATAGCCGTCCTGACCTACGCGTAAAAATGGCGAGCGCAACCAGCTTAAAAGCGCAAATGAAAAAGGCGGATAAATCGGGCGCGGCGTTGACAGTGATTATCGCCCAGCAGGAACTCGATGATAATACCATTAGTATCAAAGACATGCAGACGGGTGAGCAAAAAACAGTCGCGCAAGACTGGTTGTCAACTAAAGACAGCTTCGTTCGTTAATAAGCGATTGTGGCTTTAGCATTAAACATTTCATATCAATCTTATCAGGTAAAAATATATGGCTCTGACACCCAATTCGCCAAATGCAGACAATTCAATGCAAGCATTAAAGCAGTATGGCAGCTATATTGTCACCGCGATTTTATTGGCGTTGGCCGCCTATTTCGGCTGGACGTATTGGCAAAACAACCATGCGCGCGTCGATACGGTGGCCGCCGACCATTATGCCGATATTCAACGTTTAAATGAAGAAGTCAGCCTCGCATCACAAAACCCAGACTTAGAAGCAGAAGCGCAAGCGTCACTGACTGAAAGTCGTAAAAAGCTAGATAAAGATATTGATGCTCTAGTAAGCACCCATAGCAATTCAGTCTATGCGTGGCAAGCGCTAATGATTAAAGCGCGTCAGCAAGTGGACAGTGATGACTTTAAAGGTGCTGGCGAAACCTTTAAAAAGGCACTGGCAATCGATTTGGGAGATGCAGGCTTAGAAGCGATTACCCGTCTGCGCTATGCCAAAACACTATTGGCAGCGGGCGATGCCGATGCTGCTTTAGCTGAAGCTAATAACGATATGCCAAGCTCGTTTGAGGCAAGCCAGCAAGAGCTATTGGGTGATATTTATTTGGCGCAAAATAATAAAGACGCGGCGATTAAATCTTACAATAATGCTTGGGAGTTGTTACGTAGCCGTCAAGAAACGCGTGCAGTATTGGCATTAAAAATGGAAAGTCTCGGTATCGTGCCTGAACCTATTGCGCCGCAAGCTGGACTTATACAAGAACCTGCTATGCCTGCCCAGCCAGTCGCAGCCGAAGGTGAAAATGCGGCAGACAATAATAAGATAGAAGCTGGCGCATAAGCCAGTTGTTAAAAAGATACCAAAACCAAATATTAAAAAAATAGTAAAAGCGTTAATGTGCTAATAAAGAAAAATTGCAACACGATAAAACGTTGTACAAACCCTTTTAAAACTAAGTAGCGCAGTGAGTTAAAAAGGTAGTATCAATCATAAGTGCTTATTTATTATACTTATTATTGTGTGCCACTTATTTACTGCTAACTAATTTATTCATAATTACTTTATTGGTAGTGAGAACCTATAATGACTCAAGCTATTCGCTCAAACAAAACGATAAACGTTAAGACAATCAAAACGACGGCCATGCATGTCGCCGTCATCGCAGTGATGGCAACAGCAGTCGTTGGGTGTAATCGAGGTATCAAACCAGTCGTCAATGATCCTGTAAAATTGGTACAAATCGCACAACCAATTAGCGTACTACAACCTGTTTTTAGTACCGATGTCGGTAGCAAAAAAGCCAGTAGTAAAGATCCTCTTAGCTTGCAAGTAGGCTATGCCAACTCGCAAATCGTGACGGCGTCACGCGGTGGTGATTTGACTGGCTTTGATAGTAAGGGTCAGCGCCTATGGTCAGTCAATGTAGGCGATCAAATCACCGGTGGCGTGGCATTAGATGCTCTTAGTCAGACGGCTATTGTGAGTACACGCAGCGGTTTGGTGATGGCATTTGATAGTGCCACTGGCGCTAAGCGCTGGCAGCAGCAATTAACCGGTACGGTTTTGACGCCAGCGTTAATCAGCAATAACCGAGTAATTTTATCGGCCAATGATGGTTTCTTGCATGGTCTGTCGCTACAAAACGGTCAATCTGTTTGGCAGTTTGCCACCCAAGTACCTCCTATCAGCGTACGCGGTACAGCAGCGCCGACACTGTTAGATGATAAAACTGCACTCCTAGCAACTGCTGACGGTCGCTTGCATGCTATTACTATTGATAATGGCTTACCGCAGTGGTCACGCCGCGTTGGCGTCGGAGCGGGTAGTAGCGAAGTTGAGCGCATGAGCGATGTCGACGGTATGCCCATCGTTGATAATAATCAGTTATTTGCTATCAGTTATAGTGGTCAGCTGCTCGGTATTGATCTAGCTTCGCGTCAAGTCATGTTCGTCAATGAACTTGCCAGCTTAAAGTCGCTTGCAGTCAATAATCAGCAAGTGATTGCCACCAGTTTAGACGGTAAAGTGGTCGCTTATAACCGCAATAATGGCGAAGTGTTGTGGGAAAGTGAAGAGTTGGCTTATCGTCATCTCACCAATCCTGTAATGATTGGCAATTATATTGCGGTCGGCGACTTTGACGGCGTAGTACATTTATTTGATCCTGCAAGCGGCAAAATCGTTAGCCGCGTGCAGACCAAAGGTGCTTTGACCAATTTGCAAGTACAAGGCAGTCTGTTAATGACGCAAAGTACAGCAGGACAAGTGGCAATTTGGCAATTAGCACGCTAAGTTTTTGTCAGTGACGGCTGATTTAACCGCCTATTTTTTAAAGCGATGTTTTAAATCAATGTTCTAAAGCAATATTTTAAAACTAGTTGTCAAATAAAGCGTTAAATAAGCATACTGGTATTAGGTTCAAGAAAAACGCTGCTTTGTCAGCGTTTCGTGCCTTGTGTAAATTGCTTGTTTAAATAGTGGCTTTCGCGTACTCTATGCGACCGATACGTGGTAGGCGCTAATCGTATAAGTCATGACGATTGATTGGTCATGATGCTTAAATGCTTGAGCTATTTATAATTGGGGTAACACCTTAACCAACACTTATAGCAACTGCTTAACGCAAAAAGCCCAGTGTTATTTGCCATTGTTTTATCTTTACCATTTATTTAAATTCGCGGTCGAAGCGTTATTGTTCTTAGTATAAGCGTAAACGCAGCGTCCGCCATTGTACACATCACTGTGTCATTCACTGAGAGTAACCCATGAGTATCAAGCCTGTGGTCGCCTTAATTGGCCGTCCAAACGTCGGTAAATCTACCTTATTTAACCAGTTCACTAAAAGTCGGCAGGCATTGGTTGCTGATTTGTCAGGGCTGACTCGTGACCGTCAATACGGTGATGCGACTTATGAAGACAAATCCTTTATCGTAGTCGACACCGGCGGTATTGGCGAAGCTGACGATGGTAGCGGCAATATTGATGACTATATGTCTGAGCAGTCGCATACCGCCATTCATGAAGCCGATATTATTGTTTTCGTCGTTGATGCGCGTGCCGGTATGATTGGCGCTGATGCTGAAATTGGCAAGTTTTTGCATACCCTTGGCAAGCCTGTTTATGTCGTCGCCAATAAAGTTGATGGTGTCCATGATGCGGCGCCGGCAGAGTTTTATGCGTTAGGTTTAGGTGAGCCGTATCCAATGGCAGCCAGTCATGGGCGCGGTGTTGGTAACTTGCTAGAAGCGTTGACCGCTAACATGCCAACGCAAGAAAATGTCGTCGAGCCAAGAGGGTTAAAGCTTGCGATTATCGGTCGTCCAAACGTTGGTAAATCAACGCTGGTCAACCGTTTATTGGGTGAAGACCGTGTGGTGGTGTTTGATATGCCCGGTACGACGCGCGATAGTATTTATATTCCTTATACACGCGATGGCAAAGATTACGTTTTGATTGATACGGCTGGCGTACGTCGCCGCGGTAAAATCGATGAAAAGGTAGAGAAGTTCTCGGTCATTAAAACCTTGCAAGCGATTGAAGATTCTAACGTAACCATCATTGTGATTGATGCGCACGAAGGCATTGTCGACCAAGACTTAAATATGATTGGTTATGCGCTTGATGCAGGGCGTGCATTGGTAGTGGCCATTAATAAATGGGACGGTCTGACGCAAGATCAAAAAGACTATATCAAGCTTGAAATGGATCGCCGCTTTAACTTTATCCCATATGTCAAAGTACATCTTATCTCGGCGCTACACGGCACTGGGGTTGGTAATTTATATCCTTCTATCTTACGTGCTTATCAGTCGTCGATGTTTGAGGTATCAACCAACCGCTTGACGCAGATTTTACAAGATGCGGTCACGGCCAATCCGCCGCCAACGGTTGCTGGTCGCCGTATTAAACTACGTTTTGCTCATATTGGTGGTCATAATCCGCCGGTGATCGTGATTCATGGTAATCAAACGTCTGCGCTGCCAAAAAGCTATCAACGCTATCTTGAAAACCAATTCCGTCAAGTCTTTAAGCTTGAAGGCACACCGCTGAATGTTATATTTAAGCAAAATGAAAACCCGTACGCCAATAAAAGTGATACGCCAACCAAAGCAAAAGCGCAGCAATTACGCCAACGTGAACGCAATCGCGCGCAAAAATTTACCACCAAAGATAAGCCTAGATTTACCAATAAAGATAAAAAGCGCTAATCAGATAATATGCTAAGTGTCTTTAATTCTATAGGAAACAAAGACATTCTTAGCGCTGTTTTTCTTTTATTTACTTCTCTGTAATATAAAATGCCATGATGACTATATCAGTCGTCATGGCATTTTTTAATTTAACATCTTAGCGCAGAATTCTCCCACCTCTAAGGTGGGGAGATGAATGCGTTGTTGGTAACTACTCCTACAACCTGTTGTATAATAATTATGCAACCAACTAACAATAAATATCTCATGCCAAAGCAGATCCTAAAAGCCCATAAAATCAGGCTATATCCGACTGATGAACAGCAAGTATTCTTTGCCAAGTCATTCGGCTGCGCTCGTTTTATTTGGAATAAAATGCTTGGCGATAAAATAGATCACTACAAAACTACGAAGACCACCCTAAACAACACCCCTGCTCAGTATAAAAAAGAATTTGAATGGCTAAAAGAAGTCGATAGCTTGGCATTAGCCAATGTTCAGCAAAATCTAAGAGCTGCCTATAGTAAATTTTTCAAGCAAGGCGCAGGGTTCCCTAAGTTCAAGAAAAAAGGCATTAAAGACAGTTACACCACCAACAATCAAAAAGGATCGGTAGCCGTCACCAAGAACACCGTTAAATTGCCAAAAATAGGCCACATTAAGGTTAAAATACATCAATCTGTTAATGGGCTTATCAAGAGCGCCACTATCAGCCGTACCCCATCAGGTAAGTATTACGTCAGCCTACTGATTGAAACTATCGTTAATGAATTACCAAAAACCCACTCTAACATCGGCATTGATTTAGGATTGACGGACTTTATCGTCTTATCAGACGGCAGCAAAGTGGCCAATCCTAAGTTTCTATCGAAGCTGCAAGCCAAGCTTGCGCGTGAGCAAAAGATCTTAGCCAAACGCAGAGCCGCTGCCAAAGCGGATCAACGCAAATTGTCAGAGAGCCGCAACTATCAAAAGCAAAGAATTAAAGTTGCCAAGGTCTATGAGCAAATAACCAATAGCCGCAAAGATTTCTTGCATAAACTCTCATTCAATCTCATCAAAAACCACGATGTGATTGCTATTGAGGACTTGAACATCAAAGGCATGGTTAAGAATAGAAAATTAGCTAAAGCCATATCAGACAGCTCATGGTCAGCATTCACCACCATGCTGACCTATAAAGCAGACTGGTACGGCAAAGCGCTTGTCAAAATAGACCGATGGTATCCATCGTCTAAGACTTGCTCAAACTGCGATCATCTACTGAATAA
Organism: Psychrobacter faecalis; assembly: GCF_016107575.1. Taxonomy (GTDB): domain Bacteria; phylum Pseudomonadota; class Gammaproteobacteria; order Pseudomonadales; family Moraxellaceae; genus Psychrobacter; species Psychrobacter faecalis. The sequence continues at coordinate 4,007 of NZ_JABAST010000039.1, read as the reverse complement.
AGCTGAATTACCGCTATCGGTCAGAACATGGGATTGCCCAAGTTGTTTGCAGAAAAATGATCGAGACATTAACGCCAGTATCAATATCTTAAATCAAGGGCTGTTACTGGCTAAACAATCAAAAACTGTCGGTGCGACAGGGTTAGCTTAGTCAATTCGCTTAACCGCTGATACAGAACACCGTGTCAAGTAAGAGCGTTACCTAAGAAACCTCTACTTCAAAGGTAGTGGGTAGTTCATGACTGTGTTAAGTTACATTAAAATGTCGCATTACCGTTATCCTCTCTATAAAATACCTATACTATAATCACAAGTTGTCTTCACTCAGTTGAGTCATATGAACAACCGCTCCCCAAAAACCTTACCCATGCTTATTTGGCAATCTATCATGCAGACCATGATTTTGGCTGTATTAGCAGGTTTTTTATTGTCTTTTGTTTATGGTTTGGTGCAGCATTATAAGGAAGAACGTCGGCATACTCAGCAGTTGGCGAACCTCCTGACGCTTAGCGCGGCGAGCGTAGATGGCGATGAGGTAGTCGCTGATCAAGTGCGTTTTTTGTTAGAAAATGAGCAAAATATCGAAAGTATTTTGTTTTATACCACTTCTCAGCCTATTGCCGATAGCAACCTATCAAAAGACGATTGGAAAAATGCTTTATTTGCCAATGCAGTCAGCTTTAATTATCCGGTCGTCGGCGACTATGTAGATGGCAATAGCACGCTCGCTATCGGTAGTGATACGCTTAATGGCAAGCAGCAGGTTTTTACGACTTTACCTGCTATGAATGCTGACTCAAATTCAGTGAGCGACCCAGTCGGCGACTCAGTAAGCGAAATGACGTCTGATACCGCTTTGGTTGGTTATATCAATATTAATTTGAATGTAGCGGCGCTGCGGACAGATTGGGTACAAAGCAATTTATGGCTGTGGTTAATGACAACGTCGTTGGCGATTATCTGGGCGCTATTTATTTTGCGCAAACTAAACTGGTCATCAAAAGATATCGACGCACTGACCGAAGTTTGCGATACTGTGCTAAAAAACCCTGAGCTTGAGCAGCTACCGGCGATTCCGCAGCGCTTTAAATTTGAAGAATTGGTGCAGATTAAGCAGGCTTTTATTACTTTGTTTAATCGCCTGCAAGCGTCGAAACAAGACTATGCAGCGCTGGCGGTGTTTGAGCAGCAGTTACATCAAAAAGATTTATCGCTTGACGTGCAGCTGCATAATTTTCAAAGTATGATAACCCATGAGCTAAAAACTTCATTGAATGCCATCGTTGGCGGTTTACAGTTATTAGAAGGTGAACAGCTAAACGCTGAGCAAAAAGACGCGGTTGAGATTATTCACAATGGCAGTGATAAATTGGTATTGGCGCTCAATCAAATTATACAACTGAATCAAATTCAAAAAGGGCAAATCAGCCTACAAATCAGTGAGTTTAATCCGCTACAATTAATTTCAGACCTATTGGCCGAATATGAACCTATTGCCAAGCAGAAAGGTTTGGATTTAAGCAGTCATATTCATCATATTGATTATAGCCTCGAAGGCGACGCCGAAAAGATCCAGCAGATACTGTCGATCCTACTGAGTAACGCTATTAAGTTTACCCCAGCAGGGCAAGTAAGCGTTACTTCGCAGCTGACCCATTTCAACCACAGCAACCGCTGGCAGATAAGGATAAAAGATAGCGGTATCGGTATCGATAGCAGCTTTATAGAAGATATTTTCAATCCGTTCTTTCAAGTAGATTCATCGCAAACCCGTCAGTATGAAGGCACGGGTATTGGCTTGCCAGTCGTTAAGCAAATGGCGCAGCTGATGGGCGCTAGTGTCGAGGTAAATAGCACGCTAGGGGTCGGAACAGAATTTATAGTTACCTTGCAGCTATCCAATCAGCGTCAATCGCGGCAGCAATACCTGCTGTCTGGACTCGACGTAATGTATTACTACTATCAAGATAGCGGCGCTTTGCTAGAGGAATTACAGCGACTAGGGGCGCGTGTTACCTGCTATCAACATGAACAGCTGGTCATTGATGATATAAACGATAAAAATTTCGATATGGTGATGTTTGCTGAAGACGTATTACCAAGTAGCGCTGAAGCCTTAGCAAGGCGTATTCGTGCTTCTGAGACCGATCATCGTGCTTTGTTGGTGTATTGGTATTCGCAGCAGCAAGCGCTACATTTGGATAGTTTTGAGCACGGATTAAAAGCTGCTGGGGTAGATTACTGTCAGGTGGCGAGCTATGAAGACAAAGCGCTGAGTAATTTGCTAAAAAGCTGGCTGGTTTGGTCTTAAATATGACGGTATTCATGAAGCTAAAGATAAAAAAAGACCAATAAAAAGACGCCCATCAAAGGCGTCTTTTTTATATTAAGCTCGCTAATCACTGTTATCTAATATCAAATGGCTTTTAAAACAAATTGTTAAGCTAAAGATTCAAGACAAGTACTTAAAACAATTCTTTAAAACAAGTTTTGCGCCCAACGCGTAAAACGTTGCCAAATACGGCTCATAAAGCCTGATTGTTCAATATCGCTCGTAGCAACGACAGGAACTGAGGCAACCGCTTTACCATCAATTACCGCCATCATTTTGCCAATTTCTTGACCTTTTTTGATAGGAGCTTCTAAGCTGTCAGGAATATCGACCACGGTGGTGATTTTATTCTTTTGTGTTTTGCTGGTCAAAATCTGCAAACTGTCACCCGTTGCCAACTCCACTTCTTTTGCTTCGCCAAACCAAACCGGTACTTTACTGACGAATTGGCCAGCCGGCGCTTTAGTGACGGTGGTAAAGTGGCCAAAGCCCCAGTTTAGCAACTCACGTGACTGATCGGCGCGCGCTTGTTGACTTTTTGTGCCCATAATGACAGAGATAAGGCGCATATCGTCACGCTTACTTGACGCTGCTAAGCAATAGCCTGCGGCGTTAGTATGACCTGTTTTTAAGCCATCAACCGTCGGGTCGGTCGCAAGTAGGGCGTTACGGTTACCCTGCGTGATACCGTTATAGGTAAACTCTTTTTCCGAATAAAGACCATAATAGTCGCCACTGTTTTTGATAATAGCACGCGAAAGTTTTGCTAAGTCTAAAGCTGATGCTTCGTGGCCTTCATCGGGCATACCTGTGGCATTGACAAAATGGGTATTTTTCATGCCGATTTTTTCGGCTTCTTCATTCATCAAAATCGCAAACGAAGCTTCGCTACCAGCGATGTGTTCGGCCATCGCTTTTGAAGCATCGTTACCTGATTGAATGATGATACCGCGTAGCATATCGATCACGCTGGCGCTTTTATTGACTGGTACATACATGCATGACTCACTGCTACTACCGCGGCACCAAGCATTGGCGCTCATCAGTACTTGCTCGTCTTCTTTAAGATCACCTGACGCTAAGCGCTGCTCAATCATGTAGCTGGTCATCATCTTTGTCAAAGACGCTGGTGGCAGTGGTTGATTGGCGTTTTTCTGCGCCAGTATCTCACCCGTGTTATAGTCCATTAATACATAGGCGGTATTGTCCATTTCAGGAGGCTGAATGGCTGCGCCCGCCATCATTGCACTCATAGAAACACTCACGCCCACTACCAGCTGTACCAGCTGTTTTTTCACATGCTTTACTGTCATAGATTGTTACACCGCATCATAAAACCAAATGTATCTATCGCTGCTATCACAGGCTAAATCTCAAGTTCATCTGATATAAAGCGCTTTAAATTTAAGCGTCAGAACAGATTTTTGCTGAAAGCCTTGACGACTGAGCGATGGACATAAAATTAACGCCTTATCTTAGCAAAATGCCGCTCGATGGGGAAATGATAAATAAAATAAAATTACTCACGATTAGAAATTGGATTTATAGCGACTTTTTTAATATCCATAAAAAAACTTGCTGCAACGTCTGCTAGGAGCGGACGATACAGCAAGCTGATTTATCTATCAATCTAACGAAAGAGGACTCCACCCGACGCTAGGGTGGAGGTGAATTT
>NZ_JABAST010000038.1 GCF_016107575.1 Psychrobacter faecalis | reverse complement strand
CGTATCAGTAAGCATTTAATCTAAATGGCAGTTACACAGAATTCGGGATGGGCTCGCGCTTAATCCTGAAACTGCTATTAACCACGTGACAGTGACCGATGATTTGGATAACAATCCTGACACTGAGAATACGCTTGTCGATAGTACAGATACTACCAAAGAAGTAAATGTTAGTGCTTTCTATACTACTGCTCAGATTAACAACCTCAATGGTCAAATACCAGCTAACCCTGGTGATGACTCAACGCTGCCACTATCATCAGCGACCATTCAGCGAGCTCTAACGCTAACTGGCCCAACTTTTAGAGAAATTGCCCCAACTTCAGGTACCGAAGGCCAAGTGACTCATACAACAGTCATTACTAATACGGGTAAAGACGTTGAAGGCAGTAAAGCTGGCGAGTTAACGTTCACTATCACTGACAATGATGGCAATACGCCAGATGCAATTAATCCAGAGCATAGTAGCGTCACTGTCACTTATTATCCGAATGGTAACGACACCACAACACCAACAGTAACGAATAAAACTATTACCGCTGTTAATGGTGTTTATGATCTCTCTACTGCCTTACCTAGTGGTATAAAACCTAATGGTACCGTTACCATTAACTATAAAGTGTCGTCAGTCAAAGCTCCGCTGTTTACACCATTAGATTCTACCAGCCCTACATCTGAAGACACAGTTATTACATTAACTCCAGGTAAAGAAGGCGCACCTCAACCCCTTAAAGTAACAGATAAAACAACGGTTCGCGGCTTGACACTGCTGAAAACTCAAGCGATAGATGCAAATTGTGATACTACTCCTGCTGACGCAGCTTTCGTTACCACAGACCTTGAAGCGTTACCTGGACAATGTATTGTTTATAGGGTTCAAGCTAAAAACACTTCTTCTGCTGATGCCGACTCTTCAACTGGTGTCGGTTTTAATATTACAGATGTCATCATCTCAGACAAATTTGATAATTTCTCAGACAAGGCTAACTATGTACCAGCTTCTGTAAGCTCTACTAATAATGGTACAACAAGTGATAGTGGAACCGCGATTACTACTACTGTTGCCACTTTAGCACCTCAAGCAACTGGAACTATGCAGTTTAAAGTCAAAATAAAAACTGATAACGGAATTACTCTGCCTAAGTCATAACTTTATCTTGAGATTACTATTATCAGTTAAAACTAAGTGTCACATTTAAACCTTTAACTTTACATTCTATAAGTATCTACGGGTGCTTATAGACCTCCCCCATTTTGTTTTATTGGATAAGCGACATATGACAGCTCATTTAATGACATCGTTTAAACACATGCCATTGCACACTGCTAAAGTCTCTGCGTTGACGCTTGCCATGTTTCTTATGCAATCAAATACTGCGCTTGCCGCACCTAATCCTCTGCTACAATTCATCGAAAACACCGCTAACGCCAGTTATGTTGTCAATAATGGTACTAACTTTAATCTAAGTAGCACTTCTAACCAAGTGGGTGTTCAGTCGTCTGCTTTTCCTCAGTACGGCATCAGCTTAACCTCAACACCAAGAAAGACCGTTTCTCCGGGTTCAACCGCGAGTTGGAAAAACGTCCTAACCAATACCAGTTATAGTGACCAGACTATTGACTTAACCTTAACTGTACCTAGCAGCCTATCGAACATCAAACTCTATCAAGACTTAAATAATAACGGACGCTTCGATGAGGGTGTTGATAAAGAAATTAAGTTAGATAACAATCTAACCGCTCAAATTACTTTAGGTAAAAGCGAGAGCATTGAGCTTACCATTCAGGCGTTATCTGATGCCAATGCTGCAACCGATGATACTGCTATTATTAAGCTTGGTGCTGTCGTTGTTGAAGACCCCTCTATTACCGCTATAGTGAGTGATGAGCTTGTCATCATTGAAACACGTCTCGATTTTATGCTGTATTCATGGGATGGCTACAAAAGCAAATCTCAAATTGGCGAAGATCTTTATCTTCAAGCCAGCTGTGCTAAATGTAACGTCCAAAATAGCGTGCGAGATGAAGTATGGATAACCATTACTTCTTCTAAGACTGGTGATACCTATTCAGTTAAAGCCATCGAAACTGGTATGAATACCGGTAAATTCCGTGTAGAAGTGCTAACAGAAAATAATGCCAATGCCGTTAATGACGATATCATTCAAACGCTACAAGATGCTAATTTAGTTGCTAATTTAGATTCTTATGTCGATGAAAATGGTATAAAACAGCAAATTACAGAAGATATCAATAGTACTATTGCCATCGTTGACGAAAACCCTAGCTTACAGGTCACTAAAGAAGGCGATGTTAAAACTGCTTCATTTGGCGATTATATTAACTATACGATTAATGTTAAAAACAACGGTGCCGCAACCGCCTACGATGTGCAACTAAAAGACGCCCTACCACGTGGCTTTGCCTATGTGGATAGCAGCGTACGTATTGATAAAGCCCAAACGACTGAGTTTAAAACCGACGGCAAATACCAAGTTTTAAGTTTAGGTAATATGAATGCCGGCGAAACGAAAGACATTACTTATCGCGTCCTTATTGGCTCATCGGCATTTGGCGGTGACGGCATCAACCGTGCGACCGCAGTTGCTACTACTGAACAAGGTCAGAGCCTAGTATCACGAGAAGCCCAATGGAAGATTGAGGTTGAGCGCGGTGTCATGAACACTGACGGCATCATCATTGGGAAGGTTTACCACGATATCAACCGCGACGGCATTCAACAAAAAGAAGATGGCGAGCTTGGCGTTGCAGGCGTGCGCATCTATATGGAAAACGGCAACTTCGTCGTCACCGATCCTGAAGGTAAATATAACTTCTACGGCGTCAGCGCAAAAACTCACGTCCTAAAAGTTGACCGCACCACCATTCCTAACGCCACCGAAATGGTTACTCAAAGCAACCGCAATGCTGGCGATGCGGGTAGCCGTTTCGTTGATTTAAAATATGGCGAGCTACATCGTGCAGACTTTGCTATCGTTGGCGGGATGGGCGATAGCACTGAGCGCCTAAACGCAGAGCTGGTCGCGCGCAGCAAATCTGTCAGCGCTAAAAACGACAGCCTAGAGCAAGCGGTAAAAACCGAGCTGGTGTTAGAGCCTGATTATAACCGCGACAATAAAGACAATGTCGATGCAAGCGGCTGTAAATCTAACGATGTCCTAGATGCCGGCATACAGTGCGACTCCGCCATCGTCAACGAAATGGTCAAGCCAGCTGCAAATCATGTCGATATGACAGTGACGACTATTGCTCCTCCGCTAGAAAAAGAGCTTGAAGAATACTTAAAAGACGTTTCTAGCAATGACGTTGCCTTTATTAATCTTAGCGAAGGTCAACAGCTCAGTACCTATAAGCAAATGGTGCAAGTACAAGCGCCACTAGGTTCTAACTTTACCCTATATACCAATGGCAAAGCGGTATCAGCCGAGCAAATCGGTAAAACCGCTGAGCAAGAAAAGCAAAAGGTGACGGCGTTTGATTATTATGCCGTCGATTTAAAACGCGGTAGTAATATCTTACGCGGTGTCGCGACTGACATTAATGGTAAAGTCATCTCTGAGCAGACCATTAAAGTATTGACGCCCGATAGCTTGCAAGCCATTGATTATCGCACACAAAAACAATTGGTCGCCGCAGACGGCATTAGCGAATATCAAGTAGTTATTAGCCTAAAAGACCGTGACGGTCACCCTTATATCGCCTCAACGCCGATTACAATTGACACCAATATCGGTCGTATCAATCTTAGCGATAGCAGTAAGGATCAAGCTGGCACTCAAGTCACCGTCTCTGGCGGCGAGCTACTGATACCTATCACCGCCCCAAGTGTACCGGGTAAAGGTGAGCTAGTCATTAACACTGGCAGCAGCAAACAAGTGATTCCGCTACAGTTTACCGCTCAGTTGCGCCCTCTTATCGCTGTCGGCATCGTTGAGGGTGCCATCTCGCTTAAAAACTTCGATGGCAGCAATATTACCGATGCCCAAGGTGCCTTTGAGCAAGAACTGCGTGAAATCGCTGGCAATGATGACTATTCAGCAACGGGTCGCGCGGCGATGTTCTTAAAAGGTAAGGTGCGCGGCGATTATCTACTGACACTAGCTTATGATAGCGATAAAAAAGGCGAACGCCTATTCCGTGATATCGAGCCGGGTGAATACTATCCTGTCTATGGCGATTCTTCTGCTAAAGGTTTCGACGCCCAATCGACGAGCAAGCTTTATGTACGCGTCGACAAAGGTCGATCATTTGCCATGTATGGCGATTTAAAAACCCAAATCGATAACGACGAAGGTATCAAACTTGGTCAATACAACCGTACCTTAACGGGTTTAAAAGCGCAGTTTGAAGACAATAATACTCGCATCACCGCGTTTGCCGCTGAAACCAGTACTTCACAGCGCGTCAACGAGACTCGCGGTCTAGGTATTTCAGGTCCCTACCCGCTTGCCAATGATTTCGACGCGGTATTAGAAAACTCAGAAACCATCGAAGTCATCACCCGTGACGCCAATAACCCGGGTCGTATCGTGCGCCGTGAGACCTTGACGCGTTTTGCTGATTATGAAATCGATCCTATTAGCCGTAGCTTATATCTAAAGTCACCGATTGCTAGCCAAGATATCGATGGCAATCCCATCTACTTACGCGTGACGGTCGAAGTCGACGAAGGCGGCGAGAAATATTGGGTTGGCGGTATCGCTGCCAAGCAGCAAGTGACCGATAAAATCGCCATCGGTGGTAGCTATATTAATAGTGATGACCCGCTGAATAAAGAAGAGCTTGCCAGCGTCAATACGGTGGTTAAATTTAACGATAAGCTAAAGATGGTCGCAGAATATGCCAAAAATAAAGCAGAAAATCCAAACTCGCAGCCAAGCGATCAGATTAATGCCAAAGAGCTAGACGGTAAAGATACTGAAGGCGATGCACTGCGCATCGAGCTTGACTATGACGATAAGAAAAACACCCGCGCTAAAGCTTATTATAATGATACCGACGAAGGTTTCGTTACTGGTGCTTCGCCGCAAACGGCTGGTCGCACTGAATCTGGCATTGAAGTCACCCATACGTTAAATAAGAAAAAAACCGCGCTTAAATTGGAAGGTGTGCGTACAGAAGACCATACCTCCGAAGCCAGTCGCCAAGGTGTCCAAGCCAGTATTGAACAGCGTTTAAGTCAAAATATTGTTGGCGAGATTGGCGTACGTTACTATAAGCAAGAGGCCACTGCCGCCTCACGCAATACCCAAGCGGCAACCGATGTCTTAGATACTACTAACGATACCATCTTTAATGATGACATCATTAACCAATCAGCGCTTAATGGTGTAAGTAGTGCTGAAAAAGACATCGAAGGCACCACTGCCCGCGCCCGTCTTACCGCGCGTTTGCCCAAGCTGAACAACTCATTGGTATTTGCCGAATACGAGCAAGATATCGAGCATAGCTCGCGCAATGCCACCTCTATCGGTGGCGAAACGGCGCTTGGCAACTTAGGTCGTTTATACGCCCGTCATGATTTAATCAATAGCTTGTCAGGCAGCTACGGTTTAGACGATTCTGAAGAGCACCAACGTACCGTTATCGGCTTTGATGCCACTTATATGAAAGACGGCAAAGTCTATAGCGAATACCGTATGCGTGATGCAATCAGCGCCCGCGAAGCTGAAGCCGCTATTGGCCTAAAGAATAAATGGTATGTTCAAAAAGGTTTAACGCTTAATACGTTGTTTGAGCGTGTCGAATCGTTAGAAGGTGAAAAAGACAGTACCGCAACTGCAGCCGGTGTTGGCGTTGAATACCTTGCTAATGAAAACTATAAAGCCTCAGGGCGGCTAGAAAAACGCTGGGGCGAGACCAGCGATACGCTGCTCGCTAGCGCAGGTGCCGCTTATCGCTATAGCGATGAGATTACCTTATTAGCTAAAGACATTTACTCGCAAGTCGATTACGATGATGGTCATCGTACCATCAATCGTTTTCAGCTAGGCGCCGCTTACCGCGATTATGATAGCAATACGCTCGATATGCTTGCCAAGCTTGAATACCGCTTAGATGATAATGCAACCGGCAACGACCCTTACCAAAAAGATGCCATTATGTGGTCATGGAGCGGTAACTATCATCCAACGCGTCCATTAACGCTATCAGGTCATTATGCCGGTAAATATACGGAATATGACGCCCAAGGTATTACCAGCGATAATACTGCACACGCTGTTTATGCACGCGGATTGTATGATATCAGCGAGCGCTGGGATGTTGGTTTGCAAGCAGGTACGTATTGGAATAAGCAGGCGGACGACTTATCTTACTTGGTTGGTGCCGAAGTTGGCTATAGCCCGATGACCAACCTTTGGTTGTCGCTTGGCTACAACTTTATGGGCTTTGAAGATGAAGATATTGCCTATGACGATACGACGATAGAAGGCGCTTACTTTAGATTACGCTTCAAGTTTGACGAAGACTTATTCAAACGCCAAGATTCACGCAAAAATAAGCCGCTCAGCGCCCGTTCTACGTTATAATTCCTCTTAGTTGTCATTTATTCTCATTGTCGTAAGCCACGCTTACGACAATTTTGTATTAACGGGGCGATATTTTTTATCCTATGATAACTAACCCGCTTACATACAAATCTCTCATTATTACCTTACTATAAGGTTATTCTTATGCCTCGCACTCCCATTCAAGCAGTTTCCTATAAAAAACCTCTATATATGGCGTTATTAGCTGCGTTGCTATTCTCTACGGTTTCTTGTGTATCAACGCCAAACACTGCGTCAAAGGAGAGTAGCTTAAAGGCAGCAGATTACTGTCTTAGTAGCAACGATACTGAAACCTTAGCCTCTTCTAAAGCTCAAAGCGCACAGCAGCGTGCTATGGATTGCATGCTGAACGAATTACAAACTTATCAACAAAAAAACATGAGCGCGCGACAACAATACTTTGCTTACAAAGCCCAAGCTTGGCTAAACTATGCAAATCATAAAAACAGTATGAATAATCGCTCAGACGCTGGCGTAGAAGCTGCCCAAACGGCAGAAAATATCTTGCAAGCATTAAAAAATGATAAAGTTGAAGAGCTTGCACTTATTGAAGACATTCCGTCTACTTCTGCGCTCATGCGACCTGATTTATGGGCAACGTTAAGCGCTCTTAAAGATAGCGGCGGTATCAATAGCGCGCCACGCGAAATCGCCTTTAGCGAAGTCTCATTAATATGGGCAGCTACCGACCAATGTGAGCGCGGCGCAAAATCATCGAACAGTCACTTTCGGATGGCAGACCGCTGGCTTGAGCAAGCGCGCGAGGCTTTTGTAAATACCCACGACTCAACAACGAACGTTGCTTTAGAAGGGCTTATCGTGCGTTATTATAAAGAATACGCTCCTTTAGATTCAAGCGATGACATTTGTAACGGCCAAGTGCTACCGACAATCAATAAAAATCAAGCACCTTATTAAAAGACTAAACGATTAATAAGCCCTCATAAAGACGCGTAAAAAAAAGCCGACATCAAGTCGGCTTTTTTGTGGAAAGTCTAATAAAGATTAGCTGTTTTTACGCGGTAGTTTCTCTGGTAAGTAGCAGCGCAGATAGGCGATAGACGCGGTATTGGCTTCTTGCAAATACTTATCAGTAATGCTTTGATGACGGCGATAAGAAACCGTAAAGATGGCATTAATAATGCTAAAGGTAATCAATAATACATCTTGAATATCTTCAAATTTCGGCATCTCATAACGCTCTGATAAGCGCTTATAAACCAATTGCACCACTTGATTGTCCATATGCTCACCATAGCTGTCCCCTTCAAAATCAGGCGTATTGGTGTCATAAATCAATTTGGCTTTGGTTTGATCCTCATCAAATATCTTTACACAGCGCTCAATCAACGCGGTCAAATACGCTTGCCATCTGTCATAATCAACGGTTTCAACAGTGGTAAGGACTTCTAAAATATCGATAGCATTTAAAAAACGTAGTGCTAAAAATATCGCTTCGATATTGGGGAAGAAATGATAAGCAGAAGCTCTGGGAATACCCGCTTCTTCACAGACAGCTGCCAAAGTGATGTCGTTAATCGCTTGAGTTTCACTCAGTTTTTTTGCGCCCATCAATAGTTTTTGACGGCGTGCGCGGCCTTGTTGACTGGTAAATTTGAATTTATTTGGTACCAGCTTCTTTGCCAGCTCAGAATCTACCAGTACATCTTCAATTTTGTCGTCTTTATTTTCAATCATCATAAATCTCTTAAGGTTACGCCCTGTCTTTATATAGTCTTCATTGGATAGTATTTGTCCTAAATCGAAGGACTATTTTCTATCAACCAATAATTTGGGCCAATAGCACCGTTACTATACTCAACGAAGCAGCATGATAAACGCTTGTACACTATCAAGCAAGGGACATGAATAGGTTAAAAAATAACTCACTAATTACTAAGTAAACGGGGTTAACTGTGAAGTTTAATTTTCGCTCTTATAATACCATGATCGATGACTCTATCGGCATAATCCCACTTTAAATGGTCATTAAAATAGTCAACTCGTTCAACCTGACCGAGCGAAAACTTACTATCAGGTAAAAACTCTTCTGAAACAAACAGCTGATCAATCACTTCAGGCATACCCTGATAAATATGGGTATAAGCAACATCTTTCATCCAGCCATAACGTGCTTGAATACGAGCGGCGTCAAATAACGCGACATCGCGCATACTTTTATCATAATTGACTTCGCCTGTCTCGCTCATCAGTTGGGTGGTCACGCTACCGGTGACATCGTTCATATCACCTAATAAAATCAGTGGCTCACGCGTATGATGCAGGCGCTCAATAATGGACATACGAATAGAGGCAGCTTCTGCGGCGCGCATACACAAACTACGCAGCTTGGCACGAACGCGAATATTTGGATCGTCCATATCCTCTAGCAACTGACCGTTTTCATCGCGTAGGAAAAAAGCCCGTTTGCTTTTTAAATGCGCGGTGACAATCACAATCGGTTGTCCAAAGGCATTGACTCGTAATACAAGCGGCGGACGATTAAAGCGCTGATAAAGACCGATATCAGGAATATCGATGACCGCTTTTGGTTCTATCTGTTCTAACAAGGTACTTTCTAACTGCTCAAAACGTGTAACAATTCCAACGGCTGGCGTCTGTTGCGCGCCTTTGCCTTGGGTATAAGGACTGGCCTTATCATTACTTGCCAGCGGAATAACCACATGCTCAGGTTTGAATCCTAACCCTACTGCTAGTGCTTCAAGCGCATGACTGTCCCATACTTCTTGCACAGCTATAATATCAGCATGCGCCTTCGCTAGTAAGTCAGTAATGCCGCGCAGCTTATGCTGGTATTCGTTATCGCTATAAGCTGGCGCGTTTTCATAATAAATTCGATTAGGGTTAGCAAAATTAAGTAAATTGGCCGTTGCTATATAAAACTGCTTAGGGCTATTGTCTTCAGCGTTATTAACCATGAACTACCTATTATTATTATTTTTGATAATTGTCTTTTTTACGAGTAACTGTTCTTGATGATTGTCTTTGTTTAATAATGACTATTTTCTAGAATAACCTTTTACTACCATATATTTATATATAACAATATACATTAAAAAAGCCTCCAAAGTAATTTTTGGAAGCTTTAAAATAACATAAAACTGACTATATTTATGAGTTAGCAGAGCCAGTTCTACAATCAAACTAACTCTAGTAATGAAGGAGTAAGTTTTCTTATCCTTTGCTTACTTATATTAAATACCTCATTAGTTAAACTTAACTTATATGCTTAACAAAAATCAGTTCAACAAAGCACAACTTATCCTTCATTTTTTAAGACTAACCTAACTTATAGCCAGTATCTGTCAATTCATCACTTTACTACGATACACGATTCCATGCATCACGTGAGGCACGGCGTGCTTCGTTCCACTCTAAGCGCGACTCACCTTTCACTTCATGCCATGAGCGCTCTAAGTCTGATTCATGATCTTCAAAACGGGCATCAGCTGGATAACGGGCGCGATTTGCATAACCTACCGCATAGGCTGGATGTAAATCGCGGTCAAAGTCATGACCTTCACGGTAATAATCAGCATTAGCATGTTCTGCGCGCCAGTAAGCTTCTTCACGAGTAGGATCAATTGCCTCTGCTGCTGCGTGACCTGCACCGCCACCAACGATAGCACCAATAGCACCGCCAATTAAAGTGCCTAATGGGCCTGCCATAGTACCAATTGCCGCGCCTGCTGCTGCACCGCCAACACCACCAATACCAGTACCGATTGGATGTGAACCTGGCTCACCTGTAATTGGATCAGCGTTTAAATCTTCTTTGCTCTCTTTTGACATGTGCTTAACGGCAGTACGGTCGATGGCATCGTGGTCGTTGATGATATTGTCATTTTCATGAGCAACGACTCTATTGCCATTAATATCACGGTCAGTGCCTGCTAAGCGGCGATCGTTATCATCGATAATACGCTCTCTGTCGCCCACTTCAACATAATCATCATTCACTACGCGGTTATTAGGGTTGGTAATACGTCCATCGTTATTCATAATATTATCCTTAAATTATTTGTTATATATTAGATTTATTGTTCACTCATTTATAAAGCGTTAAATTTAACAAACTGGTGGTGTTCTAAAAAGTATGCTGGCGATAGAAGCCAATAAAAAATCTATGCTAAGTTCTCTGATTCTATAGGGCTTTCAAGGCTTCAAAAACTGTTCAAGTTTTAATCAGCATACTTTTTGACACACCACCAACAAACTAAGTAATATTAGAATTAACCAATAAAAATAATTGTTAAGAATTAACTTTTATAAATCAGCAGTGTTGCTTAATTCATCTAAAGTATAGGAACTTATGGATAACGACCGATACACAGATTATGTAAACTATGTCCAAGTTACGATTGCCTTGCGTTACAGCCTGTATCTTTATCACTATTTTGTAGGGCAGCAGAGGATTTTGAGTAATTTATAAGCGTCTATTCACTAAAACTTTAATTTTCATTGAAATATTTATAAGACTGTTAGCGCTCTATCAATCGCTTGTTGCCACTTATCAAGATGCTGTTCACGCCTATCCGCAGACATCTCAGGCTCAAAGATGCGGTCAATCTGCCACGAGGCTTGTATCGTAGTCTCATCGTATAAACCGGTTTTTAATCCGGCTAATAATGCTGCACCTTTAGCGGTAATCTCTGTGTCCTTAGGGCGTAGCACTGGTACGCCTAATAAGTCGGCTTGAAACTGCATGAGCAAGTCGTTATTCGCCGCACCGCCATCCACTCTTAATTCAGTCAAAGGATGCGGGCTGTCCTTTTGCATGGCAATCAGCACATCGTAAGTTTGATAGGCAATGGCCTCGAGAGCCGCGCGCGCAATATGGGCTTTGGTTGTGCCGCGGCTCATACCAGTAATACTGGCATTGATATCTGAGCGCCAATAAGGCGCCGCAAGCCCTGTAAATGCTGGGAGCAATACCACCTCCTCACTACTATCTACTTGCCGCGCTAGATGCTCAACCTCACTGCTTTGTTGAATCATGCCAAGATTGTCACGCAGCCACTGCACGATAGCGCCCGCCATAAACACACTACCCTCTAAGGCATAAGTGACTTCTCTTTTGGGCGGCTGTAGCAAGCGTCTGCCAGACTGCACAATTTGATCAAAGGATAGATTATCTGGGCGGGTTGGCGTTGATTTGCGTTGCCAAGCAATGGTCGTCAGTAACTTATGCTCGCTCAGTTTCGGCTCTTTACCAATATTCATCAGCATAAAACAGCCGGTGCCATAGGTATTTTTTGCCATGCCTGCATTGAGGCAACCTTGCCCAAACAGCGCCGCTTGCTGGTCGCCCAATACCGCCTGAATGGGGATTTGTTTAGCAAACAGTCCTTTTTTGGTTTTACCAAAATCGCCATCAGACGGTAGTATCTTGGGCAATATGTTCATCGGTATCCCAAAGCAGGTACATAGCTCCTCCGACCATGCCAGTTTATGAATATCATATAATAAGGTACGACAAGCATTGGTGACGTCAATGACATGCTCGCCGCCGGTTAATTTATAGATAAGCCAGCTGTCTATAGTGCCGACCGCGATTTCGCCTTTATTAGCGCGGACTCTTAATTTGGGATCGTTTTCTAACAGCCATGCAATTTTACTGGCGCTAAAATATGGATCCAAACGCAAGCCTGTGAGACGTTGAATCTCACTGGCCATATCATCATGGCTGTTATCCGTCTTAGCGCTCGGGCTTTTCGCAGCAAGCGTTTTACAATAGCTGGCAGTACGGCGGTCTTGCCAAATAATGGCAGGCGCTAAAGGTTTGCCCGTTTGCTTATCCCACATCACGATAGACTCACGCTGATTGGTAATCGCTATACTGGTGACATCGGTGGCTAGCAGCCCTGCTTGATTAATCACATCATGAGCACAGCTAATCTGCGTTTGCCAAATCTGCTGCGCATCTTGCTCAACAAAACTTGCCTGCGGAGTTTTTAAAGTCGTCGGCTGCTGGGCCATTTTAATCGGGCGGGCATGGTTGTCATACAATATTGCGCGGCTCGACGTCGTACCTTGATCTAGCGCTAAAATATATCCTGCCATTACTCGCATCCTATTTTATATAATGTTATTTTTTATCGGCTAATTTTTATCAGGTTTTATCACTGATTTATAAACCAATTCGTAAATAATGCTATTATCTGTCTTGAAGCTAGACACTTAACATAAAACTGGTGACCATTCAACGCAAAATAAGCAAATAGTGAGCATTGACCCGTCACCATTGTGCCACTACAGTGTACGCTTTGTTATGAATAACCAATTTTTGCTTTCTATTAATGGTCTATAATATTGCCCTATTTGACTACCTACTAGAAATTTTGCGCTTTAAACACTTTGCATTCTAATTAATGGCTTATGTGACTTATGAAACTTGCTTTATCGACTCTGTCTACTGCGGTGATGACGGTTACGCTCATGGGCTTAGCCGCGTCTTACTCCGCAAACGCCAATGATGATGTTAACACGTCCCAAAATGAAGTAGCGCCCGTTGTCGTGACGCAAATTGTTGACGCGGATACGCCAAGCAGCCTGCAAGGCAGTAGTGGTATTAAAAATAGTGTTCAAGAAAACGGCACTCAAATAACTCACACTCAAACTTATAAAAACCCTGCGCAAAAAGGCATCATAAAAAATAAAGCCGCGCCGATAGAAACACAGCCAGTTAAAGTTGAGCCAAACGCTCATTTAACCACCCTTATCGATCCTATTACCCATAAAAGCATTGACAATAGCTACCCGTTAGAAGTATCGAGTCTGCTTAGTCTTGAGCAAGCACAAAATATTTTATTGCAAGTTTCACCGAAAATCGCCGCCAATCAAGCCGCGATTGCTGCCAGTGAGTATGAAACCGATGCGTTAAAAACCATCGACCACCCGTTAGTATTTGCGCGCGCCTCCGCCACTGCTTATAACTTGGACGCCGATGTTGATTTATCGTCAATTAAAAACGGTATTATCAACGATGTGAATAGTAGTATTGATGGTATCGACCCGCCGATAGACATAGAAAATTTGCCAGACTTTGGGGAATTGGTCGGTGACCGTATCCCAGATACTTACGACTTAAAGCGCTCGGGTTCAATGACGGGCGCAGGCCTTGGCGTGGTATGGCCCATTTATACCGCTGGACGCACAGAGGCATTAACAGGCGCCTCCACTGCTCGCACCCAAGAAGCCGTTGCTGATAGCATACTAGATACCAACGAGCTGTATAACACCTTAGTTGAGCGTTATTTTAAGGCACAGTTGGCGATTATTGCCGCTTATTTACGTGACGATGCTTATGATACGGTGCAGCAAGTTGACCATATGGCGCAGCGGCTTTTTGAAGAAGGCTTTATCTCCCGTGTCGATCGCTTAGAAGCACAATCGGCGCTTGCCGATGCAAAAAGCGAATCGGTCAACGCTAATAATGATGCGCGTCTGGCAATGATGGCATTGCAGCGGCTTTTACGTACCGATTATCGTATCAAACCCAGCACGCCTTTATTTGTCTCAAGCCGTCCTCTGCCTGATGTCAATTACTTTCAAGACTTAGCACTGAATAATCATCCAGGTTTGCAAAAAGTTGCCGCCAAACGAGCGCAAGCGCAGCAGTTACATGCGCTATCTGATACCGGCTACAAACCTACCGTCATGCTTTATGGCTATAGCCAAGTAGAAAAAGACCCCAGTTGGGTCGCTGGTATCTCAGCAAGTTGGAAGCTTTGGGGCGGGCTGGATAAAAAGGCGTCTTTAGCTTCTAGTAATGCCAAAATACGCCAAGCAGATTTGTCAGAGATAGAAGTCAGTGACAACCTGTTATTGCTCGTCGAAAAAAACTGGCACGATGTCAATAACGCCCAATCACGCTATCAAGCCTTGCAAAGCAATGTGGATTTGGCAGCAGAGGTATTGCGCTTACGTCAACTTGGACTACAGGAAGGGGTGAATACGCCCATCGATGTGGTACAAGCTCAGACACAATACCTCAAAGCGCGCACTGAGCAAGCGCAAGCAGCAAATACTTATGTCCAGTCGCTTGCCGCCTTGATGCAAAGCTGCGGTACGCCGCTTGCTTTTAATGCTTACTTGAACGCCGCTGATATACGTCTACCAACCCTATATAACAAGTAGCCAGTTCAGTAGAAAATATTAAATAATAAGATTAAATGCCAAGATTAAATAACGCCAACACTATTCTGCTTATTACCGACTTTATCGCTTTAGGAATCTCACTGTCATGACTGAATCTAATAACGAATCAGGCGACTCACGCAAACTACCTGCTACAGACCAAGCTACTGAAACAAACCGCAGTCATCATGAGCAAACGCCCGTTGATGCTGATGCGATTAATGGTACTAAACCGACTGAATCCGGCTTTGATAATACTGATAGCGTCGATAGCACTAATAGAATCGACAGCACTGATATTGACCAAGAACAAGCGGTGCCGCCTTATAAACGCGAGCCTGCAAACGCGGATAAATCTGTCGGTATTAAAAAGGCGATTTTGGTACTTCTTGTGCTGCTTATATTAGGGGCAATTGCTTATGGTTTGTATAAAAGCAATCAACACAATGAGCCTGAAGTCATCACCTTACAAGGTCAAATGCAAATGCAGCAAACGTCTATTGCTGCAAAAGTACCGGGGCGTATTGCTCAAATCATGGTCACAGAAGGTGATGCGGTAACGGTCGGTCAGCAGCTTATTGAAATGGACTCACCTGAGATTAACGCTAAAATCAATCAGGCGCGTGCTGGCAAGCAAATGGCGCAAAGCCAGCTTGATAAAGCAGAAAACGGTGCCCGCCCACAAGAAATTTCCCAAGCAAAAGCGGCTTGGCAAGCCAATAAAGCGGCGTCTGATTTGGCAGAAAATACTTATCAGCGCGTCAACCGTCTTTATGAAGAAGGTCTGATGGCACGGCAAAAGCGCGATGAAGCTTATGCGCAATATCTAGCGACTCAAGATAAGACAGAAGCGGCGCGCTTGCAGTATGATTTGGCAAAAGAAGGCGCTCGCAGCGAGGATAAATCTGCCGCAACCGCCCAAGTTGCCCAAGTCGATGCGCAACTAGAAGAAGCACTGGTCGCTAAAGAAGAAGCCAATCTAAAAAGTCCAATTGCCGGTATCGTGGATAATGTCATCGTCAACGCGGGCGAAGTCATTGGACAAGGTGTGCCTATCCTAACTTTGGTTAATACAGACGATCAATGGGTAGTACTTAACGTCACTGAAACCTACTTAAACCAGTTGGCCATTGGGCAGCGTTTTATGGGTACGATTCCTGCTTTATCCTCGCCTGAAAAGCCTTATACCAAGCAGTTTACTGTTTATGCGACCTCAACCTTGTCTGACTTTGCTACTTGGCGTCCGACCAACAACAACGATGGTTTTGATGTGCGCACCTTTGAAGTTAAAGCGCGACCATCAACACCTGATAGACGTATCCGATCGGGAATGAGCGTGGTCGTCAATATCAATCCAACCCTTGCCAATCAGACCAAAGAGTAAGCCATGCGCCTGACTGAGCAAAACGGGCAACGCGGCGGATTAATCGGCGCCTTTATACATAGTGCAGGCTACGAGCGCCGGTTTTTAGCCAAAAATCCGTGGGATTTAAGCATGGTGGTCTGGATACCGCTTGCGACCGTGCTCTTGATTTGGTGGATTTTTTCACAAATACAAATCACCGATTTACCCATTGGCGTCGTGGATAACGATCGTGGTCCTGTTGCCAATACTGCGGTGCGTTATTTGGAAGCCAACCCAAACCTGACGGTCAGACAGCTTTATCACTCGCCAGCAGCAGTAGAAGCAGCGCTCCTGCAACGTGATATCTATGCGGTGGTTATTATTCCAGAGGATTTCTCGCGCAATATCTCATCGAGTAAACCGGCACCGATTGTATTGCAAGTAAATGCCCAATACGGTACTCATTCTGGCATTATCCAAACCAGTGTCCAATCGGTGATTGGGACGCTATCGGCAGGCGTTGAAATACAGCGTTTGGTCAAAAAAGGCATGGCACCCTCGCAAGCAGCGATTGCTTACTCGCCCATTGGTATTCAACGGATCAGTTTGTTTAATGCAGCAACCGACTATCAACAGTTTTTAGCATCAACCGTTATCCCAGCACTGCTGCATATTTTAGCCATGGTCATTGGCGCGACGACCATTGGGCGTGAATTGCGCGATAAGAAAATCGGTATTTGGTATGACTTTATTAATGGTGGTCAGCCTGATTTAACCACTATTAAAGACAATGAGACTCAAGGTAGCCAAAATAAAGACCGTCAGACCACGGCCGTTTCAGTCTTAACTGAAGATAATCAAACATTCATTGAAGATCCTAAGCCAAGAAAAGCTAGTGTATCAGTTTTGCTCTTTGGTTTATTGGGTAAGTACTTTTGGCCCATGCTGGCTTATAGCTTATGGTCAGTTTTGGCGTTATGGCTCGCCGCGCCGCAGCAAGCGGTTGCTATCAGCTCCATTATTGCGACTTATATTGGCCTTGTATTGCTAATGATGTTGTCATTTTGGCTGGGTGCGATATTTACCTTAACCTCATTTTCGTTACGCATGGGTTTATCGTCAACCGGATTTATCTCAGCGCCTTCTTATGCCTTTGCTGGGGTAACATTTCCCTATATCGCCATCAGTAAAAACGCTCAGCATTGGTCGGATGCCTTACCACTGACCCATTACCTTAAGCTGCATATAGCGCAATTACAAATGCAAGCGCCGGTTGCCATCTCATTACCCATCGTCTATGGACTGACGCTTGCGACGATTGTTACTATGTTTTTAGCCGCCTTATTGAGCAAGCGCGCGCTCGCACATCCTGAACGCTGGGGGGCCCGCTAATGGTTATGACACCAAAAGAACCTTTATCTCAAGAAAACCTCATAGCAACAAAAAATCAGCCTTCTAGTGCTATGTTAGAGGCAAAAAGTCATTCGCCAGCGCAAAGCTTTTTCGGCAGTTTTTTGCAAACTATCCAAGACGTCTTTTCTGATAAAGGCGTGCTACTACTGCTCATGATTGCGCCGATTATTTATGGCTTCTTTTATCCTTGGCCGTATTCAACCGAAGTGGTCAACCATGTGCCCGTTGGTATTGTCGATCAAGACAATACCAATCTGTCTCAAACCATCGTTCGTTATGCCAGTGCTAGCCCGCAGCTCGATACCAAGCGTTTTTTAAATGAGCAAGACGCTCAAGAAGCGATATGGTCCGATGACATCGCTGGATATATGATTATCCCAAGCGGACTTGAGCAGCAAGTCTTATCTGGCAAAGCAGCGAGCGTCAGCGTATTAGGCAATGGGGGTTATTTTCTATTAAATAAAAACGTTCAAATGGGTTTTTTGCAGGCGGTTAGTACGGTTTCAGCGGGCGTTGAGATTAAAAAAAGCGTGGCGCAAGGGGCGTATTCTGCAACCGCAGCGGCAAATACCCAAGCGGTACCGTTAAGAATCATCCCTTTATATAATCAAACCGAAGGCTACGGCGCTTATGTGGTGCCAGCGGTCGCTATTCTTATTCTGCAACAAACCCTATTGATGTCGACAGCGATGTTAATTGGCACCTGGTATGAGCAGCGTCGTCATGCCGCCAGTATTCGCGGCTGGCTTGGCCGTATTGCAGCGCTCAGTATGTTCAGCTTTATCATCGGCTGCTTTTATTATGGCTGGACCTTTGAGCTGCACCATTATCCACGTGGTCAAAACATGCTTGGCAGCTTGTTATTTTTGTTGCTATTTTGCCCAACTGTCGCCACGCTTGGTTGTGTGTTTGGGCTCTGGTTCCGTCAGCGTGAGCGCAGTATGCAAATCTTGATTTTTAGCTCGCTACCGATGTTTTTTGTCAGCGGATATCCATGGCCTGCCAATCAATTACCAGAGTTTTTACAAATCATCCGCTGGGTCATACCGACGACGCCTGGTATTAATACCTCTGTTCAGCTTAATCAAATGGGCGCGAGTGTGGCGCAAGTCGCAACTGGCTTTTATGCATTGGCAGGATTGTGGGCATTTTACTTTTTATTACTGCTACTTTTCCGCTGGCGTACCAGCCAAAGCAAAACTGCTGTTTAGCATAAAAATATATGGATAGTATTGGCATTTATGCTATAAAAAATACCTCAAAAAAAAGCGCCTACTCAAGAAGCAGGCGCTTTTTTATTTATCTGACTTGATGATGTTTGGTTTAAAAAACGCGATTTAAACCATTGAGAGCGGCGACGCGATAGGCTTCTGCCATCGTTGGATAGTTAAAGGTTGTGTTCACAAAATACTCAAGGGTATTGTTGCATTTCATGACCGCCTGACCAATGTGAATAATCTCTGAGGCATGATTGCCATAGCAATGAATACCTAAAATCTCAAGCGTCTCACGGTGGAACAAAATCTTTAACACGCCCGAACGCTCACCAATGATTTGCGCCCGTGCCAGATGTTTAAAGAACGCCTGCCCGACTTCATAAGGGACTTTTTCATCGGTCAGCTCTTGCTCAGTTTTACCGATACAAGAAATCTCAGGGATGGTATAGATACCTGTTGGCACGCTTGATACTGGCTCGGCATCGCTATCGCCAACCATAAACGCTGCGGCACAGCGTCCTTGATCGTAGGCCGCTGATGCCAATGAAGGCCAGCCAATGACGTCACCAGCAGCATAGATATTTTCGACGGCAGTACAATAGGTATCATCTACTTTTAGCTGACCCCGACTATTGGCTTCCAGCCCAATGGACTCTAAGTTTAAGCCTTCGGTGTTACCCGAACGCCCATTTGACCAAAGAATGGCATCTGATTTGATGCGCTTACCGCTTTTTAGATGCAAGACCACGTAATCATCGTGAGTTTCAAGGTGGTCAATCTCTTCATTACTACGAATCAAGACGCCAAACTGTCTAAAGTCATGAGCGATGGCATCACTAATTTCGCTGTCTAGATAATTGAGCAATTGATTTTGGTTATTAATTAAGTCAACTTTATAGCCAAGACCAGTAAAGATAGAGGCATACTCACAACCAATAACGCCTGCGCCATAAATGATGATTTTTTTGACCACATAATCCATTTGCAAGATTTTATCAGAGTCAAACACACGCGGATGGTCAAAGTCTAAAATATCAGGACGATAAGGACGGCTTCCAACGGTAATAATGGCTTTATTAAAGGTCACGGTTTCAAAGACGCCGTCGTCCTTTTCGACACTCAAGGTATGCGCATCAACAAAGCTTGCCCAACCATGAATCACATCAATACGGTTGCGCTCATAAAAACGGGTGTGGGTGCTTACTTGATTACGGATTACGCGGCGCGCATTAGCGAGCACGCGGTTTAGAGGTACTTGCTGATACTCCATCGCCTTGGTAAACATAGGATCGCGGCGAAAGTTAATCAAGTTAAAGACCGATTGACGCAAGGCTTTACTTGGAATCGTGCCCACATGGGTCGAGTTACCACCAACCTGTTCACGCGGATCAATCACCGCAACTTTTTTGCCAGCCTTCGTCAGC
The DNA here is from genome assembly GCF_016107575.1 of Psychrobacter faecalis. Taxonomy (GTDB): domain Bacteria; phylum Pseudomonadota; class Gammaproteobacteria; order Pseudomonadales; family Moraxellaceae; genus Psychrobacter; species Psychrobacter faecalis. Next base: position 7,524 of record NZ_JABAST010000038.1, on the reverse strand, counting down.
TTCATCGCCGCCGCTTCACCAGCAGGCCCTGCGCCTAGGACAACGGCGTCATATTCATACTTATGCTTATCGCCTTTGATGCGCTGCGAGTCTTTAGTAAAAGGAGTTTTAATATCGATGCGGATATCATCAAGCGGATTGACCAAATCAGGGTGATGCATGATATCTTCAGTGACTTGCTCATGGGTTTGCTCAATTTTTGCTTTTTTAGTTTTGCCTTCAGTATGCTCAGGGTTCGGCGCGCGGCCGCTTTCTTTATTAGACACTTCGGTATGAATGTCTTTACCCGTGTCATTGGTCGCGTCGCTTATCGGTTTGCTTCCCATCGTATCCTCTTTTATTAATTTATAAATCTGTGTATTTTTTAGACTATGAATGTCTACAAGTAACGATCAAGTTAGACTCATAGCGCTAAAGCGTGCCTACCATACGTGCTGATAGGATATTTTGCAATATTGGCGACAGTTACGTTATCGCCATAGACGTTATTCTTTATACGCTGTTGCTTAATCCCTTTAGCCGATACGGCGTTTAAGTCCCGTCATCTGCAAGATACGTGTGGCAATCTCTTCAACAGACATCTCAGAGACATCGAGACTTGGAATCCCTTGCGAGATATAAATCCCCTGTATGGCGCGCTGTTCTTGCTGACATTGCTGATAGCTTGAATAACGGCTACCCGCTCGGCGTTCTTGGCGGATTTTTACCAAGCGATCGGTATCGATTAACAAGCCAAATAACTTGTGCTTATGCTCACGTAAGGCTTTTGGCAATTGATTGTCATTTAAATCTTCTTCGGTTAACGGATAGTTTGCCGCTCGAATACCAAATTGTAGCGCCAAATACAGTGAGGTTGGGGTTTTACCAGAACGCGAAACGCCGATAAGAATAATATCCGCGGCATGATAATGACGAGTACGTGCACCATCATCGTTATCTAGGGCAAAATGCACGGCATCGATACGTTCTTTATAGGTTTCAGAGTCGACGTTATCGTGGGCATGGCCCGAATGCGCGTCCGGCTCAACACCTGTCTCTTCTGCGACTCGGCCGATTAGCCCTTCATACATATCCAGATTACAGCTATGCGCTGAGTTAATTTTTTCTCGAATTTCAGGGCTAACAATGGTATCGAACACCAAGGGCAGTAACCCATCACGTTGGTAGGCCATATTGATTTGTTCGACCGCTTCTTCGGCGCGCTCTAAGCTATCGACATAAGGCAACACCCGAGTCTCAAAAGGCACAGAGGCAAATTGACTTAAAATGGCGCGTCCAAGGGTTTCTGCGGTAATCGCCGTCCCATCAGAGATAAAAAACGCCGTTCTGATATTTTGGTCGTTATCTACTTGCAACGCTTGTTTGTTTTGAATGGTCGGCTTGGCGGCTTCTGGCGGATTATTTACAAACATAACGTGAACACCTTGGTTAAGATCTCAATAGGCGCTTTTATTTAGCGCAGAAAATCTGTAGCGGTTAGTTTATTGTGCCCTATATTATACGCACAATAGCTGTCTAATAGAAATCAATGTTACAGGCGTACACTTAGTAAGTACGATGTAATAAGGATATCTATTAAGAGTATTTATGCATCTATAGTATTGCTATAAAGGAAGGTTTCTTATCAGCAAATTTTTTCTCTAGAAACCAGTTATATTTTACTCTTTGTTATATTCTAACAAACAAATATTGATTTTTGACCGCGCAAATATGTAGCAAACGCCACAATTTGTATATTTTTGACGATTTATTTGGTTCTAGGTATCGAAATTATCCAAATATAGGGGTATAATCGACCGTTATAATCTTTACTAAATAACCTTATTTTCTGGAGTTATCATGGCAGCGCAATCTACAGCACTTGTAATCAATCTTGATCAGCTAGGAAAAGATGACATTGAGATGGTTGGCGGCAAGAATGCCTCGCTTGGCGAGATGATCAGCCATTTATCTGATTTGGGTGTCAGCGTTCCAGGTGGCTTTGCGACCACTTCAAATGCGTTCAATCGCTTTTTGACAGAAACAGGCTTACTTGACAAAATCAACAACGAGCTTAAAACGCTTGATGTGAATGATGTTAATAAGCTTGCTGAGACTGGTAAAAAAATCCGTACTTGGATTATTGAGCAAGAGCTGCCAAGCGACCTTGAGCAAGAAGTGCGCCAGTCGTTTGAAACCATGAGTGGCGGCGAAGACATCGCGGTTGCGGTACGTTCTTCTGCGACTGCTGAAGATTTGCCAGATGCGTCATTTGCCGGTCAACAAGAAACTTTCTTGAACATTCGTGGCATTGATAACGTCCTGATTGCCATTAAAGAAGTATTCGCCTCTTTATATAATGACCGCGCGATTTCTTATCGTGTGCATAAAGGTTTTGAGCACGAAGGCGTTGCCCTATCTGCTGCTGTACAGCGCATGGTACGTTCAGAAACTGGCGCTGCTGGCGTGATGTTCACCCTAGATACGGAAAGTGGCTTTGATCAAGTGGTCTTTATCACCTCAAGCTACGGTCTAGGTGAAATGGTTGTGCAAGGTGCAGTCAACCCTGACGAATTCTACATCTCCAAAAAATTGCTTGAAAATGGCAAGCCTGCGGTCATTCGCCGTAATCTAGGCAGCAAACATAAGAAAATGATTTATGGTGATGAAGGTAGCACCACTAAGTCTGTCAAAACCGTCGATGTCGAAAAACAAGACCGCATGCAGTTCTCTTTAACCACTGAAGAGCTAAACTCACTTGCCAAACAAGCCATGACTATTGAAAAGCATTATGGTCAAGCGATGGATATCGAGTGGGCAAAAGACGGCGACAGCGGTGAAATCTTTATCGTCCAAGCACGTCCAGAAACCGTTAAGAGCCGCCAAGACAGCAATGTCATGGAGCGTTATATCATCAATACTGGCGATGCTAAAATTCTATGTGAAGGTCGTTCAATCGGTCAACGCATCGGCGCTGGTAAAGTACGTATCGTTAGCAATTTAAACGAGATGGACAAAGTTCAAGACGGCGACGTCTTAGTATCAGACATGACCGATCCGGATTGGGAGCCCGTCATGAAGCGTGCTTCTGCGATTATCACCAACCGTGGTGGTCGTACTTGTCACGCGGCTATTATTGCTCGTGAGCTTGGCGTTCCAGCTATCGTTGGCTGTGGTAATGCCACTGAATTATTGGTTGATGGTCAAGACGTCACTGTTTCTTGTGCTGAAGGTGATACTGGCTTTATCTATGAAGGTCAGATTGATTTTGAAGTACAGACCAACTCTGTTGAATCTATGCCAGAGCTTGCATTCAAAGTCATGATGAACGTGGGTAACCCAGATCGTGCCTTCTCATTTACCCAAATGCCAAACGAAGGTATCGGTCTTGCGCGTTTAGAGTTCATCATCAACCGTATGATTGGTGTGCATCCAAAAGCGCTACTAAATATGAACAGCTTGCCACGTGAAATCGCCCAAGCGATCAATGAGCGTATCGCCGGTTATGCCTCACCAGTCGATTTCTATGTCGATAAATTGGTCGAAGGTATCTCAACCCTAGCCGTTGCCTTTATGGATCAGCCAGTTATCGTGCGTATGTCTGATTTTAAATCAAACGAATACGCCAACTTGCTTGGCGGTAAATTATACGAGCCATCAGAAGAAAACCCAATGCTAGGTTTCCGCGGTGCCAGTCGCTATGTGTCTGACAACTTCCGTGACTGCTTCGAGCTTGAGTGTAAAGCACTCAAACGCGTCCGTGATGAGATGGGCTTGACCAACGTTGAGATTATGATTCCATTCGTTCGTACCGTTGGCGAAGCCAAAGAAGTCATCGAGCTACTAGCGAAAAACGGTCTAAAACGTGGCGAAAATGGTCTGCGCGTCATCATGATGTGTGAGCTACCAACCAACGCGCTATTAGCAGAAGATTTCCTAGAGCACTTCGATGGTTTCTCAATCGGTTCAAACGACTTGACTCAGTTAACGCTAGGTCTTGACCGTGACTCAGGTATCGTCTCACATCTATTTGATGAGCGTGATCCTGCGGTTAAGAAGCTATTATCTATGGCGATTGAAGCTTGTAACAAAGCAGGCAAATACATTGGTATTTGCGGTCAAGGTCCATCAGATCATCCAGATCTTGCGTTTTGGCTCATGGAACAAGGCATCAACTCAGTGTCACTAAACCCTGACTCAGTGCTAGATACTTGGTTCTTCTTAGCTGGTGAAGAAACGAAATAAGTCGTAACGATACGTCACAGCGTTAATTGACAGAGTCATTTAATATACTACCATTAGGGTCTATTTGATTTTTTCAAATAGACCCTAATATAATGTATTAGCGAAAGTGGCTTGAAAAAGTGACTTAAGATATGACTAACTATGTAGGCAATTATGCAGATTTTCCTTGCTCGAAATAACGTACAAGCTGGTCCATACACGTTGGATCAGCTCAATATTATGCTCGCCTCAGGTGAAGTAGTATTAGATGATTTGATGTGGCATGAAGGCCTAGATCAGTGGCAGCGTGTTGGTAATTTAACCAATAATCAGACTTATTATCGACCTGCCCCTATAGTGTCGGCAGATCATAATGACTCTATTATCAATAACGTCACTATCTTCCCAGAAGATTCTGCTAGTAGCACCTCTAAAGATGACAAAGCGGTATCGCTAGACAGATTGTATGGTAAGCCTGAACGCCCAGCAGAGAACGCTAAAAATACCAAGCTGGACATGACCACCAATCGTCAATATACACCCAATAAAAACGTGTCATTAAATAAGTCTGCTGCAGTCAAAGCCGCCTCGCCTAAAGATAAAGTCGTCGGTAATGTTGTCCTTGCGCCGATTATGTCGCGGGTGTTAGCGACTGCGCTAAATGGCTTACTGTATATATTAGCGATTTTACCGCTGGTCATGGCATTGACCAAAATGGATGTGGACTATACCAAATTTCAAAACATCCAAGATATGGATGCCGCGTATCAGTATTCCATGACCTTGATGGAAAGTATTCCTAGCAGCACTTTGATGATGTCACAAGTGATGGTGTTTGGTTTGTTTGCGCTGCAGCTGGTATTTATTACCTTGCGTGGACAATCACTTGGTAAGCTGATTACCGGTATTCGCGTCGTTGACCAAAGCACCCACCGCTTGCCTTCTTTTAGCAAGCTTATTGGCATGCGTACGCTACTACTGTTTATTATTTATAACTTATTATTCTCATTTACTAGCTTTTTAGGTTTTGTGGTTATTATTGTTCATTATTATATGGCCTCAAAAAGTCCTGAAAACATCGGTTGGCATGATAAACTGGCTAAAACCTTAGTAGTGAAAGCCGATAATAGCCAATTGGTCAAACAACCCAAGGCAAAATAATGGGTTTATAAGTTTATGATAAAAACGATTGTTATAAATATCATAAGGTTATATGAAAAAGTGGCGTTTATACGCTGCTTTTTTATTGAAGAATTTATATTTACGTCTTTTATTATTTATTGACAGACGCTCAGTCATTAACCTTTGTGTTAAAGGCTGAGTACTGTTATAATACGGCGCTTTATAAACTAAGCTTATCCCCTATTGTTTTTGCAAAATTCGATAAGATTTGGGCTTACCTTATAAATCTCCTTGCTATTAACATAGGGTTAATAGCTACTAATCCGTAAGGAGTCATAATGCGACATTACGAACTGGTGTTACTTGTACACCCAGACCAAAGCGACCAAGTGGTCGGCATGGTTGAACGCTATATCAAGTTGGTTCAAGACAACGGCGGTACGATCCATCGTCTAGAAGATTGGGGTCGTCGTCAATTGGCTTACCCAATTAACAAAATTCACAAAGCTCACTACGTTCTTTTCAACGTTGAAACTGACGGTGAGACTTTGGCTGAACTTGAAGAATTATTCCGTTATAACGACGCGATCATTCGTAGTCTAGTTATGCGCCGTGACGAAGCTGTCACTGAAGAGTCGCAGTTAGCCAAGAATGCCGATGAAAAACGCGCACGCAAAGCAACGACTCGTCGTCCAGACAATCGTGAAAACGACGACAACGACAACAGTGAAGACTAATTAAAGGAGAATACTCATGGCACGTTTCTATCGCCGTCGCAAATTCTGCCGTTTCACTGCTGAAGGCATCACTCACATCGATTATAAAGATGTTGAATTGCTAAAACAGTACATCAGTGACAATGGTAAAATCGTACCAAGCCGCATCACCGGTACATCTACTAAATATCAGCGTCAGCTAGCCACTGCTATCAAGCAAGCTCGCTATCTTGCGCTACTTCCGTATACTGACAACCATCAGTAATTTAACCGTTAACTAGGAATGACTCATGCAAATTATTTTGTTACAGCGTATCGTCAACCTTGGTAAACTCGGTGAAACTGTCGATGTGAAACCAGGTTACGGACGTAACTTTCTTATCCCTCAGGGCAAAGCACTACCTGCAACTAAAGCAAACATTGAAAAGTTCGAAGCACGCCGTGCTGAGCTTGAAGCTGAAGAAGCAAAAGAAGTAGCGGTTGCTCAAGAACGTGCTGACGCGTTAACGGACGTTAATGTTATCATGCGCGCTAAATCAGGTGACGAAGGCAAGCTATTTGGCTCTATCGGTACTCGCGATATCGCTGAAGCATTGACTAACTCAGGTCTAGAAGTTGACCGTGCTGAAATCAAGCTACCTGAAGGTACACTACGTCAAGTGGGCGAATACAATGTTGATATTCAACTACACCATGACGTAACTGCTAGCATCTTAGTAACCATTCTTTCTGAAGATGGCGACAACGAAGATGCCGCTGAAGAAGTTGAAGACGACAACGAAGATTACTCAGAAGAGTAATTTTTGGTGGTAGTGTAAACTTACTACCCGTCTAAGAAAGCCAGTAACGTCATGTTGCTGGCTTTTTTATTTCTAAAATTTGCTAAATGCTATCTCATTAATACTTACAATAGTATTGTGTAGCAATAACTGGTAATAAAACACCTGCATAACCTATACCTAATAATAAAATACTGCTTATAAAGTCATCTTCATTAATCTCAGTGCTATTGCTATCCTAGCTGTATTTAGCCATAGATAAAATGGGACGATATGATAAACACTGATGACAAATTAATATGCATCCAAGGTAACGAGTTTTATAAAGAAGGTGAAATCTATACGGTCGGTAGGATTGTAAATAACCCCAGTTCGGGATAAGGGCTCAAAAAAAGATAAAAAAAGAAGTCCGAAGTTGCTAAAGTGAGTTTACCAAGACAAACTTCACAACAAGGACTTCTTACATGGACAACCTAACCGAACTATACTGCCATATTGACGACTTTTATCAGCAATTCAAACCTGAGTTTGAGGCTCACTTAATCGCAACGGGCCGTCAACGGCTAAGAGCATGCAAGATAAGTGTATCAGAGATGATGACCATCTTGGTACTGTTTCATCAACTGCGGTATCGACAGTTTAAGTCTTTTTACTACCATCACATGCTTGGCATGATGAAGCGGGAGTTTCCAAACTTGCCCAGT
>NZ_JABAST010000037.1 GCF_016107575.1 Psychrobacter faecalis | reverse complement strand
TAGATTAGTGAGGTGCTCTTCTTTTTTCAATCACTTTCGAAGTTGAGAGTGGGGTTTTATATAGACATTCAATAAAAATACCTTACTTACCTGCTTTAGCTGCCATTTTAAAGAAAATCACCTTACCCATATTTTGATTAATTTTTTGGATATATATGACCACCGCAAAATCACAGCCACAGCGCAAAGGTTGGCTCGCACGCTCCTACTCTAACAGTTGGCTCACCACCTTGATGGTCGCTTTTATCGTCATTATTAGCGTCGGGGTGTCGATTTCGTTTTTTTGGCGCAGTCTGTATTTGCCAGAGCTTAAAAATCATGCGCGCTATCTGACCAGTGAATTACGCTTGATGAACAGCGTCAATAAAGACTGGAAAAATGTGCCGGCCGTCCGGCAATGGATTTATCAGCATTCGCATGTGGTGGTGGTCAATAATCCTAGCGATTTTCCGGTGATAGAAGATAAGGCGTTTGTTGGCGTCTTTACCGATGTATTGCAGCGCGAAATTGGCGCGCAACTGGGTCGTCCAGTAGAGGTATATTTTAAGTTTAAACCAACGCCGCAGCTGTGGGTGCAAGACAGTCGCGATACCAGCTTTTGGATTCGCGAGCCGGTGGTGTATTATTCGCAGTACAGTCCCGCTTTATTAGTATTGTTTTTAGTTGGCCTACCAATTTTAACCTTGCTGACCATTATTTTATTAGCGCGGCAATTAAATCGTCCACTACGCTATTTGCAGCGCGCGGCGACCAACTATATTCGCCTCGGCCACGCTACCACTTTACCGACCCATAATGGTCCCACTGAGATCCGCCAAGTCAATATGGCATTTAATCGCTTATTTACTACCCTCAATCAAGCACAAAAAGAGCGGACGATTATGCTGGCGGGTATCTCGCACGACTTGCGCACGCCGCTGACCCGTATGCGTTTAACCGCTGAGATGCTGCCTGATGAATTTTTTCGAGAAGGTTTGATTTACGATATCGAAGATATGGATGCGATTTTGGAGCAGTTTATTTCCTTTATGAAAGACGGTTCCGATGAGCCAGTGCGCCTGACCAATTTGGACACCATATTTAATGAAATTATGGTGCAATTTGCGCCGCTAGAGTTTATTTATCAATCCGAATGTCAAAAAATGGTGCCCGTGCGGCCAATGTCTATCAAACGCTTGGTGATTAACTTGGTCAATAACGCCAAACGTTACGGCAAACCGCCCATTTATTTATCCGCTACCGTGGTGCCGACATTCATAGAAAAAACGGTAGTAGAAGACAGCGATGTAGTGACTGAAAATGAGGTCAATAAAGAAGCAAAAGAGCAGTTATTGATATGCGTGCGCGACTGCGGTGCGGGCGTCGCAGAAGACCAATTAGAGCGTATCATGCAACCGTTTGAGCGCGGGGAGTCAGCGCGTACTACTCAGGGTAGCGGACTTGGTTTAGCAATTGTCGATCGTATCGCGCGTTTGCATCATGGGACGGTCGAGGCCATCAATCATCCAGATGGCGGTCTACAAGTCTGTGTTCGTATCCCACTTATTTCCAAAGTTGCCGGAGAGCCGCCATTGGCTGCTGATAATGATAAACCATTTAATGCTACTACCAATATAGACGACCAATAAAATAAATGAACGTTAAATAAATAGAAATAACAGACAACATCAGAGTGTGGCTAATAACTGATCGTTATTGGCCACTTTAATAGCCCTACTTTTTAGTACCAATAACTGGAGGAATGTACTCGGCACTATTGCTAAAGGTTAAAGGCTGGGTTATTTCTTGCTGCGCAGCCTTTAGCGTCTCAGTGCTGGTTGGCTGCTGCAAAAATAAATAATACCCAAGCGCTGCTGCGTTCAATACCACTAAACCACCAAATAAATACGGCATCCTTTGCCCTCCTTTACTATTAAGCTCATTTCAATCATTTTAATAAATTATCAATATCAATTTATCGGTCATTATAAAAGATTAAGCATCGAAATCGCGTTCACTTTTTTCTTGCGTCAACTCATCGGCAGCAAGGACTTGGGTCAATGGTTTAATCGGCCAAGTCATGACAAAGCGTGCGCCGCCAAGCTCACGGCTCTCGTCTACTTTCATATTGCCATTAAACCAAAAAGCGATACGCGATACGATAGACAAGCCCAAACCATAACCACCTGAGGCACGTGTACGACTATCGTCCAAGCGTGAAAATGGTATAAAGACTTTTTCACGGTCGGCTTCAGGAATACCGTGCCCATCATCTTCTACGCTGACAAAAGCATTGCCTTTTTTCACTCCCGCACTAATGATAATCGTGGTTTCGGCATAACGTAAAGCATTTCCGGCTAAGTTCTGAATCACCCGGTGCAGGTAACGTCTATCCGCAACCGCTGTCACTTTCGCATTTGGCAGATTGGTTACTATCTTAATCGGTTTGCCTAAAGCATTGGTTTCACGCTCAATTTGCTCAAGCAACTCGCGCAGATTGACCGGTTCTAAATCCAGTTTTGGTGAGCCTTCTTCAAGTTTGGCGTACGTTAAAATCTCATCAATCAAACCATTTAACGCTTCGATATCTTCATCAATATAATCACGCTGCATAAAGCGCGAATCTTCATCATCGGTATCTGCCAGCATATCGACAGCGAAACGAATACGTGCAACCGGCGTTCGCAGTTCGTGCGATACTGCCCGCGTCAGCTCGCGCTGCGATTCAATCAAACGCTTAATATGTGCCGTCATCGCATTAAAGGTCGCGGATAGACGCGCAATTTCATCTTGTCCGATAACCTGCACTTTGTTATCAAGATTGCCTTTACTGACTTCGTTAACGCCCACTTGAATCAGTTGCAGCTTGCGCTCTAGCGGGAAAATAAGCGCATACACGCCTAAGCTGATCAGGAACATACTGATCAAAATCATACTGACAATCAGATTGAGCGGGAACCAGTTAAACAAAGGTACCGGCCCGATTAAAATCGCCATATCATTGATTTCAGACGGCACGACCACTTTAATCGACGAATTACTTTTACTGGTATTGGTATCTTGTAATAAGATGACGACCTCATCGCGGCGTAAGCGTGCCATTTGATCGGGGTCTAAATTAAGGGTATTGATCGCTCTAAATTCTAATGGAAAAGAGAATTTTTCTTCTAGTTCTGCCAAACGCGCACGCTTATCGGATAAAGTCGCGTAATAAGACAAATCATCGAGCAAAAATACCGCGATAGCGCGTACTTGCTGCTCGGTCACTTGCGAGATACGTGCGGTTAAAACACTCTCGTTGTCTGGCAAGCGATAATAAACATCGGCGTAAATAGGCTGGGCAACATAGCGAACGACGGTATTGCCTTTTTCAAAACGGCGCAGCTCACTGGCATTAAAATCGACCTCGTTAATAGGCACAATGTTAAATTCTGCGCCAAATAAGCTACTAGCATCCGACAGCCAATACTCACGCTGCGATTCGCTTTCTTGATGGGCAATGCCTTCAGCAACGATATGAAAAGCGCCCGTAGCCATATTTTCGCGGTAAGATTGGACGCGTTCTTTATTGATCGTATCCATCAACAATTGCGCAAATAATGCCACACACAAACAGACAATGAGCAGTCCAGCATAAATACGAACAAAGATACTGTGTTTAAGAGAAGAAACTAATGACATACGTGCCGTGACCAACCTAATAAAAAATTATTGATAAAGGAAGAAGAGAAATTCTTGCAGCGCAATTTATCTCATATAATCAAAATATCCTAAAAACGCTACAGTGTTGCTGATATCAATTTTTTGTAGCCTCTGTCTGCGCAGGCACAGCAAGCAAGAAAAATTGATATTAGCAGTGCATGATGTATCGATATTACTTTTCACTCACTATACTATTAATCTAGCATCCATAATTATCGCTCAATTAAACCACATAACGCAGCATTTAAGTTTAAAAATTAAAGTTTAGACCATAAAAAACCAGCTTTACGCTGGTTTTTTATTAAAAAGTATTTTAGTAAAGAGAATTGCATTAACAATACGCTGTTAATTGCCTTCTTTAACGAACAAATAGCCTTTACTGCGCACGGTTTTGATACGTTTAGGATTTTCTGGATCATCACCAATTTTTGGACGGATACGCGAGATACGTACGTCGATTGAGCGATCTTGACCGTCATATTCGATACCCCGTAGACGCTCAAAGATATCTTCACGTGACAAGATACGACCAGCATTAGACGCAAGTAACCATAATAAATCATATTCGGCACTGGTGAAATCAACCAATTCATCACCCAAATTCACTGAGCGACCACCGTTATCGATAACCAACTCACCAAACTCAAGACGCTGCGGCACATCTTCTGATGGCGCATTTTCTGAGCGGCGTAATAAAGCACGGATACGGGCAAGCAATACACGTGGCTGCGCAGGCTTAGCGACATAGTCATCAGCGCCCATTTCAAGACCCAAAACCTGATCCATGTCTTCTGTGCGCGCGGTCAGCATCAAAATAGGATTCTGATAGTGGGGACGTACTTCACGGCATACCGTCAAGCCATCGCTACCAGGAAGCATGACATCAAGTACGACCAAATCTGGTTGTTCATTGACAATACGGCGAATGGCGCGATTACCATCGGTTTCAATTGCCACTTCTAAACCATTTTTAACCAAGTAATCTTGGGTCAACATAGCTAAGCGCTCGTCATCCTCAACAATCAAGATTCGGGGGGTGTTGTCTTCTTCATTCGTTGTCATTGTTATATCCTCTAATACATCTTATTTAAAAGCGGTGAAAATAAGAGCGGTAAATTAATAGCACCGTAACTCAATCAATTTGTAAGCCAATACAGGCAGTGACCGTAACACGGTTACAAACTTGGTAGCACAGTATACTATTAAACACACAGCTTCCTATACTATAGCTTATAGTTGGTAACAAAACCTATAAACTACGTCCTATAAAACGTTAGTTTGCGTCCAAAAATTATACCTCTTATTAACTTTAAAAGGCATAGGATAAATTTTATTCAATCATTCTACTGGTCTTATATCGAACCAACGCTTTAAAAGCCGAAATAATAAATGTCGTTAAATATCGTTAAAAAAGCTAATAAACTTTTAAAAGAAAAAACGTGGTTGCTACGCTCTAATATAACCATATATCTGCGTTGCCGCTAGTCACTTTTCCATCATTTTATGAAAATCAGTTTAGTTTTTGATAAATATTGCATAACCTAGGAGATATTTCAAATATAGGCAAAATATCCTAAAAACGCTACGGTATTGCTGATATCAATTTTTTGTAGCCTCTGTCTGCGGCAAGCACAGTAAGCAAGAAAAACTGATATCAGCAGTGCGTGCTGTATCGATATTACTTTTCACTCACTATAGTAAATATCTGAGCTATGGCAAATATTAAGCGCTAACTACTAAAAAGCTAACTATTAGAAGAACAGGCATAAAAAAACAGTCCCTAATGGACTGTTTTTATGTTTATAACAAAAACTAAAGCGTAACAATGTGCTAGGCGCGGTTTTTATATTTACGAATAGTCTGCAGCTGGGCGACTGATTCTGCCAATGACGCTAATGCCGCATTGGTTTGTACGGTATCAGATTGGTTGACCAGCATTTGCTCAGCTTTCTTACGTGCTTCAACGATTTTACTCTCATCAAGATTGTGTGCACGCATCGCGGTATCAGCAAGTACGGTGACCATTTTTGGTTGTACTTCTAACACACCGCCAGATACATAAATAACTTCTTCTCCACCGTTAGGTGTTTGTACGCGCATCGGACCGGGTTTTAGCAAAGTAATAAGCGGGGTGTGACCTGGCAATATACCAATTTCGCCTTCGGTACCACTAGCTATTAACATGCTAATTTCGCCTGAATACAACTCTTCACGAGCACTTACGACGCGACATTGTAATGTTGCCATACTTAATTCCTTACCATCAAAGCGCGATCAAAAAACAGTAAAAACTGCGATGCGTTACTGAGGAGTAGATATAAAGGTTATATTATACCTACTCGTTAGCCCATACCAATACCACTTACGCTGCAGAAGACTTCATTTTTTCTGCTTTAGCAACAACTTCGTCGATGCCGCCTGCCATATAGAAAGCTTGCTCTGGTAGATCATCGTACTCACCAGCGATGATTGCTTTAAAGCTAGCAATGGTATCGCGTAATGGCACATATTTACCAGGAGCACCAGTAAAGACTTCCGCTACGTGGAATGGCTGTGACAAGAAGCGCTGAATCTTACGAGCGCGATAAACGACCAGTTTATCTTCTTCTGACAACTCATCCATACCTAGAATGGCGATGATGTCTTTTAGCTCTTTATAACGCTGTAACACTTCTTGAACACCACGCGCAACGTTGTAATGCTCTTCACCGATAACCAATGGGTCAAGCTGACGTGAGGTTGAATCTAGTGGATCAACCGCAGGATAGATACCTTGTGAAGCGATATCACGGCTTAGTACCACTGTCGCATCCAAGTGAGCAAACGTCGTTGCTGGTGATGGATCGGTCAAGTCATCCGCAGGTACATATACCGCTTGTACCGAAGTAATTGAACCTGATTGCGTTGAAGTAATACGCTCTTGCAGCATACCCATCTCTTCAGCTAGCGTTGGCTGATAACCAACCGCTGATGGCATACGGCCTAGCAGTGCCGATACTTCAGTACCCGCTAGCGTATAACGATAGATGTTATCAACGAACAATAATACGTCACGACCTTTGCCAGTGGCAGGATCTTTGGTATCACGGAAGTACTCAGCCATGGTCAAACCAGACAGTGCAACACGTAAACGGTTACCTGGTGGCTCATTCATCTGACCATATACCATCGCAACTTTAGATTTGCTAAAGTCTTCAACGTTGACAACACCAGCCTCTTGCATTTCGTGATAGAAGTCGTTACCTTCACGGGTACGCTCACCGACACCAGCAAACACGGATAGACCTTCGTGTTTAAGGGCGATGTTGTTGATCAACTCCATCATGTTGACGGTTTTACCAACACCAGCACCACCAAACAGACCAACTTTACCACCTTTCGCAAACGGGCAAAGCAAATCGATAACTTTAATACCAGTCTCTAGCAGCTCAGTACTGTTTGACTGTTCTGCATAGCTTGGGGCTTCACGGTGAATAGACCAGCGCTCATCTGCTGCGACCGGACCTTCTTCATCGATAGGACGACCAAGAACATCCATGATGCGACCTAAGGTACCCATACCGACTGGTACAGAAATAGGTGCGCCTGTGTTGGTCACTGGTAGGTTACGTTTTAAACCTTCGGTTGAACCCATCGCAATAGTACGTACGATACCATCACCTAGCTGTTGCTGTACTTCTAGGGTGGTTTCAGTGCCGTCTACTTGCAAGGCATCAAAAATTTGAGGAACTTCGTTACGGTCAAACTCAACGTCAAGAACCGCGCCAATAATCTGTACAATACGACCGCTACTCATTGCGTTCTCCTTGAACTTCTGTATATAGTGGGTTTTATAAAGGGTTTCAATTATGAAACAGCAGCAGCACCGCCAACGATTTCCGAGATTTCTCGGGTAATCGCCGCTTGACGCAGCTTATTATAAACCAACTGTAAATCGTTAATTAGGTCACCAGCATTATCTGTTGCCGCTTTCATCGCAACCATACGTGAAGACTGCTCAGAGGCAATGTTTTCCATTACCGCTTGATAGACAATCGACTCGATATAGCGACCAAGTAATTCATCAATCAAGGTTTTAATGTCAGGCTCGTAGATATAATCCCAGCTCAGCTCTGTTTGTATACCACTTTCTTCATCACCAAATGAACCCTCTGGTAAAGGTACCAATTGGTTGACAATCGGTTTTTGAGTCATGGCGTTGACAAACTGGTTATAGACCACATAAATACGGTCTAATTTACCGTTGCTATAGTCTTCTAACATCGCTTGCACTGGCGCGTTTAATTGCTCAAACGTCGGTTTATCACCATAGTCAGTAACGGCTGAAGTGACTTTACCACCGAAGTTTTTAAAGAAACTCACGCCTTTAGCACCAATAACGGCAAACTCGGCTTGTACGGACTGGTCTTGATACTGCTGAATGCTTTTAGATAAAGCTTTGAATAGGTTAATATTCAAACCACCCGCTAGGCCGCGATCTGATGTGATGACGATATAGCCAACTTTATCAACGGGACGCGAGACCATATATGGGTGTTTGTAATCTGATGAGGCATGCACCAAATGCGAAATAACCCGGCGCATACTATCAGCATACGGGCGACCCACTTCCATGCGCTCTTGGGCACGGCGCATTTTACTAGCGGCTACCATTTGCATAGCGCGAGTAATTTTCTGGGTACTTTTAATACTGGTGACTTTGGCACGTATCTCTTTTAAGCTTGCCATAATGATTCCAATATAAGAGGGTTAAAAAGCATGGGCGTATGCAACAATCATTTAATATAAAACACTGAACTTATCGAAATAATGTCTTTACATCTTGTGGCATGACGCAATCTTAGACCTTTATTGGTTAAAATAGCGGCGCGATTATCTTAAAGGAAAATCTCTATACTTAAAATTTTTCAGATAATACGCCACTTTTTGCGCTCTAAAGCAGAGCGCTAACCACTTCAGGTTTAACCCGTTAAATTAATAACTGTGATTTTGTTTAAAGGTCTCTAAAGATGACTTTAAACGACCTGCGATATCATCATTATAATTCGCAGTGTCATCAATCTCACGCATCAATTCACTCTGCTCATCATGCATATAGCGTAAGTAAGCTTCTTCAAAAGAACCAATTTTTTCAACAGGAACGTCTGCTAAGAAGCCTTCGTTCGACGCATAAATAACGGCGGCTTGCTCAGAGATAGACATTGGCTGATATTGTTTTTGCTTCATCAATTCAGTCACGCGCTCACCATGATCAAGCTGTTCGCGAGTCGCATCATCAAGGTCTGATGCAAACTGAGCAAATGCTGCCAATTCACGATACTGAGCTAATGCAGTACGGATACCACCAGACAGCTTTTTGATAATCTTCGTCTGAGCAGCACCACCAACACGCGATACCGAGATACCAGCGTTGACTGCTGGACGGATACCTGAGTTAAATAAGCTAGACTCTAAGAAAATCTGACCATCAGTGATTGAAATCACGTTGGTTGGTACGAATGCAGAGACGTCACCAGCTTGAGTTTCAATGATAGGTAGCGCGGTCAAAGAACCGGTTTTACCAACCACTTCACCGTTGGTGAATTTTTC
This sequence comes from Psychrobacter faecalis, assembly GCF_016107575.1. Taxonomy (GTDB): domain Bacteria; phylum Pseudomonadota; class Gammaproteobacteria; order Pseudomonadales; family Moraxellaceae; genus Psychrobacter; species Psychrobacter faecalis. The sequence goes on along the minus strand of NZ_JABAST010000037.1, from coordinate 20,139 downwards.
TACGTATGCCGCGTTTACGCGTGATGCACGCTCAAGTAAACGTGAGTGTAAGTAGAATACGTCACCAGGATAGGCTTCACGACCTGGCGGACGACGTAGCAATAGTGAAATCTGACGATAAGCAACGGCTTGTTTTGATAAATCATCAAAAACAATCAGTGCATCTTCGCCGCGGTCACGGAAGTATTCGCCCATCGTACAACCTGAGTACGGTGCGATATATTGAAGTGCTGCTGGTTCTGACGCTGAAGCGACCACCACAGTGGTATATTCAAGGGCACCAGTTTGCTCAAGCTTACGTACCACGTTAGCAATGGTAGAACGTTTTTGACCGATTGCGACGTATACACATTTAATACCAGATGCTTTTTGCGCAATGATCGCATCGATAGCCATCGCGGTTTTACCCGTCTGACGGTCACCAATGATAAGCTCACGCTGACCACGACCGATTGGAATCATGGTATCAACGGCTTTATAACCAGTCATGACTGGTTGATCAACTGATTGACGGTCGATTACGCCTGGGGCGATTTTTTCGACTTTATCAGTCATCTTGGCATCGATAGGACCTTTGCCATCAATAGGGTTACCTAACGCATCAACAACACGGCCTAGCAACTCAGGACCTACGGGTACTTCCAAAATGCGACCAGTACAATAGGCTTTTTGACCTTCTTGTAGTTTTAGGAAGTCGCCTAATACTACTGCACCAACAGAATCACGCTCTAAGTTAAGCGCCATTCCGTAGATTTCACCTTCAAACTCAATCATTTCGCCGTACATGGCATCTTCAAGACCATGAATCTGCACGATACCGTCAGATACTTTGACAATCGTGCCTTCATTCTTTGCAGTTGCACCCGCATCAAGGTCTTGAATACGCTGCTTAATCAGATTACTGATTTCCGCTGGATTCAATTGTTGCATTGCCTTGTTTCCTTTAATTTATGATAACCCGCCACTGACTTAAATGCTCTTATATCACGCAAGCTTTAGTAAGCTGCACGGATGATTGGCATTAGGCCGTTAGCTGTGTTTTTAACTGTTGTAACTTGCCACGCATCGAATCATCGATAACTTTGTCACCGACTTTAATCGTAGCGCCCGCCAATAGACTTGGATCAACCGACTCGTGAATCACCACGCTCGCATTGAGCGAGTCAGCAAGACGCGTTTGCAGCGTCTGACGCTGAGCATCAGTTAATGGATAAGCAGAGGTCACATAAGCGTCAAGCTGCTTTAAGCTTATTGCCTTGTGACGGCGATAATGCTCATAAACTTCAGGAAGCAGCGCCAGACGCTCTTGTTCTGATAACTGTTTAACGAAGTTACTAAGTGCTACTGATACTTTAGGATAGCTGGCGTTTTGGTCATGACGAGCCCCTTGGGTCTCACCTAATAACTGCTTAAAAGCAGAATCATTCGCGCTAGCTACTTGCGTATCATAAAGATCGACCAAAGCAGCTGACTTATGCTCAGCAGAAACAGCTGGATTGTCTAGCCAAGTACTGAACGACTTGTCATTGACAACGGTAGCGGCAATAAATAAGAAGTTTTCCCACTCATTTACTACCCCGTTTTCATTGGCATAGTCAAACGCGGCTTTAGCGTACGGTCGTGCTAAGGTTGATAAGTCAGCCATGATATCCTCACAATTACAGCTTCGCCGCCAGTTGGTCTAACATACTGGCATGTTTTTGCACATCGACTTTGTCTTGCAAAATCTTTTCAGCACCAAGTACAGCCAGTTCAGCAACTTGGGCACGCAATGATTCGCGCGCTTGATTGATTTCTTGGTCGATAGAGGCTTGCGCTTGTTGACGAATGCGTTCGCCTTCCGCTTGGGCTTGCAATTTTGCATCTTCAACAAGCTGATTGGCGCTCTTGTTCGCTTGCTCAATTAGCGCAGCAGCTTTAGTTTTTGCAACATCAAGCTCCTGCTGTACATTTTGCTCCGCGGTCGCTAAATCTGCTTTTGCTTTTTCTGCGGCGTTTAAGCCTTCAGCAATTTTACGCTGACGCTCATTAATGGCACCGATAAGTGGTGGCCACACGAATTTCATGCAAAAAATCACAAATATTGCAAAAGCAATGGCTTGACCGATGAGGGTAGAATTGATATTCACGTGATCACCTCTTTGTTAATGAAAAATCAGTTTCATTGATCATATTTGATAGCCAAACTTTGGCTATGTTTAATATACAAACTTTGACCACCAAACATTTACAACTGAGCTTTCTGATTAACCTGCTAGAGGGTTAGCGAACAACAATAGCATAGCAATACCAACACCAATCATCGGTACGGCATCAAGTAGACCTGCCACGATGAACATACGAGTTTGCAGTTGTGAACCAAGTTCTGGTTGACGTGCAACACCTTCTAAGAACTTGCCGCCTAGAATAGCAAAACCAATGCCTGTGCCAAGTGCGCCAAGACCGATAAGCAGTGCTACTGCGATAACTGTGTAACCACCTAATACTGGATCCATTGATGTATCCTCATTTACCTATTGAATGTATAATTAATGTTCAGTTGATGATGCAAGCGACATATAAACTATCGTCAACATCATAAATACGAACGCTTGAAGGGTAATAATTAAGATGTGGAAAATCGCCCACGGCACCGATAACGCCCATTGAATCCAAAACGGCATCAGGGCAATCAATACGAAGATTAGCTCCCCAGCATACATGTTACCGAACAGACGCAAACCTAGTGAAATGGGTTTGGCAATCAAAGTAACAAACTCTAAGATAAAGTTGATGGGGATTAAAATGATTTGCATGATTGGGTTTTTGGCGCTAAATGGATGCAGTGTTAACTCACCAATAAAACCACCCAACCCTTTTTCTTTAATACTGTAGTAAATAATCAGCGCAAAGACAGAAAATGACATGCCTAGGGTGATATTAGGGTCAGTCGTTGGTACAATCTTGAAGAACACGTGATGTGGATCATGACCCATCGCAGCGCCAACTTGACCTGCTAGACTTGGAATGAAGTCGATAGGCAATAAATCCATCAAGTTCATCAAGAAAATCCATACAAAAATGGTCAACGCTAGCGGCGCAATCAATTTTGACGTACCACTATAAGAATCGCGAACGTTGTTATCAACAAACTCAACGATCATCTCAACCGCTGCTTGAGTTTTGCCGGGAACGCCTGAAGTAACTTTTTTGGCAACCATCCAAAAGATGGCACAAAATAAAATACCCAGACCGATTGACCATAACATGGAGTCAAGATGGATAGCTTTAAAACCCATTAATCCTGCTTCTTCAGCAGTATGGGCAACTTTCCAACCTTCGCCCGGCAGATAGCCGTACGTCCAATTCGTTAAGTGGTGAGAGATATATTCTGATGATGTTTGCTCGGATGCCATAATGTAAGCTTCTTATTAATCAACGATTTAATCAACTACCAAAAAATATGGTTGTCATCTGATGAGGCGTTGGCGGTTTTATTTAATCTGCATTAAGCAAATCCAGAAAAACACTTACAGCCCTCATGTAACCAATAACATCCAACCCATAGCTCTATAACTACTCTGTTATTCTTAAATAATTAAGCGGAATAACCAATTTTTTTATTGCGGCGGCTCAATTTGATAGTCATGGATAAATTTTAGCTATCAAAAAAGGGCGCACGATTATTCATTAATGGCCCTTGCATATCTACGCAAATTTTTAAGTATGTGTTTACTTGTCTCGCTTTACTTTCCTCACACCCAATACGGTGCTCAGCAGCAAGACAGTTAGCTGTCTATATTAATGCAGCGTTGTAATCGTGTAAAGTCAATTATGACTTTTTTATTTACGGTATGAATACGTTAACCGCTGTTAACGTTCGCTACTATGGCTTTGCGTCTATCCATCAAAGCCGATAATTTAATTGTATTTGAACACTCTACTTAGAGAGAGGGTTACTTATCGCGATTTTTACGCTTAGATCTAGTTAAGCGTCTTTATTCATACTTTTATTGTAAAAACAGTTTTCAGTCACTTAATCATTGGTTGATGACTTTATAACAGTAATCTTAGAGAAGCTGGACCGCAGGATGACAAATGTACGTGCTGTATTATTGAGCTATTAAAATTATAATAGGTTCTAAATCTAGCGTATCTGCCACAACATCCAACTGTGACTAATCTGCATTACCATAAAACCGACGAATAGCGCAGGCGCTGATAGAGGTTGTATGGTAATAAAAATTAGTGCAAAACCACATACGGTCAGTAGCCATTTGACCATTTGACCACGATATAGCTGGCTGACAATGTGTCTGCGCGCGCGATATCCGGTATACCAAAAGATAAATCCAGCAAAGACCGCTTGGGTGGCAAAACTGAGTAGCGCCCCAATAGCGTTGCTCTTTGCAATAACAAGCGTATTGCCGTTATTACCCAACCAAGTAACATCTACTATCCAACCGAGCACAATCAGGATAAATAAAATCCATGCTTGGCGTTTTAGATAAATAGCAATCTTATCTCTTTGGGTGCGTTTGGCAGGTTTGGTCATTGATATTTCTATAGCTCTATAACGTGGGGACTATGCCGCACCGTTGCGACAATATTATCCGTGAATGGCTCACTCTACAGACGTTATCTTTTAACCAAAATAAAACGCCACTTATTATAGGGAGCAAGCAGATTTTAAGCAAGTGAAATATGCCTTTTATCAAGCATTTAGTTATTTAGCGCTGAAAATCTCTCTACAGAGTCAATAAAGTAGCGCTAATCACCTCTAAATTCACCTATTCTACCGTTAATTTAACTTACGTCATTTCAAATAGCTCAAAAGCTCAGCTTGCCATTAGAACTTGACCGCTACTTTTGACCCTTATTTAGGAAATACACTGACGGATTTGCTGCGCCATTGTCTGCCAACCACTAATAAAATCTTTACTGTTGCTCATATCTTCCGCTTGCACGCTACTTTTAACCGGTTGTAATTTCGCCAGCAAACCTTTAGCAGGCTGATTTGGGCTGACCAAGCACATTTGTTTTGCTGGGCGCTGCTCATTTAACCAGCGTAATTGACTGGCTTTTGGCGCTAAATGATGATCGGTACTTAAGCTGCCAATTAACTGAAACTTGGCGCTGTCTTCCATATATTGATAAGCATCATGATATGCCCAATACGGCAAAGGTTTTTGCGCGTGGTTTGCATGAGCTGCCGCCACGGCTTTATTCATGCGCTGGGCAAATTTTTGCGCATTAGCATGATAGAGCTTTTTATATTGCGGATTGGCATGACTGTGAATGACAGCAAGCGCTCGCGTAATGGCTTTAGCGTTTTCAGGATCGAGCCAAATATGCGGATCGAGCGTGCCAGCAATGGCTTTGCCTTTAACATCGCGCAGCGGATGACGATTAAAGGCGTCGAATTTAAATAACGCAATCGCATTGGGCGCGCTATTTAGCGTGGTGGCGAGGTTGTTTTCTAGCGGCTCGCCAAACCAAACCACAAACTTACTGTTTTGAATCGCCTTGATATCGCCGGGACTGATACTGCCGTGATGTCCGACCTCCCCTGCTTGCAATAATTGCTTGGCTGATGGCGCGCCTTCCGTCACCGCTTGGCTTAATAAAAACAGCGGATAGTTACTGACGCTCACCGTTGCCGCTTGCGCGCTCATCATGAACGAGGCAAATATAAGCACGCCAGTTATGAAAAATCGCTGTAAGCGCAGAGTTAAATGCATAAAGTTTTTAAATAATGGAATCATAATGGCGGCTTTTAAGGTTCAAGGATAATTGGCAAAGGTAGTTATAAATATTTTGCAACGTTATTCTGGTATAAAACAGCAGACCTGTGAATAAATGCAAAGGACTTCTCTGTTTTGCGTTTTAGTATGTTATACTATAACAATATAAAAAACCATTATAAAATATCCATTAACTAAAAATACTGTCCATCACACCGCTAAACTGTCTTTAGGAGCTTGCTGCATGTCTACTCATTCATCTGTTTGCGCTCATGTCCATGATGTGCAAGATTTTACAGCGTCCGATGTCAATGAGCGTTTACTAGCAGCCAAAGAGCAATGTCGCTCAAGCGGCGCGCGCTTTACGCCGCTGCGTCAACAAATCTACCAGTTGGTGCTAGAAGCCAATAAACCAGTGGGCGCTTATGATTTAATCACCCAATTGCAGCAGATGCGCCTTGCCGAGCCTGAAGCAGAAAGTGATAGCTCGAGCCATCAAGCAAATACTCAAACGCCAAAAAATGTCGCGCCGCCGACGGTTTATCGCAGCTTGGAGTTTTTATTGAGCGAAGGTTTGATTCATCAGCTAACCTCGATTAATGCTTATGTGCCTTGTTGTCATCCACGCGCCCAACATACAGCAGCGTTTTTAATCTGTGCCCAGTGTCAGCGGGTACAAGAATGCAGCAGTTTGCCGGTACAAGAAATAATGAGCTTTGCAGAGCAAGACGTTGGCTTTATGGTCGAGCGTAGCGTCATTGAATTGAGCGGTCGTTGCCAAGCGTGTCAGTAAAATAACGGTTTGCTTATATTTTTGACCTGAATTTTAGGTTTACGCTTTCATGCTAAATTATTATTCTGTCATTTCTTAATTATCATTAATACATCAGTACTGCCCTATGAGCCTAGCAATTTTACCAACCAAGCCCTCTGCTATGAATATAAGCGATAAAACCATGCCTAACGCGGCTAAACTGCTGAGCTTAAGTGATATCAGTTACCATATCGGGCAGCAACGTATCCTCTCGCATATCGATATTGATATTGCTGTTAATGAAACGGTCAGTCTGATAGGTCCTAATGGCGCGGGCAAATCCACCTTAGTTAAACTAATTTTAGGTTTAATCGAACCGACGAGTGGGCAGATAACGTCGCACCAAAAATTACAGCTCGGCTATGTGCCGCAGCGCTTTGCCGTGCCGCCTATTTTACCGTTACGCGTTTGCGATTTATTGGCACAAGCCGATAAAAAACGCCTAAGCGCTGAGCAGCGGCAATTTATCTTTGACAATTTGTCGTTGACGCATTTATTGTCGCGGCAAATGCTGCATTTATCAGGCGGTGAAACCCAGCGAGTATTATTGGCGCGTGCCTTATTAGACAAGCCCAATTTATTAATCTTAGATGAGCCGATGCAAGGACTAGACCCTGATACCGAGGTTTGGCTGTATCAGTTTATCGATGAGCTGCCGGAGTTTTTGCGCTGTGCCATGCTGGTGGTGTCGCATGATTTGCATTGGGTCATGAAAGGTAGCAGGCGTGTCATTTGTTTAAATAAGCATATTTGCTGCGAAGGGCAACCAAGTGAGCTTGCGATTAGTTCGGAGTTTCAGAAGCTTTTTGGCCATCATTATGAGCAGCCTTATGTGCATCAGCCGCACGCTTGTGAGCACCATGCCCCAAGCAAGATATAATTAAAAAACCAAGCTTTTTAGGCAAATTGCCTTGTTCCTTTTATAAAAACGTTACGGATATCTATTATGACCGCTTGGTTAGCCATCATAGCCCCTGCTTGGATTGCTGGTAGCATTTTAGCGCTACTTTCTGCGCCTTTAGGCTGCCTAGTCTTATGGCGGCGCATGGCATTTTTTGCCGATGCCTTGGCACATGGCACGTTACTTGGTGTGGCGTTGGCAGTTTTGTGGCAATTACCGATGGGCATTGGCATTGGCATCGTCAGTATTTTGGTGGTACTGGGCTTGGTATTTATCGATGATGAGCGTCTGCCGGTCGATGCGGTGCTGGCCGTGGTTGCGGTATCGCTGCTGTGTTTAGGTTTATTAACCTTGACGCAGCTTACCGATCAGCAAGCCAATGTTTTAGGTTTTTTATTTGGCAATTTGCTCGAGCTTGACTGGGCAGATTTGCCGTTGATTGCAGTAAGTGTTTTGGTGGGCTTAGGATTACTGATTTATATATGGCCTGCACAAATCAAGCTTGCCACCCACGAAGCTTTGGCACGCATTCAAGGGATCAATCCGATGCGCCAGCGCTTGTTTTTTATGGGCGTATTAGCTGGGTTTTGTGCTATTGCCTTGCAAGCGGTTGGGAGTTTATTAATCAGCGGCCTATTGGTGTTGCCAGCATTAACAGCACGTTTATGGTCGGCATCACCAAAACAAATGGTTGTTATCTCTTTAATCATAGCCCAGCTTGGCGTCACGCTTGGCGTTTGGAGCAGCATTTGGCTAGATATTCAAACAGGGCTTGCTATCGTTTTGATACTGGCTATTTTATTTTTTGTGGCGCTCATTATCTCAAAGCTAATAAGTAAAAGATCAGGATCCGAATCCATCTTGGCAAAATTCTGGTCCCCACGCCGTTAGCGTTATTTACATATAGCATCAGATTTCTAAACGTCTCAGCCATTACATTTAGGTCGTGATTTTGATATTTGCTTGGCCTTTGTCGAACTTTATTTCATCAATATTGCTAGAGCTTTAATGCCCATTATGTTATAAACTTTCCTGAATACTATCAATGCGATAGTTGGTGAATATTTGGTTTAATAAATTCTTGGTATACCAATCTAAGATGTTTTTTTTAACGAATGTTTTCGTTTCATCATATTTTAATTTATTATCGTTTTGCTTGATAAGGGACTAACCCCCATGCTTAGCTACCCCGCCAGCGCAGTCAACACGCCCGACGGACAGGTCAATGTTCTGCAAATTACCGATTTGCACTTATCCTCCCACGTGCCTGCGGCGGCTGACGAAACCAGTAGTGAAGTAGCGGTTTGCCAATACAATTTTGAGGCGATTATCAAGCAAGCGTTAAGTGCGGAGCGGCGCTGCGATTTGATTCTCGTGACAGGCGATTTGGTCAATAAAGTACAAGCAGAGATTTACGATCATATCTTCGACGTACTACAAGCAACGGGTATTCCTTTTGCCTGTATCGCCGGCAACCATGACGTTACCGATGAAAACAACAGCGAGCTGCCATTTTTTCAGCGTGAACTGATTGCCAGACCCGCGGACAGACGCTTATTGAACCGTCATGTTATCGAAACCGACCATTGGCAGTTGTTGTTAATAGATTCTTCGATGACAGGCAAGGTAGAAGGTGAAGTGACGCTAAGCGACATTGATTGGCTCTGTGAGCAGCTAGAGACATGCGCGAAGCCTGCGCTTATTGCGCTGCATCATCATGTGATAGCGGTCGATTCAGACTGGATTGATCAGCATATGGTCGAAAACGCCGATATTTTTTGGCAACGGCTGGCAACATTTGAGCATCTTAAAGTCATTATCAGCGGGCATACCCACCAAGAGCAAGTCCGCCATCGGCATGGGGTAACGGTTTATAGCACACCCTCTACCTGCTATCAGTTTAAGCCTTTTGAAGATGATTTCGCTTATGATAAAAGTGCCCTGCCCGGCTATCGCTGGTTGCAATTAGCCAACAATGGAGAGGTTGCAAGCTGGGTTGAAAGACTAGATACTTGACAACCAGTTTTATTGGCAGAAATTTAGCTAGTATTTAGCTAGTATAATACCGCCAGAGTATGTATGTTATAGGGCTAGCTAAAATTACTGGTTATAGGCAACTACAGCGTGATTGCTAATACTAGCAACCTAACCGTAAAGCTAAAAATGATAAATAAGTTATATCATAAATAAGGTAAAAAATGAGAACGGTCTACATTTAGACAAAATTATAATAGCTAGGACGGCTAAATTGACCACAAGCTAAGTTTCCACAGTCAGTGATTTGTAGCTTTATTTAACGGCTAGCATTTAAATAAAAAGATTGATAGCAATATACCTGACCATTGATAATCGATAGATCGCTAGCAGTATATCGAAATAACCGTATGTTTAGATCAGCTGTGTTACTTGTGTCACTAAGTGGTAAAACGCTTATAAAAGAAGCCATTTATAGCGTTTGGTAAATTGATAACGTCTTGTCTGTCGATAGGTCGTTTTATTGAATTAATTTGAAAAAGTAGGATACCCATATGAGCACCCTGACCCCAAACCCAAATCCAAGTGATGTAAAGTTCACCCCTTATGCGCCTGCCGAAAACGAAGAATACATGTCGGATGAGCAATTGGCGCACTTTAAAGCCATTTTATTAGATTGGAAGCATCAATTGATTGGCGAAGCAGATCGTACCAAGACCTATATCCAAGATGAGTCCAGTGCCATGCCTGATATCAATGACCGCGCCACTCAAGAAGAAGAGTTTGCCCTGACCTTGCGAACGCGCGACCGCGAACGTAAGTTGATTCGCAAAATTGATAAATCTATCGCTGAAATTGAAAACGAGGATTATGGATTTTGTGAGACTTGTGGCGTCGAGATTGGTCTGCGTCGTCTTGAAGCCCGTCCAACCGCAACCCAGTGCATTGACTGTAAAACTTTGTCTGAGATTAAAGAGCGTCAAAACCAAGGCGCCTAAATCCAGCCAATTTAACAGTCATTAATCATGTTAATACGCAACGAGCGACCATTTATTGGTCGCTCGTTGCGTTTTATGGCGTTATTTTTTGTTAAATAGCTTTTAGTGGTTGACACGGTACCAACAAAATACGCATATTTAGCAAATATCTTTTTGGCATCGATTTATTTATTCTATCTATTTCCACTTTCGCTAAGTGTCTATTTTGAAAATATCTGCTACCTCTATGGCAAACATGCCTATTAATCTTACTCTGCCCCAACCTATTGGCCGTTTTGCGCCGTCACCAACCGGTGAGCTGCATCTTGGTTCCTTAACCACCGCGCTTGCCAGCTTTTGTCATATTAAATCTCTTGGTGGCAAATGGCTACTGCGTATCGAAGACACCGATACCGAGCGCTGTGATCGACAGTTTACCGAGCAGATTTTGATTGATTTAGAAGTGCTTGGGCTGCACTGGGATGGCGATGTCATCTACCAATCTGAGCGCCTTGATATTTATAATGATTATTTATCTTCAAGCCTATATCCGCTGACTTACGGCTGTCAATGCTCGCGTAAAAGCCTTGAGCGTTATTGGCAGCAAAAAGCGATGGGAGAAAGCATGGACGCAGAGCAGGTACAGGAAAAACTGCTGAACAGGCAACGCTATCCGCGCTGTTGTCTAAATGCCAATCTTGATAAAGAAAAAAACAAACTGCGTATACAGCTACCAGATTACCGTATCGGCTTTAAAGATGGTATTCAAGGTGTGCAATGGAGCAATCCGCAGCAAAGCTTGGGAGATATGGTGGTGCGTCGCCAAGACGGCATGATCAACTATATTTTGGCTGCCAGCCTCGATGATGGCTTGCAAGGTGTGACGCATATTATGCGTGGCTTGGACATTTTACCGATGACCACCGCGCAAATTAGCATTATGCATGCAGCGCATTTGCCAGCTATCGATCATTGGTATCATTTGCCATTGATATGCAGTCCTGACGGTCAAAAGCTCTCTAAACAAAACCTTGCCCAGCCAATTGATACCCATGACCCAAGTCATCTAATTGCCCATGCTTTGCAGCTATTACAGCAGCCTGCCGTTGATAGAGACACGCCGACAAACATGCTAAAGCAAGCAATTGCACAATGGGATAACTTACCCCTGCAAAATAGGCAGTCTTTAAATGTGCCTGATATTTAATAACATCTTGCTAAGCCTTAATAGAAAAAACGCCGCTATGAGCGACGCTTTTTTATCATTAACAACTGGATTGCTGTAAATAATCTAATCATTACATGACTTAGTAATAACGGCACTGGCTTTTTTCAATCTCAGGGCTTTCTTTATAAATCTTTAGCAGTACCGCGACCATCACCAAGCTAATCAGCATCGATGAGCCACCATAACTGAAAAGTGGCATGGTCAAACCTTTGGTCGGAATCGCACCCATATTCATCGCCGCATTAATAATCGTCTGGGCAATAAACACCACTGCGATACCAAAAGCGGTATAGCTCATGCGCATTTGCCGGCGTTTTAGGGCATTATAACTGATGTGCATCGCACTTCCGATAATCAGCGCCTCAAAGATGAGAATCATGGTCACCCCAACAAAGCCCAATTCTTCACCGGTAATAGCTAGTAGAAAATCGGTATGCGCCTCTGGTAAATGCGACAGTTTTTGCACGCTTTCGCCGTAGCCGACGCCAGTGAACTGTCCACGACCAAAGGCAATTAAGCTACGCGCTAGCTGATAATCAGTGTCTTGTACATCATCAAAAGGGTCTAAAAACGACATCACCCGTACCAGTCGGTATTGAACGGTTGCTACCATTAATACAGCACCGCCAACGGCCACAGCACCGAGCGCGATAAATTGCTTATAAGGCGCGCCGGCAATATAAAAGATGGCAAAGACCGTCCCAATAATAACCACAAACGAGCCAAAATCTGGCTGCGCGAGCAACAGAACGGTGATTAACCCAACCACGATGGCTATGCGTAAAAACCCATCCCAGCCGTTACGTACCTCAAATGAGCGCCGTACAACGAAGTCTGAGACAAAGATAATCATCACCAATTTGGCAAGCTCTGCGACCTGAAAATTAAAACCGCCGAGCGTGAGCCAACGCTTCGAGCCATTAATAGGCGTACTAAATAAAGTGGCAAATAACAATAACCCTGTGATGGCCAAGAGCATAAACTGGGTTTCGGTTTTATAAAGCCTTTTTAGCGTTACTGCTTTATAAGAAATACCAGCGATAACCAGCCCAATCGCCATGTATAAAAGCTGATTATAAAAGAAATGCAGCTCGCTCATGCCGCGACTAAGGGCAAACGGGATAGAAGCAGAAGCTACCATCAATAAGCTGAGCACCAACATACAGCCAACGCTTGCTAATAAAATGGCGCGCGCTGAGGGCATGGAGAGAACGCCATCTGAGCCAGTAGTTCGCGGCGATTGAGAGTTTGATCGAAAAAAAGAAGAGAGCGCCATAATTTTGTATACACTAGCAAACGAGAAAACACGGCGTTATAAAACGCCACCGTTTAAAAAAATGAAGTTGATTTTATCCAATAGATAATAGCAGACAGCAAAGCGGCGACAAACCCCGATTGTTAATCGTTTAGCTTGTCAGTATTAATGGTACAGTGGTTAGCAACATGAATAGCAACGATGGTTTGCAAATCGTTTATCGCCCACTTTATCACCTAGTTGACAGTAGCAGCAATTTATAAGCAAAACAATCATTTATCGAAAAACGCTTTCCATTTTTATAACATCAGTAAAACTACTTAAAACCTAACGCTGATACTACTTTAAGTCAAAACGTATGATAAAGCGTCAAGATGCTTTATGAAGCCTTGTCTAACTGGTTAACCAGCTGACTAAAGTACTTGCCGCGTTCCGCAAAGCCACTAAACTGATCGAAACTGGCACAAGCTGGCGACAAGAGCACCGCTTGTACTTGCGATAAACTGCTTTTTGTGACTTGCTGTATCGTCGCAAAAGCGCCCTCTAGCGTTTGACATTGATGCATATAGACATCATCGTCGTTGATACCAGCGGCGCGTAAATGTTGCTCAATTTGCTGGCTATCTTCGCCAATAAACAGCACTTGGCTGACGTATTGATTGATAAATGGCGTTAATTCGCCAAATTGCTGACCTTTACCCTGCCCACCTAAAATTAATAGCAGTTTACCGTCTTTAGGCGCATATACCGCTCCTAAGCCCTCGACTGCCGCCATGGTTGAGCCAATATTGGTACCTTTAGAATCATTAAAATAATCAATGCCATCGACCGTAGCCACATATTCGCAGCGATGCTCAAGTCCTGTAAAACTCTGCAAGGTGGCGAGCATACTATCAAGCGGTAAACCGGCAAGCTCGCCAAGTGCTAAAGCTGCTTGCGCATTGAGTAAATTATGCCGACCTTTGATACGCAGTTTATCCGCCGACAGCAAACGCTCTGTCCCGCGGGCCAAATACGTCTGCCCTTCTGAGTCGGTAATCAGTCCATATTGACCTTTGTCAGGGGCGTGAATGCCCGTGCTTAAGCGTGGCAAATTATCCGCCACTAGCGGGCGCGTCAAGGCATCTTCGCGATTGATAACCACTGACTTGGCGCCCTGAAAAATGCGATGCTTGGCTTGATGGTAGCCGAGCATATCGCCATGGCGGTCTAGGTGGTCAGGCGACATATTGAGCACAGTAGCTACTTGCGCGCCTAAATTGGTTACGGTCTCTAACTGGAAACTTGATAGCTCGAGAACTGCCAACTCCATCTCGGTATTGGACAGTAACGTCAGTGCTGGCACGCCAATATTGCCGCCTACGCCAACATTGACCCCGGCATCGGCGGCCATTTGTCCAACCAAGGTGGTGACGGTACTTTTAGCGTTAGAGCCTGTAATCGCAACAATCGGTATACGGCACGCTTCGCAAAATAGCTGAATGTCACTGACAACGGGAATATTAGCCTCTCGCGCCGCAGCAACCGCTGGGGTTTTTAAGGAGATACCTGGGCTGATGATAATGCGAGCCGCTTGTTGCAATAAATCGGCATCTATCGCTCCAAACTGGCGAATCTCAACAGCAGCAGGCAATTGCTCTGCTAAAGTAGGATTGACTTGATTGTCGGTGACAGCGACTTGGTAACCTTGCTTGGTCAAATACTGCGCAACCGACAGCCCCGACTGCCCCAAACCGACCACGACTTGTAAACCACTGCCCTTATGAAGTAAGGCTTCTGTTGCGGTGTTAGTGGTCATATCTATTCCTTTTATCTATTGGACTAACAAAATTGTATCAAGCATCTTGGCTTTATCAATAGTATTGATAATGGCTTTTTATATTTGGCTTTACGCTAAACGTCAGGGCTACAACTAATCTCAGCCAGTTTTAGCAAGTCTGAACCAGCTTGAACCAGTATGAGTAAGCTGCTGTGGATGATGAGCATCATAAAGCCATTGCCGCAATTTCGGTACTGGTTTTTTGAGGCTTTGTGTTATTATGCGCCTGTTTTTATATTGCACCGCTAATGCTATAATAGCCGCCTTAATAAGAACCGCTACGATAGTAAGCGCTCTTTAACCAAATCTTTAATTTAGCATTTTAGTTTAGCATGTTGTCACCTTTATCGCGCCATTGTCATCGTCCTGCAGTTATGTTTTTTATGCTGAGGTGGATATGACAGGCAACCGCTGCCCCATATTTTGGCGTTTTGTCTGACAAGAGACGTATCTTCTTCCGCCGTATTTCACGGCAAACACTTATTCATGTTTTTAAGAGCTGTTATCCTACTGATTAAGGGTAACGGTTTGTGCGATACCGCTATAAAGGTCGATAACCGTTAGTCTCGATACAATCATTTTAGGATGACGCTTTATTGCTCGATCAAAAATGGTTGTTTTTTTTGCCTCTAACCCTATACAGTTTACTTATGACATCTTTTTTTGGCAGTTTGCGTGAAGAGTGGTTTTCCAATATTCGCGGTGATACGTTATCAGGTTTAGTGGTCGCACTGGCCTTGATTCCAGAAGCGATTGCCTTTTCTATTATCGCTGGTGTCGACCCAAAAGTCGGTTTATATGCTTCATTTTGCATCGCCGTGGTCATCAGTTTTGTCGGTGGACGTCCGGGTATGATTTCGGCGGCGACCGGCGCGATGGTACTGGTGATGGTTGATTTGGTCGCCGAGCACGGGCTGCAGTACTTGCTTGCCGCTACGTTACTGTGCGGCGTCATTCAAATCATCATGGGTATTTTAAAACTTGGTAACTTGATGCGCTTTGTGTCGCGCTCGGTGGTCATTGGTTTTGTTAATGCGCTGGCGATTTTAATCTTTGCCGCTCAATTGCCTGAGCTGAACCCGATGACTGAGCGCGTCGGCATGACAGTTTATATCATGACGGCGGCAGGCCTTGCGATTATTTACTTATTTCCGCTGCTTCCTAAAATCGGACGCGTGATTCCGTCACCGCTGATTTGTATCGTTGGTTTGACTGCGGTTGCCATGTATATGAATCTTGATATTCGTAACGTCGGTAGCATGGGCGATTTGCCCGATTCTTTACCGGTGTTTTTATTACCTGACATTCCGCTGAACTTTGAAACCTTGCTCATTATCGCGCCTTATTCTATCGCGCTTGCTATCGTAGGTTTATTAGAATCGATGATGACCGCGACCATCGTCGATGAGTTGACCGATACGCCCAGTGATAAAAACCGCGAATGCCGTGGTCAAGGTATGGCCAACGTCGTATCAGGCTTCTTTGGCGGTATGGCAGGCTGCGCGATGATTGGGCAATCAATGATTAACGTCAAATCTGGCGGCCGTACGCGTTTATCAACGCTTATTGCTGGCGTGGTGCTACTCATCTTGGTGGTATTTTTAAGTGAGTGGGTCAGCCAAATTCCGATGGCGGCATTGGTAGCGGTGATGATTATGGTTTCTATCGGTACCTTTAATTGGCAATCTATTCGAGAATTTAAAACCCACCCACTGTCCTTTAATATCGTGATGCTGGCGACCGTGATAACCACTGTGTTTACCCATAACCTCGCGTACGGCGTCGGCGTTGGCGTGCTGCTCTCAGCGTTGGCGTTTGCCAATAAAATCGGGCAATTCTTAACGGTCTTTAGTGAGTATGACGACAGTAGCAATACGCGTTATTACTACGTGCAAGGACAGGTTTTCTTTGCGTCAACGACGCAGTTTTTGCAAAGCTTTGATACCAAAGAAGCGTTAGACAGCGTACAAATCGATGTTAGCCACGCCCACTTTTGGGACGTCAGTGCCGTCGACACCTTAGACAAACTGGTCATGCGTTTGCAGCGCGAAGGTATTGATGTCAAAGTGGTCGGACTCAACAGCGCCAGCCGCACCCTTATCGATCGCTTTTCGATTCATGATCGCCGAGATATTGGACTGTTAGATTAAACAAAACGGTAGTGGTGTTATCAAGCTGAGCGTAATAATGTCTTTATTGTTCAGCAATTATATTGGTATATAAAATCAGGCTCGCGGCTTAAAGGAGCAACTTTAAGCCGCGAGCCTGTGTTTTTATTATTGAGATATGTGGTGCCCTTATGAGTAATTTGAAGCCAGATAGTGTGATTGCTTGCTTGGACTGCCCCAATCATGTGCAAGCGGTATTGGATGCCAGTATGTGGGCCTCTATTCGTCTGCAAGCACCCATTGGTCTGCTGCATTCTGTACCAAGTTTGCAACAAAAAGCTGCCGTTGATTATTCCGGCTGTCTCAATGTTGACGATGAAAATGTCTTGTTAGACCAATTCACCGCAAAAGAGCATTTGAGCAATAGCGAGCTAAAAGCCCAAGGTAAATTGCTGCTGCATCAAGCCAGCACATACTGCGAGCAGCAACATCATAAGCTAAAAACCTATACTTTGCATCGCCATGAAAGCCTGAGTGACAGTATTGATTACGTCGATGACAAGGCACAATTAATGGTCATCGGTCATCATGTGACTTGCAAATCAACCTTGAGTCAGCTGATACGTTTGAGTCACTGCCCCATTTTGGTGACCCATGCACCATTTTTGCCCCCAACGACGGCATTATTTGCTTTTGATAACAGTCCAACTTCGCATAAACTGCTCAGTTGGCTGTGTAAAACGCCGCTTATTCGGGCGTTGACCGTACATATCGTCATGGTTGCCAAAGAAAACTCAGAAAACTGCGATGCACTGCGGGAAGCCTATGCGCGCCTTAAACAAGCGGGTATCAAATGTAAAAAAGCCTTACTCGACTGCCGTGATGTCACTGCTGCCTTAAATTACTATCAAAGCAAAAATGATATTGGGCTGCTGATGACCGGCGCCTTTGGGCAACCGCGTTTGCTTGAGCTGCTAAAAGGTAGCGAAACTAAAAAACTACTTGGTAGCACCAAAACTCCATATTTACTCTTCCCCAAAGCTTAAAACCTTCCTTTTATGTATAAACTTTTGATTTTAAACGCTATTATTCATAATGGCGTTTTTAATAATCGACGTTTTTACAATGCTTATGCGCTTACTTTTCTCCTATCTCTTCCCATTTTTCTTATCAAACCTCTTATCAAATCGTCACATGAAATAAAGTGATAGCCTCCCCAAGCGCTTAAAAAGTTGGTTATAATAAAGTGTTTATTCTCCCAACGTTAAAGGTTGATAGCTCCAACTTATATCCATAAAAACAGTGTTATCGTTGCGATATAGGTAAGAGTCTTTGTCACTATCTTGGTTATTTTTAAGCAAATGCGCCCAACTCTACCAACCCCCTTGAGTAGGTTTGGCACAATTCTTGAACTATTTACCATGAGCCTGACAATAATACGAGCCAGCAAACGGTCTCTATTAACCTGCGACATCATCTATATAAGGATTTTTTTATGAAGCTAATCACTGCGATCTTAAAACCGTTTAAGCTCGATGATGTGCGCGAAGCGCTTTCTGACATCGGTGTAAAGGGTGTCACCGTCACCGAGGTCAAGGGTTTTGGTCGTCAAAAAGGTCATACCGAGCTCTATCGCGGCGCTGAATACGTGGTGGACTTTTTACCTAAGGTGAAAGTTGAGGTAGCAGTGATGGATGAGATGGTCGAGCCTGCTATCGAAGCCATTACGCGCATTGCCAGTACCGGCAAAATCGGTGACGGCAAGATATTTGTGACCAATCTTGAACAAGTCATTCGTATTCGTACGGGTGAGACAGGTCCTGACGCCATTTAATAGTTAAGAATAATTAAGCGCTAGACCACTTATAAACACAGATTTATAGGTCATCTCGATCACTGTATTGCATCTATTCAAGGGGGAATTAATATGCAAAATCAAATCTTTGAGCTCCAGTACGCGCTAGATACGTTTTATTTTTTAATCTGTGGCGCGCTAGTCATGTGGATGGCCGCTGGCTTCACCATGTTAGAAGCTGGACTGGTACGCTCAAAAAACACCGTCGAAATCCTCACCAAAAATATCGCCCTCTTTGCCACCGCCTGTACTCTGTATATGATCTGCGGTTATGCCATTATGTACGATGGTAATCTGTTTTTAAGCGGTATTGCTGACAACGATGCCTTAAACAATACGTTAGTAGCCGATGCCTTAGCGAGCTCAGCTAAAAATGGCTTTAATGGCGATGCGGTATACTCGGCGGCTTCTGATTTCTTCTTTCAAGTTGTGTTCGTCGCTACCTGCATGTCTATCGTTTCAGGCACAGTGGCTGAGCGTATGAAGCTATGGTCTTTTTTGCTGTTTGCTGTCGTTATGACCGGATTTATCTATCCATTAGAAGGCAGCTGGACGTGGGGCGGTAAAGCCGTATTCGGCTTATTTAGCCTTGGCGATTTGGGATTTTCTGATTTTGCCGGTTCAGGTATCGTGCATATGGCAGGAGCAGCAGCGGCGTTATCAGGAGTTCTGCTTTTAGGGGCGCGTAAAGGTAAATATGGACCTAACGGTGAGATACGGGCAATTCCCGGCGCCAATTTACCTTTAGCGGCGCTTGGTACGCTTATCTTGTGGATGGGTTGGCTTGGGTTTAACGGCGGCTCCGTGCTTAAACTTGGCGATATCACCAGTGCCAATGCCGTTGCTATGGTGTTTTTAAATACCAACGCTGCCGCTGCGGGTGGGGCGATTGGCGCGCTTATTATCGCGCGCATCATTTTTGGTAAAGCAGATTTGACCATGCTATTAAATGGTGCATTAGCGGGTCTGGTCGCCATCACTGCCGAACCGTCCACCCCGTCGGCGCTGCAAGCAACGTTATTTGGCATGACAGCAGGCGTTATTGTGGTCATATCAATCCTTGCATTAGATAAAATAAAAATCGATGACCCAGTCGGTGCTATCTCTGTACATGGGGTGTGCGGCTTGTTCGGTCTGATGCTAGTGCCATTGACCAACCAAAATGCTACTTTGCTCGGTCAAATTGCTGGTGCAGCAACCATCTTTACTTGGGTGTTTATCAGTAGCTTGCTTGTTTGGAGCATTATTAAAGTCGTAATGGGCCTGCGTATCTCTGAAGAAGAGGAATATCAGGGCGCAGATATTGCAGAATGTGGTATGGAAGCCTATCCAGAGTTTATAAGGTAAAAAGTATTTAAGAGGGTTTTATTGTTGATTTGCTAATCATCGATAAAACCCTTTTAATAAAAACCTATCCCATTAAAAATCCCGGTGGTGTATCAGAAAGTATGCTGAGGAAATAAAAGGAGGAGTGACAGCCAGAGC
>NZ_JABAST010000036.1 GCF_016107575.1 Psychrobacter faecalis | reverse complement strand
AAAGGTCGCCCGTTGAAACAGAAAACTTGTGACATTCGTGAGAAAGTCGCCTAAGCGCTAACGCTTTTAGAATCCCCCACTTGAGCTTAGCGAAAGTGGTGGGAGTATGTCAACTACCATAATGAAGACAGGGCATTTACTTATTACTGTCATCTTATCAACAACTATTTTTAGCAAAATTTTACCGTCATATTTATTAGCACTACTTTCAGTATTTACATAACCGTTATAAACGCAATGAAAAAGCATTGAAACACGACGTATTATTTTATTTTTAAAGCCCGCCTGACTATCATGCATAAAAGCACAGAAGCACTAATGCACTGAAGTAACGAACATGCAGTGGGCAACCAAATACAAGGATAATCGCTTGACTGATTCCATAAGCCGCCGTATACATTTTGAATCGTTGACCCCAGCACAGCTGAAAACCGTGCTCGGCGAATATAATAACCACATGAAATACATCCAAGAACGCCTCGATATTAAAATCAGCCAACGCCAAGGCGACTTCTGTTTAAGTGGCGATATTTTGGGCGTTGAGCGCGGCGAACGCATCATTTATAAAATGGTCGATGAAGCGCAAAACACCAAAGATATCAGCGCCGAAGAGCTGCACTTAATCATTCAATCGAGCATCGCCCGTGATGAAGACTTAGAGGCTGATAAGCAATCGGCTGCCGAGGAAGATGCTGATAATTTGGAAGCCGCTACTGACTTTACCCCAATTAGTCTGCGTACCCGTAAAGGTAAAATCATTCCGCGCGGTGGTAATCAGCAGCGTTATGTCAGAGATATTTTAGCCTCTGATGTGTCGTTTGGTATTGGGCCTGCTGGTACGGGTAAGACCTACCTTGCTGTTGCTTGTGCGGTCGATATGCTTGAGCGCAACGAGATTGAGCGTATTTTATTGGTGCGTCCAGCGGTAGAAGCTGGCGAAAAACTGGGTTTTTTACCTGGGGATTTGACTCAAAAAATTGACCCTTATTTGCGCCCTTTATATGATGCCCTGTATGAGATGCTTGGCTTTGATAAAGTCGGTAAAATGCTCGAAAAGCAAATCATTGAGGTCGCCCCCCTTGCTTATATGCGCGGTCGTACGCTAAACAATTCGTTTGTTATCTTAGATGAAGCGCAAAATACCACGCCTGAGCAAATGAAAATGTTTTTGACGCGCTTAGGTTTCGGCTCGCGGGCAGTTATTACCGGTGACATTACTCAGGTCGATTTACCGCGTGGGCACAAATCAGGTCTGGCACAAGCGATGGATATCTTAAGCGGTATCGAAGAGATTCATATCACTAAGTTTGACTCAAAAGACGTCGTGCGCCATCAATTGGTGCAAAAAATTGTTGAAGCTTATGATGTCTTTGATGAAGAGCAACTTGCCTTACAAGAAAAGCGCAAGTTTGAGCGCATGAAAGAGCAAGAGCGTAAACAAGCCATTTCTGATGCCGCCGCTAAGTTATAAGCTATTTTAAGCAACGTATATATATGACACAAACCGGATTTGATATCCGGTTTTTTAGTGTTAATCACTTATTGCTAGTTAATTAATCTTAGATATTTTTACATTGACATAAAAAGGAGGGTGGCATGAGCCCAGCCGAACAGAATGACGCTGACAATCACTTAGACGAGAACATCAATAGTCGTTTTAATCATGATGAGAAAGGTGAGAACTTAGGCGCACTTAATACTAATGACAGCTTAGGCGTGCTTGATATTAGCGCCGCCGATAGTATCGATGACGAGATACTTGAGAGCTTTTATAATCGCGAAAAACTGTTAAAAGTCATGATGGCGACACTGGAACATATCGATGAGCGTATTAACCATGGTCTGATACTGCCTTACTTTGCTGATATCGATAGTGAAATATGGCAAGAGAAAACCAAAGCGCTCGATATTTACATTACCGATACAGCCGAGGGTCAAGAGCTAAATTTAGAGGCGCGCGGCAAAGATTATGCTACCAATATTTTATCCTATCCAAGCGACTTGCAAGCGGCAATCATTGGGCTGATGCCAACGTTGCCGCTAGGCGAGCTGGTGATTTGTCATGCTGTGGTGGTACGTGAAGCGGCTGAGCAAAAAAAGACCGTGGCACAGCATATCAGCCATTTATTGATACACGGTATACTGCACCTACTGGGCTTTGACCATGAGCTCGGACAAGCTGAGCAAGATGAGATGGAAAGCTTTGAGATTGCTATTTTGGCAGGGCTAGGCCTACCAAACCCTTATCTCTAAGATTTTTAGCCTTGTTTAACCTTTCTTTAACATGGTTTTTTGCGCTTGATCCATCTGATTAATCATCTGATCTAAGCCTTTGACATGCACACTGCGCTGCGGGAATGGGATGTCAATCTTGTTATCATCAAGGGCGTTTTTGAATTGCTCTAATAAATCACACTGCATCGCCCACCAATCATCATTGGTGGTCCAGACATTCAAGGTTAAATCGACTGAATTATCGCCCAAATTGGTCACGCGTATCACAGGCGCTGGATCCGTAAAGGCCATTGGATTGTTTTTTGCCAAATTTAGCATAATATCTTTGGCAGTTTTGATATCGGCGTCATAACCAATACCAACAGTGATATCGACGCGGCGGTTGGGTAACGCCGTATAGTTAATCACCGCCGAGGTAGTGATATCACCATTTGGAATGATAATGTCGTGATTATTGATGGTCGTCAAGTGGGTATTGACTAAGGTAATCTCGGTGACCGTACCAGTATAGCTGCTAATTTGTACATAATCGCCGCGCACAAACGGACGAAAGGTCACAATCATGATACCAGCGGCAAAATTCGATAGCTGGTCTTTCAGTGACAAACCAATCGCCACTGCCGCGCCGCCCAAGATAGCAACGACCGAAGTAGTCTGCACGCCGACTTTGCTAAGCGCTGCCAAAATCACGATGACCAATAATATGCCATATAATACGCGGCTTAAAAAATTGGCCGCCGTCGCCTCTAAATGGCTACGTAACATAATGCGATTACTAATGGCGACGATTTTCTTTGCTAACCAGCGCCCTATCATAAATATTAATAAGGCAAATGCGATTTTAAGCGCAATGCTAATTGCATTTTCTGTTAAGGTAGCAAGATCGATGGTAAAACCTAAAAATTCCATACTGGCTCTTTATTTCCAAACTGTTTTATAAATAATTTTGTCTTTTAAATGTTTATTATCATTTAACCTTTTTTAAAAAATGCATAATAACTACATAAGACCGGCATTGAGTTTAAGCAAAGTTAATAGGTGACGTCTACTCTATCACTGTAACGATAGGTACGTATCAGACGCAGCTCAACGATATCATTCATATCTTCGGTAAATTTACCAAAGGGCGCCGCTTGTCTGACCGACTGCTTGGCCGCCTCATCTAGTATCGTCGAGTTTGAGCTCTCAAGTAAACGAATGGCTTTAATATTGCCATCATTGCTGATAATCACCATCAAACGTACCTCGCCGGTGATACCTTGGGCGCGCGCTTGCGCAGGATATTGCAGATTTCCGACGCGCTCGACGTGCTCACGAAAAGTGTTGATATAATCGGCAGCGGCACCGCGGGTTGTCGAGTTACTATCGACGGTCACGACTTTTGATTTGGTCGCATACAGCTGTTGCCGCTGCGACAGCTGCGCCTCTAAAGTCGCAATTTGCTTACGCAGACGCTCTTCTTGCGCCTTCATATCATCTTGCTCTTGCTTGCTGTCATTATCAGACTCGACGCTCGCTTGACGCCAGCTGAGGGTGGTACGTAGATAGCTTTCTTGATAGCGCTGCTGCCGAACTTGACGCTGCAGGTCAATCACATCTTGCGTTTCGCTCATTTGCTCGGCTGCCACCGGACTGCTCTGGTCGGTTTCTTGGCGTATTTGCTCTTGCACCGTGCCGCCGCCTTGTTGCGACGCATTGGCAATAAACTGCGCATCTTCATTTGGCTGCATATTCTCGGTCAAAGCTTTTGCAACGTCTTGCATCATGCCAGCAGGGTCTTGCCCCAGCGAAAAACTAATGCCAAAAATAACCAGCGCATGGACGCTGACGGCTATCACCACCGCCATCGGCAAACCGATATCGCGCTTGGGCGCTTGCGCTGAAAAATGATAGCTTTGCGAGTCTTTAATCGAAGTCACAGTGGGTCTCAGCTGATGAATATAGTAGATTCCATTTAGAAATGTTATAGGACTGCTGGAATAAATTTTGCGAAGCCTCTGGAGTGCGAAGCGCACAGCAAGCGAGGAAAATTTATTCCAGCAGAGCGCTATTTAAACGAACCACTTTTATATTGAATTGGCTATATAAGGGCGGTCGATACAAGGCGTCATAGGCGCTCTTCGGTAAACTAAGCACTCGTCGACCAATACCGGCGCTATCATACCATGAGATAGAATTGCGTCGCTAGCACAAGCGTATACCGTCGCTACTTAATCAATCACTTACCTACAGGCAGGTTTACGTGCCGGTTTATCCCCTGCTAACCTAATAATCCGCGTTTTTAAAAAGTAACCTCGCACAGGTTTTGTAGATTTGATAATAAATAGCCAAACTGCCCAATGATACAAAACGTAGACGTCCATTTTGCCTACTGTCATTTTGATATATACTGTTTTATAAACACTTTTGCGCCTGCTATTAAATAATGAATAATTATAAGGATAATAAGTTTGAGTAACTTTGAGCATATGGACAATATGGATAATTCAGACAGTTTTGAAGAGTTATTTGACAGTATCGCTGACCGTTTTGACGAGTCCTTTAGCGATGGCTGGGAGCGTCTTAGCCAAGCCGTCAAAACTATCTATGACAGAACCACGGATAAATTCGAGGAAGAGCTGTCCTTGCCGGTTGCCCAAATTTACGTCAACGATGCGCTGCAAAAATTTGTCACCGATAACGTCAAAGCCATTTTAGAGCTGCGCGTTGAGATACATGACGACTGGTTCCGTTTATATTGTACTATTGATGTTGGCGGGATTTATGCAGAAGTAGCGAGTAATTTTAGCTTGGTTCATGTGCAGCTTGATCGCAACGTCCAGCGATTTGTTTTTGGACAGCTGACTTATACCGATGTCCTTAATCTACGCTGCGAATCATTTATCAAACGCCAAGGGCTCAAACTGTTTATTTGGTTTTATCATAGCGTACTGAAAAAAGACCCCTTAGGTTTCATTTTGTCTTACATCAATATCGCCCGTGCCAAAGAAGAGATTATCTACCTTGATATCAATCGCTGGCTAAAAAAGAACAAAAAAATAATGAGCACCTTATATAAAGTGCAAGTCAATTATGGTGAGCTTGAAGAAGAGCAGTTGGTGCTTAAAACGCAAATTAATTATCGAGATTTGCTGGCCAGCAATGCCAATGAAGATATCATTAGCGATAAGGATGAGCCTGAATTGATGCAAGGGCCTATCAATCCGATTGCTGACGCTACTGAGCCAAGTTTAGAACCTACTTCATAAGCCTATTTTTATAGACGTATTACAAACCTTCCAAACGCTGCCTACAAAAAATGCTAATACTTAAAGACGATTATCTTTAAGCATTGGCGTTTTTTTAATAAATACTGACTCTATCAACTTGTAGCAATCATAGGCTTACCAATAGTTTTCTACTGCGATATTGCCCTCGCCGCGGCGATTCATCACTAAGCCTAAGCGCTTTAACGTCTCTTTAGTATCTTCGACCATTTCTGGGTTACCGCATAGCATCACGTGCGTACTATCGACGTCTAAGTCAATGCCAGCGCGCGCTTGCAACGTCCCATCTAATAATAGCTTTGGCAAGCGCTCAGTTAATGCGCCCTCGACAGGCTCGCGAGTAACGATAGGAATAAAGATAAGCTTGGCTGGATTATCTACCAATGTGCCAAAGTCTTCTTGTAAGCTTTCAATCTTGTCCATATAAGCAAGCTCTTCTGTCGAGCGCGCACTATAAGCCAAGACGATATGTTCGTAGTCTTCCCAAGTTTTTAAGTCCTGCAGCATCGATAAAAAAGGCGCTAAACCTGTTCCAGTTGCCAGTAACCATAAGTCTTTTGGCAGCGGTTTTTGATAACGGGCTAAAGTTAGAAAGCCAAACGGCATAGTGTTTAGTAATAGCTCATCGCCGACTTCTAGGTGTTGTAGCTGCGAGGTAAAGGCGCCATCAGGGATAACAATAGAGAAAAATTCTAATATTTCATCAAAGGGTGAAGAGACAATTGAATACGCGCGGAAGATATCTTCATTTAGCGCTTCGTCCAGTTCTTCATCTTCGGCATCAGCTACTTTACTCAACTGCTTATAGTAGTTTAATTGACTAGGATTAACGCCCAAACGCACAAATTGCCCTGCGGTAAATTTAAAACTATCAGGACGACTGACGGTAAAGCTAAATAGGTTGGGCGTCCACGTGGTTTTACTGAGCACCGTTACTTTTTGAATATTGTCACTCATAATAATGACTTACCTTCTTTTTTTATTAATAATTATGGCTACTCTAGTGTAGATGGCTATTTTTATGAATTTTTAAAGGGGTCAAACTAAAAGATGCGCCAAGCTTATCATAAAGCTGGCGCATCTTGGTTTTCTAACCGTAACAGCAGATAAGCAGCGCCATAAGAATACGGCGGCTTACCTGATATTAATACTGATACTTAACTCACATTTATAATGCCATTACCATATACGAGCCAAACTTGCCCATTCAATCATACTGTTCGGTAACACACCGAAGAACACAATGATAGCGGTGACGGCGATGACCATAATACCACCGGTACGTAGACCCCACTGCTTCGAGACGTCAAATTCAATAAATTGTTTTGGACGTTTAAATAGCGTGAGCATGACGCGCAAGTAATAAAATAGACCAATGGCACTACCCAAGATAATCATCGCAGCCAAGAACCAGTTGGTACCTTGTACGGCGGCAAGAATCGCAAATAGCTTGGTAATAAAGCCTGCGGTCAATGGAATACCTGCTAATGACAACATCATAATCGTCATAACAGCGGTCAATACTGGACGGCGCCAGAACAATCCTTGGTAATGGGTCAGCTCATCGGCTTCACCAGCCAAGCGATAAGGGCTCGACATCAAGGTTACGACACCAAAGGCACCAATAGAGGTAAAGGCATAAATCGCCATATACATGCTTGAGATACTATCAGCGGCAGAACCAATGCTAACGATCACGATAAGCACATAACCCATATGGGCAATAGACGAATAACCAAGTAGACGTTTAAGGCTAGTCTGACGGACAGCTAGTAAGTTACCTACCAAGATCGACAAGGTTGCCATAACCATAAGCAGCATCTGTACTGATGGCAGTGCCAATAACGACGTATCAATTAAGAAACGAACCGCCAGCGCCATCATAGCGACTTTTGATACCGAAGCTAAATAAGTAGCGATAGGTGCTGGTGCGCCCTCATAAACATCTGGCGTCCACATATGAAACGGTGCTGCCGACAATTTAAAGGCAATACCAAACATCATCATTGCAGCCCCTAAAATCAACAGCGGCGATTCAAATAAATCAACCAACGTCATACTGATAGGCTTAAAGGCAAGCGAACCTACTTCTGCATAAATAAACGCCATACCCATCAGTAAGGTTGCCGATGCCGTCGCTGATAACACCAAGTACTTCAGCCCCGACTCAAGCGAGCGTTTACGCATATAAGTATATGCCAGCATGCCGTATAGCGGTATCGATAGCATCTCAAGGCTCATAAAGAATGAGGCTAAATGCTGAGCACTGACCATGAGCAAGGCGCCAACGGTCGATAGCAGCATCAGCAAATACAGTTCTTCTTTATGATCTTTTAAGTCAGCTAAATAGGCATAAGACAGCGTAAAGCAGGCCAATGCACAGATAAAGATAACCACCATATTAAACTGGGCGAAGTTATCAATAACAAATAACTGCTCCGCCGTTGGTACTAAAGGCCCACTATCGATAATGCCTGCCATTTGTCCAAGCAAGGTAAACAAACCGACATTCAGACCGACGACCGAGATAGTACCGGTCACCATATGAGAGCGTTTAATTGTGATGGCAACCATCACCACCAATACTGTAATGACTACCGCAATGATTGGTGCATAAGGCAGCAGCCCCATCAAATCATTCATCGTAAAATCGTTCATGACTTAACGTGCCTCCATTGCATCAAGCAGCTGCGAGGCATCTACTTGTGTTACTTGACTGTATATATAGGCGTTATTAATCCATTGCATCGCGTGACTTGAGGTATCAAGGAACGGTTGTGGATACAGTCCGAGCCAGACCAAGCCTGCCGCTAGCATCAATAATAAAGACAGCTCACGCTTGCCCAAATCCTTTAACGGACGCGTTGGTAAACCGTGTAGCTTAGTTTCTTGTAACGCCACTTCTTTAATATTATTGCTACCGAATAGCGCTTTATGAATTAAGATAAGCGAGTATAAACCTGCCAATACCAAGCTGAATGTCGCCAAGACCACAAACACCGGATAATCAGCAAAGGCACCAAATAAAATCATAAACTCGCCGATGAAGTTACCTGTACCTGGGATACCCAGTAAAGCGGCACAGAAGAACATCAGTATCGGCGCATAATAACGGAACTGACCCCACATACCGCCCATCAAGGTCAAATCACGCGTATGCAAGCGCTCATATAGCTGACCTGCCATGATAAACAGTGCTGCTGAGCTTAAACCGTGAGCCAACATCTGAATCATCAGACCTTGTAGGCTGAGTAAAGTTCCAGCATAAATTGCCAATACTACAAAGCCCATGTGCGAGATACTGGTATAAGCAAGCAAGCGCTTCATATCAGTTTGCATAAAGGCCAACCACGCGCCATAGAAGATACCAATAGTACCTAAAGTCATGGCAATCGGGGCAAAATCTTGTGATGCTGCTGGAAATAATGGTAAGACAAAACGAATCAAACCATAAGCGGCAGTCTTAATCAAAACCCCGGCCAAATCCACCGAACCTGCGGTTGGTGCTTGCGCATGCGCGTCAGGCAACCAGCCGTGGAATGGAATAATTGGCAACTTCACGGCAAAGCCAATAAAGAAGCAAAGCATGATCGGATATTCCCAGCCGCCAAGTGACGTACCGAGCAAGTCATTATAATTAAAGCTCACCACCCCTTTTTGGGCGTAGCTGATAATGACCAATATCAAAATACCGACCAGCATGATAAGACCAGATGCTTGGGTATAAATAAAGAACTTAGTTGCGGCGTATTCTTTGGTTTTACCAACGACGTCATGACCCCAAATAGCGATCAAGAAGTAGATAGGAACCAGCATCATCTCCCAAAAGAAGAAGAATAAGAACAGGTCAATGGCTAAGAAAACGCCAATCACGCCGCCCAAGCTCCATAAAAGGTTAAGATGGAAGAAACCAACGCGGCGTTGAATCTCATTCCACGAACAGGCAACCGCCGCAATACCGAGCAGGCCTGTTAAGCCAACCATCAGCAGCGACAAACCATCTAGTGCCAAATGAAAGCTGATACCAAAGCTTGGTATCCACGGCACCATGAATTCTGCAACCCATGGCACGTTTGCCTGAGGCGCAATCACCTGCTTACTCATGCCGCTATAATCGCCGTATTGCCACAATACCAGTGACAAGGCAAAGGTCAACGTCATACCGATTAGGGCAATCCAGCGCGGTAGACGTTTATTAAAGCGTTCGACCAACCAACATAGCAACCCTGCGATAAAAGGAATTGCGATTAATGCTGGTAGCATCCACGTTTGTTGTAACTCTATCATCTTATACCACCGTCATCATTACCAGCACCAACAGCACAGCCACGCCTAAGCCAAAGCTTGCAGCGTAACCTCGAAGTGACCCTGTTTGCGTCGCAGACAATACCTTATTACCAGCGGATGCCAGTTTCGGCAAAATAAGCCACGTTTTATCGATAGGGTCGGCTTTAAATAAGCGGCCGATGAACAAAAAGGGTTTTACAAAAACTATATCGTATAGCGCATCAAAGCCCATACCGTGATAGCACCAATGATATAACGCTGCGCCTATAGAGGTGCGCTTAAAGCGGGTCAGCATGCGACCTTTATCAGCGACATATAACAGTGCTGCGAGAATTAAGCCTGCAAGCATAGCGCCCATGGCGATATATTCCGCCGTATGTTTGTCATGCGCTTGACCAGCCACTTCTAATAAATGCCCAACGCTTTCTGGTAACACGCCTTGTAGTGGCGGCGTAATCCACGCACCAACGGCAGTTGATAATACCAGTAGCACCGTCAATGGCAGCCAATATGACACACCAGATAGTTTATGCGCGTGGGTTTTTTCTTCACCAAAGAAGATAATCCAAATCATACGGAAGGTATAAAGCGCGGTTAAGAAGGCACCGAATACGCCCATATAGAATAGGACTTGATGACCGGTTGCGTAACTTTCCCACAAAATCGCTTCTTTAGAATAAAAACCAACGGTGACCCAAGGAATCGCTGCAAGCGCACCGCCACCGACGATATAGCACCAAAATACTAGCGGTATCTTTTTGCGTAAACCGCCCATCTTAAAGATATTTTGCTCATGATGAACCGCAAGAATGACCGCACCCGATGATAAGAATAGCAAGGCTTTAAAGAAAGCATGCGTCATCAAATGGAAGATAGCCCCTTGCCATGCACCTACGCCGAGTGCCAAGAACATATAGCCAATTTGGCTCATGGTCGAATAAGCGAGGATACGTTTAATATCTGTTTGTGCCAGCGCACAAAATCCAGCAACGACGAGCGTCAATGCACCCACTGCCCCAACCCAGTATAAGAGTACGCCCGGGGTAAGGAGAAATAATGGATGTAGACGTGCGATCAGATAAACACCCGCGGTCACCATGGTCGCAGCGTGAATCAATGCCGATACAGGCGTTGGACCTGCCATCGCATCAGCAAGCCAGGTATGTAGTGGCAGCTGCGCTGATTTACCCATCGCCCCACCAACGAGCATAATAGTGGTCAAAATCATCGTTGGATTATTGATATCAAAGATTTCTGGCGCGCGGGTGATAATCTCTTGAATATGCAAGGTGCCAAATTCGCGGAATAATAAAAACAAACCAAAGGCCAAAAACACATCACCAACGCGGGTGACGGTAAAGGCTTTCATCGCTGCCCGACCATTGGCACGGTCTTGATAATAAAAACCAATCAAAAGGTACGAACAGATACCGACGCCTTCCCAGCCAAGATAAAGTAAGAACAAGTTATCGGCCAATACCAGCAATAACATACTGGCAACGAATAAGTTCATATAGCTAAAGAAGCGCGCAAAGCCTGTTTCACCTTTCATATACCAAGCGGCAAACAGATGAATCAAAAAGCCGATACCGGTAATAACACCCGTCATCGTCAATGCCAAGCCATCAAAACTCAAGCCAAAACTTGGTGCAAAATCGCCAACTTGAAACCACGTCCATAGCGGAATCTCGATGACTGTACCGGCAGGATTACTGGTCAAAAAGGTGTAGCTAACTACCAGCGTGCATAGCGCTGATAGCAGCATGCTACCGACACCAACAATCGCTGCCACCTGCTCGCTTAATTTGTCGCGCATAAAGGCTAAAATCAAAAAGCCAACGAGCGGGAATATAAAGGTTAATGGTAATAAACTCATGACATCATCCTTTCATCTCATTGGCGCTATCGACATCGAGATGCCCACGCTGATGGTAAAACCGCAATAATATTGCCAAACCAATGGCCGCCTCTGCTGCTGCTAGTGTCAAAATAAAGATAAACATAATCTGTCCATCTGGATCGACCCAGCGGCTACCGGCGACCACAAATGCCAAAGCCGTCGCATTCATCATGATTTCAAGGCTCATTAGCATAAATAAGAGATTACGCCGTACCATGACACCGCACAGACCGATTGCAAATAATATACCGGCCAAAATCAATCCATGGCTCATGGGTATCATACCCAGTACATTTTGCGCCTCAGTAGCAGGCTGCATAAAGCCTGCGACCTCGTGGGCAAACGGCACATTTACAACCTCCTGTGCCACGCTCGCTGCTAGTACCATCAGTCTGACTCCTTGCGCGTGACTCGTTGTATATCCGCCTGCTTACCGACATTCATACCGACATAGTCAAGCGGGTCAACCTCTTTATATTCGTATGGTTCAGCCTTGTTTAGCGCATCAGTATCGATCGGCATACCATTATCATCGTAATGTTTGATACTGGCGACATTTGGATTAGAGGCTTGGCTTGCTTTGTTATTATGGCTTTGATTATAGTCGTGAGCGTCGTGACCGATAATCTCATCATCACTAGACTCTTTACCCAAATGATAAGCAGCCACCAACGCAGCCAATAATAGCAATGCTGCAACTTCGACCAGCATAACGTATTTGGTAAATAGCACCGTACCGACGGCTTTAGCTGAAATGGTCGTACCGCCAATCATTGCCGTATCGGTATGGTTAAGCCCTATCAACGCATACAGCACAACCGCGATGATAATCGTTAACCCTGTCGGTACCGCCCAAGTACCCGCATCAAGCCAGCGCTCTTCACGCTCATCATTACTCATGCCAAGATTTAGCATCATAATGACGAATACGAACAGCACCATAATGGCACCGGCATAAACGACAATTTCAAGCGCACCAGCAAACGGCGCACCTAAGACAAAGAAAATACCTGAGATGGCCAATAACGACACAATCATCGATAAAATAGCATGCACTGGATTGGCGAGGGTTACCACGCGCAAGCTGGCAAATATTGCCACCGCTGCCAGCGCATAAAACCCTGCCAATTCAGGACTGTTTAAGATATTCATCATGGTAGCAAGCTCCTTAGATCAATCGGTGCCGCTTCATTTTGCGCCGCGCCTTTTGGTTTATCTGCTACCGCCATACCCGTCACGCGATAATAGTTATAATCGGGATATTTACCCGGTCCTGAAATCAGCAAATGCTCTTTTTCATAAACCAAGTTTTGACGGACATACTCACCCATCTCAAAATCAGGCGTCATCTGAATCGCCGTCGTCGGACAAGCTTCTTCACACAAACCGCAAAAGATACAACGTGAAAAGTTAATGCGGAAAAATTCTGGATACCAGCGACCATCTTCACGCTCGGCTTTTTGCAAAGAGATACAGGCAACCGGACAGGCTACGGCGCATAAGTTACAAGCCACGCAGCGCTCATCACCATCAGGGTCACGCGTCAACACAATACGGCCACGAAAGCGTGGCGGTACTGGCACCGGCTCTTCTGGATAAAGAATGGTGTCGCGCGGCCTGATTGCATGACTATTGACCATCCACATACTGCGGACAATGGTAAACATACCAATGACGGTCTTTTTTATCGTAGTAAACATGGGATTATTATCCTTATCAGCTTTACCCTAGTTCATCAGTGATGGCTACTAGTAATGACTATAACATTGGGGAGAAAATCAAAATCACTGCGGCAGTTACCAAGAGATTAATCAAAGTTACCGGCAGGCAGATTTTCCAGCCAAAGTTCATCACCTGATCATAGCGCGGACGCATGAGTGAGCCTCGAGCCAAAATAAACATGGTCATAAAGAATAGCGTTTTAATCATGAACCAAAAAGCTGGTGGAATAAAAGGAATATCTAAATTAAACGGCGCAAGCCAACCGCCAAAAAACAAACAGGTCATCAGCGCAGAAATCAGTACAACGTTGACATACTCGCCAATAAAAAACATACCAAACTTCATGCCAGAATATTCGACATGATACCCTTCAGCAAGCTCTTGCTCGGCTTCTGGTTGGTCAAATGGATGTCTATGGGTGACAGCAACACCAGCGACAACAAAGGTTAAAAAGCCAAAGAATTGCGGAATGATATACCAGCCGTCAATTTGCGATTCAACAATTTCACGTAGGTTAAATGAGCCCGTTAGTGCAACCACACCCATCAATGATAAGCCTAAGAAAACTTCATAACTGATGGTTTGTGCTGCTGAACGTAAGCCGCCGAGTAGTGAGAACTTATTAGCCGATGCCCAACCACCGAACATCACCGCATAAACTGCGATACCTGCCATGGCAAAGAAAAACAAAATACCGATATCCCAATCAGCTACCCCAAGGGTTGGCGAGACAGGAATAATGGCAAAGGATGCCAACGCAGTAAACATGGCAACCGCTGGTGCCAAGGTAAACATAAACTTATCGGTAAAGTTTGGCGTCCAATCTTCTTTAAAGAAGATTTTGAGCATATCAGCAACCAGTTGCAATGAGCCAAACGGACCCACACGGTTCGGACCGTAACGGTCTTGCCAAAGCGCTAGCATGCGGCGCTCATAAACAATCATCAACGCCGCCACGATAACCACCACTAAAAAGATAACCAGCGCCTGCACGACCATAAAAAGTATCGACCAGGTATCAAAGGTCATCATACCAGCCAAAAAGCTTGGCACATCAGGGATAATACGGGTAACTTGCAAATTACACCTCCTGTGTGGTGGTCGGCGCGCTATTTACTGGCGTGGCGCGGTTATTGTTGTTGGCTGTGACAGCATTATCAGTGGCCATACTACCCATCATCGTCACTGGCGCATCGACTTTGCGTACTGACGCTGGCATGGACGGATGGATAATACTCACTTGCCCAACCGGATAGCCGATACAGCCTTCTGCTAAGTAATCAACGAACTCAACAGGTAAGGTGATTTGCTGTTTATCAATCTCAATCGCTAGATAATCACCCGCTGCAAGACCCCATGCTTTGGCATCATCGATACCGACGCGCCATGTAGCGAGCGGCAATTGCTCAGCAACCACTGTGCTACGTGATGCCATCATCGAGCTGGCATACAGATTATAAATTGGCACCAGTTTGGCTTGTCCTTGCTGCATATCTGTCGTCGTTGCCGAGGTAGCTTCTGGTGCAACGTATTGACGCGTGGCAAGACGCTCTAAGCGATCAAATAAACGGACACCTGGATCGCCATTTCTCAGGCTACCACCGACTTTATCTTGGTATTTATTCCACGCTTGCGGTGAGTTCCAACCGGCCGCACTGGCAAAAGGAATCATCGAGCTTGGCGTTTGCTTACCGCTATAACCTTCCATTGAGAAGGTTAAACCGGTATCCAAATCTTTTGGCTGCATCGGCTCATGCACAGATACGGGTGCACGCATCGAAGTACGACCTGAATAACGACGCGGCTGACGAGCAATTTTTAAACCAGTCATGCGGTAATCGGCGTCAGGAGCGGCATCTTTAATACCTGCAAGCTTAGGATGGGTAGCGATTAGAGCATTGATAACGTCATCAAGCAGCGTCCAATCGGCATCGCGACCTTCTAAGCTGCTATGCACGGCATGCAACCAGCGCCAGCCTTCTTTAATACTGCTCATTGGATGATAATATTCGTTATCATAAACTTGGAAGAAGCGCTGCGCACGACCTTCAGCAGAGATAAGCGTACCGTCCGCTTCCGCAAAGCTCGCGGCCGGTAGAACGATATCGACATCTTTATGCCAATCAAGCAATTGATGGTCAAGGGCAATAACGGTTTTATCCGCCAACAACTGGGTTAACTTATGCGCATCAATGGCATCGGTTAACTGGTTTTCAGCCACGATAACCACATCAAAATCGGTCGCTAATAACTCTTCGACCGATTGACCACCAAGCATACAAACGCCAATACTATTGGCATCGGGAACCGCCAAATAAATACCCGCTTGCGCGTGATAGTTTTTATTAATCTCTTTGAGCTCAAGCTTGGTTGCAGGCTCGCGCTCGACATCGTCTTGCGCTTCGGTATCAACGCCAGTCTCTGGTTTATTTGGTTTAGCAGATAAGTCTTTGTCTTCGCTTTGCTGCGCCGTTGCTGCTTGTGCTTCAGCAGCTTCGACCTTAGCGTTATGCGCTTCGACCTGCTGCTGCTCAGCGGCTTTAATCGCCGCACGCTTTTGGGTCAGCGCTTGGGTGATTTGCGC
The DNA here is from genome assembly GCF_016107575.1 of Psychrobacter faecalis. GTDB lineage: Bacteria > Pseudomonadota > Gammaproteobacteria > Pseudomonadales > Moraxellaceae > Psychrobacter > Psychrobacter faecalis. The sequence goes on along the minus strand of NZ_JABAST010000036.1, from coordinate 14,201 downwards.
CGCTGCTTCTATCAAAGCAATCGATGATAAACTAGTTCCCGAGACCACCAACGGCTTATCAGCTTGAATTAAGTCATAAGCGATTTGCTGGGCTAGCGCTTGCATTGGGTCAGACGCTTCATCAGCATCTTGTTGGGCACGTTGCGCGTCTGCTATCTGCGCTAAATCATCCGCAAGATTAGCAATCGCATCGGCCACTTTAAAACCAAGCTTGGTAATATCTTCTGGTGTGGCAACGACGCTAACTTTACTGATATCTTCTAGTTTGGTTTGGATAACGTCGATGATATAGACCGGACTTTGCACGCCTTGACCAATACGTTTGACTGGCTCAGCCAGCCAAGATTGGGTTTTGGTCGCAGCAGCCATTTTAATGGCTTCGTTTTTTGCCGCTTGACGAATCGATAGTGCCACACGTGATGAGGTTTGGGTAATATCTTCACCCAATACCAATACCGCATCATGACTTTCAATATCAGCCATACCGGGGTTATAAATACCTTCAGTGCTTAATACTTCAATACATTTATTGACCAGTGCTTGCTGCTGATGGTTTAGACCGGTTGAAAAGCTATCAAAGCCAACCATGTTCTTTAGCGCAAAATTAGTCTCAAGACTGGCACGTGGTGAGCCAATACCGATGACTTTTTTGTTTTTGATACGTTTGATGGTTTCATCAAGCGCATAATCGATATTGATTTTGACATGCTTGTCATTGATACGCTCGAGCGCCTGCGTTGGGCGATCTTCGCGATTGACATAACCGTAACCGAAGCGACCACGGTCACATAAGAAGTAACGGTTTACTTCACCGTTATAACGGTTTTCGATACGGCGCAATTCCCCATAACGCTCGCCCGCTGAGATGTTACAACCGGCTGAGCAGCCATGACAAATACTTGGTGCATACTGCATATCCCATTTACGGTTATAGCGCTCAGAGTGGGTTTTATCGGTAAATACACCCGTTGGGCAGACTTCGGTTAGGTTACCTGAGAATTCGCTTTCGAACTGACCGTCTTTATCACGACCAAAATAAACGCGTTCATTTGAACCATAAACGCCCAAATCTTCACCGCCCGCGTAGTCTTTATAAAAACGTACGCAGCGATAACAAGCGATACAGCGGTTCATCTCATGCGCAATAAACGGTCCAAGCTCTTGATTGTGATGGGTACGCTTGGTAAAGCGATAGCGACGACGGCTATGACCTGACATATAGGTCATGTCTTGCAAATGACAATGACCGCCCTCTTCACAAGTTGGACAGTCATGTGGGTGGTTGACCATCAATAGCTCAACCATCGACTTACGAAAGGCTTTGGCTTCATCGTCGGTGACTGAAATGTACATATCATCGCTAGGAGCGACCATACAGGACATTACCAAGCGCCCGCGACCCGCTTCCATATCTTCTTTATTTTGATATTGCTTAACCGCGCACTGACGACAAGCACCTGCTGAGCCAAGGGCTGGATGATAACAAAAATACGGCACATCAATGCCAAGTGACAAACAGGCTTGGAGCAAGTTGTCGCTGCTATCTACTTCGACAGTGGTTCCATCAATATGTATGACTGCCATGCCGCTCTCCTTATTTCACTTCTGGCTGTTGATGAGCTGCAGCCTCAATGACATCTTCGCCAACCGCCTGCGCAATTTTTTGATCAAATTCAGGACGGAAATATTTAATTGCACTCATCAGTGGTTCCATCGCACCCGGCGCATGGGCGCAGAAGGTTTTACCGATCCATAAGTCACGGGTTAAGCCTTCTAATTTCTCAACGTCACCGATTTGACCTTGACCATCGTTAATAGCGGTGAGCAATTTAACGCCCCACGGTAGACCATCACGGCATGGCGTACACCAACCGCACGACTCACGCTGGAAGAAAATCTCAAGGTTGCGTAGTAATGGCACCATGTCTTGTTCTTCATCGACGACCATAATTAGCCCCGTACCCATACGGCTACCAGCTTTTTGAATGGTGTCAAAATCGACAACGGTATCTAAATGCTCAGCGGTTAAAAAGTCGGTTGATGCGCCGCCCGGCAACCAAGCCTTGAGCTTTTTACCTTCTTGCATACCGCCAGCAAAATCTTCGATAATTTCGCGCGCCGTATAGCCGAAGGGTAGTTCCCATAGACCAGGATCATTGACCAAACCTGAACAACCAAATAGCTTGGTGCCTGGGGTTTCGACCACGCCTTTGGCTTTTGGTAAGTCTTGATACCATTTACTGCCGTGCAAAATAATCGCTGAAACGTTATGCAAAGTTTCAACGTTATTAACGACGGTCGGACGTCCCCATGCACCTGCCACTTGTGGAAACGGCGGCTTAGTACGTGGATTGGCACGGCGACCTTCTAGGCAGTTAATCAAAGCGGTTTCTTCGCCGCAAATATAACGACCAGCGCCGGTATGAACGTGCAAATCAAAGCTAAAGTCTGAGCCTAAGATATTATCGCCAACCAAGTTATTGGCACGCAATTCTTCAAGCGCCGCCGTTAGACGCTCTGCTGCTAAGATATATTCACCGCGAATAAAGATATAACCGGCCGTTGCCCCAATCGCGTAGGCAGAAATCAACATACCTTCGATAAGTTGTAGCGGTAGACGCTCCATTAAGAGACGATCTTTAAAAGTACCCGGTTCCATCTCATCGGCATTACATACGAGATAACGTGGACCGCCATCGGGTGGCGCCATCAGCGACCATTTGATACCAGCTGGGAAACCTGCACCGCCGCGACCTTTGACCACTGCTTCTTTAATGGTATTTAGAGTATCGGCTGGTGATTGGTTTAAAGCCATTTTTAAGGCTTCAAAACCGCGTAGCGATTCATAAGTGGCTAAGTCCAATACCGCATCGTGATGGGCAAGGCGCCATGTTAGCGGTTTGGTTTCACTGGTAGCGGTTGCTTTATCGCCATAAACAGGAATGCGCTGGTCATTTAATTGGCTAGGCGCTTTGCCTTGACCGCGACGAGCAATCTGCTCTGAAATGGTTAATCTCATGCGTATAGCTCCAACAATTGGGCGACTTCAGTGGGCTGCACAGGACCATAGGTGTCTTCATTGATTAACACAGAAGGACCTTTGTCACAGTTGCCCAAACAGCAGATCGGCAATAGCGTAAAGCGGTTGTCAGCGGTGGTTTGACCATAGTCGATGCCCAGCTGCGCTTTTAATTCAGCCGCCAGCGCTTCGTAGCCCGTTAAATAACAAGCCACCGAATCACAAATAAGGATGACATTACGACCGACCGGCTGACGATAGATACGGTTAAAAAAAGTTGCCACCCCATCCATGTCGGTCACAGGGATATTTAAAATATTAGCGATGGCATTAACTTGCGCATCATCGACCCAGCCGTTACGCTTTTGCACGATTTTTAGGGCATCTAAAGACGCTGCCCGCGGATGAGGATAATGATGCATAAACTCATGGATAGCCGCAATCTCTTCTGCGGTTAAGATACTTGCCACATCTACTTTTGGCATTTTATCGGAAACAATTCTCATAATCTTCTTCTTTCCTCACTCAGCCCACTGTTTATATAGTGCTTGGCGCAGCAACAGCGTTTTGGTGTGCCAGTCTGGCGATAACATATTAATAAAACTTGGCGTACTTTTAATATTTAACATCTACCATTTAACATTTATGAAAATTAATGATAAATGCAGCAACCCAAACCGTTAACGGTCACAATCGGCCATGACGATATCAATCGAGGCCAAATACATAATGGCATCAGAGACCAACGAGCCATTAATCACCGATGGCATCTGTTGCAGGTGCGCAAATGTCGGCGTACGGATACGGGTACGATAGCTCATCGTCGCTTTATCTGAGGTGATGTAATAACTGTTTAGACCTTTGGTTGCTTCCACAATCGTGGCGCACTCACCCGCTGGCATCACAGGACCCCAAGAAACCGAGATAAAGTGATTAATCAAAGTCTCAATATCATTTAAGGTACGATCTTTCGGCGGTGGTACGGCCAATGGATGATCCGCCTTATAAGGACCTTGCGGCATATTATCCATACATTGACGGATGATACGTAGCGACTGGCGCATCTCTTCGATTTTTACCATACAGCGATCATAAGCATCGCCGTTATAACCAACTGGAATCTCAAAATCGTAGTTCTCGTAGCCCATATACGGACGTGCTTTACGTAAATCAAAATCCAAACCTGTGGCTCGCAAACCTGCGCCAGTGACGCCCCACGCCAATGCTTGCTTGGTATTGTACTGGGCAACGCCTTGGGTACGACCTTTTAACACACTATTTTGCAATGCTGCTTTTACGTATTCATCTAAACGTTTTGGCATCCAATCTAGGAACTCACGAACCAAACGCTGCCAACCACGCGGTAAGTCGTGTGCTGTACCGCCGATACGGAACCAAGCAGGATGCATACGGTAGCCAGTCACCGCTTCGATGACGTCATAAGCTTTTTGGCGATCGGTAAACATATAGAAGACTGGCGTCATACCGCCCGCATCCTGAATAAAGGTACCAACAAATAGCAGATTATTGGTAATACGGAAAAACTCACTCATCATCACACGGATGGTTTCAGCGCGCGGCGGCACCGTAATCCCAGCAAGCTTTTCAACCGACATGATATACGGTAGCTCGTTCATGACGCCGCCGAGGTAATCAATACGGTCGGTATAAGGAATATAAGAATGCCACGTTTGACGCTCAGCCATTTTTTCGGCGCCGCGATGGTGATAGCCGATATCAGGAATACAGTCGACAACTTCTTCACCGTCAAGCTGTAGCACTAAACGGAATGCACCATGAGCAGAGGGATGGTTAGGACCAATGTTCAAGAACATAAAGTCTTCATCACGGCCCGAGCGTTTCATGCCCCACTCTTCAGGGACAAAGCGCAAGTTCTCTTGCTCATATTGTTGTTTAGCGTTATTTAAGAAATACGGGGTAAATTCCGTCGCGCGCGCATGATATTCTTTACGCAGTGGATGACCTTCCCAATATTTAGGCAATAAGATACGCGTTAAATGTGGATGGCCACTGAAGACAATGCCGAACATGTCCCAGACTTCGCGCTCATACCAGTTAGCATTTGGCCAAATTTTGGTCGCGCTCGGTACGTTGAGATCGTCTTCGCTGAGCGCGACTTTGATACGCACATCGCTATTACGCTCAAGTGACATCAAGTGGTAAAACACTGTAAAATCACTGTCTGGCAAACCTTGACGATGCTGACGCAAGCGCTCATCTATCGCGGATAAGTCAAAGAGCATAACGTAAGGTTTTGGCAATTTACGCAGGTATAATAAGACGTCTAATAAGTCGGCACGCGCCACCCACACCGTTGGAATCTCATCCACCGTGTGCTGTACGACAAACTTACCAGCATATTTTTCTTCCAGTTCTTTGATAACTGCTGGGACAGGTTTGATCTTATCCCTGTTGTTAGGATCCATGTTATTAGGATCTATGTTTTCAACTACCGTGACCATGAATGATGTCTTCCTTCATTAATCATAACCCAGCTATGTCAATCATAACCGAGCTGTGATAAGCGTACGCGCACTTCTAAGAATTATGAACAATTGAGCTAATAAACTAGATACTGTCTGGGCTACGCAAGTTTTTCACCGCAATACGGTCCGCTTGCTTACGGTCACGCTCAGGCGTCATTTGCGGCTGGTAAATACCTTGCTCATTGACATGAATGCCTAGCGGACGACGCTCTTTGGTAATCGACTCTTGTAGCAGCATCAAACCTTGAATCAAAGCTTCTGGACGCGGGGGGCAACCGGGCACATAAACATCGACAGGAATGATTTTATCGACGCCTTGCACCACTGAGTAGATATCATACATACCGCCCGAGTTGGCACACGCGCCCATCGAGATGACCCATTTTGGCTCAAGCATTTGCTCATAAAGGCGCTGAATAACCGGTGCCATTTTCACAAAGCAAGTACCAGCAACAATCATTACGTCTGCCTGACGGGGCGAGGCGCGAATGACTTCGGCACCAAAACGTGACAAATCGTGTACGGCGGTTAAGGTGGTGGCATATTCGACATAACAGCAAGAGGTACCAAAGTTAAATGGCCATAGTGAGTGCTTGCGCCCCCAGTTTGCTGTTGAATGGACAAGGTCTTCAAGACGACCCATAAAGACGTTTTTATTGACTTCTTCTTCGATAGGGTCATTGACCGTTTGACTGGTCTGTGCAGGATAGATATCTGCATCAGGGTTGGCTTTTGTTAATGTGTATTTCATAACATACAACCTTTATTTTAAGCGCTGCGTGACAAGTATTTATCATCACTAGCGCCATAACTTCTATTATTAATAAATGACCATTTAGGTGTAAACAAGACTGCTATAAGCAATGAACTTAAAGCTAGTCTTGTTGTGCAGCAGTGGCAAAATCCACTGACGTCACATTACCCGTGGTATTAATATGATCGATATGTTGTAAATGGCGACGATTGGTCTCGATATTGTTTGAGACATTAATTTGCCCTGAAGACTGCGCCGGTATCTTGCCTGTTGGGTCAACCATCAGCTCATCAACGCCATCAAACTTGGTGATGTCGGCCAAATTAAAACCGGCTGGCGCCGCATATAGACGCGCTTGTTTACGGCGTTTATCCGCTGGTGCCCAGTTCATCGCGCCCAGACTCAGCTCATATATCAGACCGATGATTAAGATTGTGATAAAGATGGCGGCGGCAGCAAACCCTAACCAGCCGGCTTCGCGCACTGAAACGGCATACGCATAAAGATAAAGCGCTTCTAAATCGAAAATCACAAAGAAAATCGCCACCAAATAGAATTTTGCAGACAAACGAATGCGGGCATTGCCAGCTCCGACAACACCCGCTTCAAATATCTCTTCTTTTTGTGTGCCCTGAGAGCGACCGCCAAGCAAGCGCGGAACGACCAGCATAAAGACAACTAGCCCAATGGCGGCTAAAATAAAAGCAATTGCTGACCAATTAAAAGCAGACATGATAATACGTGCTCCTCACCCAATCGAGTGTCAAGCGCACCGCGAATACTCACAAATGATGGTGGTAATGGCGATAAGCATAACGCAGACGAAAACACAAAGTAGCTGTCATTGACTCATTTTTGAGCAAATATATTTAAACAACTCAAGGACTGTGATAAACCCATGACTATTATAGCTACTGTGCTGGTAATAACCAATTATCAAGCTTATTGACGACGATGTCAGACATGACCAACTATAGATATTCCGGCATGCACGCGGATAAAAGGCTGGTCGCCCAACGCATCTTTTAACAACGTAAGATCAACGTATTAAATCAATATCGTATTTATTGGCGTACTTAATTGATTTAATAGCTCATACACGTGGTCAACAATGACGTGACAACTGGCATAAATTATTTACGTACTATACGCATATCGGCAATCAAAAGCTAGTTTTTAACTGCATTGAATGGTCATTTTATCTGCAAAAAAAATATGTTTTTTTTACCATAAACTATGTTATAGACGTTACCTTATATTACGTGCGAATCTGAATTTTTATGTGGACGCTGCTATATATAGTGTAAGCTGCGCAAAGCAAACACTTTTTTAACTCAAAACCCGCTGCCAACTCCTCGCCCAAAGACAGGATTTTTGCTTTATAATAGCCCACCTCATTTTGACGCTTTGGCGTTATTTGAACACACATTTTGTTACCCTTTATTATTGGGTGTACTTTACCGAAAATATCGTCTTTATTAAAAATACCATCCTTATTGACGTTATGATTTTTATTATTATCATCTTAATAAAATCAGCGTTTGATTAAAATCATCGTTGTATCCCAAGCATCGCAGCCTTTTATCATATTTTGCTTAACAACGACTTTCGTCAACGATGCTACTATCCGTTATTCGTTTTATCTTCTTTTTTGCTTTTGTCTTACAGGTCATCTTATGAGTCAACTTAATCCCAAACAACAAGAAGCCATGCTTTATGTCTCAGGACCTTTATTGGTATTGGCTGGGGCAGGCTCCGGTAAAACCTCGGTGATTACCCGTAAAATCGCTTATCTCATCGAAGAATGCAACATGCCAGCCGAGCGTATCACCGCGGTGACCTTTACCAATAAAGCGGCGCGTGAGATGAAAGCGCGGGTCAGTAAATTGCTGCCGAGTGAAAAAACTCGCGGTCTGACGGTATCGACCTTTCACCAATTTGGCTTGCAGTTTTTGCGTTACGAGCTGATTCATACGCCATTGAAAGGCAACTTTTCCATCATGGACAGCGATGACAGCAAGCGGCTCTTAATGGAGCTGATGATGCGTGACAATTTAAGCGGCGCCGAAAGCCGTGAGCTGGTTGGCAAAGCGATAAAAATGATTTCTGATTGGAAAAATGATTTGATTGAGCCGGATAAGGCGATGGAAACCTTAGACGACCCAGAAGATATGATTTTTGCGACGCTTTATGCTTTATACGAGCGTAATTTGCGCGCTTATAACGCCGTAGATTTTGATGATTTGATTGTACTGCCAACCAAAATCTTACGTGAAAACGCTGAGCTGCGCGATAAATGGCAAAACCGTATTCGTTATTTATTGGTCGATGAGTATCAAGATACCAATACCGCCCAGTATGAGATGATTAAATATCTGGTCGGACCACAAGGGCGTTTTACCGTCGTGGGCGACGATGACCAATCTATCTATGCCTGGCGCGGTGCCAAGCCTGAAAACATGGCCCTGCTAAAAGAAGATTTCCCCAAATTAAAAATCGTCATGCTTGAGCAAAATTATCGTTCAACCACGCGTATTTTGACCTCTGCCAACGCCGTTATTACCAATAACGAGCATTTATTTGAAAAGAAACTGTGGTCAGATAAAGGGCAAGGCGAAAAAATTCGCATTATTAATTGCCGTAATGACGACGATGAATCTGAGCGCGTGGCAAAAGAAATCGTCACCCATAAACTGCGTTTTGGTAATGAATGGGAACAATACGCCGTTCTTTATCGCAGTAACTTTCAGGCGCGCATGCTTGAAGCGCAATTGCGTCAGCTGCAAGTGCCGTATAAATTATCGGGCGGTCAGTCGTTTTTTGCCCGTAGCGAAATCAAAGATATCATGGGTTATCTGCGTTTGATTTTAAACCCCGAAGACGACAGCGCGTTTTTACGTATTATCAATACGCCCAAGCGCGGCATGGGCCCTGCTACTCTTGAAAAGCTTGGTCTATTTTCGCAAGAGCATAGCATTTCGCTACTCGCCTCTTGTACCCACGCTGGACTTGCTCATGTGTTGCCGTCAAAAGCCTATGGTACCTTAAAAGAGTTTGGCGATTTCATCGAGCATTATACCCGTGAGCTCGATCAGCACCCCGACCCCGTGCCTATCGTCCGTCAAATGATTGACGAAACCGGCTATATCGACTTTGTCCGTAGCGACGCCAAAACACCGCAACAAGAAAAAAACCGCATCGATAATATCGACATGCTCTATACCAGTATTCAGTCATTGATTAATCGCGCTGAAGAAGATGAAGACCGTACCATTGATACTATTATTCGCAAATTGGTGCTCCTTGACATGCTCGAGCAGCAGCAAGAAGAAGAGAATACCAATAAAGTGAACCTGATGACCTTACATGCGGCAAAAGGCTTGGAGTTTGATTTTGTCTATATCATGGGGCTTGAGGAAGAAATGCTACCACACCGCAACTCTATCCTTAGTGAAACCATTGAGGAAGAAAGGCGTTTAATGTACGTGGGTATTACCCGCGCTCGCCGTGAGCTGACGTTGACGCTTGCGACCCAGCGCCGTGCAGGCGGGCAAATGCGCGTCACCTCTGAATCGCGTTTTTTGGATGAATTGCCAGAAGATCATATCGACTGGCCGGCCAAAGCGAAAAAGAAAAAAGCCAGCAAAGACCCTGAAAAAGTCGCTGATGAATACTTGGCCAATATTCGTGCTTTACTAGGTAATCGTTAAGTTTAAAACTTAAGCGATACCCTGTTTACCGCTCTTTACATGAGCGGTAAACTCAATTTTTATACGAATATCTTTTAAAAATTTGGAACCTTTATGCCGACCTCGACGACGAATCCTGAACGACCATTGACCCGACAGGCTGACTATAATCCGGCAGAAGCAAGCGGCGAATATAAGTTATTATATTTGCAAGAATTGGTAGCAGAAAAAGCGTATGCGGCGATTACTGAGTTTTTAGAAAAGCAATCAGAATATGAGATTGCCAGCCTATTAGAGTCTTTCCCGAGCCAAAATCGCTTACTGATTTGGGCGCAAGTACCAGAAAATATCAAAGGTGAAGTACTGGCAGAGCTGGAGTTTGATACCCGCCAGCCGCTGTTGGAGAATGTTTCTTCAAAAGAGATATCGCTGTTTACCCAAGACCTTGATGCGCAGGACATTTCTGAGATTTTAGACACCGTTACCGAAAGCGTGCGTACCTCGGTAATGGCAACCTTGGATGAAGACATCCGAGTGCAGGTCAATAAGCTCGATACTTATGAAGACTGGGAAGTCGGCAGTTATATGGATCCTGACCTCATTCAAGTCAGGGACGACATCACCCTTGCAGAAGTACAAAACTGGCTGCGAGAAAATGCTGATTTACTTGATGATGAGAGCCAAGAGCTGTTGGTCGTCGACCAAAGCCAGCAGCTGCTTGGCTTATTAAGTCTGGCTGATTTGATTAAACACCCGCAAAGCACCTTAGTCGCCGATTTGATACATAGCGCCATCACTGTCAATGATCGCTTAGATATTCAAGATGCGGCGTCGATTTTCCGCTCAGAAGATATTCGCTTTGCGCCAGTGATTAACAGCCACGGCGAGTTAGTTGGACAGTTAAACGGCGAAGATATCATGGAAATCATCCAAGATGATGTCGATAGCACCATGAAAAACCTGGCTGGTGTGAGCCAAGATGAAGAGCTGTTTGCGCCCATTTTAACCAGTGCCAAAAGCCGTAGTATTTGGCTTGGTATTAATTTATGTACCGCGCTATTGGCGGCCGCGGTGATTGGCCAGTTTGAAGCGGTATTAGCAAAGGTTGTGGCACTGGCGATTCTTATGCCTGTGGTTGCCAGTATGGGCGGGATTGCAGGCTCGCAAACGCTGACGGTGGTCATTCGCGGGATGGCCATGGGTCAAATCGGTGGGTCGAATCGCCTATGGTTATTAAATAAAGAGCTGTGGGTTGGCGCGATAAACGGTATCATATGGGCGATAATCATGGCGATTATTGCCCAATTGTGGTTTCATGATGTTAAAATCAGCGCCGTCATCGGGCTTGCTATCGCGATTAATATGACCGCCGCCAACGTTTCAGGCATTAGTATTCCGCTGATGCTCAAACGTATGAATATCGACCCTGCTCTATCCGCCTCGGTTATCTTGACCACCGTGACCGATATAGTGGGCTTTATGTCGTTTTTGGGCTTGGCGAGCGTGCTGATTCTTTAGTCGACCGCCCATGAAAAGTTGAAAAACAAAAGTTAAAAATCAGCAGCTATTTCTATTAATACGCCAATCTCAACTTATCGTAGGCTTTTGATTTTTATAGAATTTAAAATTCTAATTGTTTTAACTGAAATTTTAAAAACTAAGTAAACCAATACCTTAGAAAAACAAGTTGAGAGTGGGGTATTAATAGTTGTTGTTAAGCATTTAAAACCTAATCGTTAAAAATGTGATTCATTCTGTTTATACAACCATTACATCGTTAAGTGAGTGCGTTATGCAAGCTGTACAAGTTAAAGTATTAAACCCTAAAATTACTGAAGATAAAGCGTTCTCGCTACCGACGCGCGCTACCGATGGCAGCGCAGGTATTGACTTACGTGCTTGCATTGATGAACCGTTGACCATTAAAGCGGGAGCCACGTATTTAATAGGCACTGGACTTGCCGTTTATATTCAAGACCCTAACTTTGCGGGTATGATTTTACCGCGCTCAGGTCTCGGTCATAAGCATGGTATCGTCTTGGGTAATTTGGTCGGCTTGATTGATGCCGATTATCAAGGTGAGCTGATGGTTAGTATTTGGAATCGCAGCAATGAAGACTTCGTACTCAACCCAGCAGAACGTATGGCGCAATATGTGGTTGTACCAGTCGCCCGTCCGGAGTTTGAAGTGGTGGCAGAATTTAGTGATACCAGCGCGCGCGGTGCGGGCGGTTTTGGCCATTCTGGTCGTCAGTAGCATTGAATATCAGCATTAAACAGTAAGCATCATTGGATTTTTATTTAGCATCAAGCGCAGCAATAAAAATAATCAGCGATTTTTCATTCACCACTAGCCCATTTATCACGACTATAAGGAGAGTAAGCGATGCCGTCTTTTGCTGCGCAGCACTCCTTATTTCGTGCTTATGATATTCGTGGGTCGCGCCAGCATTTTACCGATGATTTTATTCATGCCTTGGGAAATGCTTTTGCGTATCTTTATCAAGCTCAGCCAAGCATTTATAGAGAAAATATTGGCGAAAATAGTAGCCGAAGCACTAACGAAAAAACCATTGTCGTTGTTGGTCATGATGTGCGTGACGGTAGTGGTAGCATGGCGCAAATATTTGCTGATATCTTGTCTCAGCATGGTCTACAAGTCATCCAACTAGGACTTGTTACCACGCCAATGATGATTTTTTGGGCGGAGCAATATCAGGGGCATGGCATTATTGTCACTGCCAGCCATTCTGCTAAAGATATTTTAGGAGTGAAATGGCTCGTCAATCATATCTCGCCTAGTAGCGCCGATATTCAAACGTTATATCAACAACTAGCTAGTTATAATTCGCAAAATTCGTCTGTAAAAACCAATGACCAGCCTGTGCGTTATAAACAACAGCAGTTACCTGCTAATCAAGTCACAAGCGCTTATAGCGACGCTATTACTCAAGTTTTTAAGCAAATCTATCAGCCTCTTAATCAAACTGTAGAAGATAATCACCCACCCTCCTCTAAACTTGATTTAGTGGTAGTCATTGATTGTATGCACGGCGCCACCAGCAATATCGCCAAGCCTTTATTTACGCATTTTTGCCAAAGTGTCATCATGCTCAACGATACGCCAGACGGTGACTTTCCTGCTGGCAATCCGGACCCGACTGAGCCGCAGCGTCTTAAACAGTTGCAGCAAAGCGTACTGCTTCATCAAGCAGATATAGGTATCGCCTTTGATGGTGATGGCGATCGGTTAATGGTAGTCGATAGTCGGGGCAAAGTCGTCACGCCCGACCACCTGCTTTATCTATTAGCAAAAATAGCGGTTATTGAAAGTCCGCAAACATTAAAGACTTCGCGACCATACCCGCAAGTGCTCTTTGATATTAAATGCTGTCATCATCTGCCCAAGCTTATCAGTGAAATTGGCGCCACGCCTGTGCTTAGTAAAACTGGCAGCAGCCTCATGCGCCAACAAATGCAGCAGTCTGACGGTCAAATAACCTTTGCTGGTGAGCTATCTGGGCATTTTATTTTTAATGATAGCCGCTTTATACTTTATGATGACGCCATGTATGCAGCACTACGACTGCTCCATTGGTTGGGAAAATCTCAAGGTACTCAGTCAACTCGTACAAAAAGCCTAGCCGATATTATTAAAGGTTTACCGGTTATCGTCAGTACCGCTGACCATTATTTACCGCTACCAAAAACTATAGCTAACGACTGCTCTATCGTGCAGCAACTGGCAAGATTTTGTCAGTATTTACAGCAATTGGTTCACGCGACATCAGCTGCGTCTATACATCAACTCAACCCGCAAGCCGTCGTTGCCTGTGCGCCGTCCCTTTGTACGTGCTCGCAGCAAAGCCAATCTACTACTTTAGAGCAGGCGCAAACGCTATTGCCAGTGAGCACCAAGCTTAGCTGTATCGATGGCGTGCGCTTAGATTTTGCGCGCGGGTTTGGCGTATTGCGCCAATCAAATACCAGTCAAAATCTGACCGTGCGCTTTGCTGGTGATAGCATCGACGACCTTATCGACGTTCAAACGAGATTTGCCGCCTTATGCCGCCCCTTTAACAAGACGCTAGCGATGCAAATCTTGGCTATTGTTGCTGATTGACATACTCCCGCCACTTTCGACAAGCTCAAGTGGGGGATTCTAAAAGCAAAAGCTCTTAGGCGACTTTCTCACGAATGTCACAAGTTTTCTGTTTCAACGGGCGACCTTT
>NZ_JABAST010000035.1 GCF_016107575.1 Psychrobacter faecalis | reverse complement strand
GCTTATTCTCCTGTTAGTGGATTATAAGCAGTTACACAGAGTTTGGGAAACTCCCAAAAAAAATTTCAATAATTTGGATATATCTCAGTATAAATATTATATGCAGCAGCAAAGTAACCCAGAGTTGATTATGTCCCTATTTCAATTTCAGAGTCAGCCTTATTTAGGTTGTCGCAAATGTCTTTTGTGACCTCAAAACTAGCCACTTTACTATCATCTAAATCGTAATAACTATACTGATAATCAAATCCCTTATTTATCCCTTGCATAACTTCTGCTTCTGCACAGGCTAACTTAGTATGTTCATCGCGCATTGCCGTTTCAATCTCTTTTCTTTTAGAAGCATTATAATCAGATATCTTTAGCCGATAGCCGAAAGTAACCGTTTTTCCATCAAAATCAATCTTTTCTAACGTAGTAACTTCATCAATTACGCTTGGCAGCTCTCTTTTTAACGTATCGATCTTACGATACATCTCCTGCGTATCACGTTCGTGATTGCTAGCTGTGGTAACCTTTTCATCATGAGCTAAATCAGACTTGTCATCCGAACAGGCAATTACTGTTAGAAAGGCTGAAAGTACAACCAATGCTTGAAGTTTATTGAACATAATTATCTTTATTGAACCTAATTAGCCAAAATAATATGATTAGGGCGCATCCTCATTCTAAAGAGAATACGCCCCATTATACAAACATGAATATTTAAACCAGCCCTTTATAAAGGAAATAAAACCCCACCACCGTCAATAATATCGCAAAGCATTTCTTTAATAGTTCTGGCGATAGTATATGCGCGACTTTTGCGCCCAACTTTGCGGTAAAAAAGCTCATAATACTAATGCCTAAAAAGGCATAGATATGGACAAAGCCGATGGTATTGGGCACATCGACTTGCTGCTGCATGCCAAAAAACATGAAACCTAACGCACCGGCAATGGCAATCGGCAATCCGCACGCCGCTGAGGTCCCAACCGCTTTTTGCATCACCACGTTATAACGCGTGAGATAAGGCACGGTTAAGCTACCGCCGCCAATACCAAAGATAGCAGAAGCGATACCGATAACCCCGCCTGCTGCTAATTGCTTAGGTTTTGACGGTAGTGCTGTATTGGCATAGTTGACGCTACTGACATCATTAGCGCCACTAGAATGATTAGCAACAGGTTTTTTACCAGCAAAAAACATCTTATAAGCAACCCACAGCAAAAACACCCCAACAATCAGCTGGAGATATAGCCCAGATATCTGTCCTGCAATCCCTGCGCCTAAGAAACAACCTAGCGCCAATCCGGGTGCCAAATTTTTAAACACCGGCCACATCACAGCGCCTTTTTTATTGTGTGCCATAAGCGAGCTAATAGAGGTGACTATAATGGTCGCCAATGATGTCCCTAATGCTAAATGCATAATGCTGTCAGGACTGTAATCCATTTGGGTAAAAACGACAAACAATAAGGGCACGATAATTGTGCCACCGCCTACACCAAAAAGCCCGGCAGCAAATCCTGCTAGCGCGCCTATTATTAAAAAAATGAGTATTTCCACAAGATAATTACTTCTCGGTTAGATAGGGTTTTAGTTAAATAACAAGGGCTTTAAAGGTAAATTAAACGATTTCTGTTTGACCGACTTGATGGTACGAGCGATTGAAATACACCAAACTTTCATCGCTCACACCTTGTTTGATGGCGACCACGCGGCACATAAAAATACTGTGTGTGCCGACTTGTTGAATGTCATCAATTTCACAATCAAAACTGACCAGCGCGTCCTCTAAAACAGGTGCGCCCGTGGTTAATGTCGTCCAAGCACCGTGACAAAAACGCTCTTCTGAGCATAGTTTGGAGGCAAAGGCATTGGATATGGGTTCATGCTGCGTACCTAAGACATTGACACTTAGCGTTTTATTTTCAAGAAAATGTTCGTGTGAGCGCGAACTCTGATTCATACAGACCAGTAAGGTTGGCGGTGTATCGGTCACGCTACAGACCGCAGAGGCGGTAAACCCATGACAGCCAGAGTCGCCTTTTGTGGTAATCACATTGACCGCTGTCGGTAATAGAGACATGGCATCTCTAAAATCAGTTGCTTCAATCATGACTTAACTCCTAAATTTTAATCTTTAAGTATTTTTAATCTTTAAGTATTTTTAATCTTTAAGTATATTGATAACTGAGGTCACTCATGGATTTAAACAAGGTAAGCTTTGTTAAGAGATGCTAAACGCTGAGCTCTTTACGTACAATAGCTGCGCCCGCGCTCAAAGCATTTAATTTACCACGTGCCACTTGGCGCGATAACGGTGCCATGCCGCAATTGGTCGAAGGATAGAGCTTATCTGCATCGACAAACTGCAGCGCTTTGCGTAACGTATCTGCCACCTCTTCCGGCGTCTCAATGCTATTGGTTGCCACATCAATAGCGCCAACCATTACCTTTTTACCGCGGATCAGTTCAATCAAATCCATCGGTACATGTGAGTTTTGACACTCCAGCGAGACAATATCAATATTTGACTGCTGTAATTTTGGAAAGGCTTGCTCATATTGACGCCACTCTGTACCTAAGGTTTTTTTCCAATCGGTATTGGCTTTGATGCCGTAGCCGTAGCAAATATGCACCGCCGTCTCACACTTTAACCCTTCGATAGCGCGCTCTAAAGTGGCAATACCCCAATCGTTGACGTCATCGAAGAACACATTAAACGCTGGTTCATCAAATTGGATAATATCGACACCAGCCGCTTCCAAATCTTTCGCTTCTTGATTGAGAATTTTAGCAAATTCCCAAGCCAATTTTTCACGGCTTTTATAATGACCATCATATAAAGTATCAATCATCGTCATCGGGCCGGGCAACGCCCATTTGATAGGCTGATCGGTTTGCGAGCGTAGAAACTTGGCATCGTCGACAAACACCGATTTTTGGCGGCTCACCGCCCCAACCACAGAAGGCACACTGGCCTCATAGCGATTGCGGATTTTAACCGTTTCACGCTTTTCGAAATCGACACCATCAAGATGTTCGATAAAGGTAGTGACAAAATGCTGACGCGTTTGCTCGCCATCACTGACGATATCAATCCCTGCCTGCAATTGCTCTTGTAACGACACCCGTAGAGCATCTTGTTTGGCTTCGAGCAATTGCTCGCCCTCTAAAGCCCAAGGTGACCAAATTTTTTCAGGTTCAGCGAGCCAAGACGGTTTTGGCAAGCTGCCCGCGGTTGATGTCGGTAATAATCTTTGGGTTGGTAATAATAGTGTCATAGGATTTATCTTCTTATTTATTAGTATTCTAATTTCGGCTAGATTGAACGTATTTAGGTTAAACGCATCTAGGTTGAACGCATCTAGATTGAAAATAGTTAGGCAGCGTATTCTTTATCTGCACACGCTTCCGACGTGCGCTCATTAACATCAAAGCTTGTCGCCCATTCTTCAAGAATCGCTTGGTAAGGCTTGATAAATTGCTCTTGTGTAAACTTACCTTGCTTCACCGCCATTTGGCTACGCTCTTCACGGTCATAGACGATTTGCGTCAGTGAATAATCCTGATATTGCAAACTGGGCTGATATACCTGTCCTGCCGTCGAGTTGGCATTATAGATTTCAGGACGATAAATCTTTTGAAAAGTTTCCATAGTGGCAATCGCACTGATGAGCTCAAGATCGGTGTAATCACTCAGCAAGTCGCCAGTAAAATAAAACGCTAAAGGCGCGACACTACCGGCCGGCATAAAGTAGCGCACCGTTAAGCCCATTTTATGAAAATAATCGTCAGTTAAAGAATATTCGTCTTGTCGGTATTCAACCCCTAACACCGGATGCTGATTGATCGTACGATGATAGGTTTTACTGGTTGATACACTCAGGCAAATGACCGGCTGTTTGGTAAAGTTGGCTTGATAAGCTTCTGAATTCAATAAGTATTGAAACAGCTTACCATGTAAGTCACCAAAATCTGCTGGCGGCGGCAATGTAGGGTTTTTATCGAAATGCTCTAATAGGACGACGCTAAAGTCATAATCGCGTACATAAGAGGAGAAACTGTTACCAATCATACCGTCGATACGGGTATTTTCTTTATGGTCGACAATCGTGGTTTTTAGCGTTTCGATGACTGGAAAGGTATGGCCATTACCTTCAATATCTAAATCTGCTGAAATAATATCAACTTCAACAGAGTAACGGTCGGCGGCTGGGTTGTCCCAATGCGCCAAGGCGTTAAAACGATTATTGATCATTCTTAGTGTTTTACGTAGATTTTCTTCACGCTGCTCACCGCGCGCCAAATTGGCAAAGTTCGTGGTCAGACGTGTGCTATCTGCCGGATGATAGTTTTCATCAAAACGAATGCTCGAGATGGAATATGTAAATTGTTTACTCATGATAATCCGCTACCTTATTCTCATTGTGTGAGATAAAACTCAATGTGTGTATGAGATAAATCATACCTCAACCAAAACGTGAATAAAAATGATAGTATTTAAATTTAAGATGAGATAATTTCATGTTAGTAAGATCGGATTATGGAATAGAAGTTGATAACTAGGAGCGTGGCAGAAGATTTTATGAATAATGATATTTTGAGTGATTTTTTTGCATTAGAAGATAATTAACATGCTATATTCACGTAAAAGAATTTAAGGTAGTTAATTATGGATGATAAAAAATTTCTCTGGCAGGCATTATGCGTGAGCGCTCTAATTTTTATATTAACAGCCATGCTTGCGGTTAGGTTTTTAGATATGTTGTAGTCAGCATGGCTTTAATTTGAGCTATGCCTTAAGTTTAGGCAATATTTTGGAAGGTCAATAATACTCCTAACCCTTATTATTAACAGGGTGCAAAACCCTAGATCAACCAATTCCTATTTGATTGACCCAGCAGCTTTACTAGTACGAATTATTTTTCAATAACGACGCTTTCCTTCTCTTTACCATGCGGTATCAACCATTTGCCAAACCATCCTGATAAGTCATCCATCAAGGTATAAACCACGGGAATGACTACGAGGCTTAATAAGGTTGAGGTCACCAAACCACCCAATACCGCGGCAGCCATCGGACGACGGAAAGTAGGATCAGCATCGCCCCAGCCAAATACCAGCGGCATCATGCCAGCGCCCATCGCAATGGTGGTCATAATAATTGGCCGCGCACGCTTACGACAAGAATCGATAATGGCATCAAAACGCGCCAAGCCTCGGCGCTGAGCAATCAAGGCATAATCGACTAATAAGATAGAGTTTTTGGTGGCGATGCCCATCAGCATGATAAAACCAATCATCGATGGCATCGACAGACTACTCTTGGTAATAACCAAGCCGACAAAAGCGCCACCGATAGACAACGGTAGAGCCATCAAAATGGTAAATGGCTGCAATATCCGCCCAAATAATAAAATCAGTACACCTAAGATACAGACCACACCGACAGACATCGCAATCACAAAGCCGCTAAATAGCTCAGCCATGTTTTCGGCTTGTCCTTGATCGATAATAGTAATAGAGGTCGGTAGTTGCTGCATACTGGGTATGGCTTTTACTGCTTGCACCAAGTCACCAAGCTCGCCATTGGCAGGCTGCACGGTGATACTAATCGCCCGCTCACGATCAAGGCGGCTGATTTGCGCAGGTCCGGTACCAAAGTTTAACGATGCAACTTCACCTACCCGTACACCTTGTCCCGGTGGCAATGCATTTGGGACATATAAGCCTTCTAATTGACTGACGTTTTGTTTGGCAACATCTGGCAGGCGCACCACGATAGGAATCTGGCGTGTATCGAGATTGAGCTTAGATAACCGCTGCTCATAGTCACCAACAGTCGCCACACGTAAGGTGGTGGCGATATCTTGCGTGGTCACGCCTTTATCTGCCATCGCTAGTCTGTCTGGAGTTACCGTTAGCTCTTGACGCGGTAGACTACGATCACTGGTGACAGCGCCGGCACTTGGTAACGCCCGAATCTCTGCCATTATTTGCTGCGCGGTTTGCTCAAGTAAACGCGGGTCGGTACTGGTCAAAGAAAAATTATAACCGGTCTCACCGCCACTCGATAAACCAACGGTAAAGCGTGCGCCGGGTACTTCTGAGAGCATGCTGCTTATTTGCCGTTCAATCTCTTGCTTAGAGCCACGCTCTGCGCGTGGGGCCAATACGATATCTAAGCCTGCGATATTTTCAGCTTTGCCGCCAGAGCTGGCTTCCATTGCCGCTTGCGCTTCGCCTACCGAGGTGAAAATATGGCTCACTTCAGGCATGGCCAATATACGCTCACTGGCCATCGCCGCCACACGTTCGGTATCTTCTAGCGCCACATCTGGCGTTAGCTCAATTTCAACCCGCGTTTGGTCAATATCATTATCAGGAATAAAGGACGTTGGTAGTAATTTCACCAAGGTAAGTGATGCTACAAACAAGAGTAATGTCGCACCCATGGTAATCCAGCGATGATGCAGCGTCCAAGAGACCACTTTTAAATACCAATCCATGAGCGCGCTTTGTTTTTCGACATGCTTTTTTTCTGGGCGCAATATATAAGCGGCCATCATCGGAGTGATAAGACGCGCGACCATTAACGATGCAAATATCGATAAGGCGGCAGTCCAACCAAATTGCCGGAAAAACTGCCCGACAATACCGCCCATAAAAGCTGTCGGTAAAAATACCGCAATGAGAGTAAATGTGGTCGCGACGACTGCTAAACCAATCTCATCAGCTGCTTCCATCGCAGCTTCATAAGGCGTCTTGCCCATGCGCAAATGGCGGATAATATTTTCAACTTCTACAATCGCATCATCGACTAAGACGCCAATGACCAATGACAGTGCTAATAAGGAGATAATATTTAAGCTAAAGCCAAATAAGTACATACCTAAAAAAGTAGGAATAACCGACAACGGCAACGCCACGGCTGCCACAAAAGTCGCGCGGATATTGCGTAAAAATAAGAACACCACGACGACTGCAAGTAAACCACCTTCTATTAGCATGCGTAACGATGCTTTGTAATCTTCGGCAATTGGCGTGGCTCTATCGTAGACTTTTTCAATATCGATATTGCCGACATCGGCTGACAGCTTGGCAAGCTCGGCGTCAACCAGCTCCATCACCTCAACCTCACTGGCACCGCGCGAACGGGTGATATTAAATGCCACCACTGTTTGCCCATCAAGCTTAGCAATCGAGCTTGGATCAGCAGCACCATCGGTGATTTGTGCCATACGTCCAAGCGCTTGCGTACCACCTGTCGGTACCGCGACTTGTAAATTGTTCAAATCACTGGCACGTTCAACCGCCCCAAGTACCCGAATAGTCTGGGTGGTTTTACCTACTTCCGCTTCACCGCCTGAGCTGTCTTGTTGAATACCAGTGATTTGTTCTGATAGCTGAGCGATAGGATATTTCAAACCGCTCAACACAATCGGGTCGGCAGCAACGGTGATTTCACGTTGCAAACCACCGATGCGGCTAACGGTACTGACCCCTGGAATATCGGATAAACGCTTGGTGACCGTATCATCGACGAACCAAGACAAATCCTCGACATTCATATTGTCAGAGGCAACCGAGTAAGTGACGACGGGAAACCCAGCCGTTGAGACTTTGGTAATGATGGGGTCATTGGCAGCAGCTGGCAAATCGCCACGTACTTCACCGACCGCCGAACGTACATCGTCGACCGCTTCTTGTATGTCTTTTTCTAGGACAAACTCGGTGACCATGGTCGCGGCACCCGTTTGTAGGGTGGTACGAATATGCTTAACGCCCTCAATACTGGTGAGCTTATTTTCTATCTTTTTGGCAATGTCGTTTTCGAGCTGCGATGGCGCGGCTCCCGGCAAGGTCACCGTCACCACCACCGCTGGCAGGTCAATATCGGGGAATTGCTGCACCTTCATTTGCATAAAACCGTAGATGCCGCCCAAGGTCAGCAGCACAAACAGCAAGATGGCAACTAAAGGATTTCTAATCGAGTAAGCGGAGACATTTAAACTCATGAGCGCGCCTGCGTGGCTGTGCCAGTTTGGCTGACTGATGTATCATTGGCGGTATTTAGGCCATCAACCACACGTACCAAGTCGCCGTCGTTTAAAAAGCTACCGCCCTGCTTTACCAGTCGGCTGTCTGCTGGTAGTGGCTCTGCCAGCGCTACACTATCACCAAAGCGCTCACCCAAACTCACGCGTTGTTGCTTGATACGGCCAATGTTTTGACCGTCTTGGCTCTTAATATTGGTCACTAGCATCACGTAATCATAACCGTCATTGCTGACGATAGCGCTATTGGGCACCGTTTGCGCGCTGGTACTACCCAATAAAAACTCGCCCGTTTGGTACATGCCCGCGCGTACTTTTGAGTTTGCAGCAAGGCTAGCATAAATGGTGATTTGGCGATTATCATCAGCCGTTGGCGCAATACGATTAACCTTACCCATAACCGAATCGCCGGCTGGCAAGCTGACGCGCACTGGCGTGCCAACACTGACTTCACCAAGAAGTTTAGGATCGATATCAGCACGCCACTCTAAAATACCGCCTTTAATAATAGTAAATAAAGGCTCACCACCAGCAACCATACCGACTTCCGCCATTTTTTCACTGATGACACCGCTTACCGGTGCGACCACATTGGCATTTTTCACGCTCAAGCGCTGGGTACTAAGACGGGCTTTAGAGGCTTGCAATGCCGCCTCTGCCTGTAGTTTTGAGGTACGATAGCGATCCGCTTCTTGCCTACTGATGGCATCAATCTCAATCAATGGCAGGACACGAGCGGCATCGGCAGTTGCATTGGCAAGCGTTGCTTCGGCTTCGGCAACATCGGCCTCCGCCTGCAAGACTTGCTGCTGCATGGCATCGGTATCAAATATCGCCAGGACTTGCCCCGCTTTAACGCGATCGCCTTCTTCAACCAACACCTGCTCGATAGCCACACCATTTACTTTAGGGCTGACATTGGCGACATCTTTGGCACTGATGGTGCCGTCAGCGCTTAAGGTATTACCAATACTGTCTTGGCTTGGCATCACCGTTTCGACCGAAAGCACTGCCTGCTGATTGCTGCTCTCCTTTAGGTCAGCGTTTGCGCTTTGTGCCTTGTTAGCCGCTGGTGAATCAACACTCGCATCTTTATCGCCGCCCCAATACTTACCGACCAAAACCCCAATCACAAGGACTACGGCTAATACTGGCAATAACCACCAAGGATATTTCGATGATGATTTGGGCGCACGTGCATCCGCTTGGCGGTAAGGTGGTAGCTCAGACTCAACTGGTCGCTGTTTGTCTTCAACATCGCTCATGATAACTCTCTGTCAATACAGGCAATTAGAAAGGGTATAAAGTTAGAAAATTATAGCTAAAAAAGGGGCTATTTATGATTACAATAGTCTATAAATTTATTGAGGATAGCATATATTAAGTCATCATCTTATTTTTATATATCGTGTTTTAGCTTCGTAAGTCTGCTTCTATTAATAGTAGGATGGGCGTAAAACTGGCAAAGCGAAGCGGATAAAAATGATAACTAAGTAAAACGACTGCTTGATAAATTTGTCTAAATCAAACTTCTTTTTTAACTTTTAAAAAGCACAACGCACATCCCTAAGAATGTGCGCTATATTTATCAAGATGCTACTAACTTAATGTTTCTTAACTCGTTTATTAAAAACGATAGCCAACGCCAAGATAGGTAATATACGGATCGATATCAAGGTTGGTTTTCGCTCGAATCAACTCTTCACCACTATCGTTTTGAACGGTGATGGTCGTATCACTATCGAGTTTTGCATAGGATACAGAACCAACGCCAAACCATTTGTCATTAAAATCATAAGTCGCGCCAATTGTCACGATAGGTGCAAAGGCGCTGTCTGCTTCAACGTCGACGCTCATGCCCTGAGTCGATTTTACATTTTCTAATGCAGCGCCCGCTTTCCCATCCTTAATATTTTGGATTTGATGACCAGCCATTTCTAAATCGTTACGAATACCGTCATTGAGCTCGATATCATTAAAATAAGCATACATCACCCCTGCGCCGACATAGGGGCGAAATTTATTGACCCCAGATTTGCCAAATTGATATTGCACCCCAGCTGCTGGCAGCCACGCGCGAGCGCTTGAAGATACCCCGCCGCCTTGAGTTAAATCAGTAATGGGAATATTTTTGGAAATATCAAAATCGCCCAATAATCCGCCTGCAATACCGCTAGGACTGACTTTGCCCGAGAGCGGTGCATATACTTGCCCTTGCCCTAAAATATCAACTTTGGGCGGTATACCGGCTTTGACCTCAATCGACCAATGATCATTCATATAATAGTTAAATAACAGACCAAACGTATCGACATCATCGGCCTCAAGTCCAGTACCAGCACTGGTCCAACTCTCTAAGCCATTAATTTTGGTCGTACCAGAAACGTCACCTAATATTGTAACGTCGGACAAATCCGTTTCCGCTCCTAAACCCTTTAATGTGCCATCTATGAAGCCGAAACGGTCTTGATCTTTCACCAATACCTCTCGCACCGTTTTTACTTTTACACTGCCATTATCGGCAACCGTACCATCTTTGGCAGCGGTCGTAGTTTGCATTGGATTGGCTTTGCCTTGCGGAGAAGCGTGCAACCAACCAGCCGAAACAGAAAAGCGTTTGAAACTACCATCGGTTTTGAAATAATCAAACTCGGCAACAGCGGATTGGCTGAATAATAATGGTGCGGCGATAGCGCAAGCGAGGGTTAACGTCTTGTTCATGATACATCCTTGTAAAAAATTCAGGCCGTTAATTAAAAGCATGAATGGCACAGTAATGACGAAGCAAATCAGACAAAGCTGGCAAAATTAAGCCAATCAAACTCCTATCCTAACGTCCTGTTAGAATCGGTAAAACGACTAGAAATGTGCTGTTTTTAGAGGTTTATTTTCACCAAAAAATACATCTACAGCAGAATATTCTAGTAAATAGATAAAGCACATAGTTATGCTTCACTGCCGTAAACTGCCATACCTCAATCGTCATATCAAGAAAGTTTAGAGAACAGCTGAGTCAATATTAGTTGATGAAAATAAAAATAGAGTGTTTATTTGCGCTAATAAATAGCTTATAAAACCCATAAGAAAAAGCCATTATCTTTAAAAAAATAATGGCTTTTTTAGGAGAGTTGATGACAGAGAATTGGCTCAGTTACTAAGCAAGCGTTAATTATTAAGCATTGGTATAGCGACTGGCTTCTGGCATCCAGCGATGGATAAGTTGGCTGACGTCCGCTTTACGTGTTGGGTCAGAGATAAGATGTTTCGCTAGGCGCTGCGCAATGGCAAATAGTTGCTCATCGCGGATAAGGTCGGCCAAATAATAACCGACGTTACCGGTTTGACGTTTGCCTAACAGCTCACCGGGGCCGCGTAGCTCCAAGTCTTTTTGCGCAATCACAAAACCGTCGGTGCTGTCACGCAGCACATTTAAGCGCTCCGTACCCGTCTCTGATAACGGCTTTTGATATAACAGTACGCAGAAGCTTTTGGTCGAAC
Source organism: Psychrobacter faecalis (assembly GCF_016107575.1). Taxonomy (GTDB): domain Bacteria; phylum Pseudomonadota; class Gammaproteobacteria; order Pseudomonadales; family Moraxellaceae; genus Psychrobacter; species Psychrobacter faecalis. Next base: position 19,329 of record NZ_JABAST010000035.1, on the reverse strand, counting down.
CACGCCCAACCCGCCCGCGCAACTGATGTAGTTGCGATAAACCCAAACGTTCGGCGTTTTCGATGACCATTAACGACGCATTAGGTACATCAACGCCCACTTCGATGACCGTTGTGGCAATCAATAAATCTAAGTTACCCGCTTTAAACTCTTGCATGATGGCTTGTTTGTCAGCAGACTTCATTTTGCCATGTACCAAGCCAATGCGAATATCTAAGCGCTCATTTAAGTCCTCATAAGTCGCTTCTGCTGCCTGCGCATCGAGCACGCTTGATTCTTCTACCAATGAGCAAACCCAATACGCCTGTCTGCCCGCTTCACAATTGACCGCAATACGCTCAATGACTTCGTCGCGGCGGTTACGGTCAATCGTCACCGTGGTAATTGGCGTACGCCCCGGAGGCAGCTCATCAATGATAGATGTATCCATATCACCATAAACGCTCATCGCCAGCGTACGCGGAATCGGGGTTGCCGTCATAATGAGCTGATGCGGGGTGCTATTGGCCACGCCCTTATTGGTCAGGGCCATACGCTGCTCAACGCCAAAGCGGTGCTGTTCATCGATGATGACTAAGCCTAGTTTAGCAAACTGTACCTGCTCTTGAAATAAGGCATGCGTACCAACTACTATTTGCACCGTATTTTCTGCCACCGCTTCTAACGCTTCACGGCGCTGCTTGGCGGTTTGTTTGCCAGCAAGCCAGCCAACGCCGACCCCTAACGGCTCAAACCAGTTTTTAAAATTGACCAAATGCTGTTCTGCTAAGATTTCTGTTGGTGCCATGACCGCAACCTGCCAGCCACTATCGAGCGCATAGCCCGCCGCCCCCGCCGCGACCAAAGTTTTGCCTGCGCCAACATCTCCTTGTACCAGTCGGAGCATCGGAATAGAAGTCGCCATATCAGCCGTGATGTCTTTCATGACGCGTTGCTGCGCGCTGGTTAAATCAAACGGCAATGCGGCAAATAGCTTATCGGCAAGCGGGCTACTCATCGTACATTTAGGCGCTTTATGCTGATGCAATTGCTGACGGCGATATAGTAGGCTCAGTTGATGCGCGGTTAATTCTTCAATGATTAATCGCTGACAGGCAGCATGAGTGCGGGCGCTTAGTTGCGTAAGCAGCTGATATTGTCGTCCTGCATCGGTATAAGTTGGCGGCGTATGCAGCAATACTAAGGCTTCAAATATCGTTAGGTTATAAACGTTTTGATTAGCCATGTCATTAACTGCAGTTGCGTTGCCAATATTGCTTATTGAATTGTCAGGCACACGGCGCGCAAGGGTTGAGAATATATCGTCTGGAAAATCATCTTCTGCCATTGCCAATTTAGCAGGCTCAAAAGGCGCTAACGGTAAATCAGCAACCACCGCAAAGTCGGCAGGCGTAAACAAGGTCATGGGTAGACCTTGGGTGCGCACCGTTTGCAGCGCAAGCTTAATTAGCGTGCGCTGCTTATTTTGATGCAAGCCTTTAACACTTGGATAAATCGGCTGTAACCCTGTATTGACGATGGCTTCATTGCTACTGATCACTTGATATTCAGGATGATGTATCTGCTTACCGTAACGACTGACCTTTACTTCGCCAAATAATTGTAGCTGTGTGCCGAGACTCATCGTTTGCGCAAGGCCACGATAGACCTTAAAAAAACGCAGCGATATCGTGCCAGTATCATCATCGACCATCACGGTCATACCACTGCGCTTGGTATCGACATGCACCACCCGCCCAGTAATCAAAGCGGCTTGCCCATGCGCCACATCAGCTATCGATACCAATCGGCTACGATCTTCATAATCACGCGGTAGATGCAACAGCAAATCAAAAATGCGCTCGATACCTAACTGGGACAACTGCTCCGCCACTTTTGGCCCCACGCCCGCCAGTGCCGTCACCGGCATATCAAGCGCGGAAACGGGCATCTCAGGCCTTATAGTGTCTGCTGAGTTCAAGGTAGGAGTGCGGCTAACCGATGTGGGCATCAATAATCCTAATGATGGTTATGATTTAACGTATATTTGGTCTTATAAAAGCTATAATCATCAACCTCTATAAAATATTTAATCATGATGATTATAACTGACAAGCGACTTACCTATGCTAAGCTATTTAACGATATGGCGTCTAGCTGATTTCTCACTAAGCGACTGATGAATGGCTTATCGTATACCTCTTTATTGCTCTATGGTGATTTTCGCGTATGTTTTTATCTACTCATTATAATGGCTATCGTCATTTAGCACGCTTGCTGCGATTTAGTATGCTTGGCATATTGGGCGTGTTTATTAGTGCTTGCCAAAGTTTGCCGCCAGTTATTGAAACCGTCGCTCCTTTAAACAAGCAGCCAAAGGTCGCCTTAGTCTTAGGCGGCGGCGGTGCCAAGGGCTTTGCTCATATTGGCGTGATTAAAGCCTTAGAAGAAAACGGTATCACGCCAACGCTAGTGGTCGGTACCAGTATTGGCAGTCTAATTGGCAGCTTATATGCCAGTGGTTATAACGCCAAACAGCTTGAACAATTGGCGTTAAATACTTCTGATAGCGAATTGACAGATTTCACCTTATCAAACCAAGGCTTTATCGAAGGTATTAAGCTTAAAAATTTTATTAATGCAAAAGTTGGCGGACGCGCTATAGAAAATTTTCCAATATCTTTTGCCGCGGTTGCTGCCGAAAAACACACGCTAAAAAAGGCCGTTTTTAGCAGCGGCGATGCTGGACTTGCAGTACAAGCATCGTGCAGCGTACCCAATATTTTTATCGCGCCGCGCATTCCTGAAAAGATTGGTAAAAAATATGTCGATGGTGGCGTGGTCAGCTTAGTACCAGTCGACACCGCCCGTGATTTAGGGGCCGATATTATCATCGCCGTTGATGTGACGGCGGCGAATGCTAATAGTCCCGCTAATAATAAAATACCGTCTATCAATTCATTAAGCAGTTTTTGGGGCTTTCTTGAGAGCAGTTTTGTCGCAAATGCCACCGCATCTGTCACTGATTCCAGTCAATCAAACACCAAGCGTTCGACAGCAATGCGCCGTGAACGTGAGCGCGCTGATATTATCATTATCCCCGATATCGGTCATATTAGCTCGCTAGATACCAGTCAACGACGCGCGCTAATGACGGCTGGCATGCAAGCCACTACCCCGCAGATTGCCGCCATTAAACAGCTTATGAAAGACAAAGCCCAGCAAGAAAAAGGTCTTGTAGAAAAGCTGCCAAGTAAATATGCCACGCTTTAATTTCAAAAGCACATTCAGCTGGTAAAAGCCATTTTACCAAATCTGAGTTAGTAAGTTGTTTATAAAAAAAGCACCACAGCCTAGACCTTAGACTGTGGTGCTTTTCGATTCGGCAAGCATTAGATAAATATCAAAAAACCAACTTATTTAACGCGTGCACGATATTTAACCACAACGGTATCATTCAAACCAACGCCTTCTAAATCCCAACGTACCGCTTTATAGTATTTTAACGGGATTTCTTGCAATTGATTATCAACCTTACCGCGTAATGGCATACGGGCAAAGGTGTTGCCGTCAGCACTACCATAAGGGAAGTCAGGAGAAACGGCACGTAGCAACTCTACTTGCTCAGGAATACTCATAGTGACAGTCATTTTACGTACGCGATCAGCATTGGTATTGGTAAAGTAGCCTTGATATTCTAAGACATTTCCTGACTGCAGGCGCGTATTGGCATTGACTGGCACCAGCACTTCTTGACCATTTGCATCAACACTAATCAATGAGGCGGTGATTTTGCTATTGACCGCTTGCGCCGTTGAAGTGCTGGCTGGGTTGGCATTTGACTCGATTGCCACTGAATTATCAACGGCTTGCTCTGGCGTTGGCAACATTGCTGAAGCCTGCGTCACTGCCATCACGCCAACGAGCGTACCAGCGACAACATGAAATAAGCGGTGGCCGCTCCACGCACTGAATGGATTTGCAAAATGGTTACTTTTCTTCATGACATTCATTATCCCTAGTTAATGTATCGGTAAAACAGTATAGCGGTAAAACAATTTGTTGATAAAGCGTCGGTCAACAACATGGTTATTTTTATCAATTATCTGCGTAAGCTGGTGCTAAAGCAATAGCGCTTAGCATAACAAAAAGCGTTTGGCGGTACACTAATCCCGTGTTGAGGTTGTGTATATCATCTATTTGCTACCAAGATTCATGACAGTGGCTAAAATAAAAGATAGCTCATAACGGTGTTTTTTGCTATGGTAATTCATTAGCGACACGCTTTTGCTGTCATGCTCTTTTTCTTATTCTAACAACTATTGCACCCATTATGACTACTAGCGCCATGCCACAAATTAATCCTGAATACGTACACTGGTTCCGCAACTCTGCCCCTTACATTAACACCCATCGCGGTAAGACTTTCGTGATTATGTTTGGCGGTGAGGCGGTCAATCATCCCAATTTTAGTACCTTGATTCACGACTTTGCTTTATTGCACAGTCTAGGTATCAAACTGGTACTGGTACACGGCGCGCGACCGCAAATCGAAAAAAACTTGAAAGACGCCCAGATTACCTCCCCCTTGCATAAAGATATTCGCGTGACCCCGCGCGTTGCTATGCCCGCTATCTTACAAGCGGTTGGTGCGATTCGTTTGCAAATCGAAGCCCAACTATCGATGGGCTTAGCAAACTCACCCATGTATGGCTCGCGCATTGACGCGGTTTCGGGCAACTTTGTCACCGCGCGTCCTTATGGAATACGTGATGGCGTTGATTATCAGATGACCGGTGAAGTGCGCTCAATCGATGTCGAAGCCATTAAAAACAACCTGTTACACGACCATATTGTGATTTTGGGGTCAATGGGTTATTCAGCGACTGGTGAAGTTTTCAATTTATTGGCAGAAGATGTCGCGCTTAGTGCGGCTGTGGCGCTCGGTGCTGATAAGCTGATATTCTTAGGCGAAGAAGCCGGCATCAATCATGAAGACCGTTTATTACGTGAGATGATTCCAAATGAAGTCGACCGCTTTTTACGCGATCGTGATCTGAATTGCGAGATTAATTACTTCTTAAGCTGTGCCAGTAATGCCTGCCGTCAAGGCGTACATCGCACCCATATCATCTCTTATGCCAAAAATGGCGCGTTACTCGAAGAGCTGTTTACCCGTGATGGTTCTGGCACCTTGATTAGCCATGACCCGTATGAAGAGATTCGCCGTGCTGATATCGACGATGTGGTTGGACTGCTTGAACTACTAACCCCGCTAGAACAACAAGGTATCTTGGTCAGCCGCTCGCGCGAGCGCTTAGAACAAGAAATTGATCACTATAGCGTCATTGAGCGTGATGGTATGATTTTGGGTTGTGCCGCGCTTTATCCACTGGATGCAGATTCAGCCGAAGTCGCTTGTGTGGCGGTGCATCCTGAATATCGTAGTGGCAACCGCGGTGCTGACCTGCTGGCGTTTTTGGAGCAACAAGCGCGCAGCCATGGTTTGCATAAGTTGTTCGTCCTGACCACTCGTACTGCACATTGGTTTGTCGAGCAAGGTTTTGCGGAAGTTGCTGCTACTACTCTACCGGAGGCGCGCCGTGAAAAATATAATAACGGTCGCAATTCTAAAGTGTTCCAAAAAACACTTTAATTTAAAAACACTATAAGTAATTAGCGATTAATCATCGACTGGCCGAATTAGCGTACAGCAAAAAGCCCTCATACACTAAGAGGGCTTTTTTATTGTTTTTAACCGCTTTAAACTAAAGGGATAAAAAAACTAATAACGCCTTATTTTACTTTTAATAGCTCAACGGTAAAGATAAGCGTGCTGTTAGGCTCGATACCCGCATTACCTGCTTCGCCATAAGCGATATCAGATGGAATATAAAATTCGTATTTGCCACCCTCTTTCATCAACTGTAGGCCTTCTGTCCAGCCAGCGATGACTTGGTTTAATGGAAATTCAATCGGCTCACCGCGCTCATAAGAGCTGTCAAATACCGTACCGTCAAGCAATTTACCTTCGTAGTTGACTTCGACCACGTCAGTCGCTTTTGGTGATTTGCCAGTACCAGCGGTCAATACTTTATATTGCAAACCAGAAGCGGTGGTTTTCACGCCTTCTTTTTTACCATTTTCTGCTAAGAATGCCGCACCTTTGGTTTTGTTATCTTCAGCTTTGCCTTCCATCTCTTTGACGAACTTTTCTTCTTGTTCTTTTTGATAAGTCATCAACACTTCTTGCATTTGCTCTTGCGTCAATGCTGAATCTTTACCTTCATAGCCGTCGCGGAAGCCTTTTTCAAAGGTATTAAGGTTCAGATCGCCGACCGCTTCTTTATTACCTTCTGCCATCATATAACCCAAGCTGTAACCCACTTTTTCATTGGCTGGGCTTTTTTCAGTCACTGAAACGCTTTTGCTGGCGCTTTCTTTATTGCCATTACTAGCATTACAGCCGGTAACTAATAACATCGCACTAGCAAGGGCACTAATGCTTAAGGTAGTAATTTTTTTCATAGAATACTCTCAAATTGTAAGGATAGTGGCGAGATGTCACATTGTTCTATCATAGCAAATCTTAGTTTTAGGAGCTACGATTCCCTTGAAATTATCGGTCAAATGTACAGTCTGTGTTAATATCTGCCGCCAAATTAACAACTTATCACACAACTATAGTAAGCCGTTAAGCTTTCTGTCTTTAAATACCTCATTACATCAGCTAAGCTAAATTGGTTAAGGTAAGAAGTAACAGAACGTAGATTTTGTTAACAATCTGCACAGAATGTTAGTTAGGGTCTTATAAAAAACACTTCTTGAATAATATCAATTAAAAATATTAATAATTAGGTATGGGTTCGTTACCAATAATCAGGCTTATATTGTAGAGCAGTGATTATTCGATAAGGAATGCATGATCATTAAAGGAGGACAGGATGAATCCAATGTATACATCGTTCAACGGTTATCTGGGTGGCCCTATTGGTTCCATCATCGGCGCTATTTTAATTTTTATCATTGGTTGGCTTGTGGCACTGGGTATCGCTGCCCTTGTACGTGGTGTGTTGTCAAAAGTAAATCTTAACCAACGCATGAATTCTTCAACCGGTAAAAGCTACGATTTAGAAGGCATTATCTCAAAAATCGTCTTTTGGTTTATTTTCATCATTGCGATTTCAGGCGCGTTAAGTCAGCTGAATCTAAATTCTATCTCAGCGCCATTCGCTAATATGGTCAATCAAGTCTTGACCTTTATTCCAAACCTTATCGCCGCGATTGCTGTTGGTGTGATTGGTTGGGTCATTGCGACCGTTGCGCGTACTGCCATTAACGCAGCATTAGCAAAAACCTCAATGGATGAGCGTTTAAGTGCCAAGGCAGGCGTAAAACCAATGAGCAGCACCATTGCTGATATGGTTTACTGGTTCATCCTTTTGGTTGTATTGACCATGGTACTTGGTCAGTTAGAGCTTGATGGTTTATTTGCGCCATTGACCAATATGGTTGATAAAATCTTTAGCTTTATTCCTAATATTCTTATTGCTGGTGTGGTCTTCGTGGTGGGTTATATCATCGCCAAAGTCGTACGCGGCATTGTCACCAACTTAGTTTCTACTTTCGATGTACAGAAGCTTGCATCAAAAGCAGGTCTAAGCGAACAAAACAGCTTGCCTAATATCGCAGGTTCATTAGCGTTTTTAGTGGTTATCATCCCAACGATTATTGCTGCTTTAAATGCGCTAAAAATCGATGTGATTGCGCGCCCTGCAACTAACATGCTGAACAAAATCATGGAAGCGTTGCCAAATATATTTATGGCAGCAGCGATTTTAATCGTGACCTTCTATGTAGTACGTATGGTCGCTAACATCATCAAAGGTTTGATCGAAAATACTCAAATCAACCAATTACCTGCGAAAGTTGGTCTGCAAGAAACCATGGGTGATAAGAAGATTTCTGATCTTGTCAGTTATGCGATTATCTTCTTTGCCATGTTATTTGCTGCTATCGCTGCCGCTGATCTATTAGGTTTCGAACCTATCTCAGCCATCATCGCTATGTTTATTGCTTTTGGTGCCAATATTATTTTAGGCGCAATCATTCTGTTCATTGGTTTTTGGCTTGCCAACATCATCGCTGGTGTCGTTGAGCGCTCTGAACAAGGTTCACAGTTCTTAGCAAACATTGTACGTGTCTTAATCATGGGCCTAGTATTGGCAATGGGTCTAAAAGCGATGGGTATCGCTGATTCTATCGTTAACTTAGCATTCGGTCTAACCTTAGGTGCGGTTGCGGTTGCATTTGCCCTATCATTTGGTCTTGGCGGTCAAGAAGCAGCTGCTCGCTTCCTCCGTAAAATGCAAGATAAGATGGACAGAGAACGTGACGAAGCAAAAGCGAAATCTGCTCTAACACCTAACTCATCGACGCAAGATAAAGTTGCCGCGTCAGTGCGTGAGAATACGCCAACGGCTAAGCCTGCGACTACATCAACTCCTGATATTCATACCGATATCGTTGATACAACACGGGTGAATACGGACACTATCAATACTTCTGACATCAACAATACTGCCAATACTAACGTAAATAACAACGTTAACGATGGTAGTATCACTGATGATGATATTGCTAACAATAACATCCTGCCTGGTAGCGGTTTATATGACGATACCAATAATAAATAAGCAGTGATTATATTTTAAGTACAAAAAAGACAGCCTAGGCTGTCTTTTTTTATACGCGTTTATAAATATTTCTAACGAGGTATGGTGAGTGAAAAGTAATATCGATACATCACGCACTGCTGATATCAATTTTTTGTAGTCTCTGTCTGCGCAGGCACAGCAAGCAAGAAAAATTGATATCAGCAATACCTTAGCGTTTTTAGGATATTTTGACTATAGCTAGAACAAAGCGCATTTTATGTTTGGTTCTGCTCCCACTATCGGTTTAGATTTTGCTGTTGCAGCTGCTGTATTTTCTTGGTTAGCTGGCGCTCGCGTTGGCTCATGGGAGCAACTGGTTGTATCCATAAATCGATATCAATGAAGGTGTCATTTGCCTCCTCAATGAAATCTATACCGAGTACAATCACGTGATGCAGCTCCGCTATCGGTAAGCGCGTGGCCACATCCAAAGCGATTTTCGCAAGATTTGGTTGAATGGTTTGTTTACTATGTTGCCCTTTAGCATCTTGCCCATAAAATATCAGCATATAGTGCCGACCTAAAGACTCATAGGAATGTTGATGGACGACATAGCCTTGTTCTCGTAATTGCTGTTGTTGTTTGGGATGGCGATACAAAGTACGAATCAGCTCATGCCGTGAAAATAAAGACTCATCGAGTATTTGCTGCTGCCAATAAGCAAGATTTATTGCCGAGAAATCTTGCTTATTCTTTTTTTGCCCATTATCGCTATACCGCTTTAACATTTGGCCAATCATTTGCGACCATAACACAGCCGCTTGCGCCATATGCTGCTGATACATTTGGCTGGTGGTACTCTGACTTTTTTGCGCTAGCGCTATTGCTATCAAAGCGGAATTTGGCTTATCTTGCATCTTATATTTAATCAGTGCGTTGTCTATAGCGATAGCTTGCGCAAATACGGCAGGGTCATTTAGGAAATCAGCAATCATCGCCTCTTCAGACTTAAGACTATCTATACGGCTATTATCAGTATGTTGCCACTGCCCTAAACGATATTGTAAAAATCGCCATAGCTCGCATGGCGTATGTAATGCCCTTAATATCAATTGCCAATCATGCCAGCCAAACACCTGTAATGGCGGTTCGCTTGCATGTATTTCTGAACTTAAACCGTCTATAAACCCATTGCCAATAAGGTTATTTTTTACACGTTTACTTGTGTTCTGATAAATGTTTCTAAATTGAATATCAAAAACCACAACATAGGTCGTCGCATCTATCTTATCTTTGTACCTAGTTAAATAGCCGTTGCGCCATGCCGAAATCGATTCAATAGCCGTTTTACGTACGTTTTCAATATATCCTGCACCTATATCCTCAGGTAAATAAATGCTTAGATTTAATAGCTGCAACTGACCTAGGGGCAATTGATAGTCATATTTTTGCACCTTATATTGACCGTTATAGCTAGTAACAAGCGCTTGAACAGCAGGCAATACAATCTCTAATACTTCAGATTGCAGGTAACAGGCTAACTCATCGCCAAGATAGCCTTTATCAGATATCACCGTAGTCAAATTGGACACAGCCGCAACCTTTTCTTATTAAATAAATATAGCAATGTATACCTTGTCATAACTTTTAGCGATAAATTGAACAACATAAACGCTATTATACCTAGTCGCATTCATCGCAGTGAGTTGTTATGATGACATAAAAGCTAGCAGCTTTGCACCGCGTTTACTGGGCTATAAATTGCCATCGCATTTGGCTTGCTTAATATTTTCATTTATATAATAACACTCGTATGATAACAAGGACTGAACATCATGAAACGCTTTAAAGAAAAAACCGTCATCGTCACAGGCGCAGGTTCAGGTATCGGCCGCGCAACCGCCATTCGTTTTGCTCAAGAAGGCGCCAATGTGGTGTTAGTCGGACGCACCGCTGCCACCCTAGAGGAAACAGCAAAAGCGTTCCCACAAGATCGCACTTGGATTCATACTGATAATTTTTTGACCGTCGTCTGTGATATCAGCGTAGAGGCTCAAGTACAAGAAATGATGAAAAGAGTCGTCGATAAATTTGGCAAAATTGATGTCTTGGTAAACAATGCCGGCAAAGCCATGCAAGGGAAAATCACTGAGCTGTCTTCTGAAGATTGGAAATTGGCGATTGATGTCAATTTAAATGGCACTTTTTATGTCTGTCAGGCTGCCATGCCGCACTTGATTGCGAGTAAAGGCAATATTATCAATGTCTCGTCGCTGTCTGGCGTCGGTGGCGACTGGAATATGGCGGCTTATAATGCGGCCAAAGCCGGTATCAGCAACCTAACGCGTACGCTCGCGCTAGACCACGGCGCCGATGGCGTGCGCGTCAACGCTGTCAATCCAAGCGTGACAGCAACCGAGATGACCACCGCTATTCAAGACAACGACAGCAAAACTGATAAGTTTTTGGACCGCTGCCCCCTTAAGCGTATGGCGAAACCAGAAGATATTGCCGCGACCATTACTTTTTTAGCCAGTGACGACGCCGCTATGATTACCGGTGTTAATTTGCCCGTTGATGGCGGAGTCAGTGCCTCTAATGGACAACCGCATTTTTAGTAGCCAATCACCGACCAGAACCACTTAATAGCAAACTTAAATGTTTAACATTAAAAAGCCTCTGATAGCTCAAGTATCAGAGGCTTTTTGATAGCAATCGTTATTAAAAATCATAAAAGCGTTACTCAGCTAAATGATTGATATCCTGTAGTGGCTGCGATAATCGCTCAGGATATCGCGGTACAACGCCGCGATACTGCGCATATATTTTTGGCAAATCGACGTCGATATTACCGGTCGGATAGACGGGCGACATAAAGCGTATTTCTTTGGTTTTATAGTCCATCGCTACGGGTAAAATCGGCACGCCGGCACCTAATGCCAAATAATAAAAGCCAGTCTTCCAGTCTTTGGTATATTGGCGCGTCCCTTCTGGCGCTAAGCCTAAAAATAGCGGTTTGCCAGTTTTAAATTTATCAATACTCGCCTGCAGCACCGAACCTTTATTACCACGGTCAATAGGAATGACGCCAATCCACTTTAACAGCTGTGCAAACACCGGCACTTTAAACAGCGTATGCTTACCCATGATGCTAATTTTTAAATCTAGAGCAAATAAGCTTGGTATCGCATAAATACCATCGACGTTGGAGGTATGCGGCAGCGCCAAAACCACCGCCTGCGGGATATTTGGAATCTCGCCAACGGTACGCCAACCTACTGCTTTTAACAATGCCGAGCCAATCTTTGGCGCAAACTTATTACCACGTTTTGGTACTAAATCACCCAGCTGCTTTTTGCTCAAACTTGGTAGTACTTTTGAGCGCGTAGGTTTAGAAGCAGCCGCTTTAGAACGCTTAAAAAATTTTGATGTCATGACGGCACCATATAGTAAAAGATACCTCTATAATACCATTAAGCGTCTGCTACTACATTGAATTTTATAGATTTTTACCGCCTGCCAGCTTAGTTTTTTATCTACTTATATATAGTGAGTGAAAAGTAATATCGATACATCACGCACTGCTGATATCAGATAACTGCTAAATTACCTTTATGCTCAAGCCATGACTTACGATCAGACGCACGTTTTTTGGCGAGCAACATATCCATGACACTATTGGTTAATATCATATCGTCCATATCTAACTGTACCAAACGGCGGGTATCGCGATTCATGGTGGTCTCGCGTAGCTGTTCGGCACTCATTTCACCCAAGCCTTTAAAGCGCGTAATTTGGGCTTTTTTATTGCCCGGTACATTGGCCAATATGTGCTCAAGCTCAGATTCGTCTAACGCATAATGTACTTCTTTACCCACATCGACGCGGTACAGCGGCGGCATCGCGACAAATAAATGACCTGCATCAACCAACGCTGGGAAATGCTTAACAAACAACGCACAGATAAGCGTGGCAATATGGAGACCATCAGAGTCAGCATCAGCCAAAATACATATTTTGTCATAGCGCAGCTCAGATAAATCATCCGACGCTGGATCCACACCAATCGCGATGGCAATATCATGAATCTCTTGGCTTGATAATACCGTATCTGACGACACTTCCCACGTATTTAAAATCTTACCGCGCAGCGGCAATATCGCTTGATAGTGACGGTCGCGTGCTTGCTTGGCACTACCACCTGCCGAGTCCCCTTCGACTAAAAACAGCTCTGCGCCGTCACGTAAATCACCGCGACAATCCGCCAACTTACCAGGCAATGCAGGACCTTGAGTGATTTTTTTACGCGCCACTTTTTTGGCTGATTTTAGGCGGCGACCGGCTTTATTAATCGCCAATTCTGCAATCTGTGTGCCCATATCGGCATGTTGATTGAGCCACAAACTAAAAGCATCTTTTGCTAGTGTTTGTACCGCGCCTGCCGCTTCACGACTAGAAAGCCGCTCTTTGGTTTGACCAGAAAACTGCGGTTCAGAAAACTTGAGCGACAAGATATAATTGACGCCGTCCCAGACATCTTCGGCCGTTAATTTAACATTACGAGGCAGTAGATTATGGATATCGCAAAACTCACGTAGGGCCTCTAAAATACCAGTACGTAAGCCATTAACATGCGTACCACCCTGCGCGGTTGGGATAAGATTGACATAGCTTTCTTGAATCGGCGTGCCACCATCCGGCAACCAAGACAAAGCAAAGGTAATAGCAGCGCGCTCACCAGCTTTGGCCTCATGGTTATAATAAAATGGTGCTTCTGGTAAGGTTTCTAAACCATCTAGCTGCTCGTTTAGATACTCAACCACCCCATCGGTAAATTGCCAAATGACTTTTTCATTATTGATATCATCGATAAATTCAATCGTCAGACCAGCGGCTAATACCGCTTTGGCTTTTAGATTGTGTTTCAGCTGTTTAACATTGAATTTTGGCGTATCAAAAAAACTACCATCGGCCCAAAACTTAACTCTAGTGCCACGCTTACGTTTATTCGAGCTTACCGTTTCGGTTAAAGAGGTGACCGCTGCGCCATTCTCAAAGGCCATCTCGAACTGCGTACTATCGCGCCAAACCGTTACTTCAACTCGCGTTGAGAGCGCGTTAACGACAGAGATACCCACACCATGCAGACCGCCCGATACCTCATAATTGGAGGTCGAAAACTTACCACCCGCATGCAAACGGGTCAAAATCAGCTCAATCCCTGATTGGCCAAATTCAGGATGGATATCGGTTGGCATACCGCGGCCATCATCTTCGACCGATAGCGAGCCATCACTATGCAGCTGCACCTTGATGGTCTTTGCATAGCCCGCCAACGCTTCGTCGACTGAGTTATCAATGACTTCTTGAGCTAAATGATTGGGGCGCGTGGTGTCGGTGTACATTCCAGGGCGACGGCGGACAGGCTCCAGCCCTTCTAAAACTTCTAACGATTGCGCATTATATTGACTCACAAATGCATCCTTAATTATTCATGTGCGATTAATTCTATTAACCCATTATAACGAAAAATAGTAGCCTTAAGGTCAATACTCATTTGCTTACGTCAGATAATGTCGTCTATTTAAATCCGTGCGAGTTTCTGCAACATCTCAATTATCGTAGGTAATTGCTCATTGAAGTCACTAAAGCGATGATCGCCGCCCGTTTGCATCGTTACGCTTGCGCCTTGTGTTTGATAAAACTGTTTAGACAGTTCAGGATTGAGCAGCTCGTCACCTTCTTTGATGAGGACAGCAACTTTATTAGGATAATTAATGGTTGATAGTTGGTGCGCTGCAAACCAGCGTAAATCTGCTTGGGTAATATCCCAACCGCCCGCTGTCGAATGAATAACCTGCTTGCCCAAATCCTCGTCTTTAACATTGTTTTTTAGCGCAAAATCTTTGGCAAACCGCTGCAAAGTAATATGGGGCTGGATGCTGGGATTTAATAATAGCGCTAGGCAACCGGTATGATTGCTAACCACCGTAGAAAAATAACCGCCCAATGAGCTACCGACCAGTACGGTAGGAGAAGATTTATTTGGCTTATCTTGCGCCTTTTTATTTTGACCGTCTAAACGTTCAATTAACAAGAGTATTTGCTTAAAAACTTGCTCAGGGGTCTTATTTAAATCTGGTCGTAATACCTTAATATCAGGATGATACTTTTGGCAATAATCCTCCAACAACCTGCCTTTTGTAGAGTTGGCATCACTGTCTAAGCCATGGATATAAATAATATTCACGTAGAATCTCACTGATTGGTTTTGTTATGATTGCTGTATATGGCGGTGCAAAACTTAGCATAGCACTGACGCCACAAAAACAGTAACGATAAAATGGCACAGTATTACTCGCTATTTGCGCCATAATAGTATTTACGATGAGACGAGACAAGCAATCGGGCAAGTTAAAGGAATAACGTAATAGCGATGGAGCCGCCATGAATCAGCAGTTTGAACTGTTCGAGATTGCCAATCCATGCATTGGTGTTTGCCAAAGCAATAAAAAGGGCTACTGCTTTGGCTGCCTGCGTAGCCGTCCTGAGCGCCAGCTATGGCATGATATGACCACCGAACAGCGCCGCGAAGTACTAAGGCTTATAGCAGGACGTCGGCAACGTATCGAGCAGCTGCGACAGCGTAAAGGCGAGCAATTGGGCTTTGATTTTGACGAGGAAATAGAAACAGGAAGATTGTTTTAGTGAAGGTTAAGTTAATATTTATTTAATAATATCGTATCTTAGTTTAAGATATATACACATTACCTGTTGTAATTTATTTGTTTATCATTATATATAATTAAATGAATATTGATAATTCAAATAGTTTTAAGGATAAGATAATGAATCATACTGTCACGCCTGATATAAAAGACACAGTCAAAAAATCGCGCCAAATTGAACATCTTTATGCTGGCGTCGATACCCAAGACGGTGCTGGGGTTAAGCTGACACGGGTACTGACCCAGCAGCTGCAAGAGCGTCTTGACCCGTATTTGATGTTAGACAACTTTAAAAGCGACAACCCAGACGACTATGTTGCCGGTTTCCCGAATCACCCACATCGCGGTTTTGAAACCATTACCTATATGCTTACTGGCCGTATGCGCCACCGCGACAGCGCCGGTAACGAAGGGCTATTACAAAATGGCGGCGTCCAATGGATGACGGCGGCGAGCGGTGTGATTCATTCAGAATTGCCTGAACAAGAAAACGGCGCAATGGAAGGTTTTCAGCTTTGGCTTAACCTACCTGCCAAAGATAAAATGAATGACCCTTGGTATAAAGATTTCCAAAGTGACGATTTGCCAAAATATACCACAGAGAATGGCGTAGACGTCACGGTAATTGCGGGTCAATCGCATGGTATTGAAGGCGCGGTCACACGCGATATCACTGAGCCGACTTATTTGGATATCCATCTACCAGCAGGGACGAGTTTTAGTCAGGCGATTCTGGCTGACCATAATGCTTTTGCTTTTGTCTATCGCGGTACCATAGAGATTGCAAGCGAAACGGTGCCAACTAAGACTATGGCTATCCTTGAGAATGATGAAAGTGCAGATGGCGTTACCATTACAGCCGATAGTAGTGAGGATACCAAAGTGATTTTAATCACAGGTCGCCCTCTACGCGAACCGATTGTGCAATATGGTCCTTTTGTCATGAACAGTCAGCAAGAAATCATGCAAGCGGTTACTGATTTCCAAAGTGGCAAGTTTGGTGAAGGTGTTTAAAGTTTAGCTATTAGCTAAGCATTAGCGCTGTTTATTTAAATACTCTCTTGAATGTTAAAGCCCGTATTAGTTCGCCAATACGGGCTTTTTAATCATAAGAAAAGCAAATCTACTGCTTTAACCAGCTATCTAGTCGCACTGAATAACAGTCCCATCACCTAGAATGACTCATTGGCAGATTTAAGCCACATCTACTTGGCGTTCACGGCGATAGTGACGTAACTGATGCTCCAAGCGCCGACCCTCACTAAAAGCGGATACCCGCTTTAAATAGCCAATGATACGCGTGGCATGATCAACATCGTTTGAGCCACAAGCCTCACAGTGATAAAGGGTGCGCTTATCAATATGCTGACACTCATTGCAAATGGTAATACGCACGTTAATACAAAAGTACTGACACCCTGTGGTTGCCGCAATATCAAGCAATTTACGATACTGCTGCTTATCGAGAGTTTCGTCCAAATTCAAATGTAAGGCCGAGCCGCCATCTAGCCACTGCGTAAGCTCACGTCCATGCAGCATAAACTTATCCAAGGTATTGGTTGTTTCATCCTCTACCAGATAAAGATAAGAGTTATAGCACTCACGCTGCACCTCATAGCCATCTCGTTTGTCCCATTTGGCATTTTTAACGCCTAAGTTTTCTGCGGGTACAAACTCAGTATTGAACTTCAAACCATATTCTATGCTAGCTTTACGATTTTCATCATAAATGGTTTTTAGGATATTATTAACGAAGGTATGATATTGCTGATTATTACCGACTACTATGCCTTGACTCTCCGCAGCTTCTGCCATCCCGTTGATACCGAGCGTCAAAAACTGCTTATCTAGTTGAATAAACCCTGCATCGTAAACGGGCAACATGCCAGATGCTTGATATTGTTCCATCAGCTTACGATAACTGACCTGATACTTATGAATTTTTTGTACCTCTGCAGCCAAATCTTGCCCATTTTGAATCATACGTTTCAGATTAAGAGTAATAACATTGATGGAACCAGTAGCCACACCACCTGCGCCCAAAGTATAAGAGAAACTGTGATCAGTGATTTCATTGCGTAGACGACAACAAGAGGCTAAAGAATCCGGATTGTCGCTTTGATAAATAAAGAAGCTGTTTTTTTCTGCCAACTCGGTCGCTAGCATATCGGCATATTCTTCATCTTTACATTTACCGTTTTCGGTTAGCATAGCGCAGGTAACGACTGGGAAGGTTAAAATTGCACGCTTACGCTCTTCATTAAACCAGGTTAAAAAATACGCTTGTAGCTGTTTAATCGTTTCCCAGCATGGTCTTTCACCATCAGGAAACACAAAGTTGGCAAACATGGCATCAAAATAATGTGCGTCGTATAAAGAGATATTCCAAAACGCGCTTTGATAACCACGCGCAGCAGCAGGTTGGTTAATGGAATAAACCACCTGCTGGAAACAGTTTTCAATCAATGATTTATGCGTGGTTAAATAATCACTGCCATGGTCTTTACGAGCGAAGTAATCGAAATAGGCAAGAAACTCGACCGTCGCCACTGCGCCCGCAAATTGCGAACTAATGGCAAATATCAAGTTAATGAAGGAGCCACAAAACGACGCTAAGTGCTGCGGCGGACCTGCCTCGCCGCCCAATTTCTTTAGGCCATCCAGCAAAAATGGATATAATGATACTGAGACGCAGTAAGGTTTTAGGCTGGTTTCGTCATGCACATAAATTTCATGAGCTTCGATTTGGCGCAAATACTCATCTGCCAAATGACCATCAAAACATGTGCGAATCTGCTGTTGTACTTGACTGCGATTAACCTGAATAAAGTAATCTTTCATAATTTCGCTTTCTAACGTGGCGATATTCTTAACCGTCACGTTGGCATTGGCATCGACATGAGAGCCATCTGCCGCATTATTGGCTCGCATATAATCTTTGATAAAAAACAATTTATCGCCCAACTGCTCTGAATTCAACTTACTCATAATTCCTCCAAAACAAATGATTTAATACTTCACCGTTAGTACAATCGATAAACCTTTGATTAGTGGTTGGAGTGTCTAAACCTCCAAGCTCCATAACCCATGGTCCTGTTTTTAGATAAGTTAGCTCTGCTTGCAAACTGGACGGTATGGCATCCAAGCCTGTGTACAGTGCCGTTTTCAATCCGGAGTGTCGAACCTGCTTGAGCGCAGACAACAAGGCGGACGGTTGCCATTCACCACCCATAAACAGCACACAGCTGACGAGACCTTTATAGCATTCCAATAACCCCGCTAAAAAGTCATCAGTTAAAGGCGTACCTTTCTCTTTTTTCCACGTGTCGGCACGACTACAACCTCGGCACATTAAAGGGCAGCCAGCAACGGTCAACGCTAAGCTAACCTCTGTTGGCACTTCTTGGAAAACAATGTCATATTCAACAATATTCAACATCACTACCCCTTAAACCAAATCGCGGAGACCTATATATAGTATATACACCTTACGAATAACACAATATGTGGGGTATTTAATTTAAATACTGCTCAGTAACCATATCTAAATCAATCATTTAGCTATAAGAAACACACTAAAGATCTACTATTTAAGCGATTAATTAGAAGAAAATTGAGAAATTATTTGGAATAAAATAATTTTTAAAGATAGGTTTGAAATCTATAGATGTGAAAAACAGAGGTAGTAAGGAGTATTTTTAAATAAAGAAAAACCCTTTCATAAAGATATATGAAAGGGCTAGAAAAAATTGACTACAACTTCAGATAAGTAAAGTAAGCATTGATTGGAGTAGGCAAGCGATATTTTTTTATATAAACCCCGCAGCCAAAAGAAAACCCCCTTAGCAATTAAGCTAAGGGGGTTTTCAGGAATAGAGAGCTGACGATGACCTACTCTCACATGGCCGGAGCCACACTACCATTGGCGCGATGATGTTTCACTTCTGAGTTCGGGAAGGGATCAG
>NZ_JABAST010000034.1 GCF_016107575.1 Psychrobacter faecalis | reverse complement strand
TGACCGTATCAGTAAGCATTTAATCTAAATGGCAGTTACACAGAATTCGGGATGGTCTCTAACAATGTTTAGCGCCTACTAGCGAACGTTTTTCTTTACTTGTGAGTCGTTATATATTGATTTCTAAAAAGTTACTTAAGCTCAGTATTGCAATAATCTTGCCAAACAATTGCAATAATCTTGCCAAAAA
Organism: Psychrobacter faecalis; assembly: GCF_016107575.1. Classification (GTDB taxonomy): domain Bacteria; phylum Pseudomonadota; class Gammaproteobacteria; order Pseudomonadales; family Moraxellaceae; genus Psychrobacter; species Psychrobacter faecalis. The sequence continues at coordinate 31,174 of NZ_JABAST010000034.1, read as the reverse complement.
CTGCTCTTGAAAAGTCAACTTAACGCACTCATCTAGGCGCTAACGTTATATAATGGTCTGTTTTATCCATCGACCTAGCTGACAAGTTGGGCGTTGCTGATAGCTTCAATGACCAGCAACTTATTAATGAGTTTGAGCTATTAATTGACTAAATCCTTGTGTGATTGTTTGTGTGATTGCGGCCTGATTCATTAACTATCTATTTTCTTATCATCTGAGTACAAAAGACATCGCCTTATGACTATCTCTATCGCTTCATTGCACAGCACCGAATTTGCCGTTGGTCAACGTTATTTATCTGATACGGAGTCTGAGCTTGGCTTGGGTGTGGTCATCGACGTCGATGATCGCTGTGTGCATATCCTATTTCCGCAAAGTGAAGAGACGCGCGTCTACGCCAAAAATTCTGCGCCGTTATCGCGCGTGGTGTTCAAAGAAGGCGATAGCATTTCTGACCAAGCCGGTAATACCTTTACGGTGACAGCTGTCGAAGAAGTGATGGGCGTGCTCAAATACAGTGTTGATGAGCATGAAAAAGGCATTATGGAAACCCGTTTGGCGGCCAATATTACCTTGGCTAAGCCGCTTGAGCGTTTGCTGGCTGGTCGTATTGAGCGTGGCGATTGGTATGAGCTGCGCCAAGATATTCTGCGTATGCAATCAGCGCTAGCGGGTCACCCGCTCAAAGGTTTGATGGGCGCGCGCGTCGATATTATTGAGCATCAGCTGTATATCGCCCATGAAGTTGGCAAACGTATAGCACCGCGTGTCTTGCTTGCTGACGAAGTTGGCTTGGGTAAAACCATTGAAGCGGGTTTGATTATTCATCAGCAGCTACTGACTGGCAAAGCTGAGCGCGTCCTAATTCTTGTCCCAGACAGTTTGCAGTATCAATGGATGATTGAGCTGCGTCGCCGTTTTAACCTAAACTTTGCCTTGTTTGATTTGGTACGTACCGCTGCGATTAAGGAGCACGACCCTGAGCAAAACGTCTTTACGACCGAGCAATGTATCATTGCTGGTATGGACTTATTGCTCGATCATCCTGATTTGTATGACCAAGCGATGGAAGCGGGCTTTGATTTATTGGTCGTCGATGAAGCGCATCACCTGCATTGGGATGAAGCGCAAGGCGGCAATGATAAATATGACCTCATTGCTGACTTTGCCGAAGAAACACCGGGCGTCATGTTGTTGACTGCAACGCCAGAGCAGCTTGGCGCCCAAAGTCACTTTGCCCGTCTGCGTTTGCTTGACCCTGATCGCTTTGATGACCTTGATGAATTTATCGATAGCCAAGAAGCTTTTGCCGAAACTGCCGCCGTTGCCAGTGTCTTAATCGAAGATAAACCGTTAAGCAACGGTCAAATCACGGCATTAAGTCATTTGCTTTCTATTAGTATCGATGAATTGGCAAACATTAATGACGACGAAAAACTGCGTACTTATGCGCTCAATGAACTCCTTGACCGTCATGGTACGGGACGTATTTTATTCCGTAATACCCGTGAAAGCGTCAAAGGCTTCTACGGGCGTAGCAGCCAGCCGTATCCATTGCCGCTACCTGCAGCATGGGTCGATAGCTATCAAACCAAGGGTAAATTGCGCGAACAACTTTGGGGCGAAGAAAATCAACCCGATGGTGGCTGGCTAGAAGATGACCCGCGGGTGCCGTGGTTGATTGATATCTTAAAAGGTGAGCTTAAGCATAAAAAAGTGCTGCTGATTGCGCGGAGTGGTGCGACGGTCGAAAGTTTAGAAGCCGTCTTACGTCTGCATGCTGGTATTAAAACCGCCATCTTTACCGAGCAGATGACCTTACTTGAGCGTGACCAAGCGGCGGCGTTTTTTGCTGACTCAGAGGGCGCACAGATATTACTCTGCTCAGAGATTGGTTCGGAAGGTCGTAACTTCCAGTTTGCAAGCCAGCTGATATTGTGGGACCTGCCTGCCAATCCAGATACGTTAGAGCAGCGTATCGGTCGCCTAGACCGTATCGGGCAGACACAGCAAATTATGCTGCACGTACCGTATGTACAAGGGACGGCGCAAGAGCGACTGTACCGCTGGTATAACGACGCGCTCAATATGTTTAATCAGATTTCTCCAACGGCGCAAAGCGTACAAGAGCAATATATCCAAGAGCTAAAGCCGATGCTTGAAGGCGCGGATACCGACGCTAACCGCACCACTTTGCAGGAGATTATCGAAGAAGCACAGCAAACGCGCTTGGGACTAGAAGCACAGCTACAAGCCGGTCGCGATCGCTTGCTTGAGTACAACTCATGCCGTCCGCGCGTTGCTGGGCGTATTGCCGATGCCATGCATGATTTTGATAAACACAATCTATTGCCGCAATTTATCGAGCGCTTTTTTGCTTCCGCCAATATCGACCACAATATCCAGCGTGATGGCTCATGGGTGATTGCGCCGATTGATAGCACGGAAATTAGCGATTATATCGACGGTCTGCCGCTCGGTGATGAGGATGGTATGACGCTGACCTTTGAGCGCAAGCAAGCGCTGCAGCGTGAAGATATCGAATTTATCACCCATGAGCATCCATTGATGCGCGCGATTTATGAGCTAGCAAGTACCAGCACTTTTGGGAATACCACCGTTGCGATGCTAAAGAGTGTCGCCGTTCCACAAGGTATGGTGATGCTAGAAGTGAATTTTCGCGTTGAAGCGATTGCGCCAAGATTGCTTAATCTGCCTGCAACCCTGCCGACGCAAAATATTCGTGTGTTTATCAGTGAGCAGGGCAGTGATTTATCCGCGCGTATTAGCAGCGATATGATTATGCCGCATATTGAGCGCTTGGATAAAAACCGCGCCCGCCAAGTGATTAAGGTACGTGGCGATGTGATTGAGCAGCGTTATTATGAAGCCGAAGATATTGCCCGTCAACAGCTAGAAGACATTGGTGAACAAGCAAGCGCGCGCTTTAGCCAACAGTGGTCACGTGAAATCAAACGCCTAAAGCATTTGCAAACCATCAATCCTAACGTGCGCCCAGAAGAGATTGAGCGTCTAGAGCAGCTAAAAGCCCAAGGTGAGCAAGCACTAGGCAATTTATCGCTGGTTCCAGACTCTATTCGCGTGTTGGTCGCTGTAAAGCCATAATATAAAGTTAAATAAAAAGCGAGGTGTCTCATCATCTCGTTTTTTATTTATGTTTGTGAGCTTAGATGCTGCTTGTTTAGATAGCTACTTGTTTAGATAATTACTTGCTCATTATTGTTAAGCTAATAAAGCGTTAAACCGACTCGTAAGGCGGCGACTGCCTAGTCAAAATCTTTAATATTCGCTAAGATGATTGGCTTTTCGCTTTATAATGAGTGATTGCTAATCATTTTACTAGCTATTTATTTGGCGTTCTCAGCGTTATGTGGGTGTTTATCGCAAACTATAATAGTCGTGCCATAACAGTTTTAAAATGAACCTACTATACATATTATTTTAAATTAAAACGCCGCATTGGCTTAAGCCTATCGTATTGATACGCTTGACCCTTGAGTGCTTATATCTCAATGCTTGGCGTGATTGATCAAAATAAGGAAACCTATCGTCATGTCTGATTATCCGCAACTGATCGATGAGCTGCTCGCTACCGTCGCGCTTATCGAAGTCAGCCCTGATGTTTTTGAAGGTAAAAGCCACGATTATGTGGGCAGTCGTATTTTTGGCGGGCAAGTGCTGGCGCAAGCAATTATGGCCGCATCGCATACGCTCGAAAAAGACAAACCTTGTCATTCGTTGCATGGTTATTTTTTGCGCGGTGGCGATATCAATCAGCCGGTGATTTACCAAGTACGCCGCCTGCGTGATGGTCGCAGTCTGTCAGCGCGTGAAGTCACGGCAATTCAGTATAAAGAAGTGCGCGGTAAAGCGCCTGTCGAGCAAGTGATATTTTCGATGATTGCTTCGTTTTCACCGATGGAAGAGGGTTTGGAATATCAAGAAGATATGCCCGTGTATCCGCCGCCAGAAGACTTGCTTGATGAGCAAGATTTAAAAGAGCAGTATGTTGGAAAGGTTCCTGATGCCCTAAAAGCGCGCTTTATGCGTCATCGTCATGTCGAGATTAAACCGATTAAGCCGCGTGATCCGATTCATCCAGAACCGATGAAACCCAAGCAAGCAAACTGGCTGCGTATCCGTGAGCTTGGCAAGCAGCCTGTGGCCATTCAGCAAGCACTATTGGCGTTTTCGTCTGATTTTTACTTGGTCGGTACGGGGCTGATGTCACATGGGGTCAGCTTTATGACCAGTGGCTTGCAAGCGGCGAGTATTGATCACTCGATGCATTTTCATCGTGATTTTAATTTAAATAATTGGCTGCTATATGACATGTGGAGCGACACCACATCTAATGCCAAAGGCTTAAATCACGGTCAGTTTTGGCAAGATGGTCGATTGGTAGCGACGGTACAACAAGAAGGCTTGATGCGCTTGCGGGTGCCCAAATCTTAAGTTTTTTGTAGGTTATAAATGAAAAAAGCGACTCAGAATATATTTTGAGTTGCTTTTTTTACAAAGGTTACTTGGTTGCCCTAACTTATTGTTCCAAAATCTTAACCATCGCGCGCGGTAATCCAAGCGTTGCCTGCGCATCTTTAGCATTTGACCAATTTATATTAATTTCTGCTGCTTGCAAGGCTTTGGTCAAATCAGCCGTTTGCTCATTCGTTAAAGTCAGTGACTGCGGCGTTAAATACCAATGGAAATGCGTTAGTGAGTGTTTGATAGGCGCGTCATCAAGCAAGGTTTTATTAATGGGCGCGGCTGCTATATTAAGCTTATCTAACCATTCATTGATAATTTGCTCAGCGGTAGTAAATTCTGCTTCATAGACTTTTTCATTGCTAGCAACTTTTAATCGTTTATCATCGCTGGCTTCTGAATTTTTAGCAGTTGTTTTGCCACTTACTTTACCGTCAATTTTCTCAACAAATTGCAAAGGCAAACTCCACAATCCACCCCAAATACCATTGTCAGGACGCTGTAGCCACAGTATTTTGCCGTCCGTATCTTTAATCAATAGCGCATTGCTAAACTTGCTTGGCTTGGGCTGTTTTTTGGCTTTGACTGGATAATCGGTCTCGCGACCCTGCGCATGGGCAATACAATCCTCTTGCAGTGGGCACAACAGACAAGCAGGCTTGCTACGCGTGCATAAGGTTGCACCCATATCCATCATGGCTTGTGCAAATAATCCTGAATTTTCCCTAGGCGTTAAACGCTCTGCCAACGCCCACAGCGCTTTGGTCGTAGCAGACTTAGTAATATCACCATCGATAGCCGCCCAGCGGGTGAGGACGCGCTTGACATTACCATCACAGATAACGCCATAACGATGTAGCCCCATTGCCATAATCGCGCCAGCGGTCGACGGTCCAACGCCAGAAATCGCCTCCCAACCTGCTAGCGTCTGCGGAAAGTCGCCCGTCTCATCAATCACTGCAACCAATTGCTTTGCGCCTTTATGCAAATTACGCGCCCGCGCATAATAGCCAAGTCCTGCCCAATGCTCCGCCACCATATCCCATTCTGCTGCGGCTAAATCTTGCACCGTGGGAAAGGATTCCATAAAACGGGCAAAGTAGGGCAGCACCGTGGTCACTTGTGTTTGCTGGAGCATGACTTCTGATAGCCAAACAATATAAGGGTTGGGCGTGTCAGTTTGATGCTGTTGCCAAGGTAAATCGTGGCGACCGTTTTCAGCGAACCAATCAAGTAGGCGGGGGGCGAGGGAGTTAAGGGAAGTAATAGAGTGGCTAAAGATAGTGTTAGGAGAATTAGAATTGGCGTTTAGTTGGGTCATAGGCTCTATTATTTAATTTTTTAAGGTAAGTAATTATATCTTATATGAGTATATTCAATGGTTTAGCTTTTTATGGTTTATCGTGAGTATTTTAGACCGTTGTTCTGTCGTAGCTTAATACTTTTAGCTTTTGCCACAGGTAGATATTATTGAAGATCGGGAAAAATATACTCCGCTAGAAATAAAATAGGTTGCGAAAGTATAAAATTTCTCGCAACCTATTTCTCATAAGAGTGCCATTAGTGAATTTAACTAAAAGGTTTGGTTAAGAACAACCTCCGCAACAAACACCCTCTTCGCCGTGCTTTACTTTTTTCTCGGTTTCTGGTGCGTTTTCTGCCGCCGCTTGTGCTTGCGAATCCTCATTCTGGACTGACTCTACTTCGGCTGCTTGCTTCTCTTTATTACTGTTAAAGATATTTTTAAATAATTGAGCCATTAGCTTATACCTCACATTGAATTAAGAACACACTAAATAATATTTGCTAATCAATGGTGAACTTATCACATCGTAGAAGGCAATTATTTATAAGCATAAATTGCCCTTATCAGCGTAAAACGTCATATTATTTAAATGAGTATAGACCCAAAGTAACAGTACTACAACATAATAATAAGAACTCAGGAGAAAATAATATTTGTTTTAAAATCAATGGTTAACCAAGTTTATCTAAATAAAAAATGGCAGTAGAGACCGTGGTGAACTTGATACGTTTAATCGACAGGAAAACGGTTATGTAGATTTAAACGCGCTACTGGTTTAAATTTTACTGACGTGCTGTGTCTTGTCTACTTCCGATTCTTCCGTGTTTTTAGACGACGCAAACGTTTTTCTTCTTCTTTAGCGATTCTTTTCTCTTCGGCAGCGATGCGTTGTTCGGCGACGACCAATTCTTCAGCTTCCGTCATTGCAGGCGTCTCGAGCGTAATATCGCCAAGCTTGCCACTACGCAGCTCGTTAATCAGAATCTCAGACATGCGGTAAGTATCGACTTGATTGCCCGCGCGCACACAGCCGCGATTGCGTCCCGCCACTTCAAAAAACTCCCAATCAGTCTTGGGTAGCTCTTCGATTTTATAGCGCCTTTTTAGTAGTTCAGGATAGGCGTGCATTAAGTACTCAGCGGTATAACTGGCCACATCAGCGAAGTCAAAAGCGGTATCACGAATACCGCCGGTCGCCGCCAAGCGGTAGCCAGAGTTTTCGTTTTCAACCTTTGGCCATAGCATGCCAGGAGTGTCATAGAGCATGATGTCATCGTCAAGCTTAATCAGCTGCTGCGACTTAGTGACGGCAGGCTCGTCGCCGGTTCTTGCCACGGCGCGTCCTGCCAAGGTATTAATCAAGGTTGATTTACCAACGTTTGGAATACCCATAATCATGGCTTTGATTTGGCGACCGGTGCCGACTTTATTGGGCACCATTTTTTTACATAGCGCAATGATACGTTTGACGTCATCAGCTTTATTATTGTCGCAAGCGATGGCTTTAACACCATCTTGTTGCTCAAGATATTCCATCCACGCTTTGGTCAATTCAGGATCAGCAAGGTCGGCTTTATTTAAAATTTTGATGACCGGTTTTTCGCCACGTAATGCCGCGACCATTGGGTTTTCGCTACTATAAGGAATACGCGCGTCAATTACTTCGATGATGACGTCCATCTGCGGCATGATTTCTTTGATTTCGTTACGGGCCTTGTTCATATGCCCAGGGAACCACTGAATACTTGCTCTCTTATCCATCTGCTTTACTAACCTTTTATAAAAAATGCTCAAAGTAAGACCATCGTCATTTACTTTTTAATGGCGTCCAGTTTACTACATAAGCCAAGTAATGACGCTAAAAAGTAATGATGCTAAAAATGCTCACGTTAACATTTCATTTAACGCACAGAGCAGACTATCCTGCAGACTCGTCTACTAAATCCTCACGCGCTGGTGGTAATGGTGCTAAATAACCAATGACTAAGATTAAGCTACCCGTACCAAGGAAGGAAGTCACTCGCCAAATCGCCTCGGTCTGTGATAAATCGACGATGACCAGTTTTAACACCACAACGCCCAGCAGTCCAATACCCATAAACCATAGTGTTCGCTGTCCATAGCGGCTGGCGATGATAGTGGCGACCAAAGCAATGAGCGTCCATAAAATGGTCAATCCTGTCTGTACCTGCTCGCTATTCCAAGCGCCTCCGGCAACTCCATATAAACCGCCAGTCCATAACGGCGTACCGATAAACGCGTGCAGCGTCCTGACCAGCATACTAGAACCTATCCATAGGCCAATCAGCGCTAAGACAATGAATAGCATATCGTTTTTAGGAATGGCGCTTAATAGTTTTTTCGAGTGCATACCGAATGGCTGACGGAGCAAATAAACACCCAAGCCGTAAAACACCACCAACCATAACGTCACATCATATAAGTTAAATAAAGGAAAGTAGGGCAGTTCCCAGATAATACCATCGTAAGTGAAGTTGGTAAAAATAGCCCAACCTAGTGCGATAGGTACAAAGAGTTTGGCACTGTCTAATAATGCCTGATGCCAATCAAACCAATAAGGCGCAAATGCTGAGGTCGCTGCTCCTGTTTGCGAGTGTGATTGCTTATCATTGTACTGAACCATAGCATGACGCTGTGTCCACCATAATCCAGCTAGCATAAAGGCAACCGGAACTAAAATAGTCATGACGCCTTTTGAATCGGGCAAGCCATAATGCATAGCTTCTGCCAACAGGATAATGCCAGCACCAAGCCAGCTCGCGCTATCAAAACTTTTTAACTCCAATTCTTTATGCCATGTTCTTAACCACAATTTTCCAACGACCAACCAGCCTATGAGTAGCATGATAAATATCGGCCAATGAAAGGTGGTCCATTGATAATCAAACTCATATTTTTGCGGTAGTTGAAACAGTAGCGCGGCATAAAATAGCAGCAATAACCCATGGCTAAACTGCCTAATCTCGCGCCACGAATGATAGTGATTGATTGCCTGATAAATAGCTAGGCTGGTTAAGGTGGCCAATCCTAGCAGCGCCGTCGTTGCTAATCGCCAACTGTCAAGCCATTGGTTAAAATCGATGATCAATACATACAGCAGCCAAACCATTGCAGTAAAGGTCAAAAATCGACCCAAATTTGGACTGCGCCACATCAAGTTAAACGCCATACTTTGGCTATTGATACTGGTAAGCCATTGCTTAGTAGCGAGCTCACCAATGCCCAAGGTTTTAGTATAGGCAGTCAGCGTATGATTGGCGTTAAGCTGGTTGTTGGCGTCATCAATAGGCGAGTTGCTGGCGCGTAAGATAAACATCGTAGCTAGATAGCTGAGCGCCGAAATCGTCAACGCCAACGTTGGATAATCTTTGATCGTAAAGACCACATTTATCATTAGCATCGCGATACTGAGCAGCTGCAATAACAACCCAAACAATACCGACCATGCACGTAGTGAGCGCCGTCCAAACCATACCAGTGCCAGCCCTTGTACCGACCAGCCAAAGGCAATCCATTCTGCATCGAGTGCCAGCGGAATCACCAAGGCTAAAAAGCCAAATCCCAATGCCAGCATACCCTCGGTAATTAAGGCGTAGCGCTGGCTACGCTGGACAAATACCCAGCCAATACCCAAATAAATTGCCGCGAAAATAGCACTGGTGAAGGTCAACCCATTAGGAATAGCTTCTAACAACGCCGCGAATAAACCAAAGGCCAGTATCGGCACGGAAAACAGCAAGCCGGTATCAATAGGGAATATATAGCTGTGGTTTCCTAAATAAAATTTATCTAAATGACTTGGATTCTCTGCACTATCAACGTTAGCTGTATGAGCAAAATTTGCTTCATTAAGTGTGTTATAAGCAATGATTTGCTGCGCGTAGCGAATGACGACAAACAAATATAGTAATACGTGCAGCGCCACTAGCAATACCAACGTCCAGCGCTGCGCCTCAATAACAGCGCTTAAATTTTCCGTCACACCCCAATAGTAAGCCAGTCCAAAGGTGACCATCACGCCGAGTAGATTGAGCATTTTCCAAGTACGGTAATGAGCGATGACAGCAATGGTGACGTTTAATAATAAATAATAGCTAAACAAGGACACTAAATTACCGATATCGCTACTGGTCAATATCGGTGCAAAAAACCCACCAGAAAGTGCCAACAATGCCAACGGTAAAGCGTTTTGGCGCACGGCGAGACCGATGGTGACAGCTGATAAAAGGCCAAGTCCAATAAAGCTCGGCACACTCGCCAGCACGTGATAGACGCTATAGGCAAAAAAGGTCGTCAAGTAAGCAATCGCTAAACCTGCCCCTTGCAGGGTGATGCCATAAGCAAAGCGATTTTTTGCTAATTTTAAACCAAGCGCAGCCAACGCCAATCCAATAATGCCAATGCTCACAAGCTTCAGGGCAATCGGAATTTCGATATAGTCGCTTAATAAGCGCAGCAATAACACCACCCCGACGAGCAACACCAAAACCCCAACGCGCACTACTAAGTTGCCGCCAAAAAACCAGTTTTGCATCGAGTGAATGAGTGAGGTAACGATAGGTAAGGAACGCTCGTCTGGCTCTATCGTTGTAACGGGGGTTCTCGATTTTGTCGATTCTGCTGGCTTTGGCTTTAAGCCGAGGTTTTCTTCTATGGGTTCGGCGCTAGCGTCAGCTGCTGTAACCGAATCTACTGCTGCTAACGGTATCGGTGGCGGCATTGGTGACCGCGAGGTTAAAGAGAGATCGGGCGTTGCTGCAAATTGACTTTCTTGATTGCTATTTATATCGGCGTGAGAAGATTTTGCTGTGATTAAGCCCTCTTTTTGCCGTTTAAGCTCAGCTTGTAGCGCTGTCATATCATGACGCAACTGTCTGATTTGTTGGCTTATCCTGGCGTATAGTATGAGCACCACGATCAATAAAGCCATAAAAGCCAGCCAGCCCAGCTGATTTATCAATAGATATAACATCCTCGTTACTCAATCCCACTTATAATAAAGAGATAATGACGTTATTTGCTCATAAGCACAAGATTGGTCATGGTAGTTATTGTGTATAACGACAAAAAACAGGGGTCGCTTTCTGAGAAAGTGACCCCTGTTTTTTGTCTTATGCTTTGTATTAACACTCGTTATAGTGAGCGTTTATACAACTTGATTGATGATATCTTTAAAATCATTCACCAAGATTGGTTTTCATAAATTCAAGCATGTTGTCCCAGCTTTGCTTAGCAGCCGTTTCGTTGTAGCCAAGGTCAACATCATTTTTGGCCGCGCGTTCATCGGCGTGCGGATTGGTAAAGCCATGTTTGGCACCGTCATAGACATCAATCGTGTAGTTAACATCGGCAGCATCTAGCTCTGTTTTTAGACCTTCGATTGCCTCCATCGACACCATCGAATCATCACGGCCGTGAGCGACCAATACTTTGGCTGTAAAGTTCTTGTCGGCTGGCTGTTTTGCTGATGGGTTGCCATGGAAAGTTGCGACGGCTTTTAATGGCATGCCTTCGCGTGCCATATCGAGCACCACTTTACCGCCAAAGCAATAACCAATCGCCGCTAAGTTATCGCGATTAACCGCCAGTTGATCACCAAAGTCATTGAGTATTAAGCGGCAACGTGCCATTAGCATGTCTTGATCAGCAAGTACTTGCTCCATCCACATATTGGCCATCGACGCGTCGCTGGTCAGCTTGCCTTCACCGTAAACGTCCATCGCCACCGCCGCATAGCCTGCTTTTGCCAAGCGCTCAACGACGGACTTTGGATGATCGACCACGCCCCACCATTCTGGCGCCACCAAAATACCTGCTACTGGATTGTCCTCTGAGGCAGATTCTGGCAGCGCCACATAGCTGATAAGCTCAACGTTATTTTCGGTAGTGCTGATCAATTCAAAAGTCTTAATTGACATATTATTGTCCTTTTTTTATGTTATGAAGGGGGTTTTATAAATGGCTGTTTTATAAATAACTACTTTATAAATGCTTGTTTTATAAGTATTAACTGTTCGTATTTTGCTTCATTCTTTTATTTACTTCTCCTACCTTAACGCCCAAGCATACCAAAAACAGCTATAATACTGTAACGCTCTTTATCAAAATGCTACGGCGACTTTATGACACTCAATTTGCTCAATCAATCTGAATCTCAATTAGCATCCGCTCTAGATTCCAAAACAACAACTGATTCAGATTCAGCGACGCAATCTGCTGTGCGCTTATTTCCTCACAGCCAAAACGATGCTAATGATCTATTGCGTCCGCAGTTTTGGTCACGTTTTGCGCTGTCAGAGCTAAACCATAGCGAATGGGAAGCGCTATGCGATGGTTGCGGTAGCTGCTGCCTAATTAAATACATCGATGATGAGAATATCAGCGATGACAATAATCATGAAGCAGAAATGGTTGAATATACCGATGTCACTTGTCAGCTGATGGATTGCACGACCGGTTATTGCAAGCATTACGCCACCCGCCAAGAGCACGTGCCAGACTGTATTCAGCTAACTATGGAGAATTTGCCGCAGATGATGTGGCTGCCGTCGCACTGTGCTTATAAGCGCTTGTATAAAGGACAAGATTTACCAAATTGGCATTTGTTATTGACGGGAGATGCGGTGGCAACTCAGCAGCAGATGCGCGCTGCCAATGTTGGCGTAGCAGGGCGCTGTATTTCTGAGATTGGCATAACAGATGAGGAGATGGAGGAGCGGGTGGTAAATTGGGTTCAGCCCTAACCTAAATTTTTTTATAAAGGGTTTAATCTATGTTTATGCTTAATGAACAATGGATTTAACGTCGCAATACCGCTTTGGAGAGTAGCTGCACCTCTTCGAAAACCTCAGCTATTCTTTAGAGTCCTGCGCGGCAGATTTGGCACTCGCTTCCGCATCGGCTTGTGAATCTGCCAGTGGCGGGATAGGAATATCTTGCCGAATTTGCTTGGAGAACTCGCGGCTATTGATAGCGCTGTTTCCTGCCAAATTATCAAAGCCGCGAACCTTTGGATTGATATGCGTGCGCTCGTACCACGTGTCCATTGACCAAGGCTGACCGTCTTTTTCAGGGTTGGCGTCGAGCATGCCAACGTCGTATAAGTAGTTTGGTAGCCAGCCCGATACCCAAATTCGGTAATCCCATGGCAGACGGTCGCCACTGACAATACGCGCCATATAAAAGATAATATTGGTACAGTTGCTCATCAACGTATTGTACCAAGTTGGTTTGGCATTCAATTCATCGGCGGCAGTTAAGTAAGACTCAAATAACGACTTGACCTCGTGCTGTTGTAGATTGCTGACCGGAAACAGATAAACTTGCTCACCGCGAGCATTACTACGGGTATAAATGATATCGCGCTCTTCAGCAGCAATCAGGCTCAGCTCAAAACGCCTAAAAAACCCTGCCAATGCCGAAAACGACTCGCCTTCTTCTTTACGAATCTCAAATGAGAAGGCGAGCGGTCTATCATCTTCAAAGCGGAAACTGACCAAAGTATGCGCAATCAGCGGCCCCATCCAATAGGAGTTGGTCACATCGACGCCAGAGAGTTTTGACATATCAATGGTGCGCGTGTCCCAGTGTTCAGCCGCCTCTTTATCAGTACGCCAATCAAAATTACGCACATTGGTGAGCGTGACTAAGTTAGGATTATTGGCGTCACGGCGATAGGTGACCCTTTCGCTGACTTCCGCCATCCAGTCGCGGTCTTGTTTGGGCTCGATAGAAAAGAACCAACCCAAACCGATAAACCAAACTGCGCCATATAAACCGATGAGCCATTTAACGGCCACTTTTTTATCCGGCGCTGTTAAATTATTTGATGGCTGATTACCTCGATTTTTTGGACTTTTTGACCAATGCCTTTTTGTTGCATAAGCTGCCTTAGCCAGCGCCGCTAAAATGCCGACTATCATAAGGGTCATAAGCCACGTAATTGGTGAGCGTATGCCAAACTGATACCAGATTGCCATTAACAGCCAAATAGTAGATAGGAGCAACGTAGTAACGATTAAAAGCTGCGCGAGGTAATAGCGCCAAGTCCGCTTTTGCTGGCGATCATAAGCTGCCCCATGCTCTAAGCGATTGCTGTTTGCGAGCGGCGAGAGCAGGCGAGAAAAAAAGGCACGTAGCGACATAGGTTTGACTTTGAGGGATGAAGGCTTTGACCATAGCAAAGTTTACAACACACTGACAATACAATTTGAGTGAATTTGTCGTTGAATGTCCGTAAGCCTTGCGATAAAGTGAAACTTATTAAGCTGGTCTATTTTTATCTATACTTATATAGTTGTCATTTATCGTTATGATAGGATTTTATAGATAATTTGTCCTTTATTTAAATATTTTGACCATTATCTAAATATAAAGTCGCTGTTTTATTTACTATTTTAATCCCCATTTAGATTTAAGATTTTAATTGCTATTTACTATTTTCTTTGATTACTGCTATTAACTAAAGAGGTTAAATCACATCATCATGTCCGAAGACGCTCCAAGCCCGAGTAGTTGGTCGATGCGCGGCTTAAAACGCTGGCTATCGACCGCCCCCGAAACCCGTGATGAACTGATACGTTTGGTGCAAGACTCGCGCCAGTTCTTAGAACCCGATACCGTGGATATGTTGGAAGGTGTCCTTGATTTGCCTGCCACCCAAGTTCGCGAAATCATGACCCCGCGCCCGCAAGTGGTTGGGCTGCACGAAAGCGCTAGCTTAGCTGAAGTGATGGATATCATTCTTGAGACCACACACTCGCGCTATCCGGTCTTTGATAGCCAAGACGATGATGCCGTTATCGGTATTTTATTGGCAAAAGATTTGATTCCCATCCTCGTACACATGGTGCGAGATCAAGAAGATAAAATTGACAGTCAACGTTTACGAGACTTGGTGCGTCAGCCGCTTTATATCAGCGAAACGGCACGCTCTGATACTTTGCTACGCTCATTACAGCGCACCCAAGTGCATATGGCGATTGTCGTCGATGAGTTTGGTAACTTCGCTGGTGTGGTAACGATGGAAGATTTGCTCGAAGAAATCGTTGGCGATATCGTCGATGAGCATGATGACTTCGATGAAGACAGTGATATCAATAATATCGTCGCCGATCCTGAAAGACCAAATACGTGGCGCGTGCAAGCATCGACAGTGATTGAAGACTGTAACGATGAGCTTGGCGCCCACTTTGATGATACCGATGTTGATACTATGGGCGGTTTGGTGATGCAAGCGCTCGGTCATGTTGGCGATTTAGAAGGTGAAAGCGTGGTGATAGACGATTGGCAAATTACCATTACCGATGTTGAAGGGCGCTTTATTCAAAATCTTGAGCTGTCTAAAATCAATGCTGACCAGCAAATATTAATAGGTAGCCATTAATTTATTGATGTTTATCACTTAAGCTTGGCACTTAAAGATCAGCTCGGCATTTAAATATAAAAAAACACGATTGCGGTCGTGTTTTTTTTTGCTTTTAAAATGGGCATTTTGCAACGCAATGTTACCTATTGAGTGATTTAGACTGGTATCATGGGCAGGTTTAATTTTTGAGCGCTGTATTGAGCAGCTAACGATTGGCTACCAATTCCAGCGCTAACTGAATAAAACAAAGTTAATATGTAAGTTTTAAACGACTGAAAAATAAGGTTTTGGATAACTGCTATGCGTCTGTCTACTGTTGATTTGCAAAAACGTCTAAACCCCGATAAGCCCAAGGGCTTGCCGCTGGTGTTGACCATATTGATTGCGTGGCTGGCAGGCGCAGTGTTTATCTTTGCCCTCGCGCCGTATGGTTTTTGGCCGGTGGCGTTGGTGTCGCCCGCTATTTTGTATGCCTTACTGATGCCTGATATGACAGGCAAGCGTGCTTTTGTTATCGGTCAAGCTTATGGCACCGGGCTTTGGTGCGTCGGGGCGTTTTGGCTGTATACCTCAATCCATGTCTATGGCGATACGCCAGTGTGGCTCGCGCTAATTATGATTGCGCTGATGGGCCTTGGGATGGGCTTGTTTCATGGCTTTTTGGCGCTGATTTTTAATCGTGTCGTCGGTAAGCAGCCGTTATCCTTTGCCGCGCTTTGGGTATTGCAAGAGTGGATGAAAACTTGGCTATTTACCGGTTTTCCGTGGTTATTTGTCGGTTATGCCTTTACCGAGCAGTATTGGCTATCGTCATTAGCGCCCATTGCTGGTGTGTTTGCGGTGTCTTTTGTGGCAGTATTATTGGCGGCAAGTTTGGTTGAGCTATTGCGTCGCCGCGGCGGTTATATGATTCCTACTGCCGCACTACTTATTGTCAGCTGCGCGTTATGGTTGCTAAATCCGCAATGGACAAAACCAAAGGGCACGCCTGACTTATCGGTATCATTAATTCAAGGTAATATTCCACAAGATTTAAAATGGCTGACTGAATATCAGGTAGAAACGCTAAAAATTTATGCCACCCTGTCCAGTACCGAATGGGGCAGCGACATGATCTTGTGGCCAGAGTCTTCCATTCCCATGTTTCAAGATGAAGCGCTAGGTTTTATCAGTGAAGTGGTCAAAGTGGCCAAAGAAACCGATACCACGTGGGTCACTGGTATCCCTTATAAGGATACCGCGGCTTTTGATGCCAAGACCGATAAATACCCGCCGTTTTATAATAGTGTCATTGCTTTAGGTGCGGACGCTGAAGGGCTATATAAAAAACAGCGTTTGGTACCTTTTGGCGAATATATTCCTTTTGAGGGTATGCTAGATATCTTGCCAAACCTTGCTGGTAGCCAAGATATCATGAGCTATAGCCGCGGTAGTGATAATCAATCACCGCTGCGCGTGCGTGGTCATAACTTGGGCGCTGCGGTTTGCTATGAAGTTGCCTATCCTGACACCACGCGCAAAAACGCCATCAATACTGACTTTTTATTGACCATCTCTAACGATGCGTGGTTTGGTAGCTCGGCAGGTCCGCTCCAGCATTTGCAAATGGTCCAAATGCGCGCGCTTGAAAACGGCCGCTGGTTTATGCGCGCCACCAATACTGGCGTTACGGCTATCATTGACCATAAAGGTCATATCGTAAAGCGCGCACCGCAGTTTGAGCGCACCGTCTTACGCGGAAATGTGCAGGCACGCGTTGGTAATACGCCTTATATGCGCGCGGGTAATTATCCTATTTTAATCATTATTGCGCTTCTGCTATTATTAAGCTATCTTGGCAAGCGTGCGACCCCGCAGAGACGTTTGGTCAAATAAAAAATACCCATAGGCTTTGGTTGTAAGTTTTTTCGCTAATAAACCCTTTAAATCGTTAAGGGTTTTCACAAATCGATATAAATTGCGATATAATAGGCCAATATTTTAAATATTTTGTGCAAGGTGGATAAGGTATGTCAGAACATATTGTCGAAAACAATCCCAAGAAAGAGTTCCTATTTGCCTTAGGCGGTGTTGCCTTATTTTTAGGTATCGTCTTATTAATCGGCATTTCTGGCTATTTGCGTCCAGCAGGCGAGCATATCACTGCTGAGAGCACCGAAGCGGCTGCTGAAACAGAGGCAACTGCGGCAGAAGAAACTGCGCCCGCTGCAACCGCACCTACTGAAAATCCAGCAGATGCTACCGTAACCCCAGCTGCTGATACTGATGGTACGGTTGTTGCTGCTGAATCTGGCACCGCAACTGCTGAGGGTACTGTCAATCAAGCGGCAGTACCTGATGATGCTAACTTGACAGCAGAAGAAGCCGATGCGGATTTGGATGGTGGTGAGGGTGCAGAGTTAACGCATACTTGGAAAACTGAAGAGTAAGCTTGTGACCTAAGTATTTTGTTATAAAAACAAATACTTGTATAAATATAGTCAGATACCCGTAATTAAGTACAACTGTTGTGACGATACTTTATTCTAAGAGTGAAAATACTCTAGAAGCTAACATTAAAGACCTGTGCTTGGTTAACTGAGCACAGGTTTTTTTGTAGGTATTTGTGTAATTATTGAATAACTTTTTCTTTACTTGACCATAACCAAGTGAAACAATAATGCGCCTATGTGACCGCTTAGCAAAATAAACAGGAGTTTGGTCGTCATTACAGTGGTCTTTAAAGGAATAAAGTTATGAGCAGAGACTCAAAAGTAAATGTTAGTGAAGCTGAATTGGCAGCACTGGATAATGGGTTTATGGGGCACCCAAAGCCACTACGCCCGCTGTTTTTTACCGAAATGTGGGAACGCTTTTCTTATTATAGTATTCGTCCGTTATTAGTACTGTTTATGGTAGCCACCGTTGGCAGCGGCGGTTTTGGCTTTGATGAAGTCACCGCTTCTGCTATTTATGGTATTTTCGCCGGTTCATTATATTTGGCGGCAGTACCGGGCGGTTGGCTCGCTGATAACTGGCTTGGTCAAGAGCGTGCCTTATGGTGGGGCAGCGTGATTATCGCCCTCGGTCATTTATGTATTGCGCTCTCCGCCATATTTGGCATGACGCTATTTTTTGTTGGTTTGATATGTATTGTATTAGGGTCAGGGTTATTTAAAACCTGTATCTCCGTCATGGTAGGCGCTTTGTATAAAAAAGGCGATGTGCGCCGTGATGGTGGTTTTACCTTGTTTTATATGGGCATTAATATTGGCGCCCTTTTAGCAGCGCTCATCGTTGGGGTGTTTAAAGAAAAGGGCATGTGGCACGCAGGTTTCGGTGTTGGTGGTATCGGTATGCTGATATCATTACTGATCTACCGTTTTTCTGCGCAAAAAACCTTGACCCACTATGCCCAAGCCAAAAATATAAAACCTGAGTGGGAACACGCCAATGACCGCTATAAAAACATCGGTCGCTGGGTAATTGGTTTCTTGGTGTTATTGGCAGCGGTTGTGGTTTTGGTGGCAAGTGGTATGTTACCGTTCAATCCTGAAACGGTCGCTGAATATATGACTTATATCATTGCCGCGGTGGTGATAGGCTACTTTGCGGTTATGTTTGTCTCGCCGCGTCTTGATAAAACCGATAAGCTGCGCCTACTGACTTGCTTTATTTTAATCATTGGCTCAACGCTATTTTGGTCAAGCTTTGAGCAGCAGCCAACCTCGTTTAACCTATTTGCCGATCGCTATACTGACTTGAACGTCTTAGGGTTTGAGATACCGAGTATTTGGTTCCAATCTTTAAACCCGTTGTTTATTTTATTGCTGGCGCCCATTGTTAGTATTGTTTGGGTCAAGCTTGGCAAACGCGGTCTTGAACCTAATAGTATGACCAAGTTTGCGCTCGGGATGTTGATTACCGCGGCAGGCTTCTCGTTGATGATATTTGCCTCAAAAAGCATCTTGACCAGTGACGGCGGCTTAGCATCGCCATTATGGCTCGTGGGTAGTTTATTACTATTAACTTTAGGGGAGCTGGCGCTGAGTCCAGTAGGGTTATCCTCAATGACCAAGCTTGCTCCAAAAGGCATGCAAGGGCAAATGATGGGATTATTCTTTGCCTCTGTCGCCATGGGTAACTTGGTCGCTGCGTTCTTTGGTGGTCACGTTTCAGCCGACAAGATCGAAGGCTTACCAACACTATTTACCACCATGACCATCTTTTTGGTGGTGACCGCAGTGGTGTTATTAGTACTGGCAAAACCTATCAATAACATGCTGGTCAAAAGTGAGCAAGCCGATAAAGCGGCTCAGTAAATAAAGCGTTAAGAAGATGGTGAAGATTAATTAAGCCTATTTAGCTTATTTATAGTAGCAATCGTCCCTATAAACGCCAAAAGATAAGACGTGTTACCATAATCGGTAGCACGTTTTATTGTTTCAATCAGTGAGTTATTTCTCTATCGCCATTGAAAGCCTGCTATCTGCCCAAACATCTAGAGAGGCGCTGCTTTAATACTATTATTAAAATACTATTACTAAGCTGAAATTAATAATAGCTCGGCTAAACGCCTAAGCACTCTTACTCATTTATATAGCTATCATTCTAAAAATAGTAAACCCTTTATAGGCAAATATAACGCTGTATTTAACATTGATAAATTTATTTGCCTCAATAAGACGGCTACTCATAGTCGCCTCTCAAGCGTTTTTTTTAACTCTCATTTTTAAAAGTAATAAGGACACCTTTCATGAATAAACAACACATCCACGAGCGTATTGATAGCCTACGCCAAACGCTAGCGGCACAAGATTTAACGGCGATTATCGTGCCGTCAGCAGACCCGCATTTGTCTGAGTACTTGCCAGAATATTGGCAAGCGCGTCTATGGTTATCAGGCTTTACAGGTTCGGTTGGTACACTGGTCGTTACCGCTGACTTTGCTGGCCTATGGACAGACAGTCGCTACTGGGTACACGCCGCGCATCAGCTAGAAGGCACGGGTATTACTTTGGAAAAACTGGCTCCTGGTCAGCCAAATCATATCGATTGGCTAGCGCAAAACTTAACCGAAGGCGATAGCGTGGCGGTGGATGGTAATGTATTGTCTATCGCTGAGCAAGACAGATTGCTTGATGCGTTTGATGCTAACGATATTACTTTAATCACTGAGCGCGATGTGTTGACAGACATATGGAACGACCGTCCAGCATTGCCATCAGCACAGCTCTACCAACACGATGCGCAGTTTATCGATCAGCCCGCCAGCTCAAAACTTGCTGCCGTGCGCGCAGGCATGAAGGAGGCAGGCGCAAGCCATCACTTGCTGTCAAGCTTAGATGATATTGCTTGGTTGACCAACTTACGCGGTGCAGACGTCGATTATAATCCGGTATTTTTAGCGCATATGCTCATTAGCGAAGATAAAGCGGCCTTGTTTGTTGATAATCATAAAGTCAGTAGCGAGATTGAAAAAGCGCTAAAAGACAGCGGTATCACGCTTGCAGATTATGATGCGGTGCAAGAGGCATTAGCTACCTTAACGCCAGAAGATATATTATTGTTAGACCCAAGCAAAGTGGCGGTCGGTACGTTATCAAAAATGGCCGACGATGTTGGCTTTATTGAGCAAATGGCGCCAAGTACGTTACTCAAATCAGTGAAGTCTGCGGCGGATATCGAGCATGTACGCGAAGCGATGCGTCAAGATGGCGCGGCGTTAAGTGAGTTTTTTGCGACATTTGAAAAACGCCTAGCAGACGGTGAGCGTTTGAGTGAGCTGGATGTCGATAGTATGCTCATCGAAGTTCGTAGTCAGCAGCCGCATTATGTGTCGCCAAGCTTTCCAACCATCGCAGGCTTTAACGAAAACGGCGCCTTGCCGCATTACCGTGCGACGCCAGAAAAATTCAGCTACCTTGATGTCGCTGAAGGCGAGGGCGGCTTATTGCTCATTGACTCAGGTGCGCAATATCAAAACGGTACCACCGATATCACCCGCGTGGTCGGGATTGGACAAGTAAGTTCTGAGCATAAACGCGACTTTACCACCGTGCTTAAAGCCCATATCGCCTTAGCAAAAGCGCATTTCCCTGATGGTATTGCGTCACCGCTCATCGATGCGATTTGCCGTGCACCCTTGTGGCAAGCACAGATGGACTATGGTCATGGTACCGGTCATGGCGTTGGTTATTTCTTAAACGTCCATGAAGGCCCGCAGGTCATTGCTTATAGTGCCAGCACGCCAAAAGAGCGCGCGATGAAAGAAGGGATGATATCTAGTAATGAGCCAGGTTTATACCGCGAGGGCAAATGGGGTATTCGTATCGAAAACTTGGTGGTCAATACGCCGGTTGCGAATCCGACTGAGACTGAGTTTGGACAATTCCTACACTTTGAAACCATCACTTACTGCCCCATTGATACCCGTTTGATTGAGCCTGCACTATTAACCCAATTCGAGATTGATTGGCTCAATGATTATCATAGCCAAGTCTATGCCGAGCTAAAAGATCGCGTTAAAGGTGCAGCACTTGAGTGGCTAACCGAGCGTACTAAAGCTATCTAAGGCAAAAACTTATATTCTTGAATTGAAGATATTAAAAAGCCCCGTCAATATCGATGGGGCTTTTTAATCTCTAGTTATACGAAGAAACTCCTAATTTAAATCAGGTTTTTTATAGCTAATGAATGTTTTTCTTGGCGATATTTTCATTACTTTTAATAGTAGTGGTGGTATCAGGTTCGGTTAAATGCTGTGCCAATTCGGCCCGTAACCAAGATTTTAAATTCTCAGAAATTTGCATCATTTGCTCGCTTAAATAGTCATCGACATGCATCTCAAGCTCGCGAATTAATTCTGGGTGACTCGCGCCAAGTTTAGTATCTTTTAAAGACAAAGGAATAGCGGCGTCTGAAACAGCTTTATCGATAACGGTTTTCATATTATGATCGTTTGCGCCATTTACCACATTGGCAGTTTCTTGAATGGATTTTTTATCAGTGTCAGTATCAGCAGTAGTTTTCGTAGCATCTGTTTTAGTAGCTTCCAGTTTTTCTACTGCGTCAGTGTCATTTTTACTAGTAATATTTTTACTACTATCATTGTCATCAACACTGGTAGCTCGTTTATGATCTAGCTGCTCATCGTGCTGTTGCTCTTGTTTCGCCGCTGCTGCCTCTAATGCTTCTTCTTCTTTCTGCTTAGCGTCTGCTACTGCTTTTGCCTGTTTTTCTTTTTCTACACGTTCTTCTTCTTCTAAACGCTCTTTTTCGGCAGCCGCTCGCTCTTGCGCTTGTTTTTCGGCAATGGCTTTGGCAATCGCTTGTTCAGCTTCATGATTTTCATAAAGATTATCAAGATGGGCGTCTAAGTCATGAGTGCTAAAAACAAAGGTTTCAAATGGCGTGTCGTGTTGTAAGAGGGTGGTGATATCGGTAAGTTCTTGGGTGATAGAGGCGCGTACAGGGTCTGGCGCACACGTCCAGCGCTGATAAAACTGATGGGAAAATGAGTAGCTTGACATGGTATCTTCCATAAATGTTGCATAAAATTACCCCTTATCATACGCAAGTACGATAAGGGGCTGCAAGTGGTCAAACGTAGCAAATCTGACACCAAGGTTACAACGGCTAAAATAATAGTTTTTTAACATTTATTTAGCGTTTTTAACGTTGTTTTAGGCGTTTTAGCTTGATGGTTGCACCGGCCAACGAGCGAATATAAGCGACCCATTGGTGCCACCAAAACCAAAGCTATTGGAGACTGCATATTGCAGATTATCAACTTTACGTGATTGGTTGGCCACGTAATCGAGATTGCAGTTGTCTTCAACATTATCTAAGTTAATGGTCGGCGGTACCTGCTGATGTTGCAGGGCAAGCACAGTAAAGATAGCCTCGATACCACCAGCGGCACCCAATAAATGACCGGTCATCGATTTGGTCGAGCTGACCAAAATGCTGTCTTTAACGGGCGCAAAAACGGTTTCAATCGCAATGGATTCGGCAACATCACCAGCAGGCGTACTGGTACCGTGGGCATTGACGTAGCCAACCGCGGCAGGCTCAATACCGGCATCGTTTAGTGCGTTGCGCATGGCGCGAGCCGCACCGCTACCATCTTCTGGTGGTGCGGTAATGTGGCTGGCATCGTCACTCATCCCAAAGCCAACCAGCTCAGCAAGTATCGTTGCGCCGCGCGCTTTAGCATGGGCAAGGCTTTCAAGGACGACGACACCCGCGCCATCACCGAGTACAAAGCCATCACGCTCTTTATCAAACGGACGCGAGGCTTTGGTTGGCTCATCATTACGAGTTGAGAGGGCATGCATCGCCCCAAAACCTGACATTCCAAGCGGGCTCGAGCCTTTTTCACTACCACCTGCCAGCATCACATCGGCATCGCCATAGGCAATCAAGCGCGCAGCAAGTCCGATAGCGTGGGTCGCGGTGGTACAAGCAGTCGAGGTCGCCAGGTTTGGGCCTTGTAAAGTATGCTTAATAGCGACCAAACCTGCAGCCATATTAACGATAGAACCTGGAATGATAAAGGGCGAAACCTTCATAGCGCCTTTGTCACGTAGGGTATCACGGCTGTTTTCAATGGTTTGGATACCGCCAATGCCTGACCCTAATATTACGCCAAAGCGCTCTTGCTCGACATCTTGTACAGGTGTATCAGCTGCGCTAACTTCATCGATAAAACCCGCGTCTTTTAACGCCATAGCCGAAGCTGCAACGGCATAATGCATAAATTCATCATAGCGGCGCGCGTCTTTAGCATTCATATATTGCTTGGCGTCAAAATCCTTGACCACACCCGCAATTTGCGCCCGATAGTCGGTTGCATCAAAATGAGTAATGGGCGTGATACCGCTCTCGCCATTAAGTAGACGCGTCCACGAGCTTGCGACGTCTAATCCTAAAGGTGTCACCGCACCCATACCCGTCACCACCACACGCATCTCATCTGGGCGTTCATAATGGGGCGGCTTTTGGCGCAGAGTTTGCTGGATAGTGGCAGCATTAGAGTCGGCGGCTTGCGCGTTTGGTGAACTGCTATATTGGCTCATGCGATATATCCTGTACGTGCGATCCTAAAAAGAAGGTATTTTAACCGTCATTATAAAACACATTAGTGCACGTATGTAAACTAAAATTTAAACAATTAGAGGCTTATTAAGCAAAACAAACTTGACCCAATACCACGCCTTTACTTGCGCCAGTGACCGCTGGCAAGTTACCAGTTTCTCCCATTAGGGTTTGCCGTGCCAACCATGCAAAGGCAACGGCTTCGACCCAAGCGGGGTTCAGCCCTAAGCTGGCCGTAGTTTCTACTTTGCAGTGAGGTAAATGCGCCTGCAAGCGAGTCATCAAGTAATCATTTAAGGCACCGCCACCGCAGACATAAACCGAGCTGTTTTCATTTGCCTTAATAAACATATTGATTTGCATACTGGCACTCATCGCCGTCAGCTCGGTCAATGTTGCCTGCACATCAGCTGACGAATAGCGAATATGGGCAGAGGCTTGGTCAAATTTTTGCAGCTCGCTTTGTAGCCACGCTAAGTTAAAGTCTTCACGCCCTGTGCTTTTCGGATAGGTTCGCGCAAAAAATGGATGCTCTATCAGTTGATTAAGTAACGGCTCAACGACTTGTCCTGACTGCGCCCATGCGCCACCAGCATCATAATCTTTATCCGTATGCAATGCCGTCCACGCATCGAGTAATAAATTGGCAGGGCCGGTATCATAACCAATCACCGAGCTATTATTAACAACAGCATCATTAGCATTAATAGAGCTGTCATTGGCTGGTAAGACGGTGATATTGGCAATACCGCCCAAGTTTAATAACACTCGCGTGCTATCAGGCATGGCAAATAATGCTTGATGAAAGGCAGGTACTAAGGGCGCGCCTTGACCACCGACGGCCATATCGCGGCGGCGAAAGTCGCTGACCACGCTAATACCAGTACGCTCGGCGATGATATTGGCATCGAGCAGTTGCAAACTAAATCCCATTTGCGGACGATGGCGCACCGTTTGACCATGGCAGCCAATCGCTAGCACCGACTCTACATCGGTATTGGACTGCTGCAATAGATTATTGACCACGTCGCTGGCAAATTCAGCATATTCCTTACTTGCCCAGCCAAACCAGTCTAATTCGCTGCTTGGTTCGCCCATTGTCGAGGTTAATTCTTGCACACCATTTGGCTGACAAAGTGCCAATAACACCTCACGCAGGCGTGGCGGAAAATCTTGGCTAATAGACGCTAATAGCCGTAGCGGTTGTTGGATGTTTTCTTCACCACCGAATTGACAAAGTACCGCATCCATACCATCCAAGCTGGTGCCAGACATCATGCCGATATATAAGCCATCATCGAAGTTTTCAAATACCGTTTGCTCAAGCGCATCGGTCAAGGTGGCATAATTCAAATCGTCATCTAAAGTTTTGTCCAAAGTGTTATTTAAATTATCGTCATAATTGATAGTTGAATCAGTATTATCATTAGTATCAGCAATCGATGCAGGGTTGGTCATGGCAATTTACCTTAAAAAACGCTAGTATATCTCTCAAATTCTAACATCTTTTACGGGCTACGAAATTCTAATTGGCCCAAACGCGTTACCCTTTAAATAAAGACAATAAAGAGAGCATCATGACCACCCAAACTTACACCCTAGAAGAACAACTTGCCCTGATTCAGCGCGGTACGCAAGAAATCCTATCGGAAGACGATTTGGTTAAAAAGTTAAAACTGAATCGCCCGCTGCGTATCAAGGCAGGCTTTGATCCCACCGCGCCTGACTTACATTTAGGTCATACCGTGCTGATTAATAAGCTGAAGCATTTTCAAGACTTGGGTCATGAGATTTATTTCCTAATCGGTGATTATACCGCCAAGATTGGTGATCCATCTGGCAAAAACAGCACACGCCCGCCGTTGACCGATGAGCAAATCAAAGTCAACGCGCAGACTTATGCGGAACAAGTCTTTAAGATTTTGGATAAAGAAAAAACCAAGATTGTCTTTAACTCTGAATGGTTTAAAGACATGTCAGCGGGCGATATGATTCAGCTTTCTAGCCAGTTGACCGTTTCACGCATGCTTGAGCGTGATGATTTCTCTAAACGCTATGCGGCGCAAACGCCAATTGCTATCCATGAGTTTTTATACCCATTGGTGCAAGGCTATGACTCTATCGCGCTAAAAGCCGACGTCGAGCTTGGCGGTACGGACCAAACCTTTAATATCTTAATGGGACGTACTTTGCAAGGTCGTTATGGGCAAGAGCCACAAGTTTGTATCACCGTGCCAATCTTAGAAGGGCTGGACGGCGTTAATAAAATGTCTAAGTCACTCGGCAACTACGTCGGTATTTACGATGCGCCGGGCACCATGTACCAAAAACTGCTGTCGATGCCAGATACCTTAATTCGTCGCTACTTTGAATTTTTAAGCTTTAAGCCGATGGAAGAAGTCGAAGCGTTAATGGCAGAGATGGAAAACGGTCGCAACCCACAAGAAATCAAACGTATTCTTGCTGAAGAATTGATTGAACGCTTCCATGATGCGGATGCTGCTGCTAATGCGCATAAATCAGCAGGTAACGTATTGGCTGATGGCGAATTGCCAGTCGATTTACCAGAAGTGACGTTAGAGTTAGAAGGGCAGGACGCATTATTTATCACGCAAATCCTAAACCAAGCAGAGCTTGCCAAAAATAGCTCATCGGCTAAAGATATGATTAAACGCGGCGCGGTAAAAGTAGATGGCGAAGTGGTCGATGCAGGCTTTAGTTTAACGTCTGGTCAGACAGTCGTTATCCAAGCAGGTAAAAAGGCTTATGCAAAAGTGACAGTTGCTTAAATTGACTAGTTTCAATAATTCAGGTAATCATTAAAGATAAGGTCGATATTGATTGTTGACCTTATTTATTTTGCGTTATGAATTTACTGCGACAGTATTTAGCTCGTGTACTTAAGATATAAATGAGGATTTAATCATGACAGAAAAAACGGTTTGCCAAGGCATTTACCGCCATTATAAAGGCAGTCTTTACCAAGTTTTGCATACCGCGCAGCATTCAGAAACCGAAGAAGCGCTAGTCGTTTACCGCTGCCTATACGGTGAGTATGGCGTGTGGGTACGACCATTAGCGATGTTTACTGAAACGGTTGAAGTTGATGGTAAAGAAATACCGAGATTTGAGCTGATTAAAGCCTTAGCTGATTAAGGCTTTAAAAATACTTAAAACTCATTGCTCAAATAAAAAGCGTCTTTTAAGGTCGCTTTTTTTATATGAGTAAGGCGATCAAATGAATCCAAGCACACAATCTGTGCTGCTATTCGATAGCAAATGACTGTAATAGGAAACGTATATAATAGATACTATATGTACTAAATAATAGTTTCACTGTTTAATAAGGATGTTAGCCGATGGGCAAGTTAACTTTAGCATTGCTTGATAGCAGCTTATATCCACAAAGCTGGCAGCAGCAAATATTTACCAATCCGCGCGCGCTATTGCTAGCCATGCTCATGACAGAAAATATGCCAGATGCCGAAGCATTTACAAAGCAATTATTAGCCAATGATGTTTATCAAGATTGGATAAATAGCAGCGTCTTTGGTCGCTATCTACACCGTAATTTTACGGCGTTTTATCGACAAACAGAAGACAGTTTTAATACCGATATGCCAGCGTTATTTCGCCGCGAGCTTATGCGCCACGCCCAGTGTTTACCAATAGAGCAAGTATTCTTTTTTGCAGGGGATTTAGCAAAAAGCGTGCGCCAGACAAAGGTGTTAATCACAACGCTCAATCCTGCCACCGCGATTATTGATGCTCAACAGTTAAGTGCAAAATCTACTATGAATAATCCGACCATGATTATCAATCAGATAGTAATTAAAGGTAAGCAAGTTTTAGGATTTCCGATACGTCATAATAAACGTACCAGCGAGCGCACGCGTAATGAGGTATTGATTTTGGATTTTCAGGAATTGCGCTTGGTCAATGAAGAGAATGTCATGGCCAAAAAAAGAAGCAACATAGATGCGACTATATTGCTTCGGTCTTATGAATTACGTTAATAAACCGAATGGTCGGCTAAACCTTTAAGAGTCTTGCTTAGCAATCGTTAGACCGTTGTAGGTTTGCGCAACCGGCATCACTTCTAAACGATTGACGTTAATATGGGCAGGCGATTCAATCAGCCATAACAAGATATCGCCAATATCGTCACCGGTCATGGTTTTAAAGCCATCATAAACTTGAGCGGCTTTCTCGTCATCGCCATGATAGCGCACGTTTGAAAATTCAGTGCCCGCCACATTACCCGGTTCAAGATTGGTCACGCGCACTTGCGTACCGAGTAAGTCCGCCCGCAGATTTAAGCTAAATTGTTTGACAAAGGCTTTGGTCGCACCATAGACGTTACCACCAAAATAAGGCCAACTGCCCGCAATTGAACCAACATTAATAATATAACCGCTATCGCGTGCGACCATGGCTGGCAAGACAGCATGAGTCAACGCCATCAAACCTTTAACATTGGTATCAATCATACGCATCCAATCATCAAGACTGGCGTTGTGCGCAGGCTCGGTGCCAAGTGCCAGTCCAGCGTTATTCACCAAGACATCGATTTGACTAAAGTCAGCCGGCAAGTCAGCAATGATTTGTGGAATAGACGCCGTGTCACTGACATCCATGACCACAGGTAAAAATGCTTCGCCCAACGTATTTGCCAAAGCGTTTAGCTTATCTAAGCGTCTGGCACAGCCAATCACGCGATGACCATTGGCAACCAAACGCTCAGCTAATGCTTTACCGAAACCGGCGCTTGCCCCTGTAATCAATACGTTCATCTTATATCCTTATCATTGATGTTGCGTGCTTCATAATTTTTATGACGATAGCTTGTTTTGGTTTAAAGGCGTTGTCTTACTTGTTAAATAACTGCTTACCAAAGATTTTATCGCCCGCATCGCCAAGACCGGGAATGATATAGCCATGCTCGTCTAAATGGCTGTCGAGTGCGGCAGTATAAATGGTCACATCAGGATGGGCTTCATTCACCAAACGCACGCCTTCAGGCGCGGCAACCAAGACCAATGCCTTGATATTAGTACAGCCATTTTTCTTTAGCATCTCGATGGTTGCAACCATTGAGCCGCCAGTCGCTAACATTGGGTCAATGATAAGGGCTGGGCGTTTGTCCATGTGGCTGACAAATTTTTCAAAAAACGGCACAGGCTGCAAGGTTTCTTCGTCGCGCTGTAAACCGACGACAGAGATTTTCGCCGTTGGGATTAAATCGAGCACGCCGTCGAGCATACCGATACCAGCACGCAAAATAGGGACAATAGTCACAGTTTTGCCCGAAATTTGCTCACCAGTGATTTCACCACACCAGCCTTGCATCGGGAAGCTTTCGATTTCAAAGTCACGGCTCGCTTCATACGCCATCAAGCGCGCAAGCTCTTTGGTTAGGGTGCGAAATTTATAGGTGCTACAGTCTTTTTCACGCATAAGGCTGAGTTTATGACGGACTAACGGGTGATCAATAACGGTGATTTTTAAGTCATTCATAAGGTCTCTCTTGATTTTTCGCTGATGCTTGCGCAGTTACTGCGGTTGCTATTAGTAATAAAGATACAAACACTTACTGCACTTCAACCCTATACCTAGACCATCAATAGTAAGCTTAATGCTTTAATAAAAAAGTAAGCCAAAGGCATTTATAACAAGGTTAGTTTTATTTAAGCAAACTATGTTCGACTATGATAACGCCCTTACAAATGAAGTAGTGTTTAGGCTTGCTATGATAACAAAAAAACTGCTTTTCTGATGAAGAATCTTATGACTACACAACCATCCCATACCCATGATAATACTGATAAATTGGATACCAACTCGTTATTGCCCGAAGCGCGCACCGCAGAAGTAGAAACCCATCCCTTTGGTCCAGTATTACCGCCCGATGCTACGGTGATGATGATGGGTACTTTTCCACCGACTGCTGATAAATGGGCAATGCGCTTTCACTATCCGAACTTTTATAATGATATGTGGCGTATCTATGGCAGCGTATTCTTTGATGACATTGATTATTTTAGAGTAGGCGATGAAAAGCGTTTTGACCCTGAGCGTATTCGTGCCTTTATGTTCGAGCGCGGCATTGCCTCTTGTCCTACCGTTACTCAAGCTATTCGGGAAACAGGTAATGCCTCGGACAAAAACCTCACCGTTGTCACCCCCGTTGATTTAGATATTATCTTGCCACAAGTGCCAAAGGTTGAAACCTTATTTACCACCGGCGGTAAAGCCACTGAGGTGCTGCTTAGTTTATTATCCGAGCCACCTGCCAAATCAAAATACCCTAAGACCAACCAAAGCATGGATTACCCTTATAAATGGCAAAATGATAATAATAAAAAATCCAATGTAAATAGTCTTACCTTATATAGGTTGCCTTCAACGTCACGCGCCTATCCTTTAGCGTTAGATAAAAAAGTCGCTGCTTATAAGGATTTCTTTAAAAAGATAGGTAAACTATAAAAGCGTTATGTATAAAAGAGGATTATATAGACAGCTTCCATATAGAAGAAATAAGCGATTTTAAGCAGAAAATGCAGTCTATGATAAAGGTAAAATTATTTTTAACCCTAACTGACTGATAAATAAACAGTATTAATGACAAGGTCAGATAATCGTTAAAATAGCGGATAAACCCCCTTGACCCCCTACTAAAAGCGCGTATAATGCCACCCAGTCGAAAGGGAAGGGCGTTTACAAAGAGCTTTGGCACTGAATAAACACCCATTAGCGAGAAAGGACACATCAAACTACTTTTACGTAGACTGATAAAACTTTCAAACTAAATAAAAATAACTTCTTGACTAATTAAAATAAGCGTCTATAATACGCACCTCATTAGGGAGAACCGGAACAACTTATATGTCAATTAC
>NZ_JABAST010000033.1 GCF_016107575.1 Psychrobacter faecalis | reverse complement strand
ACAGGGCAAGTTTGGAAACTCCCGCTTCATCATGCCAAGCATGTGATGGTAGTAATTAGCCGTTGACGGCCCGTTGCGATTAAGTGAGCCTCAAACTCAGGTTTGAATTGCTGATAAAAGTCGTCAATATGGCAGTATAGTTCGGTTAGGTTGTCCATGTAAGAAGTCCTTTTTGCTTAAGTGGTCTTGGTAAACTTACTTTAGCAACTTTGGACTTCTTTTTTTTCTTTTTTTGAGCCCTTATCCCGAACTGGGGTTAAAATTAATAACAACACAACCGCTATCAGCTGACTCTATTAACCACTTGTAATGGCAAATGCTTCATCGCTTGACCGACAATCGACCATGGCAGGCTTGGCACGCAAGCTTCGTCTACTTCTGCCTCAATCGCAGCAACGATCGCTTTGGTGCCTGTTTCTGCATCTACTTCAAACGGTAAAGGTTTGGCATTTTCATTGATTTCGGTGCGCACATAACCTGGATAAATGGTCGATACCTTAATCGGCAATTTGGTCAATAGCATATCGGCACGGATACCTTCTGCAAGATGTGCTAAACCCGCTTTACTTGCGCCATAAGCGGTCAAATGCTTAGGCAAGCCGCGCATCGCTGACATACTAGATATCACCACCAGATGACCGCTATTTTGAGCTCGGAAAATATTCATCGCCGCTTCACATTGGGCAAGCGCTGAGATGAAGTTAATCTCGACGGTTTTGCGATTGGTATCAAAGCGCCCTTTGCCAATCCGGCGGCTATCACCGACGCCGGCATTGACCACCACGCGATCAATATGACCAAAATCCGCTGCGAACCCATCAAACACCTCGAATATCGCATCGTAATCACTGACATCCAAGACACGGTATTCAATACGGATATCAGGATACTGCGCCGATAGCTCGGTTTTTAAATTTTCTAAACGATCAGTACGGCGGGCGCAAATGGCAAGATTATAACCAAGTTTTGCAAAGAGTCTTGCCATACCCTCGCCTAACCCTGAGCTTGCGCCAGTGATTAAAACCGTTTTACCGCGGCCAACCTGTTGCTTATTTAAACCTTTCAGATAACGCGCTGGCTGAATGGCACTAAATAACTGATTTTTATGGTGGTTAGCGCTACTGGTCACTAAGTTTATTAATTTATTTTTCATAAACCATCCTATTGGTATTCATATAAATGACGTCGACTGTCTATCGTAACGTAAATCTACAGAGTAAGTTTAGCAGTTATAGCCTAAAGCAAACACGCAAGCAACCTAAAGCAGCATAGAATCAAACTACTTTCACCCTGTAATGATTGATTTTAAAACCATAAAAAACGGCTACCTAGTTACAGTAACCGCTTCACGATGTTTTTAATTAACTGGCTTTAAGACTTTGATCTTTGTTTTTTAGCGCCAAGTCACAAAGCGTTTGCCCTCAGCAAATAAATGACTGTATTCGTTCAAAGACAACAGGCGACTCCGTTCATTTTTAAGCGTCAGCGATGTCACGCCAGTGTTGACCAAACTTTTATTGATTTGATAGGCTGTTGAGCTGCCCTGCTGTAATAACTGCGCAGTGATCGCAGCGATAATACCACCCGAGGTAAACACCAAAACCGTACTGTCAACGCCTAACTGCAAATTGGCAACTTGTTGACGTACTTGCTCAAGCGCTTGCTTGGCGCGCTCATTAAACTGTAGCCAGCTTTCGATATAATCACTGTCGTTTTCGCCCGCATGCCAACGCTGCATCGCGTCGTCAAACAACTCTGCCAGCCGTGTGACTGGCACCTCTGCTTTAGCAATCTCAGCAGCAATTCCCACACGGCTAGCAAAAGCAGGATTAGATTTTATCAGTACATCTTTATGATTAAACTCATCAAACTGCGGCAGTACATAGCTATCAGGCTCATCTAGATTGATGGCAGTTACGCTTGGTTTTTCGTTACTCTCGCCAAAAGATGACTGATAACTTTGCCAAAAATGGCGCGCAGAATCTTGCTGCCTAACCAAACTACCGCTAAAAATCGCATCGATTCGGCGCTGGGTCGTTGCATAATGCTGACCCAGCATTTGCGCCTGCATACTACCAAGCTCTGAGAGCTGGTCGTAATCTTCTTGCCCAAATGACGCTTGACCATGACGCGCTAAAAGTATGGTTGTCATAAAACATTGCCTTATTAATCGTACTTTTTTAAATTTTTTAGATTGAATCAACGGCTATAAATTTGTGCATTTACTATGCGTTTAAAGCGTTTATTCTTTAGCTTTAGAATTACTTTGTCCAAAATAGCTTTTTGGTAAAATGCCCTTGATAACCGTTTGAATCGGACTTGGTAGTTGCTCGACCATCGCCGCATCGACGCCTATATCTTGCAGATGCGGTTGCACGTGGCTTATAAATAAAGCCTCGCCTTCATACTGAGCAATCAGCTTGAGACATTTAGCATGTAAGACATGGACGATAATCCAAAAGTTCTTAAAAGCTGGATTGCTGGTTTGTTTATTATAATAACGATAATAAATCTGCTGCACGATACCGGCTAGGCGAAATAGTCCAAACACTTCATAAAACGTCCAGTTGTCTATCTTAAGGCCCGTCTTTTTAAGATAATAGGTTACCACTTCATCACGGGTCATCATGCCTTTTAAATGCGTTGGCTGACGGCGAGATTGCTGCATGATGATGTTGTCATCTTCTTCAATCCAATACGCTAAAGCGCTACCCAAATCCATCAAAGGGTCGCCTAAGGTAGCCATTTCCCAATCGAGCACACCGATGACCTTGGTCGGATCATCAGCCGCCAAAATCACATTATCAAAGCGCCAATCATTATGGATAACACAAGTTTTACTATCGGCAGGCGTGTGCTTGCCAAGCCATTGTCTTACCAAAGCAAAGCTTGGCACATTGGGCGTTTTGGCTTTGACATAACGCTTATCCCAGCCCGTCACTTGACGCTCACAATAACCTTCGCCGCGACCAAGATTTACCAAATCAGGGTGCTTGGTATAATCGACTTCATGCAACTCAATCAAAGCGTCGATGACATTGGTACATAACTCGCGTGTTTGCGCTTCGTTTAAATCGACGCCTTTTGGCAAATTAGCCCGCGGAATGATACCTTCCATTCGCTCCATGACATAAAAGTCTGCGCCAATAACGTCTTCATCAGTACACAGCGCGACCATTTTTGGTACATAGGGATAAGCATCTTTTAAAGCTTTTTGCACGGTATATTCGCGCACCATATCATGTGCCGATTTGGCTTTGGTGCCTTTTGGCGGACGGCGTAAAATCAAATCTTGGCCGTCACCTTCGCCTTCATATTGCAGCCGGTAAGTCCAGTTTGAAGCGCCACCTGAGAATTGTGTCACCGTTGGCTCGCCTTTTATATCAACGCCTTGCTCGCGTAGCCAGTCGCTGACCGCTTTGGCGTCAAGCTCTTCGCCCTCGCGCACTTCGCCGCCTTTATCTAAAACTTTATTAACGGTTTGATTGTCAGCATCAGTATGGTTGGCATGATGTTCAGTTGCCATAAGACATTCCTTATCGTGTGGTCGTTTATTTTTTACCAGTTATTTGTTGTTTATAAAAGCTTAAGAGTTAAAAATTCACTATCAAATCATCGATAGTGAATTTTTGGTCATATAATTTAAATGACAATGTAGCCGACTTTTTAAGATTTAGGAGGTTTAGACGAGCGGCTAAAACCTTGGCGTTTTAATTCTAATTTGGCAATCATGGTTTTATGTACTTCATCAGGACCATCGGCTAAACGTAGTGCGCGAGCTTGTGCAAAGAAAGCAGGCAACATCGTATCTTGACAAACACCCATGCCACCGTGAATTTGAATCGCCATATCAACCACTTCTTGCAAGACAGTCGGTGCAACGACTTTAATGGCAGAGATTTCAGTCAATGCCGCTTTGGTCCCCTTCGCGTCCATTTTTTGCGCCGCGTATAGTGTCAATAAACGCGCTTGGTCAATTTTGATACGGGCGTCAGCGATACGCTCAAAGTTACCGCCTAATTGTAGCAGAGGCTTACCAAACGCGGTACGCTGCATACCGCGCTTAACCGCGAGCTCAAGAGACTTTTCGGCAGCACCAATACAGCGCATGCAATGGTGAATACGACCTGGTCCTAGGCGACCTTGCGCAATCTCAAAGCCCATACCAGGTCCACCGATAAAGTTACCAGACGGCACACGCACATTATTAAAGCGGACTTCGCCATGACCGTGCGGCGCATCGTAATCACCAAATACCTTTAACATACGTTCGATGTTAACGCCTGCGGTGTTTGCTGGCACCAAGACCATCGAATGCTGATGGTGACGGTCTTTATCCTCATCAGGAGTATAAGCCATGACAATCAAAACATCGACGGCAGGGTCGCCAAGACCCGATGACCACCACTTGCTACCATCGATAACAATCTCATCGCCATCGACGACAGCAGTCGCTTGCATATTGGTTGCATCACTTGACGCCACATCAGGCTCAGTCATACAAAATACCGAACGCGTTTTACCTTCTAATATCGGCGTTAGCCATTTATCTTGCTGCTCCTGTGAACCATAACGCCATAACAGCTCCATATTTCCGCTATCAGGGGCATTACAATTAAAGACATAAGGCGCGAGCAAACTGCGACCGGTGAGCTCGGCAATCGGTGCATAATCAGTAACCGACAGCCCAGCCCCAAGCTTATCATCAGGTAAAAATAAATTCCATAAACCCGCTTCACGCGCTTGTTTACGTAGGCTCTCGTACTTTTCTGGCCAGCGCCAATTTTTCCAATTACCATCAGGGTTTTGCGCATGACAGTCCGCCCAAAACTGTGCTTCTATTGGCTCGATTTGGGTTTCGATAAACTCTTTGACTTTGGCATGCATGGCTTGACCATGTTCGCTGGCGGTAAACATTAATGTGTCGGTAGACATAGTTGACATCCTTTTCTTTACTGATGATTAATGGCTTTTATGAAATTCACATCAAAATTCTATGTGTTGAGATTGCATAAAAAGATTAATGAGATTTTATAGTGTACGTACGTATACTCTGTTTTATCTGCCCCATTTATAACACAGCATTTGCGATTAAACAGCAAAAAAGGCGCGACCCGCTAGGACACGCCTTTTACAAAATACAAACAATGCACGATTCAGTATTGGAATGTTAAAACGCTAACTATCAAGCAACCTAATGATATTTAAACTTATTTTAGGATATTCAAGCGAGAGTCTAAATCAAAACGTGCCAATGCATCTGGTAGCTTATCAATCGCCATGCTGAGTGTGGCTTCTGCAGCTTGTGATAAACCCAATTTTTCGGCAAGCGTGGGCTTTTGACGTGAATGCAGCGCATACACTTCATTATTTTCCATACGCTCTAAAATGTAGCTGTCTGAGGTTTGCAAGCTATCAATTAAGTTAAGTTTTAGCGCATCTT
The DNA here is from genome assembly GCF_016107575.1 of Psychrobacter faecalis. Classification (GTDB taxonomy): domain Bacteria; phylum Pseudomonadota; class Gammaproteobacteria; order Pseudomonadales; family Moraxellaceae; genus Psychrobacter; species Psychrobacter faecalis. The sequence goes on along the minus strand of NZ_JABAST010000033.1, from coordinate 26,163 downwards.
CCCCATACCAATGCTCACCAGTGGCAACTTTAGCGACATCCAGTGTTGGACGATAGGTATTAACGAAGTGCTTGAATAACTCGTGCGTCTGCTCCAGCTCTTCTTGATATTTAGCGCGGTCTTCGGCGTCATTTTCACCAAACACGGTCACGGTGCGCTTATAGTCGCCTGCGGTGAACATCTCGTAATCAACGTCATGATTTTTGAGCCATTTATGGAAGTTTGGTAATTGCGAGACCACACCGATTGAACCAATTATCGCAAAGGGTGCGGCAACGATATTGTCGGCGACACAAGCCATCATATAACCGCCACTGGCCGCGACTTTATCGACACAGACGGTAAGCTTTAGACCGGCGTCTTTTAAACGTGCTAATTGTGCCGCTGCCAAGCCATAACCATGAACCAAACCGCCGCCCGACTCTAAGCGTACGACGACTTCATCGCCTTTATTAGCGGTACTGATGAGTGTGCTGATTTCTTCGCGTAAATGCTTCACCGCTGTGGCTTTGATATCACCATCAAAATCAAGCACAAAAACTTGCTGCTTCTCATCGCTATTATTCTTTTTGTTTTTACTCTTATTTTTTACTTTTAATGCTTGCTTGGCTTTTTTCGCCATGGTTTTTCTAAGTTGTTTAAGCGCCGCTTTACCTTGCGTCGCCTCCATCAGATCTTCACGACGTTGCTCTTGGCTTTTATTGAGATGGATAACTCTTAGCTCAACAGGATTTTTAGAAGGATGAAAAAGCATGAGCAGGATTCCTTGATAGTTGAAATAAATAATTTTAATAGATAATTGAAGTGGTTTTAATACGGTTTAATAAGTTAGCTTGATATGCGCACAGTGACTAGCATTTTCAAGCAAAATGACAATATTTAACCCAAGACAAATATTACTGAATAAATACCACCTCTACTGATACGTCCCTGCCCTTCGTTTGAACACTACTGATTGGACGCCACAGGTTGTATAACAAAGGCAGATTAGGCATAATATGCGTTTACATCAAATTTTCTGCAGCCAACGTGATGACCATTTGTCTTATATCGCGTTATTCGTGCTTTTTTGGCTAAATGCTCAAAGGCACGGCGCTTATATTACACGCTAGCGGCTGCATTATTGTATTTCGAATTGGGCTGACAACTGGATAATTATATTATGACGCAAAGCACTATGACGCATAGCGAATACCGAGACGAATATTGCGGCGCTGTAACCGAAAGCTTACTTGAGCAAACCATTAGCATCGTAGGCTGGGTACATCGTCGTCGCGATCACGGTGGCGTGATTTTCTTAGACATGCGTGACCGCGCGGGTATCTTGCAGGTCGTCGTTGACCCAGATACGCCAGAAGCATTCGCGACTGCTGATGCGGTACGTCCTGAATATGTGCTAAAAATTACCGGTCGCGTTCGCCGTCGTTACGAAGGTACTGAAAACGCTAATATGACCAGTGGTCAAATTGAGCTATTGGGCAAAGAGATTGAAGTATTGGCAAAATCTGAAACCCCGCCTTTCCCATTAAATGATGAGAAAACCACGGTATCAGAAGATCTGCGTTTAAAATATCGCTACCTTGATATGCGTCGTCCGCAAATGCAAGAGCGCATGGTTTTCCGTGCTAAAGCCACCTCAACGATTCGTCGTTATCTAGATGACCATGGTTTCTTAGACGTTGAAACGCCTATCTTGACTCGTGCCACACCAGAAGGCGCACGGGATTATCTGGTGCCTTCACGCACTCGCCCGGGTAACTTTTTTGCTTTACCGCAGTCACCACAGCTATTTAAACAGTTATTGATGGTGTCAGGATTTGATCGTTATTATCAAATCGCTAAGTGTTTCCGTGACGAAGACTTACGTGCTGACCGTCAGCCTGAATTTACCCAAGTCGATATTGAGACTTCTTTCTTAAATGAAGAAGAAATCATGAATATCAACGAAGGTTTGATTAAGCATCTATTTAAAACCATGCTGGATGTTGAATTTGAACAATTTCCGCGTATGACTTATGCTGAAGCCATGCGCGACTATGCCTCAGACAAGCCTGACCTACGTATTCCATTAAAATTGGTCGACGTTGCTGATTTAATGAAAGACGTTGATTTTAAAGTCTTTGCCGGTCCTGCCAACGACCCTAAAGGCCGCGTTGCTGCCCTTCGAATTCCTGGCGGTGCTTCATTAAGCCGTAAGCAAATCGACGCTTATACTAAGTTTGTGAGCATTTATGGTGCACGTGGTTTGGCTTATATTAAAGTCAATGACGCCAGCAACATCAACAACGGTGTCGATAAAGAATCTGGTCTACAATCGCCTATCATCAAAAATATGACTGATGACGTCCTAGCGAGCTTGATTGAGCGTACGGGTGCCGAGAGTAATGATATTATCTTCTTCGGTGCTGATAAAGCCAGTGTCGTCAACGATGCCATCGGTGCGTTACGTCAAAAAATTGGTCTAGACTTAGACATGCTGACCTGCGAATGGGCGCCACTTTGGGTGACTGACTTCCCAATGTTTGAAGAAACGGATGATGGGCGCTGGACATCAATGCACCATCCGTTTACCAAACCAAAAGGCTCTGTTGAAGAATTGAAAACCAAACCTGAATCAGCGCTTTCTATCGCTTATGATATGGTGTTAAACGGTACTGAAATCGGCGGCGGTAGCTTACGTATCAATACCCTTGAGATGCAAAAAGCGGTATTTGAAGCGCTAGGTATCGATGAGGCTGAAGCCGAAGAGAAATTTAGCTTCTTACTTGATGCTCTAAAATTCGGTGCGCCTCCGCATGGTGGTTTAGCCTTCGGTTTGGATCGCCTCATTATGCTGATGGTCGGCGCAAGCTCTATCCGTGACGTGATCGCCTTCCCTAAAACCAAAACTGCTGAAGACCCATTGACGCAAGCGCCTGCTCCGGTAGATAGCAAACAGCTACGTGAACTTGGTATCCGTGTACGTGAAAAGGCCCAGCCTGATACCAATAAACCTGCACAATAAATGGTTTAGTCATGCGCAGATATTGTTTATATTGTCCGTTATGTAATGTATCACCATGCGAATGGTCATGAATCCATATCATCTCTTCAAATTCGTGCCACTGTCTGTTTTGCAGATGCTGGCACGTTTTGTTGCCTGGGTAATATTACGCCTACCAAATGCTAGTATCATGCGCACTGTGCGTATCAATATGGCGCTGATTGCGCCGTCGTTATCTGCTCATCAAAAACGCGCATTAACCAAAGACATTATTTATCATCAATGTTTAACCAGTATCGAATCTATCAAAAGCTGGGCGATGCCACCGCAGTGGAGCATTGCCCAGATTCGTGACGTGCATAATAAAGAGTATTTATTAGAAGGGCTTGCCAATCCTAATGGAATGCTGGCGATTGTCCCCCATCTGGGTACGTGGGAGATGATGAACGCGTGGCTTAATCAGTTTGGCGCGCCAACGATTATGTATAAGCCTGTTAAAGGCGAGCTGACTAACGATTTTGTCTTGCAAGGTCGCTCGCGTCTTAATGCCACACTGGTTCCGACCGATGGTAGCGGTGTCAAAGCGGTTTTTAAAACCTTAAAACAAGGCGGTTTTAGTATTGTATTGCCTGATCACGTTCCTGAACCTTCAGGTGGCGTAATTGTGCCCTTTTTTGGTATTGAAACTTTAACCAGCACATTGGCGTCAAAACTGGCAAGCAAAACCAAGTGTGCCTTGGTTGGCTTATCCTGCATACGTCGTGACGACGGGCAGGGTTTTGACATTTATTGTTATAAATTAGACGATCCAGCGCTCTATGACCGCAATACTGAAACCGCTGCTCATGCGCTCAATATTGCCATGCAGCATATGATTGAATCTCATTACAGTCATTATATGTGGGGTTATCGCCGTTTTAAACAAATCCCTTTATTAGACAACCCTTATAGGGCTGACGAAAAAGCTTTGGCTGATTTTATCAACGGTAATATCCAAAAACATGCCTTACATGATAATAAGCAAATGTCTAATAATTCTGAAGTTTAATTCTAATAAGCAACATTCGTACAATCAGTTAAGCATCTAGAAATATCGTCAATGATAGCTATGCTAATATGAGCAAGCGGTTATTTATTAGGATATTTTTTGGCTGACTAATGACTGAACAAATTTTCATTGACTTTAATATGAGTACATTATGGCGACTGACGTAACCAGCCTTTCATCGACCGAGCAACTACAAACCGATCCTAGCACTGCCGAGCAGCGTTATATTATTTGTATGAAATGGGGCGATAAATATGGTCCTGAATACGTCAACCGTCTTTATAATATGGTTAGTCGGCATTTGACCTTAGATTTTCAAATGGTTTGCCTAACCGATGATAGTACTGGCATTGACCCTGCAGTTGCTTGTTACCCCATTCCAGAAATGGATTTACCAGCTGGTCCTGAACGTGGCTGGAAAAAACTGACCACTTTTAAGCCTAAATTATATGATCTAAAAGGTGTTGCCTTATTTTTAGACATCGATATTGTTATCGTCGATAACATTGATGCTTTTTTCACTTATGAAGCTGAGTATGAAGACAGCGTTGTCATTATTCGTGACTGGAAAAAGCCATGGCGTATGATTGGCAATAGCTCGGTTTATCGCTTTAATATAGGTATGGGTTCCTATCCTGATTTGCTCGCAAACTTTGAGCGCAACTTTGAAACCATTCGCACACAGGTTCGTCATGAGCAGGCTTATCTTTCTAACTATCTGCGTGAGCATCACCATTTAGAGTACTGGGATAAAAACTGGTGTGTCAGTTTTAAATATCAGTGTATGGCGCCTACTCCTTTGAATTTTGTACGTGCACCGACGTTACCTGAAGGCGCAAAAATTGTTATCTTTCATGGTGAGATTAATCCACCAGACGCCATCAAAGGTGGCGGCGGCAAATGGTATCGTCATGTGAAGCCTAGCCCTTGGTTGCAAGAGTATTGGGTGTAACTAAGTCATAGAAACATCTGGAACCCAACATGGAATTACCTCCTAGCGCCACTTTTAATATTGACAATCAGAGTGTTGGTATTTCTGCTTTTGATGCAAGAGAAGCCGAGCAAAACCTTCACCAGCAAGCAGTCAATATCATTGCTTCTGGTCCATCTATTACAGATTTATCATTTGCGGACTTAGTAGATACGGCGACTATTTTTGTGAATGGCAGTATTAGCCTAATGGCTCAATACAATTTTACCAATGTCGTCGGTTATGTCATTAGTGATGCGCGCTTCGTCAAACATCAACCAGATATTTTAAACAAGTACTACACAGGCCAGCCTTTGTATGCAACTCTAGCAGTGTTTGAGGCATTAGCAATCTCACACCCCAGCATGATAAGCAAATACCATAATGCAATGCGTATTATCTATCCTGCCGATCGAGCTTGGAGCGTAAAGACAAATCAGTCTTGGTTTGGTAGGCTGCTATCAAAACCACTATCACATAATAAAAAGATACCGCTAGCATTATTGGCCAATCAACCTAACTTTGTTATAGATACGCAGCATCAGCCTGCGCCTATCGGCCTATCTTTAGATATGACTTATGGGTTTATAGAAGCAGGAACAGTAGCTTACGTCGCCGCCCAGTTGGCTTATTCACGTCATGCTGGCACGATTCACTTATATGGGATTGATTTATTGAATAATAACCAACCTCGATTTTATGAGAGTAAAGGCGATAGCGCGCCTTGTAAATTAGATAAGGCAATTACTGATCGGATTGTGCCGTCTTTTAACCTGCTAGGTAAGATTTATAAAGAAAATAACGTACCTGTTATAAATCATTCACCAGTCTCTCAGGGTCTATTTAGTGCACTAGATTAATTGCTATTTTTTAAATGAATTAGTGGATAGAAAATTTTGGTCAGGTACACGCTTCAATCAATATATAAACATTTACGAATAGGGTTTGTATTAAATGACAGCACCGAGTGGATGGCGAAGAAAAGCGATTTTACTGTTTAGAAAAATCTAAATTAAGAATTGTTAATAATACTACTGGATATATTTGAAATACTTATCTAATATATCGCCAGAAAACTCCACCATTCACGTTATATTCTTAAATTTATAGAGCTTTCCATGACTTCAGCTTCAACTCCATTATTCTTCGAAAAAATCAATGCGCCGGATAGCTTTATTGTATGTTGTTTTTATACCGATAGTTACCGCAGTCATGCTTTAAATCTAAAGCAATCACTCGATGAATTTAACCTCAATTACTACTTTAAAGAAGTGGAAGATGCGGGTTACTGGGAAGCAAATACTCGTATCAAACCCCACTTCATTTTAGAATGTCTAAAAAAATTCCCTAATAAAAATATTTTATATTTAGATGCCGATGCACTGGTCAAAAAACCTTTAGGTTATTTTAATACTATCACTGCTGATGTCGCTTTTTATGAGACTAAAGGACTGCCGGGCATGTCGCACGACTATCTGGCTAGTACTATGTTTTTTAGCAATACTGCCAATACTATGGTTTTAGTAGAACAATGGATAACCGAACAAGTAGACGGCAAACAAACACAAGTAGATCAAGACAGTTTGGATGTCGCTATGGAGAAGCTTGGCGACACCTTAACCGTAGAAGCGCTCAATCCCGGTTATATAAAAATATTCGATAAAGACTATGATGGTGATATTTATATTGAGCAATATCAGGCCAGCCGAGGTCATACTAAACTTAAACGGCAAAAGATACGGCGAAGAAACAAAGTGTTAATACTTTTATTTTTATCAATTATTTTAATATTAGCAATATTTTTTATCGTGTATTAACTTCTGGTTTATTTTGTTATCAAACCTTTAATTTAATAAAATTTTTCTTTTCGTTACAATCATTATTATTTAAAGAGAGCTAACATAACTGGCAGTTATTTAAATCTATAAGTAAGACAACAATTAACGGTTTTCAATTTTATGAACGTATCTGCAACGATTTCTAACCAAATTGGCGAAGCCAAACATACTAATACCGTAGCTTTCTGTGTTGATGATAACTATCTACCGTATGCTTTATTCGCTACTGAACAGTTTATAAACCTACATCCTGATTTGCCATGTGATATCTGCATATGTATGCCAGATATTAGTAGAGTACCTGAAAGCCTGAAGAAAAAACAAATTCGCTTCATTGAGCTAGCAATCAGCGGTATAGACTCTCTTCCTGTAGGTAGACTCAGTCTCGCCGCTTATTATCGTCTATTTTTGCCACAGATTTTTGAAGATACTTATAAGTATATTATATATTTAGATGCAGATACGTACATTAGAAAGCCTTTTTACTCTGATTTATTGAAGCATGTAGAAAACTTTAAATCTAGTTTTTGCGTAGCGGCAGCCTCTGACATTATGGAGTTAAAATTCCGCTCTTCATTTAACGGAAAACAAACGAGAGTAGATAAAGTAGTCGACAAATATGTCAAATCTTATCATGAATCTAATCATATCTATCGGAATTCAGGGGTGTTAGTTTTTAGCACAAAGAACTATGTGAAAGCTGAAGTGCTATCTAGAGTCTTCAACTATGCAATTAACAATGCTGGTAGCTTACAATGCCACGATCAAACTGCACTTAATAGAGTCTTGCTTAACGAAATTGAACTACTACCATTTGACTTTAATTGGCAAATAAATAAACTTACCTATAAATTTACAGACACAATAGACCCCTATATTATTCATTTTATTAGCAATAATAAACCTTGGCTCACAGACAATAAATATACTTCTAAATATCAGGTGTTCTATAAAGATTTCCTGCTCTCTAACTTTCCTGAAATTACGCCAGAGATACTAACGCTATTCGACCAAAGGCGTAAAAAACCAAAATATGATAATCCTATCAGAGAGTTTATCTCAAGAGAATGGCAACGTTTTAAAAGCAATTTATCAGAGAGTTTTATGCAGATATCAGGCTTTGAAAAAGCAAAAGACAAGTATAATATTATAAATATATTAAGTGACGAACCGTTTTTAGTTTGTAATAATTCTCTATCAAGTAAAAAGCATTAACTTTATATAATAGTAGTGCTAAATCACTGACGTATTAACTAAACAAGATAGCTATCTAACCCCAGTTCGGGATAAGCCACATTGTAACTCATTGATACTATTTACAATGTGGCTTATCCCGAACTGGGGTTAGTAAAAAGACTTAAACTGTCGATACCGCAGTTGATGAAACAGTACCAAGATGGTCATCATCTCTGATACACTTATCTTGCATGCTCTTAACCTTTGGTGTCCCGTTGCGATTAAGTGAGCCTCAAACTCAGGTTTGAATTGCTGATAAAAGTCGTCAATATGGCAGTATAGTTCGGTTAGGTTGTCCATGTAAGAAGTCCTTTTTGCTTAAGTGGTCTTGGTAAACTTACTTTAGCAACTTTGGACTTCTTTTTTTATCTTTTTTTGAGCCCTTATCCTGAACTGGGGTTATCTAGTTAATACGTCATTATGTCAAGTTATTTAAAATAAGGTAGATTTATAGCTTGATTCAATTAATCGTATAGTCGTACTTTTTTAATATTAACAAATTCTAAACTCATACTACGACAGATAAAAATCGTGCTCGACTATGCCTATCTATCAATTGTCTCTATAATACGGAAAAACTTATAGACCAGACTTACTTTAAGTTGGTTGTATTATTATAAGGCTCGTATTATGACACCCGCTGAACAATCGTCCTCTTATGCTCAGCCTATAAATAATGGCATGGATATTCTCTCTAAACAACAGCCTGAAAAACCTAAATCTTGGCGCGGGTTTGGGTTGTTTTTAATGGCTTACTTTTTGGTTTGGTCTATCACTCCAAGCTTTCTAGCCAGCAGTGTACCCTTCGATGTTAGCGAGGGTATAAATTGGGGCAGCGAATGGCAATGGGGCTATTATAAACATCCCCCATTATCGTCATGGATATTATACAGCTTTTATCAATTGTTTGGTCATGTTGGCCCTTATTTACTCAGCCAATTATCTGTCTTACTGACCTTAGTCCTAATTTATCAGTTAGGTAAGAAGATTTGGTCACCAACCACCGCTCTAATCGGTAGCGCGTTAACTTTAGCGGTTCTGTACTACACTTACCCTAGCCTTGAGTTTAATCACAACGTCGCTCAGTTTCCCATTTGGGCAGGGTTGTACTTAGCGTTTTATCAATCTTTGACTCAAAACCGTCTCAGAGATTGGATATTACTGGGTGTGATTGGTGGACTTGGCATGCTAACCAAGTACACCGTGATATTCTTACTGATACCAATGGCATTCTATTTAATGCTGCCAAAACAGTGGCCATTATTAAAACAACCGAAACCGTGGATAGCGGCTTTTATTATGTTGGCTATCTTCGCACCGCATTTATATTGGTTAGCAACGCACGATTGGTTGCCGCTTAGTTATGCCAGTGGACGCTCGCAAGAGGTTGCTGCGGGGGCATATAACATCAAGCGGCATTTTAGCTGGATAGGATTTATCATTGCTCAGCTTGTCGCCCATATTCCGCTACTAATTATGCTTGCTGTTAATCGCAAGCGTTTATTAAAGACTGATGACTACAAGCACAGCTTACCGCAGGACGCAGGACTGCTTTGGTATATGTGGTTATCACCAATCGCGGTATTGGTTGTTTTAAGCTTGGTGTTTGGGGTGGGCTTGCGTGATATGTGGGGCATGCCAATGTGGGCACTGTCAGGGTTGCTCGCTGCCTCCTTGATAGCACCTGCCACTCAATTATTAACCGCCATCAAGCTACGAAAAGCTCTGACTATTTGGTTGTCCCTTGTTACCGTACTAATGGTAGTATATGTGGGCTTCGGCGACAAGATTCGTCATAAGCCTTCTCGTATGCAGTGGCCGGAGCAGGCATTGACAGTTCAAGCACAGACTACTTGGCAATCATTGAGTAGCTGTACACTTGATAGCGTTTCAGGTGATCGCTGGCTTGGCGCATTAGTGGCGATGAATAGCGGCTTTCCCTCACAAATGATATCCGGTCCTGCCAGTCACTCGCCCTGGATGAACACCCAGCGCCTACAAGAAAATGGCACGTTAGTCATGTGGCAAGAGGGCGAAGAAGATATCGTCCTGCCGTTGCTTGATGATGTTGATGCTATTGCCACTACTGAAGTAGAGAATAGCCATAACAACGCTAATGCCTTAATTAAGCAGCAAGGTCAATGGCAGATTGATTGGCGTGACGGTAAGATAGAAAAACCGTTATTGATAAACTGGGTGGCTTATGTCCCAAGTCGCTGCTTTAAGCATTCTAAATAAAACTTTGCCTATCAGCATTTGCTTATCAGCGGCTGGTAAATAGCCATTTATATGAATAAAATAATTGAGTGTTTATGCTAGAACAGTTGTCACAATCTCGCCCTTATTTGTCAATTATTATGCCTGCGTATAATGATGCTGAAGCCTTACAAGCCTTTTTGCCAGAGGTCTTCGCCTTTACGCAGACACTACGCGCGCCAGTAGATATAGCATCGGCCAAGCAAAATCTAGAGAGCTCAACAGCAAGAATAGCAAACTGTGAGATTATTATTGTTGATGATGGTAGCCGCGATAACTTAGTCGAGGTAGTCACACAGTTAATGCCTACTCGTCCAGCAAATACAGAATTAGAGCTCATACGTTTATCGCGTAATTTTGGTAAAGAGCCTGCGCTCAGTGCTGGTCTAGCAGCTGCGCAAGGCGAGATGGTTGCTATGATTGACGCCGATGGACAGCATCCCTTAGCAGTATTAGCACAAATGCTAACGATGATTGAGCAATCGGATATTGATATGGTCGCGGGTATTCAAGCCAATCGCCCGCATGAAAGCCGACTTGCAAAAACTTTAAAAGGCAGTTTTTATCATTTTATCCAAGACAGTCAGCGCTACGAGATTCGTCCTAATGCCGGTGATTTTCGGGTGATGAATCTCAAGGTGCTAAATGCTTTACGCTCATTACCAGAGCGCCAACGCTTTATGAAAGGCTTGTATGCTTGGGTTGGCTTTAATACGGTCTATTTGCCCTTTACCGCTGCCAATCGCGATACTGGTGAAAGTAAATTTAACTATGGCAGCTTGTTTGAATTGGCACTTGTAGGTATTACCTCCTTTTCTCAGCGACCACTGCGGCTGATTTCCCGCATAGGTTTTGCAGTCTCTGCATTGGCTTTTTTATACGGCTTATATATCGTGATAGATACCTTAATATTTGGTAGCGATGTCGCAGGCTGGGCAACGGTTGCCGCAGGAATTATGTTCTCTACTGGTATACAACTGGTTTGTATTGGCGTGATTGGCGAATATGTCGGTAGACTCTATGAAGAGGTTAAGCAGCGACCACTGTATTTAATCGATGAAGTCATCAATAGCAAGTCTGCGCATACTACTCATCAATACGCTGATAATTACCTACAGGCGACGGCCAAAAGTGCAATGGACAAACCAGCTGATGAATAACACAGCAGAAACGCAATCGAATGCTATGCAAGCCCTTTGGTTTTTAGCCGTTGGTGCCAGTGCGGCTTTGGTGCATTTTTTAGTATTGGTCAGTATTGTTAATTTCACGACTGCCACGCCAGCATGGGCAAACGTAGGCGCTTTTTTACTTGCTTTTATGGTCAGCTTTTTCGGGCATTTTTATCTTACCTTTAAACAATCAGAGTATTCAGATAAGAGCATTCAGCACAACAATAATCATATTCATAAAAAAAAGCATCTTCCTGCTTTAGGAAAATGGTTTAGTAGTTCTGCTGCAGGATTTATTGCCAATCAAGGCTTATTTGTTTTAGGGTTACGTTGGTTTGGCGAGCAGTATTATATAGTGATATGGCTACTGGTCACGGGCGTTATTACCGTTATGACCTTTGCCTTGGGCAAGTTTTGGGCGTTTAAATCATGAGCCATCCTCATTATAAAGAGCAAGCTGCTGCGCTATCTAACCATGCCCGCCCTGTGATTATTAACGTTGATGATTTAGGATTGTCGACTGCCGTTAACGATGCCGTCATTCATCTTGCTGAACTTGGACGTATTGGTGCCAGCAGCTATATGGTTGGCGGTACAATTACGGATAGCGATATCAATCGTCTGAACCAACTCAATGTCGATATTGGCTTGCATTTAGATTTGACGGGTATATTTGCTTCCGCCCTGCGTGGTTCATTAAAATCAATCATTATCGCTAGCTACTTGCGTCGTTTTAATCCCATGCAAGTAACCGATATTATTAAACAACAATTAGATGGATTTGAAGAACGCTTTAATCGTGCGCCTGTATTTATTGACGGACATCAACATATTCATCAGTTTCCTGTTATTCGTGAGGGTTTGATTAAAGAGCTCACTAACCGCTATAGTGATAAGATAGCAAAAGGCATGCTGAGCGCACGCGTTACTACACCGCTTATCAATGACGTAAAGTCTTGGATCATTTATATACTAGGTGGTTATGCTTGGCGAAAATCTTGTCAGCATCATCGAATTATAACCAATGATAAATTTGGTGGGGTTTATGGTTTTGATGCTGATCGTCAGCAATTAGCAATGTTATGGAAAAAGTGGCTGCAAGCTGCACCCTGTCATACAGCTAACGTATCACCTACACTGATTATGTGTCATCCTGCTGTTCCTGAAAGTAGAAGTAATAGCTGGCAGGATGACATCAAAGGGGCTCGTGAGATTGAGTATAAGTGGTTAATCAGTGACGAGTTTGCAGAGTTATTAGCTCAGTATGAAGTAAAATTGATGCGCTGGTCAGATATAACATCACCCTCTTGAACCTTTAATAATTATCAAAGTCATAATAAAAGTGACGCAATGATAAAGAGAAAAAAGCTAAGACTGTTTCAGTCTTAGCTTTTTTATTTCATACAATATGGTTTTAAAAATAAAATGCAGCTTTAAAAATTAATCAATAAAGCTTAACCAATCCATATATTGCTCATTACGGCCATGGACTACATCAAAGTACAAGGTTTGCAACTTCTCAGTCAATGGACCACGACCACCATTACCGATGACGCGGTCATCGTATTCACGAATAGGCGTCACTTCAGCCGCGGTACCTGTCATAAAGATTTCATCGGCTAAGTAAAACTCGTCACGAGTGATACGGCGCTCAACGACTTTGATACCCAAATCATCAGCGAATTGAATGATAGTACGGCGAGTGATACCGTCAAGGGCGCCGCCGCCCAAATCTGGGGTATGCAGTACACCATCTTTGACTAAGAACAAGTTCTCGCCCGCGCCTTGGCAGACATAACCTTGTGGGTCCATCAAGATAGCTTCATCATAGCCATTACGCGTGACTTCTTGGTTAGCCATTATAGACACAGGATAGTTGCTTGAGGCTTTAGCTTTACACATGGTCACGTTGGTCATGTGATGGGTAAATGACGAGGTTTTTACACGGATACCGTTTTTGATACCGTCTTCACCAAGATATGCGCCCCAATGCCAAGCAGCGACCATCGCATTGATACTATTGTCACGCGATGATAGACCCAATTTCTCGGCGCCAACCCAAATAAGTGGGCGAATATAGGCTTCTGCCAAGTTGTTTTGCTTAACCACATCTTTTTGCGCTTGCTCAAGTGCGGCTGCATCAAACGGTACATTCATTTGAAATATTTTGGCAGAACCCAGTAGACGATCGGTATGGTCTTTTAAGCGAAAAATCGCAGTGCGATTGTCAGCCGTTTGGTAAGCACGTACCCCTTCAAACACCGCCATACCATAATGCAGGCTATGCGTAAGCACATGAACCTTGGCATCTGGCTGTTCAATCATCGTGCCATTCATCCAAAGCTTACCTTCTTGTGTTGCCATATTCATTTAATAGTCCTTATGCTAGCGCTGACGTCTAACTTTTCTTGTTGAGTGTTAATGGTTAAATAAGTGTTTTAAGTAAAATTGCCTGCTGACACTGAGTGCCTATTTTTAGATGCAATTTCAGATGCAATTTTTCTATCTGCAAATTTAAGGTGCCAGTGATTATAGCACCGGCACGAGAAGCAAATACAATATTTTAGTTTATCACTGCATGGCTTTTATTCATATACCATTCGTTACAATGGCTATCAAAGCCCTACGCTTATTGCAATGAACTTATAACGCCGCATTATTGTTTTATGGCAGGATTATTCAGCAGATTCTACGCCCATCAAATGCTGCCACTGCGCTTGTACCAGTGCTCGCGTTTCTGTCCATAATGACTCATCCACCAGTAACGATTGCTCAGATAGTGCCAATTGATGGGTCGCGGCGCGGATACGTAAATACGCATCGGTCAAATCTTGGCAAACTTCTACTTCCCAAATACCAAGCGCGGCAACTTCTTCAAAAATACGTACGTTATCACTCCATTTGGTCAAGCTTGGATGTTCATGCGAATAAGCCAATACCGCAAACTGCGCGAGAAACTCAATGTCTACAATACCGCCCGCATCTTGTTTAAGATGGAACTTGCCCGCTTGCTGCTGGTGCTGACTGGTGCCCAAATGCTTTTGCATTTTAATACGCATACTGGTTACTTCGATACGGACTTGCTCAATGGTACGCGGTAGCGCCAAAACGGTACGACGAATGTCACAAAAACGGGCGGTCACGCGCTTATCACCGCAGATAGCTCGCGCCCGTACCAATGCTTGATGCTCCCAAGACCAAGCCTTCTCAAGCTGATAGGTTTCAAACGCATGACAAGAAACCACCATCATGCCCGCATTGCCCGAGGGACGCAGGCGCATATCGACTTCATAAGCACGGCCATCACGAGTTTGGGTATTCAGATAAGTCATCAGCTTTTGCGCCAAACGGGCGGCAAACTTCATACCACTGACCGATTTTTCACCCGTGGTCATGCCCTGCTCTTTTATTTTATGCAAAAACACCAAGTCTAAATCGGATGAATAGGATAACTCAAGCCCGCCAAGCTTGCCATAACCAATAATCGCAAAGCCGCAATCCGCTTCGGTGACCGGATCGCCATCTTGACCAATTGGGTAACCATAACGTTTGACGATTTCCGCAAAGGCACGCTCCAGCGCCGCCTCTAACACCACAGCAGCAATGTAGGTCAGTGAGTCTGACACTTTCATGATAGGGCGCTCTGCCAGCACGTCACTGGCAGCCACTGCGAGCACTTGGTTCTTTTTAAACAATCGCAGTACGCTCAGCAATTCTTCTTCATCGTTAGGCTCTACGCGCAACAACTGTTGGCGCAAAATATCACGCAGCTCAAGCTTGTCTGGCAGATGTCGATAGCGCTGCTGCAAAAACGTGTCTAAAAGTACCGGATACTGCGCCAACTCTTTTGCAATCCAAGGGCTAGCCGACAACATCGGAATCAGCTCAACGGTGGCATTGGGGTTTTCTGCTATCATCACCAAATAAATAGAACGGCGGCAAATGGCTTCTAGCAAATTTATTAAACGCGGCAAAGCGATATTAGCAAGTTGCTGCTGCTCTTCATGGACAAGGAGCGCGTGGACAATCACAGGATACGCATCATCCAAACGCTCACGCGCTTCATCGCTCAAATTGGCGACCATTTTTGACTGCCAAAAACCTTGTAAACGCTCGCGATTTTCTTCAGTTAATACCTCATTTAAGCGCGCAATCTGCTCGTTTAGATGTTCAGGCTCAAACTCATCATCGTCTTGATCCGGTATCTGCCGTTCAGTAACCATACGCTCAAACGGCACATTGACATGATAGCGGTGATCATTCAGCGTCGCTAATAACCCAGCCCAATCATCAAAGCCAAGGGTCATTGCCAAATTATGCTGCCACTCTGGGTCATGCGGTAAGCGCTGCGTTTGCTGATCGTTAATCGCTTGAATACCGTGTTCAAGGCGCCGTAAAAAACGATAAGCTGCCTGCAGTTCTTGATAAGTAGTTTCTTCTAAATACCCAAGTTGACACAGTGCCTGCATCGCTGCCAAACAAGACTTAACCTGTAACTGCGGATGCCGACCACCATAAATCAGTTGAAAGGCTTGAACGATAAACTCAATGTCTCTGATACCACCCGCGCCAAGCTTGATATTGTCTAAGTCTTCGCGCTGAGCGACTTGATTTTGAATCAGAGACTTCATCTCTCTGAGGGCTGAAAAAGCACTATAATCAACGTAATAACGAAATACAAAAGGCTTAATCAGCGCTTGTATGTCATCGTAAAACGGCTGCTCGATGTGTCCAACCACGCGGGCTTTGAGCCAAGCAAAACGCTCCCACGCCCGCCCATGCTGGGCAAAGTACTTCTGCAATGCGGATAAATGAATCGCCAAATCACTGCCATCGCCCCACGGACGCAAACGCATATCAACCCTAAACACAAAACCATCAGCGGTATTATTATCGAGCAGTCTAATAATACCTTGTCCAAGCCGGGTCATAAAACGCTTGTTATCAATACTGCGCGTGCCTTTTGCTTTGTCACCGTCTGTTTCACCGCGCGCCTGATGCACAAAAATAAGGTCGATATCACTGGATAAATTGAGCTCATGCGCGCCAAGCTTACCCATTGCCATAATCGCCATATCATCGACTTGCACATTCCCCTTCGCATTAATAAAGGTCGGCTGCCCATATTGCGCAATCAGCTGCTGATAGGTATAGTCTTTGGCAAATAAAATGCAGCCATCGGCAAATTCAGACAGCTCATCGGTCAATTGCTCAAGCTCAATCATGGCCAAGGCATCTTGCCAAATCCAGCGCATCATTAGCAGCATACGCAAATGCCGCAAACCACTCATTACCTTGTCTTCATTGGCGAGCTGATAATTCTCATCCAAGGTATAATCTTGAATCAAATCATCAATTTGCTGGCGCGTTAACGTGCTCTGTAATGGATAACTGCGCAAAAACGTCTGGCAAGCGCCCGTTCGACTTTTCCAAACCTGATAAGCAAACTCGCTGGCAGTCTGTAGCACTTGTAGCTGCTCTGGGCTAGGCTGAAAGCCTGTACTACTAGGCATGGTAGATAGCATAACGACGACAACTCCTTGCAGCATAAAGCTATAAAAACCACATCAATCGCAAAAATTATTTTTACAATATTAACGCGGCTATAAACAATCTTATTTTAGGATTTTTATAGTAGCATAAATCCTCAGCCATGCTACTGACAGCACTTTACTGACTAAGAACTGACGAACATAAGAAAGTTTTGCGAATAATGCTACAATAGCCAATACTTAAAAGGACTTAAAACCTAAACCTAGAAATCTTGAGTTTTAAACACTTTGGGTCTTAAAAATCTTGAGACGCTGTGCTTTTTTCTTTATTCTCATTCATCATAAGTGACACCGCGATTATGACGACCACAACCCCGCTATTATTAATTACTGCTGATCCCAGCCATCCGCTGGCATATCTTGCGCTACGCTATGCGCGTACCTATCTAGCAAACACTGATACAAATAATAATGACACGAACAATAATGATGAGACCGATAACAGCGATAATAATGAAAACGTACCTGCGCCATTGAATATTTTTTTCTATGCCGATGCCGCCAATACCGCCAATCGCTTGCGCTGGCAGTCAGCAGACCAGATGAATATCACTCAAGAGTGGCAAAAGCTTGCTGAGCAATATCAGTTGACGCTGCCTGTTTGTGTCAGTACGGCGCTTAGCCGCGGTATTTCAGATAGCGAAAATAGCACTCGCCATCAGTTAGATAGCGAAAATCTGGCAGCTAGTTTTAAGCTGGTAGGACTGAGTGAGCTTGCGATGATGATGCAAGGTAACTGTCGTTTACTCCAGTTTTAAACAGCGTTTTACATGACAACTCGCTGTCAAAACAGCCAACTTAATAATAACCAGATGAATAATAGTGGTTGGCGATAATCAGATTAGGAATACATCATGAAATTACTCATTCGCTTGCATACGCCTACCGAGATGGTAAGTTATGAAGGCTGCGCGCTGGCTTTAACCTTAGCGACTTTTGGTCATGAGGTGCAGCTGTATTTGGATGCGCCGGTCTTTGGTTTTTTAATGCAGCCTGAATCACGTTTGCATGGCATGATTCAGTCGCTTGAGTTATATGATATGCCAGCCGCTTGGTTACCGGACGATGTGTTTAGCGGTTGGATTGCGGGCATGTTACCGGCAGATTTGGCGACGCAGCTGACCTTGATACCAGAGGTGGTAAATTCGCAAGAATTTGACCAGATCTTAGTCTTTTAGTAGCAACTTTTTGGGCTAGGACGAATTTACATTGTTAATATTTATTTTAATATGACAACAAATATAGTAAGTAAGCGGACACGATTATGGCAACTTTATATCAATTACATAGCAGTATGGATACGCTCAGACGCAGCACAGAACAAATGACATCGACATGGCGTGCGGGTGATAGCATTATATTATTGGGCACAACGGTCGCTTTTATTGACTGGTTTAATGCTTATTTGGAAGACCTTGAGTACATTGAAACAAAAGATGTAGCGGCTATTTATGCTCTCGCTGAGGACGTAGCGCAGCTGAATGATAATACGGCGGCAAAGCTCAATTTATCCGCCAAATTAACGGCTGTTTTGAGCGATGATGAATGGGTCGCCTTAACTCAAAATACTTATGCGAATGGCGCTACCTTTGATAAAGTGGTAACAATTGCTCTATGATGAATTCTAAAGATGATATTACACCTGCTGAGAAGATGACTGCAGTGGACTTAGACCAAGACGGGCATTTATGCGACCATACAGTTTGGACGCCTACGATTGCGCAGCAGCTCGCGAATACTCTAGATGTAACTTTAAATGCTGAACATTTAGCCATCTTACAGCAGGTACGCGCATTTTTTACCAAATTCAATCACGCGCCAGCGACCCGCCCGCTGATTAAATGGCTACAGCAAACCTTGCCTGAGCATGACATCAGCAATCAAAAGCTCCAGCAGTTATTTAGTACGGGTTTGGTTGCCCGTCATGTCAATCGGCTTGCTGGCTTGCCAAAACCGCCAAATTGTTTATAAAGCACGTGGTTTATAAAAAAAGCAGCAAAAAAGCGGTTAAAGAAAATTAAACGACTGATTTTCTTTAACCGCTTTTTTACCCAATTACCCTGCTAGCTTCTCTATCTCTACTCTATTTTGGGTCATAAACGGTCAAGGTGTCATAACCGATACTGCGACCTTCATCGCCGTCAAATCCTTGCTGTCGCCAAACTTCATACAAGCATATTGCCACGCTATTAGAAAGATTTAAACTGCGCGAATCCGCAAGCATTGGTAAGCGTAGCCAGTTATCAGCGCCGATATCGGTACGGATATCCTCTGGCAGCCCTGCCGTTTCAGAACCAAAAACCAGCGCCACATGATTTGAAGATGGACTATTAGACGCACTGCTATCTAAATGCTGAGTCGTTTGTCCGCTAAAATCATAGTCATAAAACGGTTTACTCAGCTTGGTCGTCAGTGCGGTGATAATCTCGCAACCAGCCGCTTGTAGCGCTTGCTTGGTCATTGCCCAATCGTCATGTACTTGCAGATGAGCGTATTCATGATAATCGAGACCTGCACGGCGTAGCTTCTTATCGTCGAGCTCAAACCCTAACGGCCTGACCAAATGTAGCTGCGCCCCACTATTGGCACATAAGCGGATAATATTGCCAGTATTGCTAGGCATCTTTGGCGCTACCAACACGATATGAATGGTCATACAAACTCCATAAATGATTTAAGCATTTTGTCTAAACGTATATAACAGACGTAATCAAAAGTTACAGTTTACTGCCAATAATTACATTTTGATACTGGGCACTGATTTTAACTTTGATTATCATGACCCTAATGGATAACGAGATAATTTAAAAACATTGTCCTTGTATCCTGTAACCCCTCAGTGAAACTTAAGCAAAACGCTATAGTTTACTGTTATTACTTATAAACCCTGTCTTTTTTGAGGAAAAAATTATGAAAAAATTAGTTATCGCTTCTTTGACTGCTATGTTTGTACTAACTGGTTGCAACACGTTTAAAGGTCTAGGCCAAGACGTATCAAGTGCTGGTGGCGCTGTAACTGGTACTGCACAAGAAGTACAAAACAAAATCTAAGCCTTTTTAGGCTTATATTAAAGAAGCTTATCATTTGGTAAGCTTCTTTTTTTGTCTGCACACTTTATAAAAATGCTCTTAATATCTGGTTAAGATATCTTCTACCCAATGCTGTTGGCTGTAGGTGCTCATTATCATCTATCAATAGCCCTTGTTTAATAAGTTGATTTACTTCTAGAGCAATATTGTCATAGCTCAGCCCTGTTCGAGCTTCAAACAAAGACCATGTCACGCCTTCATGCAAGCGTAGAGCATTGAGCATAAACTCACTGACCAGCTCATCACTCGCGATTGCCTGCCAACCGACCATTTTTGGCGCGCCCTCTTTTTTTATATTATTCATCGTGTCGATATCAAAAGTCATATAGTCTTTTGGCATACGAGATTTGCTAAAGCGATAAATACCCGTCTCTGTTGATACCTTTTTTAATACCTCATCAGACAATTTATCAGCCGTTAATGTTTGATTTCCATATCTATCATCAATGGTGACTTTACCGTGCGCACCAGCACCAATCGCTAAATAATCACCAAATTGCCAATAATTGACGTTGTGACGGCAAGGTTTATCGGACGCACCTGCCCAGGCCGACACTTCATAGTTGTCATAGCCCAAACGCTCAAGCAATGTCTGCCCTGCTTGCTCAATATCTGCCAAATTATCTTCATCGGGTAAAATCGGCTGACTGCGATAAAACACCGTATTTGGCTCAATCGTTAGCTGATACCAAGAAATATGTGTAGCACCTGCCTCATGCGCCATTTGAATATCGTTCAGGGCTTCACTCATCGTTTGCTGCGGTAGCCCATGCATCAAATCGACGTTGACACGTTCAAATCCAGCGCGACGAGCGGCTTTAATAGCTGATAATGCTTGGGCGGGATTGTGAATACGCCCCAGCGTGGTGAGCTGGCCAGCAGCAAAGCTTTGTACGCCAATCGACAAACGATTGATGCCTACATCTAAATACTGTGCAAATGGTGCATGCTCAAGGGTGCCTGGATTGGCCTCCATCGTCACTTCAATGTCACCTGCAAACTGAAAAATCTCACGCAAACCGTTAAATAAACGTTGATACTGGGCAATGGGCAGTAGCGACGGTGTACCGCCACCGATAAATATTGAGCTGATTTCTCGCCCTTGGGTTAACGCTTGCTGTGACGCTGCATCAAGTAATAGCGTATCGACGTATTCATCATACATAGATAGCTGACTGTCCATCGGCAGCTCATGCGAATTAAAATCACAATAAGGGCACTTTTTCACACACCAAGGAATATGGATATAAAGTGCTAACGGAATATCTTTTACCGCAAAAACACCATGCTGGTTACGATGAGGCAAATCAAGATCGTTGGGAGTATGAGAGGATTTGATATTTGACATAAGCGGACTTATCTATAAAGGAGTAGCTGCGGTCGTCAGCAGAAAGTAGCGCTAGGATAACGGCTGGGCGCGCTAAAGAAAAGCCTAATCAGCATAAATTGGCCATAAAAGTATTGGGAACAATCGGCGTTTATAGCAATGGCCGATAGTGGTAATGCTAGATAAGCTAGATGACTACAAAGAATGAAAATAAATATGGAATAAAAATAGATGGTGGGCAGCTTTTAAAGCCATCACTATGAAACCATTATGGTTACATTAATAATTTTACAAGGATAAAGACCATGGCATATTGGCTTATCAAATCTAATCCCCGCTGTTTTAACATAGGAGACTTACAAGGTGCAGGCACGGAGATGTGGGATGGGGTACGTAATTATCGCGCCCGCAACTTTATGCGTGATGATATGAAAGTTGATGACAAAGCATTTTTTTATCACTCTAGCGCCAAACCTTCTGGCGTCGCTGGTATCGTGACTATCAGTAAAGCTGGTTATCCCGACCCCACCCAGTTTCACCCCGAACATCGCCATTATGATCCTAAAGCAACTGAAGATGAGCCGCGCTGGTACATGGTAGATGTGACTTTTGAGCAGGCTTTTACGGATATACTGCCATTAGCGCAGCTTAAATTTTTGCCGGCGCTTGAGGATTCTTTATTGCTAAGAAAAGGCTGTGAGCAGCTGACCATTTTGCCGCTTGAACCCAAGCATTGGAACACGATTATGGATATGGCAGAAGAGCTGAATCTGTTGCCAAATTCGCCTAGCGCCATTTAACCATAACGTAGGACTGGTAAATCATTAAAATTTGAAAAATACCAATCCTAATGCGAATTTAACAAAACTTTCTTATCTTGACCTCTCAATTCTACTTATGGATTGACGGGTCATCTTTCATTTTGGTCTTAACTGTTTAATTTTTTACTCTGTCGGCATGTTGTTATTAATAATCATTAAAAATGGACTTGCTCATATTATTTATCGGAGTATTATCGTCGCACCAATCCTATTTCACTGTTTCGCTATTAACTTGTTGATGGCAGCATTTGCTCATCCACAATAATTACTGCAAAGAATAAAAAGTTGCTCATTATGGTTTTCCCATTATCCTTTAGAGATTTTAAAAGTTACAGCTTACGCTTAGGCGTACTCGCCCTCCCTATCTTAATTACCCAGTTTTGCCAAGCTGCGCTCGGTGTCGTCGATGCCATTATGGCCGGTAAAGTCTCCGCCCTTGATTTGGCGGCCGTGGCTGTCGGCTCCGGTATTTGGCTGCCGCTGTTTTTATTGGCAACGGGTATTTTGATTGCCACCACGCCGCTTATCGGCGAAGCCATCGGCCAAAACAATCATAGCCAAGTGCCGCATATTACCCAGCAATCGTTATGGACGGCCGGCGTCATTGGTATTCTCGGCTTTATCATTGTCAATCTAGCGCCCAATATACTTGGGGTGATGGGCGTACCTGAAAACATCCAACCCATCGCTGCGCAATATTTACATGGGGTATCGTTCGGTTTTCCGGCAATCGCGGTCTATGCCGTGCTGCGCAGTTACTGTGAGGCGCTCGGCCGACCAGAGCCGGTGACGGTTATTAGTATCATCGGGCTACTTGCCGATATTCCGCTTAACTATATTTTTATCCACGGTTTATTTGGTATGCCCGAAATGGGCGGCGCTGGTTGCGGGGTAGCAACGGCCATCGTACTTTGGATTAATGTCTTGCTGTTAGCGACATATACGAGCTTTACCAAACGTCAGCAATTTGCCAGTACGCGCTTCTTTTATGCTTTTGCCCGTCCTAACCGCACGCAAATTAAAAAATTACTAAAACTTGGTATTCCGATTGGTATCTCTATCTTTTTTGAAGCCAGTTTATTTAGTTTAGGGGCACTAGTTATCAGTCCGCTCGGTGAGATTGCGACCGCCTCGCATCAAGTGGCGCTATCAGTGACGTCGCAGCTGTTTATGATACCCATCTCGGTGGCGATGGCGCTGACCATTATGATATCCAACCGCTTTGGTGAAAAAAATCTGATGGCGCTGCGTCAAGTATTAGCCACAGGGCTTGTATGGACGGTTATCATTGCGCTGGTTTCTATGCTTGGCGTTTGGTTGTTTAGACCGCAATTGGCGGCGGCATTCACCGATAATCCTGTGGTACGCGCGCAAGCCATGCACTTACTCATTTTCGCCCTCGCTTATCAATTATTTGATGGCTGGCAAGTCAATGTCGCTGGTATATTACGCGGTATGCAAGATACCAATGTGCCGATGTGGGTGACGCTATTTTGTTATTGGTTGGTTGCTTTACCGCTTGGCGTTTATCTGGTGCGCTTCACCGACGTTGGCGCGCAGGGTTTTTGGATGGCGCTCATCACAGGCTTATTCTTATCGTCTATATTATTAAGTTTGCGTCTGCGCTATCAGCAAAAACGCTTGACAACATTATGGGCTTGATGCGCTCATACGCTTGGTTCGAACGTAGCGTCTAGTAACCATGACTGGCGCTACCTTATGACATCGACTATGATAAATCATTGAATATTTCTTACGCTTAAGCACGCTTACGTCATAATATGTAAAAAAACTCAGTTAACAACTGTACATCGATTGCTCATTGGCGTGAATATAGGTATCATTAGCAATTACCAATACAATATTTAGTTACACTATTTTTTTTCTAGAAATTAGTACAAGGCAAAATTAAAATTATGGATATTGAAAAAATACGCACCCTGATCGCACTCATGGAAGAAAGTGAACTGGTTAATTTAGAAATCAGCTCAGATGACGAACACATCAGTTTGACTCGTCACTATGATGCGCCAGCACCGACGATGATGGCTGCGCCTGCCGCAGGTGCTGCACCTGTCGCTGCCGCCGCAAAAGCCGCTGTCAAAGCTGGCAGCGTTGAAACCTCGCCAATGGTGGGTGTTTATTATTCAGCCCCAAGTCCTAATGACCCGCCATTTGTAAAGGTCGGTCAAAAAGTACAAGCAGGCGATACGCTTGGTATCATTGAAGCCATGAAAATCATGAATCCTCTTGAAGCGACTCAAAGCGGCGTCATTGATGAAATCTTAGTGGATAATTCTGAAGTGGTACAGTTTGGTCAGCCAGTCATACGCTATAAAGCGTAACGCTATCTACCAACCTTTACTTTGTAATGATTGAGACCTCGTTATTATTCATCGACATCAGCGCTCGATTTGTCTAAATTTGATGTAGCGCAGTTTGCTGTTACGATGTCCAAAATAGCGAGGCTATCAATGACTGCCGCTTTGACAAGGATGACCCCATGATAAAAAAACTGCTCATCGCCAATAGAGGTGAGATTGCCCTACGTATCGTTCGAGCTTGCAAGGCGCTTGGCATAGAGACCGTTGGTGTTTATTCAACGGCGGATGCCAATTTAATGCATCTGCGCTTTGTTGATGAAGCCATCTGTATTGGCAAACCCAACGCCAACCAAAGCTATCTCGATATTAGCACCATTTTGACCGCCGCTGAAATCACGGGTGCTGATGCTATTCACCCCGGTTATGGTTTTTTGGCAGAAAATGCTGAGTTTGCTGAACGTGTTGAAGAAGCTGGTTTGACCTTTGTCGGTCCCAATGCTGACCACATTCGCTTAATGGGCAATAAAGTATCAGCCATTAATGCCATGAAAAAAGCGGGCGTACCAACAGTCCCCGGTTCAGTGGGTGCCGTCACTTTGCATAACGCTGAAGAGCAAGCGCGCAATATCGGCTTTCCCCTCTTGATTAAAGCTGCTTCTGGTGGCGGTGGCCGCGGTATGCGCGTTGTTGAGCGTTTTGATGAGCTTATTGGCCAAGTACAAGCTGCCAAACAAGAGGCTGAGCTGTGGTTTGGTGATGATACCGTTTATATGGAGCGTTATCTCCAAAATCCGCGTCATGTAGAAGTGCAAGTACTGGGCGATGGTAATGGCAATGCCATTCATCTGTATGACCGCGATTGTTCATTACAACGTCGTCACCAAAAAGTCTTAGAAGAAGCACCTGCCCCAGATATCCCTGACGATGTGCGTCAGCCTATTTTAAATGCTTGCGTCAAAGCTTGTGAGCTGGTCAAATATCGCGGCGCGGGTACGTTTGAGTTTTTATTTGAAAATAATGAATACTTTTTTATTGAGATGAATACTCGCGTGCAGGTTGAGCATCCAGTGACTGAGATGATTACCGGCATCGATGTCGTCGTTGAACAGCTTAAAATCGCCGCCGGCTACGGTTTATCTTATCGTCAAAGCGAGATTGAAATTCAAGGCCACGCCATAGAATGCCGTATCAATGCCGAAGATCCAGCGACCTTTATGCCTTGTCCAGGTACGGTCAATCAGTTGTTTGCCCCAAGTGGCGCGGGCGTGCGTTTTGACTCGCACCTCTACCCAGGTTATGAGATTCCAAGCTATTATGATTCCTTGATTGGCAAGCTGATCTGTCACGGTCAAACACGTCAGCAAGCGATATCTAAAACCCTGCATGCGCTTGACGAATTGGTGATTGAAGGTATCAAAACCAATATATCCTTGCATCGTGATGTGATTTTAGCGGATGATAAATTTGTTAATGAAGCGCAAAACATTCATTATCTAGGGCGTGTCCTCAATTCATCTTGCAATGAATGATAGTACACGCCAGATAAAGC
>NZ_JABAST010000032.1 GCF_016107575.1 Psychrobacter faecalis | reverse complement strand
TATATAACTTCCGTCGATGAATACCCATTCCGTATCAACTTCTTTTCGTAGGCTAAAAAAAATTTCTCCCACAAACCCGTTTTTGACCATCGATTGAAACGGTTGTAAGCGGTTTTCCATGGGCATAATTCTTCA
Organism: Psychrobacter faecalis; assembly: GCF_016107575.1. Classification (GTDB taxonomy): domain Bacteria; phylum Pseudomonadota; class Gammaproteobacteria; order Pseudomonadales; family Moraxellaceae; genus Psychrobacter; species Psychrobacter faecalis. The sequence continues at coordinate 34,898 of NZ_JABAST010000032.1, read as the reverse complement.
GGTATGTCACGCCAAGGCGCACCTGTACGTAGTTTCCAAAGAATGGCTTCCATCACGTCACGATTCTTATCTTTTCGGTAGCAACCATGTTGTGCCATAGTCACTTGTAGCTGTTCCCAGAGATTATCGGTCAATGCTTGTCTGGCCATCTTTCTTATATACCTCTTATTTTATAAAGTGTATGCTTTATTTTAGAAGATATATACTTTTTTGCCAATTAGGGACACGCCCTAGGCGAAATTCACCTCCACCCTAATGTCGGGTAGAGTCCTCTTTCGCTTTTAGATAGAATTTAAAATTCAAGTCATTTACAGGCGGGCAGGGCTTTGTTTTTGTATGGTGATTGCAACTGTAGATGATACACCTTAGAGCGAAAACGGCAACAAAACTAAATAGCCACTATGGTTATGGTCAGGAGCACAGAATGATGAATGATTTGTGGTAATCTAGAGCTTAGATAATGGCGGTGTAAAAGCTAAGTTTGTAAAGGTAGAAGAACAAGATATTTTTTAGAAAAATAATATTTTTTGAATGTAAAGTCATCGCGTCTAAACGCGTGCTAAATGGGTCATAATAGGAATAATAACCATGCAACATACTGAAGCAAATTTATCAAAAATCAATCCTGCTAAATCTGAACAGGCTAATAAAGCGGCTATGACTGAGCAGCAAGTCCTTATCGCCGGCGGCGGCCATGTCGGTTTGTCGTTTGCGTTGTTGCTTGCTCATCATGGTATCGCTAGCACTCTGCTAGAGAAAAACAGCTATCCAACCATCAGTCCAAATGACGACGCTAAACGCACGCATTATTTAGACAGTCGAAATACCGCACTGTCACGGCGTACGGTACAGATTTATCAAGAGATTGGGCTATGGGATGAGCTACAAAGTCATGCTTGTCGCATTGATGCGGTAAAAATTAGCGAGCAAGGTAGCTTTGGGCGCGCACAATTAAATAAAGCTGAGGAGCAAGTCGAGTCATTTGGGCAAGTGATGGAAAACGCGTGGCTTGGGCGTAAGTTGTTATTGGCTGCCCAGCAGGAGCCGCTGATTACGCTGATTGATAATGCCAATGTGATAGCCGTTAGCCAACAAAACGATGGCGTGACGTTAAGCTTTAGCTATTACGGTGAAGAAGAGCATGAGCAGCAGTTGCAGGCCAGTGTTTTGGTTGCCTGTGATGGTCGCGACTCTACCGTGCGTCAATTGTTAAATATCGGCACTACGACTTATGATTATAAACAAACCGCTATCGTTGGGGTGGTAGAGACCGATCAGCCACATCAACATATTGCTATCGAGCGTTTTAGTCCGGCAGGTCCGCTTGCAGTGTTGCCATTGACCGATCCAGAAGGCGACGGCAATGATGAGTACCAAAAAGGCTATCGACGCTCGGTAGTTTGGGTTTGTCCAACGGGTGAAGAAACGCAATATTTAGAAGATGATGCGCATTTCTTGGCAACCTTGCAGCAAGCCTTTGGCACGCGCGCTGGCACGTTTAAAAAAGCCGGTCGCCGCGGCGCTTATCCATTGACACGGGTTTTGGCAGACAAACAAGTCGATGGTCGCTGCGTCATCATGGGTAACGCGGCTCACACCTTACATCCGGTCGCTGGACAAGGGTTTAATCTATGTATGCGTGATGCGCATGTACTGGCGCAAATGATGAATCGGCAGGTGCTCAAAGGTGAAGATATCGGCGATCCAACTTTGCTTAAACACTATGAAAAAGCCCGTCAAACCGATCAAAAACGCGTCATTCGCTTTTGTGATGCAGTAGTACATGGCTTTACTCATCCTAATCCAGCGGTGAAACTGGCACGTAACGTGGCTTTGGTTGCCTTTGATAAACTGCCAAACATTAAGCCATTGATTGCCAACTATGCGATGGGCTTAAAATCTTAGTTCAACATACTGGTAAGTTATTAAGCAAATAAAATCCAACATTTCAGCTGCTGCTAAACCACATAAATATGAGCGGATAGCATGAATAACGCGACAAAGGATGTTTTATGAAAAATAACCATACGCTCATTATCGGCGGCGGTATCGTCGGTGCAACCCTTGCGCTAAAACTGGCACAAGCTGAGATGCCAGTGACGCTTATCGATGCCCGCCCGCAACGTAGCGAGGCAGATTGGCAAAAGGTGCTTGGCAAGCGGGATGCGCGCGTTTATGCTTTAAGCCTTGCCAGTATTGGTTTGCTAAAAGACGTGGGCGCTTGGCAAAAGATAGCGGCATCAGAGCGTAAAGCCGATTATACCCAAATGCAGGTGTGGCAGTTAAACGGTCGCGGTGAGTTATTGTTCGGCGATAGTGATGATGCTAATAATAGTAATGACGGCAATAACAGCAATCAAAACTCTGAGCCAAAAATGCTCGGTAGTATGGTTGAGCCCGCCGTTATCGAATACGCATTATGGCAGCGTTTATCTGCATCTGATGTCAGTCAATATTTAACCGTTATCGATGGGCAGAAGGTTGTCGATATGGACTGGCTTGGTAGCGCGCAAGGTTACCGTGTGACGCTAGATGACGGCACGGTGATTGACGCACGTTTATTGGTGGGTGCTGACGGTCGCGGCTCGTTTGTGCGTAAGCAGGCAGCAATTGAGCTCGATGTGCTTGATTATAACCAAACCGCGATTTGCTGTGCCATTCAAACTGACAAGCCGCACCGAGCAACCGCCCGTCAAGCCATGCTACCAACTGGTACGTTGGCATTGTTGCCGTTAGCTGATATTTCTGATGAAGATAAAGCCAATCCAGAGCATTGGCAGTCGATTGTATGGACATTGCCCCGCAATCAAGCACTGGCATTGTTGGAAGAAACGCCGCGCTATATCGCTGATAAATTGGCTGCTGCCAGTAATTATGAGCTGGGTGCTATCCGCGAGATTGAATCCATCGCCAGCTTTCCGTTGGCCGCGCAGCAAGCAAAAAGCTATGTCGCCGATAATCTAGTCTTAATTGGGGACGCCGCACATGGTGTGCATCCGCTGGCAGGTCAGGGATTGAATTTGGGCATGCTCGATGTAAAGGCATTAAGTGAGCAACTGACCCATGACTATGCGCGCAGTGGCAATAAGCTGTGGGGTACGAACCAAACCTTGCGTAGCTATGAGCGTCTGCGCCGTCCGCATAATAGTCTGATGATGCACAGCTTTTCGGCGCTTAATTGGCTGTTTGCAGGTTCCCTTGCGCAGATGCGTCCGATTCAACAAATTCGTAATGAAGGTATGTATCGCGTCAGCAAAATTAAACCATTGATGCGTCTGTTTGCTAAGCAGGCGAGTGGGGTTTAGCGTTCTAGACTTAAGGAAGAGTAAAGTATGAACGTGAAATTACGGACAATAACGCTGATGATGACAGGCGTTTTAGCACTGACAGGTTGTCAAACTGCTGACCTGTCTAAGCAAACAAGTCAAACTATCAACATGCCAACGGTTGTGGTTAATGTAGATAGCGACGGTGATGGCGTTCCTGATGACATCGACCAGTGTCCTGCTACGCCGTGGAATGTAGTCATCGATGAAAGAGGCTGTCCTTTAGCGCCTATAGGGGTAGGTCTAAGAATGGAATATCGTGCTTTTTTTGACAAAGACAGTAGTAAGCTTTTGCCAAAGTACCAAGATGAACTGGATAAGGTCGGTATGAAAATGCAGGAGTACAAAGGCGCTATCCTATGGGTTGAAGGTCATAATTCAAGAACGGAGGTTGATAGCGCCGATTTAAACAATCCCAGTCCGTTAGCGCAAGCTCGAGCTGATAATGTTAAAAACTATTTAATTTCAAAGTTTAACTTCGCTCCTGACCGCATCACTACGATTGAGTATGGGGCAAATAGACCGATTGCGCCATCCGATACTGAAGAAGGCAATATGCTTAATCGGCGAGTTTATGCGCTTGCGACTGAACCTGATAAATAAAAAAAGTAGTTTTTATTAAAAGGACAAAGTAATCATTAAGAAGGACCTTACCATGACATCAAAAGCGTATTTAGCCATTAGTATTTTTAGCAGTGTTTTTACGTTATCAGCTTGTCAAACTGCGCTGCAATCGGTAACGGCTGATCAGCAATCGCCTATCGTAGCGCCCGTCGTTCCGGCAATTTTGGATTCAGACGGCGATGGAGTGCTTGATGATATAGACGAGTGCCCTGACACGCCACCTAACGTAGTAGTTGATGCTAAAGGCTGTGAAATAATAATTGAGGGAGGTGAGGCACTGGAGATGGAATTACGAGGATTTTTTGCACCGCTGAGTAGTCGATTAATTAATACATATGATAAAGAGTTTGCAAAAATTGAAGAAAAGCTTAACGAATATCCAGATGCTAATGTTTTTATCTTTGGGCATTTGTCATCGAATGAGCTTGCATTATCAAAGACCAATGACAACTTATCACGCCAACGTGCACTTACTATTAAAAACAGACTTATAACCGAGCATCATATCGAATCTGACCGTATTACTACTTATGACTGCTTAGATCGGTATCCTTCTACCAATATAGATCTGAGTTATGATGATCCTGAACAGATGGAATCCAAAAACAGAAGAGTCGTTCTTAAGGCAAGTAGACAAGTCAAAAATTTATCGAATCTAAAATACGCGAGTTATACAGAGAGTTATGGTAAGTACGCCAAGCACTGTGAGCTCTTTGAATAATAACGACTGATTTTCATCAACCTTTAAAACTTAACCTTACCCCAACGCCGAAAACAGTACCATCAGCACTGGCGAGACAATATTAATAATAAAACCAAAACTAATCGCCAGTGGTACGACTTTTAACCCGCCAGATTGTTGAATAATAGGCAGGGTAAAGTCTAAACTGGTCGCGCCGCCAAGACCGACCGCTGCTGATGGATATTTGCGCATAAAGACGGGGATAAATAATAGCGCAAAGAACTCACGTATTAAGTCGTTAAATAGCGCCACACTGCCCCAAACGGCGCCATAAGCATCGGTCATGATAATCGCTGATAGCGAATACCAACCAAACCCTGATGCCAGTGCCAAGCCTTTCGTCCATGATACATCGGTAAACATCAGCGCGAAAACAAGTCCGCCAACCAGAACTGCTAGTGTAAAGATGATACTCATCTCGACACCACGTTTATTGAGTAGTACTTCTTTAAGGGTAATTCCCGAGCCTTTCAAGCCAATACCAACCAGTAAAATTAATACCATCAGCATTGCGGTCATGGTGTTTTCAGGTGGCATATAATCGGCTGGCAAAAAATAGCCAATCACCATACCAATCGCCACGCAAAATACTTGTGCCAAGCTGCCGCGTATACTAACGCGGTGCTCTTTAGATTTGACGCTAGGTTTTTTGGCATGCCATGGACGCAGACGGTCAAACAGCATCAAGGCAAATAAGCCGGTGCCAATCGTTAGTATCGACAATATAGTGACATATAGCGCAATTTCACCTATTTGACTGCCAAGCCCTTCCACTTGCGACAGCTCAATACCAATCAAGGTGAGGATAATAAAGACCAAATAAGACAAGCCTTTATCGGCAAGCTTAGTCATGGTTGGGTTTGAGGGAATGGCAAAGCCAATAAACATTGGCATTAATACCAAAACAAGGGTAATCAGGCTTTGCATGTCGGCAGACTCGTCATTTTTAAACAAGGCGTTTTTGGGAGGGCATTTCTCAGAAGCTGGGGATTGTATCATATTAGCTCGTAAATACGGCTATCAGCACATCATATTCATCGCAAAATATGACGGTTGTTTGAGTAGTAAATGACCTCTAAGTGGCTGGTTATTCTTTACCTGACAAACTTTTGTTGCTACATTGAAGGCATCAAACGTTTTGGCACGTATTATGTCGCTATATCAACTCAAGTCTCAATTCCAAGATCAATTGCGTCCTATAAGCGATACTCTAGCTGGGCAAGGTGTTACCGCCAACCAAGTGACGGTTTCAGCAGTATTGTTGAGTGTGGGAACGGCCTATGTGATAGCTAAGCCCGCAGCCAGAAATCAAGCGCTATGGCTGTTAATGCCGTCATCATTGTTTGTGCGTATGGCGCTCAATGCTATTGATGGTATGATGGCGCGTGAGCACGGGCAGGCATCCAAACTTGGTGCAGTGCTTAATGAATTGGGCGATATTGTTGCCGATACAGCATTATTGGCCAGTCTGTTGCCGCATATTGATAATCAAGAAACGCCCGTTGGGCTGATAAATATCGCAGAAAACCTATCTCACAGTCAGCGCCATATTGTCGGTTTGATTGGTTTTAGTATTGGTACCGAGCTACTGGGCATAGCCAGTAATACAGCGCTAGGTACTCGAGCCAACCATGGGCCATTAGGCAAAAGTGACCGTGCTTTTTTGCTGGGTGTGCTTGGCATCTTGGTTGGTGTCAAAGTACCGTTATCGCTATCACCTATAAGAATAGGGCAGCTGTGCCTACTGACAGAAGCAATGCTCTTAAAAACTTGCCTCAATCGCTTGCGTTATATGGTGAATTTATACGTAATGCGTAAACCGCCAGTGCCTAAATCAACACTGAGTGCCTTAAATACTTGTCATCATTCAAACATTTCCAACCATGCTGAATTTTCTCCTAGCGTCATTGATGGTTTCATCGCTCATAACGCTTTACCTCATTCTTCTACTAATGCTTTTCTTTTGGAATCCAATATTATGTCAGCGACCTCTAATAGTGCAGAAAATAAAATAAATCTGCTTAACGATAGTAATCATAAAGACCCATCCCAAAAGACGTCATCAAAGAAACTCTCATCAAAGCAACCTTCATCAAAGCAGTTCTCACCCAAAACTATTCATGGTGAAAGTAGTTATAACGCTTATGATGGCACGGCAATATATTATCGTTACTGGCTGACGATGCCTCTAGAGGCTATAAAACAAATCAGTCAGCAACACACACAACAGCGCCAAGTCATTCTGTTACATCGTGGTCATGAGCATTCAGGACGATTGGAAGAGTTAGGACAGCAGTTTGCTGCGGCTGGCTATCAGGTATTTGCTTGGGATGCACGCGGTAATGGGCGCTCAGGCGGTATCAAAGACCATGCCGAGAGCGTCACCGAGCTAGAGCGCGATTTAAACGACTTTGTGCAATTGGTCGTTGCTCAAACTGGCATTGCCATTGACGATACTTTACTCATCGCCAGTAGTATCGGTGCGGTACTCGCGGCAGCATGGGTACATGATTACGCGCCCAATATCCGCGGGATGATTTTGGGTACACCTGCATTGAAGATTCGTTTGTATCTACCCTTTGCCATACCGTCGTTAAAGGTGGCTCGCGCGCTTGGACTGATGTCACGCGTGAGTAGCTACGTCAAAGCGCAAGTGCTGACCCATGATAAAGACGCACAGCACGCCTACAATGCCGACCCGCTTATCTCCAATAGCATCTCGACTGACTTGCTCATTGATACTCATGCGACGGGTCAACGCTTGCTCGATGATGCTGGTGCCATTACCGTACCGACGTTTGTATTGTGCGCAGGCAAGGATTATGTGGTCGATAAGCAGGCTGAACGCGATTTTTATGACGCGATTAATACGACTACTAAGCGTTGGCAATTATATCCAGACAGCTATCATGCGATCTTTCATGAAACCAATAAAGCAGACGTCTTCGCTGATTGTATCGAGTTCGCTGAGCAGGTATTCAGTACGGACGTTAAAGCATCGGATTTGAGCGCCGCTCATCTAAACAGTGCCAGTAAGGATAAGGTTGATCGCTTAGCGATTAAACCTTTTAACCCAAGCTTTGCCATTACCCGATTTGCCATGCAAAAATTTGGTCATGTCAGCGATGCCATTGCCACAGGGCTTGCGCATGGCTTTGATTCGGGTCATTCGCTCGATCATGTCTATTACAATCAGCCGAGTGGTCAGAATAAATTTGGACAGGCAGTCGATAAATTTTATCTCAATAATATCGGTTGGCAAGGGATTCGTATCCGCCGTGAGCATATATTAGAGCTAACACGTCAAGCTTTAGCAGATATTGAAAATAAGAACCAAAATAGTGCTAAGTCATACCAACCAAGATTGCTAGATATTGCTAGTGGGTATGGCTTTTATGCGTTTGATTTGTTGACAGAATTTGCAGACTTGCATGCTGAGCTACGTGATTATGAGCAGCATAATATTCAAGCGTTACAGTCGAAAGCGCAGCAGCTAGAAATTACTGATCGCGTGATTGCCTGTCAAAAAGATGCCTTTGACCCTGCCAGTTATGTTAATGAGCAGAAAGAGACTGGCAGTGCCGATGAAACAAAGTTCGATATCGCCATTGCCTCTGGTGTTTTTGAATTGTTTTCTGACAATATGCTACCAACGACGGCTTTGGCAGGCATTTACGATAGTTTAAAATCTGGTGGTTATTTGCTTTATACCAATCAGCCTTGGCATCCTGAACAAGAATTTATCAGTAAAACCTTAAACAATCATCGTGGCAGCAGTTGGGTGATGCGTTGTCGTTCACAAGCAGAGATGGATCAGTTGGTTGAGAATGCTGGCTTTCAAAAAATAGCGATGCGTATTGATCGCTTTGGTATTTTTACCGTGTCATTGGCAATTAAAGTCGCCTCAACCAATCATGAATAATACGCATGCCAAACCCTATGAGCGTGTACAGCTTTTTTCAGGGGGCGGTTCACGTTTTGGCTATTATTTAGGTAGCTATGCAGCATTGGTGGCTCATGATTTGACGCCGGATATGATTGTTGGCACCTGCGGTGGTAGTCTATCGGCTTATTTGGTTAATTTAGCGCCCGATCCCAAGGATTTGCAGGAGCTCATGTGCAGCCGTGAGTTGTATCGTGTCATTACTGCCATCAGACATGTCGCGCCAGCCGAAGCAAGTAAGCGATTAAAAATACGTTGCATGACTCAGGCTTTCAAGCGCTGGCGACTCACAAAACAAAAAGCTAACGGACAAAGACAGCAGCAAGCAGATAACTATGAGCGGATTTTAGATGAATTACAGCAGCTAGCGATATTTCGAGTCGATAATGAGGAACAATGGCTTGACGAGTTGTCTGGTTTTTCTCTCAAGCACAATAATAATTTTTTTAATCCTACCGCGCCAGAGATAGCCATTATCGCCAGCCGCCTGTATCCAACAGCTAATCAAGGGACTACTGCTAGTAATTCTGTTCACAATGATTTTAGGCTACAAGAATTATTATTTGCCCCGCCGCGATTGGCAGTATTAGATCTCATTGCAGAAAAACTGAATTCACCGGCTCATACATTTGCTAATGGACGTATAACTCAGTCTGTCAGAACGCTGACCAAATGGGATTTTGCCCCTGCGATTCGTGCTTCTATGGCAGATATGTATTACCTACCACCGACGCATATCGCAGCCCTTGGTTGGTGTTTAGGCGGAGTGATTAATCTCACACCCATTGAGCTGGCGTGTCAATTGGGTCATAGCGTATTTGCAGAAACCAAGGCGGGTTATGATTCATGGCTTGCCGCACCAGCCATTCAACGTGTTTTTGGTTTTGACCCCAACGAGCGTTTGGCACAGGTGCAGGGTTTTGATTCAACAGAAACGCTGCCACGCGCTGATTCTGTTGAAACCAGTCCTCGAGTGAATCAACTACATTGGTTACCTTTTGCAGATAATGCTCAGCAGTTGGCAAGGCAGCATGTACAAAAGCGTTTTAACATCAGACAAATGACCGTTGAGCTGATTCACAGTGACTATGATGGCTTTGTGCAGCAAATGCAGGCGCAATGGCAGTATGGCTATCAGCGTACCACTGACTATATACAACAGCACGGGCTATGAGTTCGCAAATGAAAGACCTTACACAATCTACTTCAGCTCATAAGTCGTCGCATATCATCGTTTTCGGCGGTACGAGTGGACTTGGTTTGGCACTGGCGCTGCATCATCAGGCGCTTGGCTGGCAAGTGAGCGTGGTTGGTCATAGTATGGAGAAGATAGATAATACCAATAGTCAGCATCCTAACATTATTACTTATTGCTGTGATTTGACTGATAACGTGCAAACACAAAGTTTGTTAGAGAGCTTGTCAAATATCAGTTTTCAAAGAGTGATTTATAGTGCGGGTAGTTACACTAATGAGCGTGTTCACCATCTGAGTCAAGCGGACAGCGATCAAATGCTAGCAATTAATCTGCAAGCGTTTGAGCAGGTTTTTAGATGGGCAAGTGAGCAATTAAGGCGGCAAAGCTGTGCGTTGGATTTCAACGAAAACAGCAGCCTAAGTCTAATTTGTATTGCTTCTATCGCCGGTACAATGGATTATCCTTACGCCAGTCTTTATGCCAAAAGCAAACGCGCGATGATTGCCAATGCTAGCGCCTATCGTGCAGCACTTGCGCCTTATCACATTCAAGTAAACTGCATCGCCTCGGGATATATCGATACCCAAGCATTACGTGATTTAAATAATGGTGATGCTAGCCATAAGCCATTCATAATAAAAACACAAACGGCGGTTGAGAAGATTATGCAGGCAATTGATAAAGATATTGAGCTGGCCATATTTCCACGCTCTATGGGCTATATCATTCGGGCGCTAAACCATTTACCTAAGCCTTTGCTTAACTGGATATTGCGTAGTAAATTGGATAAAACCACTTGATAACAGCTTAGCCAAGCAGCCAATAAAACAAGGTAAATAATGGCACACCTATCAGCAGACTATCTATTCTATCCAATACGCCGCCATGTCCAGCGAGCATAGTACCCGTGTCTTTTACTCCGTGCTGACGTTTAAAGGCGGATTCTAATAAATCTCCAGCGATACCACTTACCGCTAAACCATAGGCGGCCAATAAGCAAATCCACCAGCTAAAAGAAGTGAGCCAGATGCCTAATAGTGTGGCCAATATCGCTGCTAATACACTGCCAAAGAGAGCACCTTCGATACTTTTATTCGGGCTGATGGTTGGAGCAAGACCGCGCTTAAAGATTTTGTAACCAAGCAATCGTCCGCATAAATACTGGGCAATATCATTAAATTGGCTGGCGAATAATACAAAAAACAAAATGCCATATTGTTCGCGCTGCCACGTTAATTGCTGTAAGGCAATCAAGCTGATAATCAATGCGATAAAGACAGAACTAAACAGCAAGTCTAGGAATTTTAAACGTGTATAGGCTCGCTTAGAATCACAAGGGGTTTTGATAAAAGGCTGAGTATTTGGTTGCAAGCCACGCGCTTGAAGTTTACTAATAAGCCTAGCTTTACTAGGTAGGTGCCATAATCGTTTAATCTCGTAGCCGCCACGCACACCAATTAACAAGAAAAAAGCGATCAGCAACCACTGATAGGGGTATGTGCGAGAGTGTAGGTGTTGACTATTATCAGTTATCTTAGCGATAACATAACAAGCGCAAAGCGCTGCTAACATGAGCCACCATGAGCGTGCTATCAAGTAGATTTTCGGTAAGCGCTGACGCAAGCTAGGTAGGGCAAGCATAGCCCAAACCGAACTCACGACTATCATTAGAACCATCACAAACCGTAAGTCAGAAGCCATGTTTTTAGCACTTTGAGGTCGATAGAGAACGGTAACCCACCGTTTTTTTTATGGCTGAAGTGGCAACGCTTAATTGCTGTTAGGCGTTAGCAACTGTATATACCGATTCAGCCTCTGTATCATCGATTATAGGCTGAACCAACCAATCGATACCACCCTCTTTCAACTTTGATAATGGTTCAATCACACTGGTCCGAGGTGTGCTCGTTAAGTTGGGATAGTCTTTTCGGTAATGGCCACCGCGGCTCTCAAGTCGTTGATAAGCGGACTCGATAACTAAGGTCGCTAATTGCAACTGTCTGGCTAACTGAAAGTAGGGCAGCTCATTTAGAATAGTAGGGTTATCTTTATTATCGATATCTAACTGATTAGAGTCATAGCCGTTAAGCTGCTGTTGCCATTGCTGTATTTGCAAAAGTGCTTGTTCTAATTGTTTAGCATCCCGGGTAATGCCCATATGAGACGTCATCAAAGCTTTTAATCCTGCGGTTATTCCAGTGATATCAGCATTTATATTGACGTGGATGTTGTGATTGTCATTTTTATTACAGTTACTTTCATATTCAACAGACGATGGCAAAGTAATGCGCTGACTATTTTTAAGCGTTGGCGCTGTCCACGTATCATAGATTGATTCATTTAAATCAGAATCAGGTAAAGTTGTTTCTAGCGTTCCTATTGCTGCTAAATAACGCGGTAAATCAGCAGCGATATTGCGCCCAACCACCACACATTCCAACAATGAGTTACTTGCTAAGCGGTTTGCTCCATGCAGACCTGTATAAGCGACTTCACCCGCCGCATAAAGTCCTACCACATCGGTTACGCCATTGGCATCTGTGACCACACCACCACAACTATAATGAGCGGTCGGCGCAACGGGGATAGTGTGTTTTGTAATATCAATACCGAGTTCGAATAGGGTTTTATAAATCTGCGGAAAATGCTCGCGCAAAAACTCCGCTGGCAAGTGACTGACATCAAGATTGACGTAGCCTAGACCGTTATCGTTGATTTGCTCAGCGATGGAACGCGCAACAATATCTCTTGGAGCTAGTTCTGCGCGCGCATCAATATCAAGCATAAAACGCTTACCAGTTTGCGGGCAATATAATCGTCCACCTTCGCCGCGTAGTGCTTCAGATATCAAAAAGCTACTATCGCCAAATGCCAAACCAGTTGGATGAAATTGGATAAACTCTAGATTTGCCAAACGGCAACCCGCTTGCCATGCCATCATAACACCATCGCCGACACAGACGTTCGGCGCGCTGGCACGCTTAAATAATTGCCCCAAGCCACCACTGGCTAAGACAACCGCGCGACTATAAAAGGTAAGTTTACGTTGATGTATATGATCAAAAACAAGCGCACCTTGGCACTGATTATTTGGATTGGCGCTATTTTTTAACAGGCTTAGTGCTTCATGATAGGGCAAGATAGTAATATTGGACGCAGCTTGCGCTTTTACAATCAAGGCTTCCATAATATGCCGACCAGTTGCATCATCGGCGTGGGCGACCCGCCGACAGCCATGACCGCCTTCTTTGGTTAAATGCAAATTACTGGTCTGTAATGTCGCTATAGAGTTTGTATTATCATGCTGGTGTCTCTCCTGCTGGGGAATCATGGTAAAGGGCACACCTTGTTCACAAAGCCATTGCACCGCTTGCTGTCCAGCGCTTAAAATACTGCTGGTATTATCAGCTTCGCATAAACCTGCGCCTGCAATGAGTGTGTCAGCGATATGGTCAGCGACACGGTCATTCTTATCTAGACTGGCTGCAATGCCACCTTGGGCATAATGGCTTGAGCAAACATCCAGTGCCGCTTTGCTGAGTACCGTAATGTTTAGCGATTTCGGCAAAGCAAGGGCGGTGGTTAATCCTGCAAGGCCAGCGCCAATGATAAGTACATCTGTCTGGATAGTATCCGTAGAATTATGAGTATTCACCTTATCCGCTAACCATGCCTCGCTCATATTATGCCGCTCCCACATTGGCAAACAATTCGCGGTCTTTGACGATATCACCGCTCGCAGTCACACGTTGTTTTTGCGCTTCGGCAAAATCAAGCATGCGTTGTAAAGGTTTTCTAGCTGCTGCTGCCAGCTCAGGCGTCATCAGGACTTCACCGCTACGATTGCTCAAGCACTGTTCAATACCTCGTAGACCATTCATTGCCATCCATGGACAAAAAGCACAGCTTTTGCAACTGGCGCTTTCACCAGCCGTTGGCGCCGCTAAGAAACGCTTATGTGGCGAGCGCTTTTGCATCTCGTGCAAGATGCCTAAGTCGGTAGCGACGACAAAGGTCTCAGCATCCATCTCATACGTTGATTGCAACAGCTTACTCGTCGAGCCGACCACATCAGCCAGTGCCACGACGCTATCAGGCGATTCAGGATGCACCAATACTTTGGCGTTTGGGTGCTCCTCTTTTAATTGCAGCAGCTCAGTGGCTTTAAACTCGTTATGGACCAAGCAAGACCCTTGCCAAAGCAACATATCGGCGCCAGTCTCTTGCGCGATGTATTTACCCAAGTGACGGTCAGGACCCCAAATAATTTTTTCACCATTCGCATGCAAATGTCGGACGATATCGATGCCAACCGAAGAAGTTACGACCCAATCAGCACGGGCTTTCACAGCAGCGCTAGTATTGGCATAAACCACCACTGTACGCTCAGGATGGGCATCACAAAAGGCAGAGAATTCATCAGCAGGGCAGCCCAAATCAAGTGAGCATTCAGCCTCCAAATCTGGCATCAGTACCGTCTTCTCCATACTCAGTATCTTTGCTGATTCACCCATAAAGCGCACACCAGCGACGACCAAGGTTTGCGCACTGTGCGCTTGTCCAAAGCGCGCCATCTCTAGCGAATCCCCCACACAGCCGCCGGTTGCTAATGCCAAATCTTGTATAAAAGGGTCGACATAGTAATGGGCAACCAATACTGCATTATGTTCTTTTAGCAATTGCTTAATATTTTCTTCAACGGCAAGTCGTTTCTCACGTGGCAAATTCGCTGGGATTTTAGCTTTGGCGTATTCGATATTCATCTGATTGGCAATGCGATTATCAGTGCTCATGATGGGCGCGTCGTATGGATAAGTTTTCATAAGTGCAAACCTTTGCTGCGATAACGGCAAACCAATAGCCGCTAAAAGTGAGTCAGTTAAATGTGGTTAAATAACAAGTTTTAATAATTATGCTCATTTTGAGCATAAATACAAGTATTTTTTATAACCTGCTTCTAAAATGATACGTAATTCGTCAAAACTTACCTTGCTCGCTGTCTTTTTTATTGCTTCCGATATCGTCTATTTACAACGGCAGGCTATGATAGTTTTCGATTCACGCTATACTAGACGTGGTTATAAACACTTCATTTTAAAAACGCTCATTTTACGTTTAAACATAACGGAAACCTTTAAAGCCATGACGTTGTCTTATTCGCATTCGCATCAACAAGGTAGCGGCACCACAGAAGTGGTCGCCGTGTTGGTAGCGATTACCGAGCACACCGCGCGCGTTTTGACGGTTGACCAAGGCAAGCTCTTGCCCAACGGGCCATTGATGCCATTACATCGCTCCTTGCAAGCGGGCGTACGTCAATGGGTCGAGGAGCAAACGCAGCAGCCGCTTGGTTATTTAGAGCAGCTTTATACCTTTGTCGATACCAATCGCCGCAACGTCGATGGTCATGCGCTTGTCTATGTGAGCTACCTAGGATTGGTGCAAGAAGCGCAAATGCAAGAGCTGCCAAGCCAAGCATTATGGCGCGATTGGTACGATTATTTCCCATGGGAAAATCACTTGGACGGTATGCCAAGTATGATTATGAATCATATTGTGCCGGCGTTATTAAGCTGGGCAGACAGCGCAGCGGAAACAGTCGTGCAGCAGCGCCGCCGTCAGCGTATTGGTTTATGCTGGGGAATCAGTGAGGAAACTTTGAGGGTTGATAATCTCAAAGATACGGACAAGGCATTAAATGTTGATAAAGCTTATGAGAATAGAGAATGGGTTGCCGAGCATGTGTTGCTGCGTTATGAGATGCTTTATGAAGCAGGGTTAATCCCTGAAGCACCGACTTATCCGCCAAGTTACCAAATGAAGTTGCCTACAAATTGGTTGCAGTTAATAGGCGTACCGATGTATTACGACCATCGCCGCGTGATTGCCACCGCTATCTCAAGACTGCGTGCCAAGATTGAATATCGACCGCTTATCTTTGGTTTGATGCCGGACGTCTTTACCTTATCGCAGCTGCAACAAAGCGTTGAAGCGTTATCAGGCGTACCTTTACATAAGCAAAACTTCCGTCGTTTGCTAGATTCACAAAAACTTGTCATGGAGACAGGGCAGAGTAGTAGCGCTCAGCGCGGTCGCCCTGCCAAGCTTTATCGCTTCCGCCATGATATTGAGTTACAAAGTTTACTCATGGATAGTAAATTGCCTAAACGTAAATAGCACCAACTGCATAAGCCCTCCTATACTGACGCTAAATACTTATATCAAAGCGAAATCATATTGGTTAATTTTATTAATTTGCACCCTTTTCTTGCGAGGCTTTGCACTTTGCGCTATATTTATGCTCATTTTGAGTTTAATTAAAGATGTTTTACTAAGTGTATCGAACGCATATAAATATCAGGCAAAAATAAGGGTCAAATATGACAGTTAAACAAGAGCCAGCATTGGCTGAAGTATTGCTTAAACCTTTGGTGAAAGCGGCGTTAACGGAAGATTTGGGCAGGCGCGGTGATGTGACATCACAAGCGACTATTCCTGCTGATATGCGAGCGCAACTACAGATTAAGGCGCGGCAAGCGGGCGTGATATGTGGGATGGATTTGGCGCGTTTGTCTTTTGCTTTGATTGACGAGCAAATCGAGTTTATTGCCAAAGTCAATGACTGTGCAACGGTTGAGGCGGGTACGATACTAGCGACTGTCCGTGGTAACGCGCGAAATTTATTAACCGCAGAGCGTACTGCGCTTAACTTTATGACCCATCTAAGTGGGATTGCGACAGACACCAAAAAAATTGTCGACAGCGTTGCCGACTATCCGGCGCAAATCACTTGTACGCGTAAAACCATACCTGGTTTGCGCATTGTGCAAAAATACGCAGTACGCTGCGGCGGCGGGCGCAATCATCGCTTGGGCTTAGATGATGCAATTTTAATCAAAGACAACCATATCGCTATCGCCGGTGACATCAAAACTGCCATTCAGCAAGCGCAAGATTTTGCCGGGCATCTTATTCCGATAGAAGTCGAAGTCGATACTTTAGAGCAGTTAGAGCAAGCCTTAGAGGCTGGCGTGAGTTTGGTACTTTTGGATAATATGGCACCTGACGTATTATCAAAAGCCGTCACCATGTGTAAAGGTCGCGCCAAAACCGAAGCCTCAGGCGGTATCACCCCTGAAACGGTGCAAGCAGTAGCAAAAACGGGCGTTGATTTCATTGCCATGGGTTATTTAACCCACAGCACCACGGCACTAGATATTGGTCTGGATTTTAGCGCTTAAGATTAACGGTTGGTCTAAATCGATGCTAAAGCTTTTGATTAATTTTATGGCATAGGTATCGGTTAAATAAGTGATTAAAAGGGGAGATTTGTACGGATATGCTATTGAATTGGTAAGGACGATAAATTAAGCGAAGTTAATGATTTAATAGGCTTATCTGCCTATGCTACAATGCCGCTGCTACCGATTATAAGGTCGTCTTTGCCTGTACCTGTACCTGTACTTATGCATAGTGACCTTATCTTTTGCCTGATTTGACCAATAGATAAGCGAGCGCTCAGTGGATACTGAAATTATCAAGATAATCTTAGCCTTTATGGTACTGATTAATCCCTTTGGCGCCTTGACGTTATTTTTGGATTCAACTCACGGCTACTCGCTAAATAACCGCCGTAAAGTGGCGCGCGTCGCTTGTCTAACGATTTTTATCACCATCAGCTTTTTTACCTTAGCAGGTGAGACGCTGCTAAAAGCGTTGGGTATCTCGATTGGTTCGTTCCAGTTGGCAGGTGGTATCTTGGTATTTTTAATCGCCCTAAATATGATGAATGGCGAAGGTAACCCGGTTAAGCCCGATCAAGAAAACTTTGATGTTGACCATTTGCAAGGTGCGCCGCCAACGATGGCTGCAGCGGTGGTGCCGATTGCCATTCCGATGATGATTGGACCTGGCGGTATCTCGACGGTGATTATTTATTCATCACAGGTCACTGGTATTTTGCAAGTCTCTGCCATTTTGATTGCTGGTTTATTTATCAGCTTATTTTGTTATGTGGCGCTAATGGCAGCGGGGCGTATTAGTCGTTTATTGGGCGATACTGGTCTCAATATCATGAGCCGTATCATGGGTATGTTGCTCGCGGCAGTTTCTATTGAGATTATCGTTAATGGACTACGTACTTTATTTCCTGATTTAGTGTAATTATCACCTTGCTTGTTTGCCACTTACTTCTCTAATGGCCCTTACCTGTCTTTTTTACGCTCTTCTCTTTTAAAATACATCCGTATCTTTTTAGACCGTGTAAAAAAACATGGTCTTTTTATTATTAGGCTAAAGTCTAAAACTTCCTAAAGTAGACAAACCTTCCTAGCTGCTAAAAAATACTAATATTTATCCTAAAAGGTTGTCTAGTAAAACTTTTTCATATCTTACTAATGCTTGTACCAATTCCAATTAATCACCAAAAGTCTGCATTAAAAAAGTTGTCCATACAAATATGTTATGATAGGGGTACAACAATATTATAGGAGTCAGTTTTGAGTAAGAAAAGAATGGCAATTTTAGGGGCAGGTCCAAGTGGTTTGGCACAGTTACGTGCCTTTGAAGCGGCTCGTTTAGCCGGGGTAAAGGATTTACCTGAAATCGTATGTTATGAAAAGCAAAACGCTATCGGCGGTATGTGGAATTACAGTTGGCGTACGGGTTTAGATAGAAACGGCGAACCCGTTCACGGCAGTATGTACCGCTATTTATGGTCAAATGGTCCCAAAGAATGCTTAGAGTTTGCCGATTATTCGTTTGATGAGCATTTTGGTGAGCCTATCCCATCGTATCCACCACGTGAAGTCCTTAAAGACTACATCATGGGGCGTATCGATAAACAAGATATCCAAAAATATATTCGATTTGAATGCCCTGTGCGCTGGGTGTCGTTTGATGATGAAACGCAAAAATTTACCGTGACGGTGATGAACCATAAAACCGATGAGCAAGAAGTCGAAGAGTTTGATTATGTGGTGGTAGCGACTGGTCATTTCTCTACGCCAAATATGCCGTATTTTGAAGGTTTAGAAGCCTTTCCAGGTCGTATCTTGCACGCGCATGATTTCCGAGATGCCTTAGAATTTAAAGATGAAGATATCTTACTAGTAGGTAGTAGCTATTCTGCCGAAGATATTGGTACCCAGTGTTATAAATATGGCACCAAATTCGTGACCATCAGTTATCGTAGTAAACCGCTCGGTTATGAGTGGCCTGAGGGCATAAAAGAAGTGCCATTGGTGACGCATTTTGAAGACGACGTCGCGCACTTTGCCGATGGCACGAGCCAAAAGTTTGACGCCATCATCATGTGTACCGGTTATTTATTTCATTTCCCGTTTATGCCAGATGAGCTACGTTTGCAGACGCACAACTGCTTATATCCTGCTAACTTGTACAAGGGTATCTTTTGGCAACCAAATCCAAAGCTGATTTATTTGGGCATGCAAGACCAGTATTTCACCTTTAATATGTTTGATGCGCAAGCGTGGTATGCACGTGATGTGATAATGGGTGATATCGAATTGCCTGATTTGGCAGCGCGTGAAGCAGACGAGCAAAAATGGCTCACAACTTATGCCAAATGCGTGACGGTCAGTGATTCAATCGACTTTCAAGCCGCTTATATTCGCGATTTGACCAATGCCACCGATTATCCAGAATTTGCCGTTGAAAAACAGGGCGAGATTTTAAAAGAATGGCAAAAAGATAAAGCCGAGAACATCATGACCTTTCGAGAAAAGGCCTATCGTTCTACTTTAACTGGAACGCTATCTCCTGAGCTACCAGAGCCATGGTTAGATATCCTTGATGATTCGCTAGAGCACTTTTTAAACTTGACCTTTGTTAAACCTAAAAAGCGCAAAAAAGCGTCCTAATAAGAAGTCATTAGTTTCAAAGTAATAAAAAACCAAACACGTTAATGTGTTTGGTTTTTTCGTTTTGATAAGCTATGTTTATTTCTTACGCTTCATTAACTTTGATATAGATGCCAAGCCAAATACAGCATCAGAAAACCGACTAAGGCATCGAGTATATTCCAAGCTTTTGGCTTAGCAAATAAGGGTCTAAGTAGTCGCGCACCATAACCAAGCGCAAAGAAGAAAAAGAATGAGGCGCTTACCGCACCAGCGGCAAATACGACTTTGCTATTTGCCCCTGTTGAAACCATGCCGACGAGCACCAATGTATCTAGATAGACGTGCGGGTTAAGCCAAGTAAAGCCAAAACATAACAACAGTGCTTTTTTTAAGCTGGTGACCACTTGACCATCGATGGTGAGTGCATGCGATAGGCGTACACTGGCGTATAAGCTTTGGATGCCATAAGCCAGCAAAAATATGACGCCAGCAATTTTGGCAATGTCTACAACTTGCGGATAACGTGCTGTCACTGCGCCAAAACCACCGACACCAGCAGAGATTAAAATCGCATCACTGACTGCGCAAAATAGGCAGACGAAAAATATGTGCTCGCGTTTCAGCCCTTGTTTGAGCACAAAAGCGTTTTGTGAACCAATAGCGATAATCAAGGATAAACCAAGCAAAAACCCGGCGCTATAATCGGTGAAGTTCATGATAATGGCCTTATCCTTTAACAATCGAAACGGTGACGTTTGCTTACTGGCAGCGCCCGAAAAAGCTGTTAAGATAAGGGATAAAATAGTCGAATGCAATGTGTTTGCTGCAATAGATGCTACCAAGTCATCAGTACTATTCAGAAATATTAGTCAGCAATGAATAAAGAATAAGCGAGGAGCAGGGTAGGTCATGGTCATAAGTCTGACAAGAATGCTACAGTCGTTTGGGCAAGCCCAAGATGACCTGCCAACCATCGCTGCCAAAAATGCTCAGCAAGCTGCCGCTAAAGAAGTTTCTGATAATGCAAATAAGCATGGCGATAATCAAGAAAGCATGGATACTTCAGCTTCCAATTATACGCTTAGCGAGCCGCAGCGTACCGAGCGTATTTGTGATGCCTTAGCACAAGTGAATGATATCCGCACGCCGACGCCATTGACCGATCGCTATCTAGCCAATCGCGCCCAAATGCGCCCGACCAATAGACCTCCTTTTGACCCAGATACCTTATGGTATCTTAAACATGGACGCTGTCCGATTATGACTGAGCTTGTTGATGTGGTCGATGCAGCCACCCTAAATGCCATGCCGATTGAAGCGGTCGCCATATTAGACCGAATTAATAGTAAGCTAAAGCGTTACCGTGAGTGGAGCAGTGAGCTCAATGCCGAGCAACAGCAGCAACACAATGAGCGCCAGTTTGTCATTGATAAGCTGGTGTCCGAAAGTATCCCTGAAGCGCTACATCATTATGAGCAGCTGCAACGCTTTAGCCCGCATCGCACGAAAAATAATGTCGTCCAAGGAAAAATGACCGCTGGCGATATGCTCACGGATTTATTTTTAGACATTGATTACGAGCTTGACGAGTTATTAGATGAGTTACATCAAACGGTGATGAATCGTCTTGCGTCCACCCATCGTTATGTCAAAAGCCGTACCCAAAGCTAACTTGAATTTAACGAGGATTATTTAAAAGTCGTTAGTATTGTCATTGTGAGTTCAGTATAAAGACGATACAGAGACACTGGAATGAATTTTTCGCAGCCTCTGTCGGCGCAGACACAGCAAGCTAGAAAAGTTTATTCCAGTGTCGCGTAAAAATTTTATGTTTATGTTTATGTTTTGTTTGAAAATAACTATAAACACAATCGGCTCAATACATAACAATATAAGGCTTTAATACAGCCTTATTTTTTTGTTTAATAATAATGATTAAGTATTATCGAAAATAACAATAAATTTGCCAACCGCGTCTGCTAAATATTTTTGCTAAGTATTTCTACTATACAACAAGGATACCCAAATGACCCAACTGACTGCAATGTTCGTGATGTTCGTTTTATATGGCGTGCTGCCAGCAGCTGGGTTGTACCTTGGATATCGTGGTATCAAAAAAGTCACGGCGCCCAAAATGCTTGAGTATAAAGCGATGCCGCAATTGGGTTATATCCCTGAAAAAAGCTTGCCAGTTGAGGTCAAAACAGCGCTCGATCAAATCAATGATAAAGGCGAAAAGCTGCGGGTTATTTATGGCGATACCAATAACGATGGTAAAATTGATGATAAAGATACTGTTAACGAAACCTATGTCATGATACAAAATCTAATGGATAGGCATGTGCCACTGGCGGTAGCGGATTATCGCCGCTTACATGACTTAGATGTCGGGAACGGCGCTCTTGCTGATACCACGAAAATTAAGCACTCTGATGTCACGGGCAAAGAAGCGCTATTAGAAGTGCTTAGGACAATTAATACCCAGTTTGATGACTTGCTGAATGCGTCCTATCATCAAGATGGACAAAAATTGCTGGCGACCAATCGATATTTGCAGCAGCGTTTTAATAATCCAACTAGCAATTCTAGACTACAACAAATTGATAATAGCGCTGTTGAAGTCCAAGCAATTGAAAACCCAGCTAATAAAGAAACTGATATAGAAAATATTAAGCTATAAATGAGAGACAGTGATAATAACCCAAGTCTAAATGTTTAGGCTGAAATAAATCGAAAGAAGAGTAAAGTAACATGAGTATATTAATAGGCGTTGGTGTGATTACCACTGTCGGCGTCTTTTATTTGGGGAGAAAGGGCTGGCACGCATTGCATAGAATGGTCGGTATTACTCCAGGCGTGCTGACCTATCAAGATAGTAATGCACCCCTGTTGTTAACTTCTCTCAATTGGCAACAGCTAAACTTAAATAAAAAACATCTAGAAGCCTTATCAGATAAACAGCTACGACAATTACAGAATATTGATAAGAAAGTAGCCGACTACCACAATTGTCAAAACGAGTTAGAAGCGCAAAATGTAACTTCAGTTATTAGCGAGCAACAATTTGTTTTAGATAAAATGCTGCATACCCGCTTACCCGAAATGTTGGTCAGTCATTATCATTTAGCAAATATCAATATAAGCAATCGTACTAAAAATGGACAGAAGCAGACTGAGGCGGGTAGGCTGTTACAAGAGGTATTGGACAGCATTGAGCAGCGCTTAGATGGGTTGTTAGAGCGAATGGAAGAGCAACATCTACAAGAATTGCGCGTGATGAAAAATTATATTCATAGTCATGACGACTAAGCCTAAAGTGAGTGATACTCTTAAAAAACGCATAAAAAAAGCGGTCAATGAATCAGGCATTGACCGCTTTTTTATCAGCTAGGATTAATCCGTGACTGATTAACGCTTGTTGTTACGATCGCGGGTATTACGTGAACCGCGACTGGCAGGACTGCCACTGCTTTTAGGTTTTGCACTGCTACGACTGTCAACACGGCGCGCTTTAAGCGGCTTGCTTTTGATACGTTCTTGCTTTTCTTTAGCTGCACCATGCAAACCAGTACCGTGACGTGGGCGTAGGCTGACCAAATCGGTTAAGGTATTGATGTCTTTTTTATCCAGCTCTAAGAAGCGTCCAGTACGCAGCTCTTTTGGCAGCGCAATCGACCCGTAACGCGTACGTAATAGACGGCTAACTTTAAGACCTTGCGATTCAAACAATCGGCGCACTTCGCGATTTCGACCTTCTTTTAGTCTGACGTGGTACCATTTATTGACGCCTTCACCGCCGCCTTCTTTGATATCTTCAAACTGTGCCATGCCATCTTCTAACATGACGCCAGCCGTTAGAGTACGCGCGATATCAGGAGTAACTTCACCAAGTACACGTACGGCATACTCGCGTGTGACTTCGCTAGACGGATGCATTAAGCGATGCGCCATTTCGCCATCATTGGTAAATAATAACAAACCAGTCGAGTTAATATCCAAGCGCCCAACCATAACCCAGCGATCATGAGTCAGTTTTGGCAAACGTTCAAAAACCGTTGGACGACCTTCTGGATCATTAGCCGAGCAAACTTCGCCTTCAGGTTTGTAATAAGCTAAAACGCGACGACGCTTTTCATTTTCAGCCGTATATTTGATCTGACGACCGTCAACACGGATCTCATCGCCTTGTTCGACGCGGTCGCCGATGGTTGCGGGTCCATTATTAACGGTCACACGACCTGCTTTAATGACTTCTTCCATCTGACGACGTGAGCCAAGCCCCATACGGGCAAGCGCTTTTTGCAGTTTTTCATCTTTCATAATGCTATCCTTGTGTCGGTGGGTTTACATTTCTCAATGTATGAAATTGGACTGAGTATTATACGCTATTTATCGAAGTGATGTTTAAGATTAGCTTTTAAGGCTATTATAATTAACGAGTAGATGATGTTTTATTAAGTATCCCTAATTGACATTAAAAATTAAAAGCTTCATAAGAAATGAATATAAACTAATTGTTACTATTGCGTAATTTTTGCCAAAAATGGCCTATTATTATTCACTATTTAACCACCTATGTTATTATGGCTTTGCTTTTTTTATGGTTGGTGTAACTTTTTAGTATAGTTGTCTCAATTGCGCTCGTTGCTAGACGCTACTTATATCTGTGATTTATAAAGGTTTTTTTATGTTCTTCAATTCATCAAAGTTATTAGGTGTGGCGTCTGTGCTTATGATAGGTCTGATTTCAGGCTGTTCTAGCATTAACTCTGGCCTACAATCTGGTGATCTGCCGCCCAGTGGTTCATTCGTAGCTGCGAGTGGTATACAGTTTAATGTGCAGCCGTTAAATTTGGCGACGCTACCACCGAAGCAGGCCGTTGTTCCTAGTAGCGATTTAACGCGTTTGCTAAGAACCTCTGGGCAAGTTGATTACCGAATCTCGGAAGGTGATATTTTAGGTATTACGCTAGTAGGGTATCCAGAGATTGCGCCGCCTTTGACAAATAGTAGTAACACTGCCAACCCTTATGCTTTGGGCTTCCCTGTTGATCAACAAGGTTTTGTACAGTTTCCACTTATTGGACGTATTAAAGCCAGTGGCATGAGCGTGCCACAATTTACTGCCAATTTACAGAAACAATTGCAACGTTATCTTAAATATTCAGACCCGCAGGTTAAAATCGTTAACTACCGTGGCAATAAATTCTTTATTGATGGTGAGGTTAAACAACCGGGCGAGTTTGCTATTGCTGATGTGCCTGTGTCGCTCTATGGCGCAATTTCTATGGCCGGCGGGGCCACTCCTACGGGCGACTCAAATAATGTCGTGCTAAACCGTAACGGTACTAGCTATAACATCGGACTGGAGTCGCTGCGCCAAATGGGCGCTTCTGCTAACCAAATTTACCTGCGAGATGGCGACTCTATCCACGTCAATAGTCAAGATCGTAATAAAGTATATGTTTTAGGTGAGTTCGGTCAAGTAGAGCCAGTGCCTATTTTAGAGCAAGGTATTAGTTTGGCGCAGGTTTTGGGTGAGTCTAAAGGGCTAAATTCTGCTACAGCAAATGCGGCTAAAATATATGTGGTTCGTGATAATTTAAATACACGAGCGACAGATATTTACTATGTAGATATGCAGACCATAACCAGTTTTGCGTTAGCCAATCGTTTCGAGATGCACCCGAATGATATTGTTTATGTCGATCCAACTGGCTTAACGCGTTGGAATCGTGTTATCAGCGCTATTTTACCTTCTACGTCAGCTATTAGGTCGCTCTCAGGCTTATAGGCATTGGGTTTATAAATAATAGGTAATAATTATTATGGCATTTGATAATATTTTAGTGGTGTGTGTTGGCAATATTTGCCGTAGTCCCATGGCAGAAGCGTTATTAAAACAACGTTACCCTCATAAAAATATCGATTCTGCAGGGGTGGGGGCTTTAGTCGGGCACTCTGCAGATCCTGCCGCGCTAGAGATTATGGCAGGGCAAGAAATAGATATCACTAATCATGTCGCCAAACAAATTGACGAAGGTTTGGCAAAAAAAGCGGATTTGATTTTTACTATGTCAGACAGCCAGACCAAGTGGATTGAAGAGCGCTGGCCGTTTTGTCGCGGCAAGACTTTTAAGCTTGGTCATTGGCAAGACAAAGATATTGCCGACCCCTATAAACATGAGATGAGTGCTTTTGAAACAGCATATCAAGATATTGTTGTTAGCCTAGAACAGTGGGCCGATAAAATTAGCTAAATAGCTGCTATTAAACGATTAACCTTAAGTGATGACCCTATAGTTATGAATACAGATTCAAAGAACTTATCAAACGCTGCTTCCAAAGAAGATAACGACGAAATTGATCTTATGGCGCTGCTGTTTGCCATTTTGCGTGGCTGGAAAGTCATTGTGTTTTTTGCTGTATTAGGATTGGTAATAGGGATTTTGTATAGCAGATACGTCAATCCTACTTTTAAGTCGGATGCACTGATTCAAATTGAAGAGAATTCTAAGGGCGTTGCCGCATTAGGTGCGGATATTTCTGAGCTGATTGGCTCTGAAGTCAGTAAAGCCCAAGCAGAAGCAGAGCTGATAAGATCGCGTATGATCTTAGAGCCAGTGGTTAATTTGTTACATCTACAAATTCGTTTGTCCGATCCTAATATTGGCGCGTTGGATAGAATCAAGAGCAATAGTACGGATACTCAAATAAATAAACCGGAAAGTGTCTCTCTTAAAACCGAAGATGGTGAAGTAAAAATTAGCCAATTTAATGTCTCACAAGAGTATTTAAATCAACCTTTTACTTTGACACGCTCCGCGACAGGATTTGTGTTAACTAATGGTTTTGACGATTTTAAAGGTCAGATCGGTAAGGGCCATTTATTTAAAGGCACAGACGGTCAGATTCAAATCACAGTCAATGATCTTCCAGCTGATGGCTACTCGGTGAATATTACCAAGCAATCTCTTCAAACCACGACTGACCAGATAAATAGCGCCCTATCTGTGGTTGAAAAAGGTAAGCAGACAGGCATTATTCAGCTATCTATGACGGGTGCTAATCAGCAACAAACCAGCTTGATATTAAAACAAATTGTCTTATCTTACATTGATCAAAATCAGTCGCGTGGCTCTGAAGAAACTACTAAAACCATTAGTTTTATGGAAACTCAGATTCCAACGTTAAAGAAAAAACTAGAAGACTCGGAAGCAGTATTTAATGATTTCCGTAAAAAGTACGGCACTATTGATGTAGGCAAAGAAGCAGAGCTGCTATTGACAGAAAACTCGCAAATCGATGCCCAACTTAATGAATTGAAGCTTAAAAAAGCTGATCTCACGACTTACTACACAGAAGAACACCCTTTGGTTGTGCAGATCAATGAGCAACTGGCGGTACTTAATGCTAGAAAAAATGAGATAGACGATACTATCGCCGGTTTACCTGAGATACAAAGAGAGTTTTTACAACTGTCAGCTGACACGACGATTAATAGAGAGATTTATCTGACGCTACTTAAAAACTATGAACAGTTAAAAATCGTTAAAGCGGGTCAAATTGGTTTCGCCCGTATCATCGATTTGCCTATCAGTACTTATAAGGCCATTGCACCAAAGAAATTGCAAATTATGATATTGGCCATGCTGTTAGGAGCGATGCTTGGAACGATGCTGGTACTGCTTAAAAATATGCTTAGAAATGTGGTTAAAGACCCTGAGCGTATTGAATCTAAAACGGGCGTTCCTGTAGTAGCAACGGTTCCACGTTCGCCACTATTGACAAGACTGCGTAAAAATAAGAAAGCACCTAATCGTTTGTTGGCTTATGTTGATAATAATAGTTTGAGCTATGAGGCTATTAAAAGCTTAAGAACGAACCTAATATTCGGCATGCCAGTAGAAGGGCGGGCTGGTCAGCGCGCCAAAGTTATTCTTGTTACTGGCGAAAGCCCGGGCGTTGGTAAGTCCTTTATCTCTGCGAATCTCACAGAAGTATTTGCGCAGTTAGATAAAAAAGTGCTGATTATCGATGCTGATATGCGTTTGGGTGAGCTACATAGAATGTTTAGCATGAGCCAAGATAATGGTTTGGCGGACTATTTATCACAGGATAAGACTCATTTATCAAAATCTAACGCCAAAACTACAGAAGTTATTACCAGTCAAGAGACTAGTAACCTAGCAAGCTTTATTTATCCGACTGGCATAGATAATGTTGACTTTATGCCACGCGGTCAGCATCCGCGTAACCCTGCTTCATTATTAGCGAATGGCAGTTTTAATCATTTAATGGCAGAGCTTAATTTGCATTATGATTATATTGTCATCGACTCGCCACCAGTATTGGCGGCTTCTGACGCTATGATATTAGCCCAGCACGCGGATAAGGTATTGATGGTAACTAGATACGACGATTCTATAGAAGGACAGCTGGTTTATGCGGTTAATCAGATGAATAAAGCCAATATAAAGGTCGACGGTATCATTCTCAACGATGTACAACAAGGGATTATGAGCAAATATAGTTATCACTATAGTTATGCTTATGGTAATAACCAATAGTTAGCTTTTTGGAAATTCTACCAAAATTCACGTTTTTAAGTGGTTGAGTGTTATGTCTACTAATTCAAAACCGTCAAGTGATTATCCATCACTTAATGGCAAAACTGGCTGGCTACAACGTATAGCTGAATACTTGTTATCGTTGCCCCGTAGTGTAAAACGAGCGATTTTACTCACTACAGACTTGGTAGTGTCTTTATTTTGTCTGTTCTTAGCTTTGTCGTTGCGCTATGGTGATATCGCTCATAACATTAGCCCTATCATATTATTATCTTATGGTACGCTGCCCATCATCGGTTTATATCTGATTGGTTTCTATAAAGGGGTAGCACGTGGTTTTTTAGATACGGTGATGGGTAGTGTTGCAAAGCTGTTCTTTTTGCTTATGGTTGTTTATGAGATCATCATTTATTTAAATCCTTTAGAAGATATACCGCGCTCCGTTCCTATTATCTTTCTGTTTTTCTTATTTATCTGGTTATGGAATAGTCGTCTTACTATTCGTGAGCTCTTGATGCGCTTGAGCGGTAGAGCCCAGCGGCGCCTCAAAGATGATGGCATTTATGATAATGTTGTTATCTATGGTGCGGGAGAAGCCGGTCGAGACTTATTAGAAGGTCTTAGAAACTCACATAAATATAATGTTGTGGCTTACGTTGATGATGATCCGCAGCTTGCTGGAGCTTATTTGCTCGGTAAAAAGATTTATCCTGCTAATGAATTAGTAAGCTTAGTAGAAGAGCTAAACATTGCGCAGGTCTTTTTGGCTATCCCTTCTATCAGTCGCGCCCAAAAACGCCAGATTATAGATAAGCTCTCAGGTATTGCCATAAAAATAAAAGAATTGCCAAGCTTAGAAGAGATCGCTGACGAAAAAGTGACCGTCAGTAGTATGCGTAAAGTAGATATCTTGGATGTGTTAGATAGGCAGACTGTCGAACCTGACGCCAAATTACTACAGATGAACATTAAAGATAAATGCGTGTTAGTCACTGGTGCTGGTGGCTCTATCGGTAGCGAGTTATGTCGTCAAGTAATCAAGAATAAGCCAAAATGCCTTGTACTCTATGAGCTGTCAGAGTTTGCGCTTTATAGTATTCATCAAGAGCTAACTATTAAACAAACCAATACGCCTGCTTATAAAGACATTCAAATCGTCGCGATCATCGGTAATGTCACCAATGAATCGAACCTGCTCAGAATACTAAATCTCTATAATATCCAAACGGTTTATCATGCAGCCGCCTATAAACATGTGCCAATGGTAGAGCATAATCCTTTTGAAGGCGTTATTAATAATACCAAAGGCACTTATCACTGCGCCCGAGCAGCGATTGCAGCAAATGTAGAGACATTTGTACTGATCTCGACCGATAAAGCAGTAAGGCCGACAAACGTAATGGGCGCATCTAAGCGTTTAGCAGAATTGGTTTGTCAAGCGCTCAGCCAAACGGATAGCCAAACCTGTATCAGTATGGTGCGTTTTGGTAATGTCCTAGGTTCGTCAGGCTCTGTAGTACCGTTGTTTACCAAGCAGATAGAACAAGGTAAGCCGATTACGGTCACCCATCCTGATGTGACGCGCTATTTTATGACGATTCCAGAGGCGGCAAATCTGGTTATCCAAGCAGGCGCAATGGCATCGGGTGGTGAAGTGTTTGTCCTCGATATGGGCGAGCCAGTTAAGATTGTTGATCTAGCGCATCGAATGATTCATTTAAGTGGCTTTGATATTAAAGATGCCGCCCATCCTGAAGGTGATATCGAAGTCATTTTTACGGGTCTTAGAGCCGGAGAGAAGCTCTATGAAGAGCTGATCATTGGTGAAGACAACATTGAATCGACTTATCATCCATTGATCATGCAAGCAATAGAGCATAGCTTTCCATTAGATGAGCTTGAATCGGTATTGTTTGAGTTGAACGAAAAACAAAAAGAGTTTGATGTCCCTTGGCTAAAGCAGCGGTTTAGGCAGTTCGTCGCGGGTTATCAAGAAGGAACTAAAGCTGCATAACACTCAATAAATGCCTTAAATATTATAGTTAAATAAAACTGGTTAGATGAACAAAGGAATATTATGTTAGATATCAAGAATATAAAAATTGCGGTAATTGGCCTGGGCTATGTTGGCCTACCCTTAGCGGTTGAGTTTGGTAAAAAACACCCTGTTATTGGCTTTGATATCAATCAACACCGAATTGAAGAGCTAAAATCAGGGACGGACCATACCTTAGAAGTCAGTGATGAAGAGCTCACCAGTGCCAAACAGTTACAGTTTAGCTCAGACATTAATGAGTTGGCTGAATGCAACTTTTATATCGTAACTGTGCCTACGCCTATCGATGAATACAAACAGCCTGACTTAACGCCTTTAGTCAAAGCCTCTACCGCCATTGGTAGTGTGCTAAAACCAGGCGATATTGTAGTTTATGAGTCTACCGTTTATCCAGGTGCTACTGAAGAAGTCTGCATTCCAGAGTTAGAACGCAGCTCTGGCTTAGTGTTTAATAAAGATTTCTTTGCTGGGTATAGCCCAGAACGTATTAATCCAGGCGATAAAGAGCACCGCGTTACTAACATCCTAAAAGTGACAGCAGGCTCTACTCCTGAGGTAGCAGACCTAGTAGATGATGTATACAACCTGATTATTACAGCTGGTACCCATAAAGCACCTTCTATTAAAGTCGCTGAAGCGGCTAAAGTCATTGAAAATACGCAACGTGATGTCAACATTGGTTTAATCAATGAATTAGCAGTTATCTTTAATAAAATGGGCATCGATACTGAGGCCGTATTAACTGCAGCAGGTACTAAATGGAACTTCTTACCGTTCCGCCCAGGTCTAGTCGGTGGGCATTGTATTGGTGTTGACCCTTACTACCTTACTCATAAAGCTCAGGCCATTGGTTACAACCCAGAGATTATCCTGGCAGGTCGCCGCCTGAATGACAGTATGGGCGAATATGTGGTTACTCAACTAGTCAAAACTATGATTAAAAAGCGTATCCAAGTTGAAGGAGCCAAAGTTTTAATCCTAGGCTTAAGCTTCAAAGAAAACTGCCCTGATGTGCGTAATACCAAAGTGATTGATATCGTACATGAGCTAAAAGAATATAACATCGATGTTGACGTGTATGATCCTTGGGTCGATGCTGAAGAAGCTCAACAAGAATATGGCATTAGCCCTATCAATGATAGTGCCAACTTAGAGAGTAATAGCTACGATGGTATTATCTTAGCTGTGGCGCATAATCAGTTCGCAGAAATGGGTGTAGAGCAAATTAGAGAGCTAGGTAAATCTAGTCATGTACTTTATGACTTAAAATACCTATTCAATAGTGAGCTGAGCGATATTCGTTTGTAATATCACCTTGCTTATAAGGTAAACCCTAATTACTAGACAGACTGAATTTTTAAAAATAAAAGAGTAAAGTTCTATGACCCAATACCAGAAGATTCAACAAGACTTAGTTGCTGCCCCTAAGACCTGGCTTGTAACAGGCGTGGCAGGTTTTATTGGCTCAAACCTACTCGAAACCTTACTAAAACTAAACCAGACCGTCATTGGTCTTGATAACTTCGCTACTGGCTATCAAAAGAATCTAGATGAAGTTCAAAGCTTGGTATCTAGCGAGCAGTGGGATCGCTTTAGCTTCATAGAGGGTGATATTCGTAACTTTGCAGACTGCCAAAAAGCATGCACTGGTGTAGACTATGTACTACATCAAGCCGCACTTGGCTCAGTTCCTCGTTCACTAGCTGACCCTATCACCACCAATGAAGTTAATATCTCAGGCTTCTTAAACATGTTAACCGCTGCTCGTGATGCAGAGGTGAAGAGCTTTACCTATGCTGCCAGTAGCTCAACTTATGGCGATCACCCTGGCCTACCTAAGGTAGAGGATAAAATTGGTAAGCCGTTATCTCCTTATGCGGTAACTAAATATGTGAATGAGCTGTATGCCGATGTATTCGCTCGCTCTTATGGATTTAAAAGTGTTGGTCTACGTTACTTTAATGTCTTTGGTCGTCGCCAAGATCCAGATGGAGCCTATGCTGCAGTAATACCTAAATGGACTGCTGCCATGATCAAAAACGATACCGTATTTATTAATGGCGATGGTGAGACCAGCCGTGACTTCTGCTATATCGAAAATACAGTACAAGCCAATATCTTAGCAGCAACAACTCAAAATGAAGAGGCTACTAATCAAGTATATAACGTAGCTGTTGGTGATCGTACGACACTGAATGAACTGTTTAATGCGATTAAATCTGCATTATCGGATAATGCCGTGAACTATGAGCAAGAGCCGACCTATCGTGACTTTAGACCAGGTGATGTACGTCATAGCCAAGCAGATGTCAGTAAAGCCAATAGCCTGCTTGGATACGAGCCTCAGTTCAATATATCGCAAGGCATTGATGAAGCAATGTCCTGGTATACTCAGAATGTTTGCTAGTATATTTAAAAATGGTAATTGTTAATGGACAGTCATGCTTTCAACCGTAGTTTACTACTCAATATCTTATGGTCTTTTTTAGGTCGGTTTGGTTATGTTTTTATAGCCTTAATTAGCAATATAATTCTAGTACGACTACTTAGTCCTACTGAGTTCGGCCAAGTTAGTATAATTATGTTTTTCATCGTAGTATCAAACATATTAATAGAATCCGGACTATCGGGAGCTCTTGTTCGGAAAGAAAGTACGACTGAAGCTGACTATTCTACTGTTTTTATATTTAATTTAGCTATTTCACTATCACTTATGATTGGTTTGATGATATCTGCTAAGTATATAGCCAATTTTTATAGTGATAGTAAACTGACTCCCTTAATCCAACTTTCCTCATTAGTTTTAATCATCAATGCCCTGAGAGTTACACAAAACGTCAAACTTATTAGGGGTTTAAAATTTAAAACCAAGTCTATTTTTGAGCTTATTTCTATTTCTATTGGCTCAGTAGTAGCTATTTTTACGGCTATGCATGGCTTTGGTGCGACCTCATTGGTGCTACTCCAGCTCAGCAATTCAGCTTCAATCACTCTATTAATGTGGTTCTTTGTTAGTCCCATTAAGTTTCAGGGTTTTAATATAAAAAGTTTTAAACAAATATACAAGTTTGGTATTAATACTACTTTATCAGCATTATTGGATAAATCTTTTGATAATGGCTATCAACTCATATTAGCAAAATACTTCTCAATCAATCAGTCAGGATATTTTTACCAAGCAAAAAAGCTTCAAGAAATGCCGATTGGAGTTATTCAGGGCAGTATTTTTGGAGTAGTATATGCAGCCTTATCAAAATTACAAAACAATATTGAAGAATTCAGTCAGGTGTATTTAAATATAGTTAGATTGTTTACAGTTGTTATAGCCTCAATATGTCTGCTTATATACTATTATGCTGATTTAGTTGTACACTTATTGTATGGCTCACAATGGATGCCATCTGCTAATTACTTACAGCTTTTAATAATCGCTTCCTTCTTTTATTTACAAGAAGTGTTTAACAGGAATTTATTCAAAATTTTTGATAGAACCGATCTAATCCTCAAACTAGAGTTAGTAAAAAAATCGATTTTAAGCCTTACCATGCTATATGGCATTTGGACCTTGAGTATCACTAATTTACTCTATGGCTTTGTGGGTGTAAGTGCTATAAGCTTTCTTCTAAACTATCACCTTTCTAGAATGATATATAAAGCTTCCTACTGGAGCGAGCTTATTCTTATATTAAAAGTGATTATAACATCTATTATTACTATTACGTTTAGTCTATACATTCAATATTTTTTTGAAATTCAGGGATATCATAGTTTAATATTATTGCCATTTATACTGTTAGTATATCTATTCTTACTTATAGCTTCGAAGGTAGTTAATATTCGACAAGATTTTAATCAAATTAAACAATTAATTAAAAGTTAAGGTGGGTATTATGATAAAGAGAATCACAAGATTATATAAATCAATATTTTGGACTCCTGAATAAATAGCACGACATAGTGGTGTAACCATTGGTAAGGATTGTATCATTCAAAAAGTTAGCTTTGGCTCGGAACCATATTTAGTTACCCTTGGAGATAAAGTCCGACTAACAGATGGTACTAAGATATTCACACATAGTGCTGCTATACTATTTAGAGACAAATATCCAAGTATGGATTTCTTTGGGAAGGTAGTTATCAATGATAATGTTTATGTAGGTAATAATGTATTGATTATGCCTGAAGTGACGATAGGTTCCAACGTCCTAGTTGCTGCTGGATCCATTGTTACTAAGTCAGTTCCTGATAATGTGGTAGTCGGTGGGAATCCTGCAAAAATATTATGTAGCCTATCTGATTACGAAAAACGTATGGTAGAGAAAAATATTGGAACTAAAGGTATGTCTTATAAAGAAAAAAGAGAATATCTGCTATCACTACCTGATGCTGCTTTCTTAATGAAGTAGTTATTCAAATAAGCTTATGAATATCATTCTTTATATAAGAAATATCTCTGCACACGACAAAAAAAACAAAAAAGTCTATTAAAGCAAAGGCATAATAGTAATTTTTAAGACGAATAGACCATGCCAAACTTTAACAGACTTAGTGAAACTTTAACCCAAAACCTGAGTAT
>NZ_JABAST010000031.1 GCF_016107575.1 Psychrobacter faecalis | reverse complement strand
GACAAAGCTGCCTGACTCAAGCAATCAAGTCTCCGATATAGTCGGGGCGGTTCAGTTCTATTAGCATGGATAACTGGGATAGCTTTATAACCGCATTCAAGCCTGACAAGAAACAAATCGGCAAGCAGCATACGGTAGGCATAGAAGGTAATAACTGTCGCCTTAGACACCGATTGCGACGAGCCGTTCGAAAGACCTGCTGCTTCTCAAAGAAGTTTGATAACCACTTTAAGGTGTTTGATTTGGTATTCTTCTATGTCAATTATGGCTATGTCTGATGCCAGCATACTTTTTAGAACACCACCAAAATAACAATGAGATAAGGAAACATCATGCAAGCGGTTTTTTTAGACAAGGGTACTTTTTCTGACAATGTCGACTTACCAGCACCTGCTGGCGTGACTGACTACATTACTTACGACGATACACCTCAAGAGCTGATTATTGAGCGCTGTCAAAATGCCGATATTATCTTTACCAATAAAGTCCAAATCAGCGCTGACGTCATTGCCAATCTGCCTAAGCTTAAGCTTATCCAACTGACCGCCACAGGTATGAACAACGTCGATCAAGATACCTGTGCTAAGCACAATGTTGCGCTATATAACGTCGCTGGTTACGCGGTCAAAAGCGTGCCCGAGCATACCTTTATGCTGATGCTAACGGCCATGCGCGCAGGCATCCATTATCATGAAAAAGTTGCGGACGGTACGTGGCAAGATAACGGTAATTTCTGCTTGCTCGATATTCCGCTGATAGATTTGGAAGATAAGACGCTTGGTATTATTGGTGTTGGCACTATCGGTAAACGCGTCACCGACATCGCCCGCGCTTTTGGCATGACAGTATTGTGGGCGGAGCATCAAGGGCGTGCGCCGCGTAATGAGGATTATACGGCGTTCGATGAGGTACTGGCGCAGTCTGATGTACTGAGCTTACATTGTCCATTAAACGAGCAAACCCAGCACTTAATTAATAAAGACACCTTAGCAAAAATGGCTAAACAGCCACTGATTGTCAATGTCGCCCGCGGCGGTATTGTCGATAGCCAAGCGCTGACCGATGCCATTAACAACGAGCAAATTATTGGTTATGCCACCGATGTATTTGAGCAAGAGCCGATTGTCAAAGACGACCCTTTATTAACCCTTGCTAAGCATCCGCGGGTGATATTTAGTCCGCATAACGCCTGGGGCAGCAAAAGTGCGCAAGAAACCTTGTGGCAAATCTTAAGCAAACAAGTCTCAGAATTTATCGATAAGCATTAAAAGACAACCACTAATAACACTTAACGACTAAAGCGTAACCAATCGTCTTTTACTTTACGGTATTTAAGCATCACGCGGTCACTCAGATAATTATTGGTCACCCGCCAAGGATAAACATCGCCTTGTTTCGGTAATTCGTGTTGCGCGCGCTGCACGTAGCCTGCCGATAGCGCGCCCATGACCGTATCTGGCTGCGTATGCGCCTCGCTATGCGCAGTTTTTGCGTGTGGCACTGCCACCTGATAACCGTGCTTATGCATATGGTTGAGCAAGCGCAGCACATACTGACAAGCCAAATCGATTTTCAGCGTCCACGACGCATTGGTATAACCAAATAGCGCCACCATATTTGGCACGCCTTCAATCATCACCGCCTTATATGTCATGCGTTTGCCAATATCAATTGCCTGTCCATCGATATATAGTTTCGCGCCGCCAAGCATTTGCAGCTTTAGCCCCGTTGCGGTCACAACAATATCAGCGTCAAGGTGTTTGCCAGAGTCAAGCATGATGCCAGTTTTGGTAAAGTGGCTGATTTGATCAGTCACGACGGCAGCGCGCTTGCCATGTAATGCCTTAAACAAATCGCTGTCTGGCACCGCACAAAGCCGCTCATCCCACGGATTATAAGTAGGCATAAAATGCGCAATATCAACTCCGCTGCCCTTTAACTCGGTTTTCACGCCACGTTTTAATAAGGCTTTTATCACCTTGGGCGCAAACACCGCCGCTCGATACGTCCCTTGTTGCATCAACACATTACGCGCGCGCAGTAGCTTATAAGCTTGCGTTTTTGATAACGGCGAAAATTTACCTGCCAGCCAATCAAGCGCATAATCATCGCCCGGCACACTTGCCACATAGGTTGGCGAGCGTTGTAGCATAGTAACGTGCTGCGCGCATTGCTCGCCCGCTTCATCGACCATGGCAGGCAATAGCGTCAT
Organism: Psychrobacter faecalis; assembly: GCF_016107575.1. Taxonomy (GTDB): domain Bacteria; phylum Pseudomonadota; class Gammaproteobacteria; order Pseudomonadales; family Moraxellaceae; genus Psychrobacter; species Psychrobacter faecalis. The sequence goes on along the minus strand of NZ_JABAST010000031.1, from coordinate 32,910 downwards.
CGCTGTCGCCCCACTGCCGATTATGACGACTTTTTTATCGTCATAATTCACATTTTGCCAATGCTGCGGATGAATGATTTCACCTTGGAAATCTGCTTCGTTTTCAAAAATAGGACGATAACCTTGCTCATAATCATAGTAGCCTGTAGCACCGACGACAAACTTTGCCGTTAAGGCAAATACCTCGCCGCTTACATGGTTTTTTACCGTTGCCGTCCACTGTTGGTTATGGCTTGACCAAGACAGTTGCTGCACCTCATGCTGATAGCGGATATGTTCAGTGATACCAAAATCGCGCGCCGTATCAGCAATATAGTTTTTAATATCACCGCCTTTTGCCAATACTCGATGGTCCAACCACGGACGAAAGCTATAGCCAAAGGTCAAAGCATCAGAGTCGGAACGAATACCAGGATAAGTAAACAAATCCCACGTACCGCCCAAATCCGCGCGTTTTTCTAATACCATAAAGCGCTGGCTAGTTTTTTGCCGCTTTCTTGTTGCTCGCTGTTTTAAGCGACTCGAGCTTTTTTGCCCAAACAGCGCTTTATGCTTTTGCTGCTGCAATCGACATGCCATACCGATACCGGCAATACCAGCGCCGATGATAAGTACTTCACAATCGACGGGCGTCTTTGATGACGATGATTTAGGTTTAAAGCGCTGTTTAAGCGTCTGTTTAGCGGTATTGATATCAAGCATAATACGATCCTTGTTTTTGCATGATTGATTTAAAAAAAGCTATTTAAAATGGGCTGATTAAAAAAGTTTGTTAAAGAGGAATGGCTAAAAAGGGCATGGACTTTCCCAATCCATCCACGCACCAAGGGTCGGATGTTTTAGGCGCAATTGCTGGGCATGTAAATTCAGCCTCGGCGCAATCGTTAAGGCGTCACCTTCGGCATAAATTGGGTCGCCAATCATCACATGACCGACGTGCACCATATGCACGCGCAGCTGATGACTGCGTCCGGTCACAGGCTTTAACAGCACGCGCGTGACGGCCTGACCGTTGCATTCTTCATGCGCCAATACTTCATACAGTGTCAACGCATGCTTTGACCAATTATGGTCAACGATATGCCGCGGTTTGGTCGTGGGCTCATAGCGCACTGGCACTGATATCTCGCCTTTGGCACCGACATGCTGCCACTCCCCAAAGACGCGCGCTTGATAGCTTTTTTGTGGCAGCCGGTCGATGAATTGCTTACTAATATGGCTTTGCGCGGCGGCATTTTTGGCAAAAATTAGTAGCCCTGAAGTATCCATATCTAGACGATGAATCAATTTTACCGCCGGATTGGCGCGCTCAAGTCGTGCCAACAAACTCACCTTAAGGCTTTTACCATCGACGCTTAACAGTCCGGCGGGCTTATCAACAACCCAAATGTCATCGTCTTCATAGACGGTAATGTCTTGGGCAAATTTTTGAAAAAACGCAAGAGGATAGGCATTTTCTTGAGCGTTTAAGGCATCTATTGCTTCATCGGTAAAAGGCATAAAAATGGGCTACTTATATCAAAAGGTTGGTGGTTTAAAAATAGATTATTCTAATAAGGCAATAAATGATATTAGGGTTTAGAAATATTAACGGCGCTACACGGTAAACATGCTAGATGTAGAATAATACCCGCAAGAGATTAGGGTGACAGATAAAACATAACCTGTGTCATTATGTGTCGATTTATTGTGCTAATAGTAATTGTTAAACAATTTAACCCGCCTGCATCTGCCAACTTTGAGCAAACATGTTAATATAATGGCAGATTTTCACCACCTCCCAACCATTCTTTAACCACTCATCGCTCGAATATGACAGCCGTATTGTATGATGACTGGTGATAGAAATAATAAAACAAGAGAGATAAATTATGTCAGACCTTATTGTTAATACCACTGATGCAAACTTCGACCAAGACGTCCTACAATCTGATATGCCAGTCCTAGTAGACTTTTGGGCAACTTGGTGTGGTCCCTGTAAAGCCATCGCGCCTATTTTAGAAGATTTGGCGAGCGAGTACCAAGGTAAAGTTAAAATCGTTAAAGTCGACGTCGATAACAACCCGCAAGCAGCGAGCCGTTTTGGTATCCGCAACATCCCGACACTATTTGTTTTTAAAGATGGCGAAAAAGTCGATTCAGTCATGGGCTTACAGCCAAAAGCTGAACTTGCTAAAGTATTAGATAAACATCTATAAATACGGTTAATAAATGCCAATTAATAATCGCTAAAAGGCGTTTGTTAAAAATAGCGTTTCTAAAGAATGCGCTATGCTGTTTATAAAGTTCGTATTGAAAAAGCCATTATCTTTTTGAGCTAATGGCTTTTTTGCTGCTTTTCTGAGCAAAAAGCTGGATATTATAGCTTTTTTGGCAAAAATTATTGACAAGGCTGTCTTGAACGCCGTATAGTCTGCTGACAAGAGAAAACTAATCATTTTCCTAAGTGTCTTGTCGCTATTCTCCTCGTGTTTATCAACAAAAACACAATCGTCATTATAAAACACCACTACTGAACGCAATGACTAAACACAATTACTGATATTGAGTTTTTGACGCAGACTCTTATGTAGACTTCTTTATCTTCACTTTTTATAAACGTACCTGACTGTCTTGCAAGGCGCTTATAAGCTGGCATGTAAAACAAATCCTACATAAACCCCAAGCCCTGTGTATATACCCTCTATCGCCCTACACCCTTTGTTTAATCCTTGTCGTGATTTGTGCTGCTAATGGCATCTCTCATCTGATCAACTGCTAATGACCTATCTATGAATCTTACTGAACTAAAGAAAAAATCAATCGCTGAGCTATTGGCCATCGCCAAAGAAATGGGCCTTGATAATATGGCGCGTAGCCGTAAACAAGACATTATCTTTGCTATCTTAAAAACCCATGCCCGTAACGGCGAAGCCATCTACGGCGATGGCGTGCTTGAGGTACTTCCTGATGGTTTTGGCTTTTTACGCTCATCAGAGGGCTCTTATTTAGCAGGTCCTGACGACATTTATGTCAGTCCGAGCCAAATTCGCCGTTTTAGTCTCAAGACAGGCGACAGTATCGCGGGCACCATTCGTCCGCCAAAGGATTCTGAGCGTTATTTTGCGCTACTAAAGGTTGGCGAAATCAACTTTGATACCCCAGATCGCTCGCGTCATAAGCTGATTTTTGAGAACTTAACGCCATTATTTCCAACTGAGCAATTAAAGCTAGAGCTTGGTAATGGCACCACTGAAGATTTGACTGGTCGTATCATCGACCTGATTGCCCCGATTGGTAAAGGACAGCGCTCGATTATCGTTGCACCGCCAAAAGCCGGTAAAACCATGCTCTTGCAATCTATTGCTCAGTCTATCACCCGTAATAATCCTGAATGCTACCTTATCGTCTTGCTCATTGATGAGCGTCCAGAAGAAGTAACCGAAATGGAGCGCACCGTGCGCGGCGAAGTCGTTGCCTCAACCTTTGATGAGCCCCCGCAGCGTCATGTTCAAGTCGCCGAAATGGTCATCGAAAAAGCCAAACGTCTGGTCGAACATAAGCAAGACGTGGTCATTTTACTTGATTCTATCACCCGTCTTGCCCGTGCTTACAACACCGTCATCCCATCATCGGGTAAAGTATTGACCGGTGGTTTGGATGCCAACGCGTTAGAACGTCCAAAACGCTTTTTCGGCGCGGCGCGTAACGTCGAAGAAGGCGGCAGCTTAACCATTATTGCCAGTGCCTTGATTGATACCGGTAGTAAAATGGACAGTGTTATCTTTGAAGAGTTTAAAGGCACGGGTAACCAAGAAATCACCCTTGAGCGTGACTTGGCCGAAAAACGCGTCTTCCCTGCGATTAATATCAAAAAATCTGGCACCCGCCGCGAAGAGCGCCTACTTGATGAAGATAAACTACGTAAAGTTTGGATATTGCGTAAACTGTTACAACCGATGGATGGTGTCCAAGCGACTGAGTTTTTGCTTGATCGTTTAAAAGAAGCCAAAACCAACGATGAATTCTTTGAGCAAATGAAACGTAAATCACAAAATTAGATCGTTAGCTAGATTGCTAGATTAAAAAAGGCCACTTTATGTGGTCTTTTTGGTTTTGCAATTACGCAATTGCAAAAAACAGTTAGCGGACTATCATTATAAATACAATAACTATAAGCAAAACCCCTACCAATGATACAGCGAAGTAACATAATTTACCGTATATTTGCAAAGCTTAGCGTTTCTACTACGGCTTGATAGAGACAAACAAGCTATTATTAAAAGTAGTACAGACATATTTAGATACATCCTGTATATTGGATTTCAAATTTGACAACTTAATAGGTGATACCATGAAATTTGCTAAAACTTTTGCACTAACTGCGATTGCAAGCTCAGCTTTGATGATGGGCGGTTGTGCTAACAATGGTTATGGTTATAACAGCGGCTTGAGCAACACTGCTAAAGGCGCAACTGCTGGTGCAGCGGCTGGCGCACTTCTTAAAAGTGGCGGCAATAGTAAAGACATCGCTCGCGGTGCAATCGGCGGCGCAGCAATCGGCGGCGCAGGTGCTTATATCCTTGACCAAACTCGTTAATCACTATTCGTTAGCTATGTTTAAATCATTATCTTAATTAAGATGATGGATTATATGAGTCTTTTAAAAAGATAGCTGACTATTAAAAAGTTAGCAAGAAAAAAGCCTGCAATGGATTTGCAGGCTTTTTTACGTTTATAGGGTAAGCAAAACCTAAATACTCCTATAACGCAACACGAACTTTATAACGTACCACTAAACTCTATAGCGCGCCGCTAAAAGTATCGCATGCTTGCACATTACCGCTCTCTAAACCACGGGTAAACCACTGCACTCGCTGTTGACTGGTGCCATGAGTGAAGTTATCGGGTACCACAGCGCCGCCGCCGGCACGCGCTAAACGGTCATCACCGATTTGACTGGCTGCATTGATAGCTTCATCAATATCGCCCGCTTCTAAGAACTGTACGCGCTCCTGATTGCGCTGCGCCCAGACGCCTGCAAAACAATCGGCTTGTAACTCTTGCATGACGGATAACTTGTTAGCCTGCGCGCGTGTTACTTGACGACTGGCTTCATTGACTTGCTGAGTAATACCAAGCAAAGTCTGCACGTGGTGACCGACCTCATGAGAGATGACATAGGCTTGCGCAAAATCTCCCGCTTTACCTTGATTTTCGCTATCCCCTGAGCCTTGTTCATCGCCAGTAATGCCTAAACTTTGACGCATTTCTACAAAGAACGACGTATCCAAATACACCGTCTGATCGCCTGGGCAATAAAAAGGCCCTGTGGCGGCGCTGGCACTGCCGCAAGCTGAGCTGACCTGTCCATTAAATAAAATCAATGATGGCTCTTTATAAGTACTCCCCGCCTCGTTAAATATCTGATGCCAAACTTCTTCCGTATCCGCCAATACAACTTTTACAAAGCGAGTATCACGGTCGTCGCTAGTAGCAGGCTGGGTAGAAGTATTGCCGCCACCCGTAATCACTTGCCCCGTTTGCAAGGCGGTCATCGGATTGACTCCAAACACCAGCCATAAAATACCAGCAATGATAATACCGCCGATACCGCCACCAATCATTTTGCCGCCGCCACTGGTGGTGCGCACATTCGAGCTGCCACGTCTGTCTTGCCACTTCATAATGTTTCTCCTAAAAATCCAATAGCATGCCTATCACTATCGTAGTAAACCCTATTATTTGATTATTAATGTTATAAGATACATAACTCATTCCGTTGATTTTATATTCTAGCTTTCGAGCTTAATCGCTTCTATATTTTTGCTTTATTTTAATATCAATTTTATTGATAAATAGCCTATCAATAATCTCAAAACACTCTTAGAATCCTAAAGAGAATTCTTTTACCAAAAAAGCGCTAAAACGTCCTGATGTCATTGATTATACGTCGATTAATTTGGCATGTTGTATTAAAAAGTATATTAAATGAGCAAGTTAAAAGTTGATTTACAATTTTATTGTTACTTAATTGTACAACCTCTTTCCATGCAGAAAGAAATCATATAGAATGCGTGAAAGCTGAGTAGCTGTAATTAATACTAGTTGAATTCTGGGACATCTCGGAGATTCAACCTTTTTTGCTGCTACTGATCATTTCATTTTCCCGGAGAAACCCTATGAAACTTAAATTACTTGCTCTAGCTGGTATCATGACTGCAACTATGGGCCTTACTGCCTGTGATAGCAACAAAGAAAACGCTGCTGAAGATTTATCTGACGCGCAAGAAGAAGTGCAAGACGCTTCTGAAGAGCTAAACGAAGCTGCTGCTGAAGGCGAAGCGGTACCTGCAGAAGCTGAAGCTGCTGTAGCTGATGCTGAAGCTGACATCGCTGATGCACAAGCTACTACTGCTACTGACGAAGTTGATGCTGAAGTACCTGTAGATGGTACTACTACTAGCGTTGACGTAGCTAGCGAAACTCCAGCTGTTGACGCTGCTGATGAAGTTGTTGTTGAAGAACCAGCTCAGTAATTTTTATTTTTCATGATAAAAGTACTGCAGTAAAAAAGAGAGCCTATGCTCTCTTTTTTTATGTCTACTATTCATGTTTTATAAAAAGTAGTTTGATATAAAAGCGCCCCATAAAAAAATGATGGTTATCACAGTCATATATTCAATAGACTGTGATAACCATCATTTTTACTTACTACAAAGATTATTATTGGTCAAATAAACGCTCATCCACTTGCTGGCGAAATTTCTGTCCAGTTTTAAAGGTGACGACGCGGCGTGCTGACACGGCAACGGGCTCCCCTGTCTTTGGGTTGCGCCCAGGACGGCTATTTTTATCTTTAAGCTCAAAGTTGCCAAAGCCTGACAGCTTGACCTCTTTGCCATCAATCAAACTCTCTGACAACTCGTCAAAAAAATTCTCCACCAAACAGCGGCCTTCTTGGCGTGTCAGGTTAAGATGACTCATCAAATGCTCAATCATGTCAGATTTGGTTAAGGTGCTCACAGTACGACTCCTATGCTATGTCGTGATGTCGAATATCATGGTTTAGCGGTATGAGAATTAATGTTAGTTATTATAAAGGTTTTTTGTCCTCTTTTTCATAAAGTCTGCATGAAAATCCTTTATTAATAACCACTTAACTTTTTTATGAATGAAAATTTATCTAAGATAAACATTTTTATAAATAGCAAAACGCCATAGCCTCATTTATGCAGAGGCTATAGAGCGTTTTAGATGGTTATATCTTGGTTTTAGCTATCACGCAACTGAGCAGCGTGCTGTTCAGTTAGCGCCTGCACGACTTTATCTGTCGCCGTTTTTACTGCGTCATCAGATAAGGTCTGTGCTTTATCTTGCCATATTAAAGCAAACGCTAAAGAGCGCTGACCGGTCGGTACTTTGTCGCCTTGATACACATCAAATAACCATAAATCTGTCAGCAATTCACCAGCTGCAGCACGAATCGTCGCCTGCAAGGTCTGTAAGCTGATGTCACTATCGACTAAGATAGCGATATCGCGGCGTACGTGTGGGAACTTGCTTGGCGTGATGATAGCGTGCTGTTCACGTACCAAGGTTAATAATGGCGCCAGTGACAATTGCGCGACCCACGTCGCTGGCAAGTCTAGCTGTTTAGCGGTATTAGGATGGAGTTGACCCAACCAACCGACGTATACCTCATCGATATAAAGCTTGGCACTTTGACCCGGATGCAAGAAGGCAAGCGCACTACGCTCGTAGCGGATACGCGCACTGTCGATTTGCACCGGTAATAACTGCTCAATATCATGCTTAAGATCATAAAAATCTAGTGCACGGTTTTGATACGCTTGCTCATCCCAAACATCGCCAACTGCGACTAACGCAATACTTGGCGTTTGTACCAGCTCGCTAATACTTTGACCGACAAAGCTTAAACCCGTTTCAAAGAAACGCACGCGCGGCTGCTGACGATTGAGGTTATATTGCACACAAGGCAATAAGCTTGATAGCAAAGTACGGCGCATCACCGCTAAGTCGCTAGAGATAGGATTGGCAAGAGCTAACACTTCTCCCAATGCTTTATCATCAAGCAAGGCTTCTATTTTTGCATCACTAAAGCTAAAGCTAATGGCTTCCATATAGCCATTATTGACCAAGGCCAGCTTCATCTCATGCGTCAAGTCCGCGGTGTCGTCATAATCCATGCTGACTTGCAAATGCGGCAAGACGCTTGGAATATTGTCATAACCGTAAATACGGGCAATCTCTTCAATCAAGTCTTCCTTAATGCTCATATCAAAGCGATACGATGGCGGCGTACAAATCAGCTTATCTGCTTGCTGCTCTACCTCAAAGCCTAATTGAGTCAAAATACGCACCATCACTGCTGGCTCAATCTCAATACCGATGACCTCATGGACTTTAGTAATTGGCAACGTAATCGGCGTACGTGCTGGCAAGTATTCGCTATTTTCTACTTTTACTATTTGCCCAGCTTGCGAGCCCGTGACACTGGTAATCAAATCAACAGCACGCGCTAGTGCTAACGCTGGCAATTCAAAATCGACACCACGCTCAAAACGTTGTGAGGCATCGGTATGCAAACCAAAACGGCGTGCGCGTGCAGCGATAGCTAATGGGTTAAAAAAGGCACTTTCTAGGACAATATTGGTGGTGCTATCAGTAACGCTACTACGCTGACCGCCCATAATTCCGGCAAGTGCCAATGCACTTTTATCATCGGCAATGACCAACTCATCACCCGTTAGAGTAATGGTTTGCTCATTTAATAAAGTAATGGTTTCAGTAGGCTGTGCCAAACGTACTACGATATCACCAACAATGGTATCGGCATCAAACGCATGTAGCGGTTGACCGAGTTCCATCAATACATAGTTGGTCACGTCAACCAAAAAGTTATGCGAGCGCAGTCCTGACTGTACGAGCGCATCTTGCATCCATTTTGGCGTATCGATACTACGATCAATGTTGCTGATTGATTGGAGTAAATAGCGTGGGCACGCTTCAACCGCACTTACCGTTACTGCGGGCGTAGCATTTTCAGTACCGTTAGCGTCAGTTGGCACGTTGGCAGGAATTGAAGGCTGCTGCATCGGCAAATCGTTAATGACTGATATCTCGCGCGCGATACCGCGTACGCTGAAGCAATCTCCACGGTTTGGGGTGATAGAGATATCCAGTATTTGATTGTCTAAACCTAAATACTCACGGATATCCATGCCAATAGGTGCATCAGCTGGCAATTCAAGCAGACCATCGATGCTATCGGTTAAATCAATTTCAGAAGCACCGCAAAGCATACCGTTAGAGTCGACACCGCGTAGGTTGCCATTTTTAATTGTAAAGCCTTCTGCGTCGTTAGATGGTAAAACGGCACCAACGGTCGCAACCGGCGCTTTCATACCAACCGTCACATTGGGCGCGCCGCAAACGATTTGTAACGGCTCAGCGGCACCAATATTGACCTGCGTGACGCGCAGTTTATCGGCATCGGGATGCTGCTCGACGCTGATTACCTCACCTACTACCACGCCGCTAAAAGCACGAGCAACCGCAAAGCGATCGTCAATCTCAAGCCCTGCCATTGTAAGCTGTTCGGCCAATTGCTCACTGCTATTGTTGGGGTTTACCCATTGACGTAGCCACTGTTCGCTAATTTTCATAAATATCTCGGATCAGAATTTTATAATAAAGATTTTAGAATAAAGGGTGACGTATTAATAACGACCATCTAGCCAAACTGTTTTAAGAAGCGTACGTCGTTTTGGAAAAACAGGCGCAAATCATCGATACCGTAATACAGCATGGCAAAGCGCTCGATACCCATGCCAAAAGCAAAGCCGGTGTATTTTTCGCTATCAATACCGCAATTGGTCAGCACCTGTGGGTGTACCATGCCGCAGCCCATGACTTCAAGCCATTTACCATTATCATCGAGAATATCGACTTCAGCAGAAGGCTCGGTAAATGGGAAGAATGAGGGACGGAAACGCACGGTCAGCTCTTTGGCAAAAAATGCTTCTAAGAATTCACTAATCAAGCCTTTTAGCTCGGCAAAGGTGCTCGACTCAGTAACCATCAAGCCTTCTAGCTGATGGAACATCGGCGAATGGGTTTGATCTGAGTCATTACGATAGACGCGGCCTGGGCAAATAATACGAATCGGCGGCTCATTCTTTTCCATGGTGCGAATTTGCACGGGGCTGGTATGGGTACGCAGTAAATAATGCGCATCAAAATAGAAGGTATCGTGCATCGCCCGTGCTGGATGATGCGATGGGATATTTAGCGCTTCAAAATTATAGTAATCGCTCTCAACTTCAGGGCCAGTGGCGACATTAAAACCCGCTTGGATAAAATACTGCTGCATACGCTGGGTAATCATGGTCACGGGATGCAAATGGCCTTTTTGACCACCGCGCGCAGGCAAGGTGATATCAATGCTCTCGCTGGCAAGCTTGGCGTTTAATGCCGCCACTTCTAGCTCTTGCTGCTGCGCGGTCAACGCATCTTGAATGCGGCTACGCACTTGATGTAACCAGCCGCCGTAAGTTTTTTTGTCATCGCTGCCAAGCTTACCCATCTGCTTTGACCAGCCGGTTAATGGACTCTTTTTACCGGTCAGTTGCACACGTAAATCTTGCAGGGCGCGCACATCGGTTACTTGTAGAACTAACGCTTCAGCAGCACTGGCAAACTCATTTAACTGGGCTTCGTTTAACTCGCTGAGCTCGGTGGACAAGGTCGGTAGCGCCGACAAATCGGTGGTAGCAGCAGGGGTAGTCATAAGACGCATTCTTCCTGATTTAAACGGACTATTAATAATAGTGATTTATAATTGTAGGGATTTGACCAAATATTGCAAACCATTTACCCACTCATTTTCAACCAAAGGCGTGTGATATAAATGGCTTGAATATTTAGACAATGAAAGGTGCAACTTCACTAAAAACGTTTTACATTTTTGCGGTGTAAAACTGGCTGTAAAATAATTTAATATAAAAAAAGCCACCGACCAGCGGTAGCTTTTATTAATATCGTACTATTAATCAATATTAGTGCTATCCATTTAAGCAAACACTCAAAAAAGCGGAATACTTAAAGGATAGTTAATATTTAGGCTAATTCCGCTTTTGCTTTTTCAACTAAGGCGGTGAAAGTCGCTGCATCATGCATAGCGATGTCAGCAAGTACGCGACGATCGATAGCAATGTTTGCTTTTTTCAAGCCGTTGATAAGGCGGCTATAGCTTAAGCCGTTTAAGCGTGCACCAGCATTGATACGTGCAATCCAAAGACGACGGAAAGTACGTTTTTTGTTGCGACGGTCACGATATGCATACTGACCAGCTTTGGTCACTGCTTGTACCGCTACGCGATAAACACGTGAACGAGCGCCGTAGTAGCCTTTTGCGCGCTTTAAGATTTTTTTGTGACGGCGATTTGCCTGTACACCACGTTTTACACGGGCCATAAATTACTCCAAGATTTTTTAATCATTATTAAACGAATCACGATGTCATCAAATAATTAACTAATAGACATCGTTATCAAATTGCAAAGTCAAATATCTTTAATTGATTAAAGCTAAATGACGATAGGCTATTAGATGTATGGGCACATACGACGAACTGCTGCTTCGTCAGACTTGTCCACCATCTTTAGACCGCGCAACTGGCGAATACGCTTAGCTGATTTCTTGGTCAAGATATGGCTTTTGAATGCTTGTTTACGCTTAAAGCCGTTCGCTGTTTTTTTGAAGCGTTTAGCGGCGCCGCTTCTGGTTTTCATCTTAACTTTCATGATGATTTGCCTCTTTGTCTTTGATAGAACCTGGTCGTCAAATAGTAAAAACGAATAGTCGCTTTAAAAACAAGCACTAAACGGCTATTTGCCTCGAGGTGGGAGGCGCTATTTTAGCAGATAGTACGCTGTTTTGCCAAGGAAAGTTTTAATCGCTACTTTATAGGGTGCGTTAGTTGCTATTAAATACACTACGCGCAAAACGTGCTGCTGTTATAATTGCGCTTTATTTCCTGCATTAACATATTGAATGTCAGCGATAGCTGTGTTTAAGTAGAGATTGAGCGCTATTTTTACTACTTTCTTTAATACCGTTTACCCCTTTCTCATTACTTCTTATAAGACGACTGATAGATGATGACTTTACCTGCTTGGCTTGCTGCCGTAAATTTTAATACTGCTGGTTTGATTCCTGCGATTGCTCAAGACTATGTATCCGGACGTATTTTGATGATGGCGTGGATGAACGCCGAATCCCTGCAATTGACTGCCGAAACGCAGACAGCGGTGTATTTTTCGCGCTCGCGTGGCAAGTTATGGCATAAAGGCGAATCGTCTGGGCATACCCAGAGCGTGCATGATATTCGTCTAGATTGCGACGCTGATGTGATTGTACTGAGCGTCACGCAAGCGGGCGGTATCGCTTGTCATACTGGCCGCGAGTCTTGTTTTTATCAGCGTTTAGATTTGTCTGGGCAAACACCTGAATGGCAAACCGTCGATAAAGTATTAAAAGACCCAGCAGAAATTTATCAGACAAACGCCGCTGCAAAAGCCACGCCTAAAATTAATGAAGCGGCGGCGGAAGATATAGACCATTCGCTCACCCATCAAAATAACAGCCTTGCTACCACTCATTCTATTTTGCAGGAGCTTGATAAGGTATTGGCCGAGCGCAAACAAGCGGACGCTGACAGCTCTTATGTGGCAAGTCTATATGCCAAGGGTCTCAATAAAATATTAGAAAAAGTAGGCGAAGAAAGTACCGAGAGCATCATCGCGGCCAAAGACTTAGCCAATTGCGATGAAAATAGCGACAAAGCCCAGTATGACGAAGCGCGTCACGAGCTGATTTATGAAGTTGCTGATGTTTGGTTCCATACTTTAGTGGGCTTGGCATGGTTTGATATAGAATCAGAAGCGGTATTAAATGAGCTAGGCCGACGTTTTGGTCTGTCAGGTATTGATGAAAAAGCAGCGCGCTAGCGTTTTTAAGCTTAGCCATTACCCTGTTTGATTATTGTTGCTTTCACCTTTTTGTCATAACGGCAGGTTATAATAGTGTGACGTGTTACTTCTCATAAGCTTGTGACGTGTTACTTCTCATAAGCTGTCGATAGCTTTTGTGTACGACAGCAATATTCTATACACTCAACGTATTCCTATAAAGACTGAAAACCAAGACAGAAGGATAGCATCATGGGTAGTTTTTCCATTACGCATTGGCTGATTTTATTGGTGGTGGTGGTGGTCGTATTTGGCACCTCCAAGCTAAGAAATGCCGGTAAAGATTTGGGCGGCGCGGTCAAAGGTTTTAAAGACGCCGTTAAAGATGAAAATACTGAACATGCCAAAAAGCAAGTTGTGCTTGATCATGACGGCAACGCGCACCCTGAAGAGCGAACAACCACTAAGGTTGATGATAAGCATAATGTATAGCATTTAACAGTGGCATTGAGACATTATGTTTGATATCGGATTTTCAGAATTACTGCTTTTTGGCGTCATCGCCTTAATCGTTTTGGGGCCAGAAAAACTGCCCCAAGCGGCGCGTACGGCTGGGCAATGGTATGCCAAAATTCGTCGTACGGTGTCTACTTTGCAGTCTGAAATCGAAGCGGAACTTGACTTAGCAGAGACACGGCAGCAAATGCAAAAAGAGCTGGCTAAAATTCGTGAAACTGAAGCTGAAATGCGCCGTGAGATGGCAGAGATGCGCGGCAGTCTGCAAGAATTTGAATCCTCGCAAAACCAGCATCTTAAAGCTGCGCATCGAGTTAATACTGCTAAAGTGGATAGTGATAGCAATAAAATCGACCATGAAAAAGACGATCATTCATTAGCAACGCCAAAAGAATTTGACTATACCTATGACAATGATGGGTTAGATAAAAAGTTAACAGAGTCTGAACTTTCAGAGAGTCAAGGTAATGATGATAGCGACACTCAACACATCACTACACAAACAACGCAAAGCAACATTCAAAATATCAGCACCAAACCCTGGGAAAACATGTGGTTTCGTCTTGGCGCTTATGATAAAGCAAGGCGTCTGCCGCAGCCGCCCTACCTGCCCAATTATAAAGCCGATACGTTATTAAATAACCATTTAAATAAACCATCGATTAACAAATCATCAATTCAGCAGGCTTCTGCCAAGCAGCAGGAGAATGATTAGTGGATTTATTTAAGCGTAAAAAAAGCCGTCAAGAAAAATTAACGGCTACAGACATCGATGCTATTACAGATGCGGCCACAGATGCCGCTGCGCATGATGACTCTGGTGATATCTTAAGCTCAATGGCTGATATGCCGATTACTGAGCATTTGATTGAATTGCGCCGGCATCTGATTAAGATATGCGTCGCGGTACTGGTGATATTTTTGGCGTTGGTCGGATTTTCACGCGAGCTCTATGATTTTTTATCTGACCCACTGGTCGCCCAGTTACCCGCCAAATCAACGATGATTGCGACCGATATCACCTCTAACTTTATGGCGCCGATACGTCTGAGTATCTTTGTGGCGGCATTTTTGGCAATGCCCTATATCTTGTATCAAATTTGGTCGTTTGTTGCGCCCGGCTTATATAAAAAAGAGAAAAAAGTCGCTATTCCCGTATTAATGTCTTCGATATTTTTATTTTATGCGGGCGTAGCGTTTGCTTATTTTATTGTGTTAAAAGGCGTGCTTAAGTTCTTTATCATGTTTGCGCCGCAAAACGTCTTACCGATGACAGATATCGACAGTTATTTAAGCTTTGCGCTCAAGCTGTTTATGGTGTTTGGGCTTACCTTCGAGATTCCAGTGGTGACTTTACTATTGATATTGGCGGGTGTCGTCTCCATTCAGAGTCTAGAAGATAAACGCCGCTATATTATCGTCGGCTGTTTTGCCGTTGCAGCGGTCGTTACACCGCCTGATGGCGTATCAATGTTGATGCTCGCCATTCCGATGTGGTTATTGTTTGAGCTGGGATTGTTTTTAGCGAAAGTTTTAATCAAAGAAGAACGCAAACTGACTTTGACAGACGATATAGAGTTGAAGAAAGAATAACTTTACTTATCAGGCACTTATTCAAAAAGCAGCCAACACGCTAATCTGTTAATATAACTTTCTTATTTAAATAGCTTTCTTATTTAAGTCGCTCAGTACTACCCTCAGTGTTAATGAGTGTCTCAATATCACCGTTATTATCAGCCGTCAGCCATTGTTTATGCAGTGGCTTTTTTTACCGCCGCTAATCTTGACTCCATTCTAGTTTTTTAGGTAGCTTTATTATGTCCGCATCGATGCCAGCTTATATGAGCGATCCCACTGATGAGCAGCTGAACGCGCTAAACATGGCAATGGATCACAAGTCATTTAAAGTGGTCGCTTATGCGGGTGCAGGGAAAACCACGACGCTCAAATTAATCGGTGAGCGTCTGCGCGGTCGCGGCTTGTATTTAGCCTTTAACAAAGCCATTGCCAACGATGCGCGGCAAAAATTTCCCGGTCACGTCGATTGTCGCACGTTTCACTCATTAGCCTACCGTCACGTACCACGTGATATTACCGCTAAATTGTCGTTACCAAGATTTTCACCCAAGCGTTTGGGTGATGATTTAGGCTTACAACCGGTACAAGTACGTCGGCAAATGGATGGGGTGAATAAATATATTACCCTCACGCCAGCGCGCTTGTCGCGGTTTGTCAGTGATGCGGTGAGCAATTTTTGTAGTACCCACGCCAGCTATCCTGCCCCAAGGCATCTTGAATTTCCAAGCTGGCTTGCTGAGTCAGATAGCGAGCAGTTGCGCGAAATGCTCTACCCTGCTGTTGAACAGCGCTGGTTACAGTCGATTGATGCGCGCCATCCGGCTGGTATCGGCCATGATATTTATCTTAAATTGTGGGCCTTATCGAAGCCGAGCATTCCTGCGGACTTTATCTTGTTTGATGAAGCGCAAGATGCCGATCCGTTGATGATGGGGATTTTGACCCAGCAGCCACGGCAGGTGATTTATGTCGGCGACGCCCATCAGCAGATTTATGAGTGGCGCGGCGCGGTCAATGCGATGAAAAAACTGCCGTTGCCGCAAACCTTATTGACCCAATCGTTTCGTTTTGGCGAACCAATTGCTGAGATTGCTAATACCTTGCTTAAAGCGTTACAAGAAGACGTACCATTAAAAGGCAATCCTAATAAGCAATCGTCTACTGAAAAAGGTATGGTGCATAGTAAAAAAGATGCCATTCTTTGCCGTACCAATGCGGCGGCGATGTCGCAATTGCTAACAGGTTTAAAACTTGGTCATAGAGTTGCTCTGCAAGCCGATACCGATCGTATGCTTAAATTTTGTCAGGCAGCCGAAAACTTAAAAAATGGCAAATCGGCGTATGGCGTGCCCGAACTGGCGTATTTTTATAATTGGGGTGACGTCCAAGAATACTCTGAAACCAATGAAGGCAGCGACCTTAAAACCTTGGTGAAGTTGGTCGATGACCATGGTACCAATGTGTTGACGCAGGCAGTTAACAGCCTAACCCGTATCGAAAATGCTGATTATGTCATCTCAACCGCGCATAAAGCCAAAGGGCTTGAGTGGGGCAAAGTGCAGCTTGATGATGATTTTTATTATGACGTGACCACCAATGCGGTCAAGATTAGCCCAGAAGAACTGCGTCTGCTCTACGTTGCGTGTACGCGCGCGCAAAGCAATTTAGATATTCATAATATTAAAGACTTGGTATCAGGACTGCAGACAGGGAAAAAGGTCATTTTTGGTAATACTTAATCTGCCCGTCTATCTCTCACCTCATCGCCTTTGCCGACCTCTTTTTATAACATTGACTCTCCGATCATGAATCATAATCAACAACTTCAAGCACGCCAAAACACCATACAGCAATTATTTGCCAATCCTGTTCGCCTGCTTGCGCCCATGGAAGGCTTAACTGATCCTTTGATGCGCCAAATCCTAACCCAAATTGCGTCAGACTTGGGTCGCCCTTATGATTGGTCGGTCAGTGAATTTATTCGCGTCACCCAAACTGTCTTGCCAGCACATGTATTTTATAAATACGTGCCAGAGTTGCATCATGATGCCAAAACCATATCTGGTACACCGATTCATATTCAGCTGCTCGGTAGTGACGCGCAATTGATGGCAGAAAATGCCGCTTATGCTGCCGAGCTTGGTGCGCCAGCGATTGATATCAACTTTGGTTGTCCGGCTAAAACGGTTAACAGCCATCGTGGTGGCTCAGTGCTACTTGATGAGCCTGACGTGATGTATGAGATTATCAGCGCCGTACGCCGAGCCGTACCCGCTCATCTTCCCGTATCCGC
Organism: Psychrobacter faecalis; assembly: GCF_016107575.1. Taxonomy (GTDB): domain Bacteria; phylum Pseudomonadota; class Gammaproteobacteria; order Pseudomonadales; family Moraxellaceae; genus Psychrobacter; species Psychrobacter faecalis. The sequence continues at coordinate 15,549 of NZ_JABAST010000031.1, read as the reverse complement.
AAAGATTCGCTTGGGTTATACCGATACCAGTCGCATGGACGATATCAAAGCAGCGATTGCTGCGAGCGGCGCCGATTGGCTAACCATTCATGCGCGTACCAAAACCCAAGGCTATAAGCCGCCCGCTTATTGGGACAAAATCCAAAATTTTAATACGCTTGCGATACCAGTGATTGCCAATGGTGAGATTTGGAATAGTGAGCACGCACAAAACTGTATGACGCAGTCAGGAACCCAGCATCTGATGCTTGGTCGCGGCGCTGTCACCCGTCCTGATTTAATTGCCAAGATTGATGCCGATAATAACGACACAAAAACGCTGACAGCCTTAGCATGGCAAGATTTAATTACCCATCAGATTAAATTTTTAGAGGGTACGGCGAAAAATGATGTGGTGTTGGTCGGGCGTTATAAGCAGTGGCTTGGTATGCTAACCAAGGGTTACGCTGAGGCGCAAACCTTGTGGGAACGTATTAAAAGAGAAAAAAATAAAGCGGTGATTATCGCGGCGCTGCAAAAGAGCACATGCGAATAATCAGCGCTTTATGAGCGATATTTTGAAGGTGTTAAAAATTAGAATATCAAAGACTTACAGCAGCAATAAGCTAAAAACTCACCCGTATCGCTAAATAAAATAACATCAATGAGCAAGCCATCGAAAGCACCCAAAGAATAGAACGAAAGGTCGCTAAATTGGTAATATAAGCCACGCAAAAACCAATACGAATCAGCACATATAGCCAAGCGATGGTATTAATAATTAATTGCGGTACAAAAAACAGCATCGCAACCAACATTGCCGCTAAAAATATAGGCAAGGTTTCATAACTGTTTTGCTGGGCAGCATTGGCCCGCGCGGCAGCTCCCGTCGTCCCTTGTAAGAAATCACGCGGATGGGCATTGTCAGCCAAATTAAAACCGCCAAGCGCTTTTGCTGTCAGCGCCATCGCCAGTGGCAGCAGACTTGCCACCACCATCGCCCAAATAGCCGCTGCGGCACTATCGGGAATCAACCCAAAGAATAGACTCATCAGTATACTTGCCCCTATCCTGCAATCACTTCAAAATCGTGAGTCACATTGACGCCGCCCTGCACCAGCATCCGGCTGGCTGAGCAATATTTTTCGGCCGACAGTTTGATGGCTTTTTCTACTTGGCTTTCTTTGACTTCTTGTCCGGTCACGATGAAATGCATATGAATGTCAGTATAAACTGCTGGAATAGTCTCAGCCCGCTGAGCGGTCAGCTCACAACGTACGTCGGTCACTTGTTGGCGCGACTTTTGTAAAATTGCCACCACATCGTAGCTGGCACAGCCACCAAGTCCTAATAAAATTAGCTCCATAGGACTGGCGCCCTTTTCTTTATCAGCATCGATTTGGACGTTATGTCCTGATGGCGATACGCCCATAAAGGCTTTATTTTCTTGCCACGTGACGCTTGCTTTTGACTCTGACATCTTAGATATTCCTTGTTTTAATTACTACGATTTTGAATGCGCATGCTTCTTAATTTATATGCTTTTTAATTTGACATGAATTTTCATTTGAATAGTAACGGTTTCTTATTTTTTGAAATACAATCTCTTTTTAAAAAACACTGTCTTTTGTTAGTGTAGCATAAGCAAAAACCAGATTTATGACGCCCTTTCCTTGTTTGCCTTTTCTTGCTTACCTTTTATAAACCGCTACCTTATTTATGCTTTAACAATAATATTCGATATTTAAGTATTTATACACCTATCGTTACCGCGACTTATCATTATTAAAAAAATCCGCGGAATTTACTAACAAAAGTGTGCTTATAACTGATTGATTTTAAAGTATTAATCTTGTGAAACATTTTATAGCAAAATACTGTTACACATTTTGGTTGTTTCTTGGTTTAATAACGGTAATGAATCTTATTTTGTCATAGTACTGATGGTCATCACCCTATAATAACTATGATTGCTGTCGTTGTACCTTGTCGAAATAAGCTATTTTTAAATAATTTAAAAGGGTTTAGTCATGATAGATGCAGACGGCTTTCGCGCCAATGTCGGCATCATCTTGGCAAATACACAAGGGCAAGTTCTGTGGGCAAAACGTATTGGTCACAACGCTTGGCAGTTCCCTCAAGGCGGCATCGACCGCGGGGAGACGCCGATGGATGCGATGTATCGCGAGCTCTGGGAAGAGGTCGGTTTACATCCGCGTCATGTGGATCTACTGGCGGTCACGCAAGATTGGTTGCGTTATCGTTTGCCAAAACGCTATGTGCGTCATGGGCAGTATCCTTTGTGTATTGGGCAAAAACAAAAATGGTTTTTGCTGCGCTTAGATGAGCCGAATACTCAACATATCCGCTTTGATGAGGGTAAACCAGAATTTGACCATTGGCAATGGGTCAGCTACTGGTATCCACTCGGACAAGTGATTCATTTTAAACGCGGGGTATATCGTCGCGCCTTGCAAGAATTGGTGCGCGAACTACCGCTTAAACAAGAACTGATTATTCCAGAACAAAACAACCATTTGTTGGTGGAATAAGTATTCAAACAGAAAACAAATTCCCCTATTGATAGCTATTATTCATAGGGGAATTTTTTTATATTAAATTTGCCTATGCTGGCATTCACGGCTAATAAGCGCTGCTTTGATTTTTTTGTCTGTCCTATCTTCTTTACGTAAGGTTAAAATACTTTGCGTCCGCGTTCCATAGCTTGGCATGGCTGTTTTATTCATACTACTCAAATCAGCAGACTCAATATAAATAGAGGACAGTGCGCGCTCAATCTGCTTAGCGACACCTGTTTCGGGTAATTTATTTTCTGGCGCTGGCGTGTTATCCGACATCACGGCAAACGCCGCTGCTTGCCAGTAGTCAAGGGCGCTGTTCTCGCTAATCAATGGCAACACCTCTTGGCGTAACCGACCGCGTAGGCGTTCGGTTTTAAACCACGCTTCTTCTGGCTGACCATTGGATATTACGTACAATCCTGTATATAACGGCGTCGGTGCATGACCACGATTATTGACAATGACCGCTTGCGCCGTATCGCCAATAACAAGGTTAAAACCTGCGTAATCTTGCAAACTGATTTGCCGAGCAAATTCCAATGGGTTTAAAGTGCTGGTCAAAAAATCGGTGACCAATTCGCCACGTGAGCGTTCGTCATTACTTGCTTGTACGCCATCACGAAAATTTAATACCGCCGCCCAACGTCCGTTTTGCTCGTAAAAATCGCCCTGTTGCTGTTGATGTATGCCAAGCCATGTGCCGCCACTTTGCTTATCGCGCCCTGCATAAATAGGCTTATCCTCCCATTGATGCAGCGGATCTGTTGGACGCTGTAAAAACTCATCACGGTTGGACAGTAAAACCAACGGCAACTCATCAAATAACTGCCAAGCAATGGCGACGATACACATAGTTTTCCTTGATATAAATATTAAATTATTAGCGCTTAGTTGGTATTCAGCTTTTTATCAGCAGGGTAGCTGATTTGATATGTTGATTGCAGCACTTGTGATTGCTTACTTGGCAAATCAAACTCCCAAGCGACCATCCCTTTATTGTCATTCCAGTCTTTTTGGCTAATCGCTGGGGTATGCGCCGCCATGACTTTAATACTATCGTCGCTGCTCACCGGCTCAGCACTTAACACCTGCAAGCGCACGCTGCGATTGTGCTGATTGGTAAATTGATAGGCCTGAGTAATGGTTTTAGTTTGCTGACGGTTAAATACGCCTCTATCACCTTGTTTATTCTCGTCGGTCAGCTGCTTGACCAGCAAACTTGGATCAATACCGAAGCCAATACCCTGCTCTTTTAGGGTTTGATAATTATAGCGCGACTGTCCGACATAGTTATTATTGCGATATAGCTGCAGTGAGCCATCTGCCCAAGTAGGCGTCAAGAATGGCGCGGATGCATACCAATAAGCGGCGGTCTCGGCACTTGGTGTGCTGCGTAGCCAAAGTTTGCTAGTGCCAGACTGCTCATCGATGACCGTACGTACGCGCCGACCATCACTAGGAATACTGACCCGCTGCGGCAAGCGATATTCGGTGATGCCGTTTTTGTTTTGGCTGCTTACCGCAAAGCTCGGTAGCGGCGGCATATTTCCAGTACCGCTATAGCTATCACTATCTACGACGAGCACAGGAGACGCTTCCATCTCCATCATCGGCGCTGCATAACGAGACAATTTGGCTTGTTGCTGCTCTTCATATAATGACAAGCGCTCAACGCGTGGCAGCTGACTGGTAGTCGTTTGATTGGGATTTACGCTACTTAAAATAACAGGCACGTTGTTCCAATTCTCGCCAGTTTGTTGAGCGATGATGGCAGAAGCGGTAATATTCAGCTGCTTACTGTCGGTATTTAAGCGCGCTTGATAGGTCGGCTCCCAACTGGCGCCGCGCACTTGATAATGCAGTTTAACCGTACTTGGCGTGCGACTGGCGGTGCGAACACTAACTTGGGTCACGCTATTCTGTTTTGAGGTCGTACTACCCGCCAGCAGCTGATTGAGCGCATCTTTCGCTTGTGCCTCGCGCTGCTGTAGCTCGACAATCTTTTTATTAATATTGGCCGCTTGTGTCTCTAAATCACGGGCGTTATTGGCCAATGTGCCAGCCGTATTAATTTGCGTCACTTTGGTCAAATTTTGCAGATAGGCTTTGGTTAAGCGTGCTGCTTCTAATTCAGCGCTGATATCGGCAAGAGTGTTTTTCTGGACTTGTACTTTGGCGTCGCCTTGATATTGGCCATATTGACATTGCGCCGCTTGCTCAGCGCTCAAGGTTTCGATACTGACTTCACCGACATTAACATTACCTAGTGCTTGTACGCTAATGCTATCAGCGTCAATGTTCGGCGATAAACAAGAAAAGACCAGCGTTTGCTCGCCACTGCCATTGATTGGCAAGGTACGCGTGACGCTGGCTAAGCCTTGATAAATAGTAATATTTTCAATATTACTCAGCGCTGCTTGGGCATTAATAGGAATCCATAGCGTCAAACTTGAAGCCATGATGCCGAGCAAGGATAATGTTGGTAAAGGCAACTGCATAAGGATTCCTTAGAAATTGAAGCACTTTTTTTCATCTTATCGGTTTTTGCTCCGATTTGCTATTGATTCCATGTGCCATTCCCTTATCCATTTATTTATCGATAAACTTATCATAGTATTCGCAAGGGATGAATTTTGCTATTATGGGCCACACTCCATTATCAATAATATGATGCCTTTATGATGATTCATCCTCAGTTCGACCCCGTAGCGCTGTCCTTGGGGCCAGTAGAAGTGCACTGGTATGGTTTAATGTACTTATTAGCCTTTGCCGCCGCTTATGGCCTTGCATGGTATCGCAGTAGCAAACGCGATGGCTGGACTACCGATATGGTGTCTGATTTGGTCTTTTTTGGTGCCCTTGGTGTCATTTTGGGCGGCCGTATCGGCTATGTATTGTTTTATCAATTTGGTGAATTGCTACAAAATCCTGCGTATCTGTTTAGGGTATGGGAAGGCGGCATGTCGTTTCACGGCGGTATGATTGGCGTCTTATTAGGCATGTTATATTTTGCCCGTAAATATAAAAAGACCTCTTTTCAGGTGCTCGATTTTATTATTCCTTGTGTACCAACGGGTCTGCTGTTTGGGCGTATCGGCAACTACATCAACGGCGAGCTATGGGGACGCGTTTCAGACGGTGGCTATAATTGGCTGACTTACTTTCCGCAAGCCGCAGCATTTGATGCGCAGCAATTACAAACCAACCCTAAATTACAATCGTTAATGCTTGAGGTCAATGGCCAGTATTTATTGCCGCGTCATCCATCGCAGCTCTACGAAGCGCTTGCAGAAGGTCTGCTGCTATTTATCTTTTTATGGTGGTATTCCTCAAAACCGCGTCCCCGTATGGCAGTCTCGGCTATCTTTTTATTAGGTTACGGTCTTAGCCGCTTTATTATCGAGTTTTTCCGTCAGCCCGATGCCGACCAAGGCTTTATTTTACTCGGCTGGATGACCAAAGGCCAAATATTAAGCGCGCCAATGATTATTATTGGTCTCATCATGCTGGTTTATGCTTATAAGCGTGGCATCTATGATTGGGGTAAACAGGCGGCTTATTAAGCATTAATTACCAAGTAAGATATTAAAAACACGTTTAAATATTGAATGCTATATTTGAATCAGGCAAAAGAGTAGTTTTATGACCAGTAATTATCATAACAGTAAAAATGAGCAAGCCTATTTAGACTTGCTAAAATATGTCATGACGAATGGCACTGAAAAAGGCGATCGTACTGGCACTGGTACGCTAAGCCACTTTGGTGCGCAGCTACGTTTTGACTTAGCCGATGGATTTCCCTTATTAACCACCAAAAAAGTCCATTTTAAATCGATCGTTTATGAGCTCTTTTGGTTTTTAAGTGGCAGTACCCACGTTGATTATCTGCAAGAAAATAACGTGCGTATCTGGAACGAATGGGCGACCGCTGACCAAACCGCGCGCTTTAACCGTCCTGCTGGCGACTTGGGTCCCATTTATGGTCATCAATGGCGCAATTATGGCGCCACCAAGCGGAAAGACGGCAGTTATGAGAACGATGGCGTCGATCAAATCACTGACGTGATTGAACAAATAAAGACCAATCCCAACTCGCGCCGCTTAATCGTCTCTGGTTGGAATCCAAAGGAAGCCGATCAAGTTGCCCTGCCGCCTTGCCATACCTTATTTCAGTTCTTTGTCGCAGACAATAAACTGTCCTGCCAGCTTTATCAGCGCTCAGCGGATTTATTCCTCGGTGTGCCGTTTAATATCGCCAGCTATGCCTTACTGACTCATATGGTGGCGCAAGTATGCGGCTTAGAAGTCGGCGAATTTGTTTGGACGGGCGGCGATTGTCATATTTACCAAAACCATCGCGAGCAAGTTGAATTACAACTGACGCGCTCGCTGTATGAGCTGCCAACCTTAACCCTAAACCCTGACATCAAGGATATTTTTGCCTTTACCTTTGACGATATCAGCGTTGAGGGTTATGAGTCGCATCCAGCTATTAAAGCCAAAGTTGCCGTCTAAATTTAATCGCTTTACTTTTAAAAGACCATAAAAAGGATAGGTTATGAGCTATGCCAATACCGAAGTTGCCCAAATCGCGGCCATCAGTCGCAATCGCTGTATCGGCAAAGGGAATGAGCTGCCGTGGCATATCTCAGCTGACTTGCAGCATTTCAAAAATATGACGACCAAACAAAGTGACGGCGCGATACAAGGTATCGTCATTATGGGTCGTAAGACTTTTGAGTCGATGGGCAGCAAGCCGCTACCAAAACGCATCAGCTTTATTATCACGACCCAACTAGACTACGCCGAGCAAAATAACTTAGTCGGTAGTGAAAAGGCTTATGTGATGCACAATTTAGACGATGCGCTGACACAAGCTGCCAGCCTTGCTCATGGTGCGCACCTTGATACCATTTGGGTGATTGGCGGCGAGCGGGTCTTTAGTGAGGCGATGATGTATACCGACCGCGTCGAGCTGACACATGTCGATACTGATATTAAAGATGGCGATGCCTTTTACCCTGAGCTGCCAAACGAGTTTGTAGTCGTAGCAGAATCTGAGCAAAAACACGATGAAAAAAGTGGCTTAGATTTTAGGTTTGTGACTTATAAAAGAGAAAATGCCGAATAATAATTGTAGTTTATTAAAATAAAAAAAGCTGTCCTAGATAATTCTAAGACAACTTTTTTATTGTTGGGCTTTATGAGCACAAACTTAAATTTAGCCCATACGGCTTAAACTACTCATGCAGCACTTTATAAATCGTTTTCGCTAATACCGGACCAATCCCCTGCACGCCAGCCAGCTCCTGCTGCGATGCACCAAGCAATTGCTGCATACCGCCAAAGTGATTAAGCAGGTCACGGCGACGCTTTTCGCCAAGCCCTGGAATTACTTCTAGCACCGATGAGGAACGGCGTTTATCGCGCTTTTTACGGTGCGCGGTAATGGCAAACCGATGCGCTTCATCGCGAATATGCATCAACAAATGCAGCGCTTTGCTATCCATCGGCAAGTCAAGCGGCTCGTGATCGATAAAGTGCAATACTTCCAAGCCTGCTTTACGCCCTTCACCTTTTGCCACACTAATGAGCAACGTATCATTAAGAATATCCAACTCTGTGAGTACTTCTTTAGCAATACCAAGCTGACCTTTACCACCATCAATCAGCAATAAATCCGGCAATGGCTGCTTCTTATAACGCCGCGTCAGCACTTGCTTCATCGCCGCATAGTCATCACCACCTTGGATATCATGAATCGCATACTGACGATAATCACGGCGACGCGAACCACCTTGGTCAAAGACCACGCAGCTACCGATGGTCGCCTCGCCCATGGTATGTGAGATATCAAAGCACTCGATACGGTCAATGGTTCGATCAGTGACATCAGCTAACACGTCTTTCAGTGCACCAAAGCGCGCATGCAATTCTAGATAATCGCCAAGCTTGGTTTTTAGGGCGTTATTGGCATTGAGTTTGGCCAAATCTAACCATTCAGCGCGGTGCTCGCGGACGTTGGTTTTAATGACTGTCTTACTGCCAAAGTGGGTTATCAATGCTTCATTGACCGCTGTTTGATCCGGCAGCTCATGGCTGAGTATAATCTCAGCTGGCAAATCATCGGTTACTTGAAAATAAAACGAAGTAATAAACGCCGATAAATTATCCGCAAGTGGCTCACTGCTATCGATATCGGGAAAATAGTTTTTACCGCCAAGCACGCGCCCGCCGCGCACAGTCAGCACATTGACGCAAGTCATGCCCGCCTGACTGGCAATCGCAATCACATCCGCCTCACCTTCTACGGTATAAACGGCTTGCTTCGCTTGTACTTCGCGCAGCATAGAGAGCTGATCACGATAAAAAACTGCCTTTTCAAAGTCTAAGGCTTCCGCTGCGCTCTCCATCTTTTTAATTAACGTCTGATGAATATCACTCGAGTCGCCTTTTAAAAAACGAATGGTATTATTAACGTCCTCGGCGTATTCTTCTGGCGACACCAAACCAACGCAGGGCGCACGGCAACGCTTAATCTGGTATTCAAGGCACGGGCGTTTACGCTGCTTAAAAAAGGTATTGGTACATTGACGCATTTGAAACATTTTTTGCATGAGCACCAGCGTCTCTTTCGCCGCATGAGCCGATGGAAACGGCCCAAAAAAGCGACCTTTTTGGTGATTGCCTTTACCGCGACCATAAGCCAATCTTGGATAGGGCTTATCCGCAGAGATAAACACATAAAGGTAAGACTTATCATCACGCAGTAGCACGTTATAAGGCGGACGATGCTCTTTAATCAGGTTTTGCTCAAGTAATAGCGCTTCGGTCTCACTACGGGTAATAATGGTTTCGATATTATGAATTCGTGCTACCAGTGCCCGTGTTTTTGGATGGTCAATGGTCTTAGCAAAGTAGCTATTGACGCGACTTTTCAGCGATTTGGCCTTACCGACATAAAGAATATCGCCATTTTTACCCAGCATTTTATACACCCCTGGCAGATTTGGCAGGCGCTGAATCAAATGCTTAAGGCGGGCTTTTTTATCGTCGACGGGACTCGATGCGGAGACATTGACCATAGAATTTTTGACTCTTAAATAAGGGCTTTAACGTTAGTACAGAGTAAAAACAGCACACCGTAAAAACGTAAGTAATATCATATTTATGGGGCAACAGTAGGCATTTTGCAAGCCAAAAACTGGCTTAACCAAAGTCATAAAAAAAGCCAGCATCGAGGCTGGCTTTTATGGGAAACGTTAAAAATCTAGTGACGGAAGTTTGGCAAAAGCGCTGGGATACCGGGCAACATGCCGACGATAGCCATCACTGTGGTTAAAATGACAAAGGTCACCACAGGAATAATCCAGCGACTCATTTTTGTTAAGCTAGCACTGCGCTCTTTTGAACCAATCAAGCCTAAGTTATCCAGCACCAAAGTAATCGACCAACCAAAGGCTGGATTGACCAAGGCAGAAGCAAAGACGACAATCGCCGCAGACTGCGTGGTTTTACCTTCGCGGGTCATCTCCATACCCGCTTCAAGTAGCGGGATAAAGACGCCAACAATCAACGCCACACACATTACCGGCTCCCAAATGGCTAAATCCATGGGGTAACCCCAAACACCAGCAATAATACAGAATAATCCCGTTAATACCGCACCGGCTGGAATAGGACGCTTCGCAATTGCCGCTGGTACAATATAGGTGCCCCATGAAGAAGCGAAGTTAGCACCACCAAGCACAGAGCCTGCCACCTGACGAATAGAGGCGCTGGTCATGGTGTCATCGATATCCATCAGCACACGCTCAGTACGTTTTGGATAGCTTATTTTTTGAAAGACTTGATGACCTAAAAAGTCTGGTGACCACATAGCGACTGCCAACACCGCAAATGGCAACACCACGATAAAGCTTTCGACAGTCGGCAAGCCTAACATCCAGCCGGTGTTTTCGCCCCACCAATACATTGGATTCATATTTGGTAGGCCGGGTGCGGTTTTAAAGGCAAATGGCGCGCCCATCGCAAAGGCAACTCCGCCGCCTAACAAGCAGCTGAGTGGCACCGCCAGCCAGCGTTTTTGGTAATTCTCTAACAGCGCGTATAAGATAATCGTCAGTAGAATCACCACAAAGGCGATATGCGACATACCAATCCCTTCCGCCCAAGCAAATAGGTTTTTGACTTGGGAGGTGGTGCCGATAAAGCCTAAATATAGCAGTAGGCCGCCGCACACGCCTTTACTGGTCAAGTTCGCTAGCAGACTGCCGCCTTTACTAATGGCAAGTAGCAAACCAAAAGCACCGATTAGTAGACCAAAGGCCATCGGATGACCACCCGCGGCAACGACGATAGGAATCAGTGGAATCAGTGGGCCGTGCGTACCAGCAAGGTTAGCAGTCGGTAGCAGGAAGCCTGAGAATAAAATCACAAAAAACGCCACGATAAGCAATTCATAACGCACGTTTTCTAGCACAAAGGCATCGCCCAAACCAAGCGGACCAGCAAAGGTTGCAGCAATGGCGCCCACCATCACCACTTTACCGATGGTCGCTGCCATTGCCGGAATCGTATCTTCATACTCAAAACGATAATCGCGGAACGGCAAATTAGCACGCCAACGTTTTGGTTGCATGATTTGCAGTTCATGATTGAGGTAGGCATTACGATTTTTAAAGCTAGCGCTGGGCTTATGTAACTCTACATAGCTGCTTTGCAAATCGTCATTATCAGAAGAGATTGGTTGCTGCGGGTTGCGCCCTGAGGTGGGAAGCTGTGTACCACTCATCACATTTCCTTATGTCAACTGAGGTTTGAGCGGCGTTATTATCCTAATATCGAGTAAATATTAAACCGCCCAAAACAAAATCCCGCTATTGTAAGACATCGTTAAAGATAATGCGAGACTTTCGCCATTAAAAGATACTACCCGCATCGTTATGAAAAATATTTTTTATGACTCAATCGTTCACACTTAGAAAATGGTAATGAATGCAAATAAGATAATGGCTTTATCGTCGCATTTGCCGTTTCGTTACGCTTTAAAACTGGCGAGCTTCATGGTTTTTCACTATGATAAATATCTTTTTATGACTCATTGCTTGAAAACTTACCTTATAAGCAACAATCCTTGCAGTCATACTTAACTTAATACAATAAAAATAACTCATACCATCAGACTAGCAATATCTAAAAAGGGAATAGGAAATATTGATGAATTTACTGCCTAAAAGACTTGAAACGCTTAAACGTAACGCGAAAAAAAATATCATGCCATTACTGACGCCCTACTTGCTTAAACTGCGTATCAACACTTATGCGCCCTACATCGGCGCTGGTATCAAGATTGAACACATGAATTTAGATCAAGGTTTATGCGTGGTCAGCATGGGCTTAAATAATTTAAACAAAAACATCGTCGGCACCCAGTTTGGGGGCAGCTTATACTCGATGGTAGATCCGTTTTATATGCTGATGCTTATGCACCAATTGGGCAGCAGCTACGTAGTATGGGATAAAAGCTCACATATTGAATTTATCGCGCCGGGTAAGAGCAAAGTCACCGCAAGGATCAAGGTTAGCAGTGCTGAAGTAATCGCTATTCAAGAGTTGGCAAAGGATGGCGAGCCCGTCTTTCGTGAATACAGCGTCGATATCGTCGATGAGCAACAAAAAGTCGTCGCTACTGTTACTAAGACTCTTTATATTCGACTGCGTAAGTACAGTAAGTCTAAAGACCAAACCAGCCGCGTAGACAATATTGAGACCTAAAACATTGAAAGCCAACATGTCACGCAAATCTTTAATGAAAACAGCATGAAAGCAGCAATTAAAGCCTAAATAAAAGCGGCAGAAACAAAAACCCCAATCTGGCATAAGCACAGATTGGGGTTTTGTCTTTTTTGGTATGGCCCGCTTATTTATAAATAAACCTATGAATAAGGGCTTGTATCTACTTTCGCCTTGCCAAGCATCAAGCGTCCAATCAGACGACTAAGCGCAGCAAAGCAAACTGGTTCTTAAATACCAGGAGCAGTATCAACTGCTTTAGGTACGCCAGCGTCAGTTTTTTTGTTTGCAGCTGGACGAGCACCAAGTTTTTCGCGGATACGGGCTGATTTACCAGAACGCTCACGTAAGTAGTATAGTTTCGCACGGCGAACTGCGCCACGGCGTTTCACTTCGATGCTATCAATGATTGGTGAATGCAATTGGAATGCACGTTCTACACCAACACCGCTTGAGATTTTACGTACGGTAAACGCTGAGTTTAGACCGCGGTTACGCTTAGCAATTACAACGCCTTCAAAAGCCTGTAAACGCTCACGCTCACCTTCACGTACTTTTACTTGAACCACAACGGTATCGCCGGGTGCAAAGCTTGGGCGCTCAATCAATTGCGCATTTTCGATGACCTGAACCAATGGATGCTTGTTGCTCATGAGAGTTATCTCCTCACATTAGATAATAGAGGCTTGACGCATATCACCTGTTTGTAATAATGAATCATAGCTATTATTAATATCTTGGATTAATAATAACTACAACGTAAATGGGTTATGACCAACGGCCATGATGCTATGACACGTTTTATTGTTGCTCAAAATATTATTGCTTAACTGTTTATGTTTTTAACCGCTATTAACGCTATTTTTTATCTGCTTTTGCCAATGCTTTGAGCCACTTTGCTTGCTCGACCGTTGGCGTAAACGCTTGCCATAAATCTGGACGCCGCGCTTGCGTACGTTCGACCTGTTGGCTAAAGCGCCACTTAGCGATATTGCTATGATGACCTGAAAGTAGAACTTCAGGGACCGCCAACCCAGCAAATTCATGCGGCTTGGTATAGTGCGGACAATCAAGCAAACCATCGACAAACGAGTCTTGCTCAGCGGATTTATCATCACCCATAATATCAGGCAGACGACGTACCACACTATCCATGAGCACCATTGCTGGTAGCTCGCCACCGGTCAACACATAATCACCAAGTGATATTTCCATATCGACATACTGCGTCAGTAAGCGCTCATCAATACCTTCGTAACGACCACATAATAAAATCATGCCGTCATACTCAGTCATGCTGACCACCCTACTCTCGCTCAGCGTCTGTCCTTGTGGTGACATATAAATCACCGGACAGTGCGCACTGTCGACACGGCAACCGTGCTGACGGGCACGCAGGCGGGCATCCTCAATCGCTTGGGATAATGGCTCAGCCATCATCACCATGCCAGGGCCGCCACCATACGGGCGCTCATCAATACGGCGATAATTATCCGTGGTATAATCACGTGGATTGATGCATTCAATCGTGACTTGCTCCTGAGTGACTGCCCGTCCCGTGATTCCAAACTCACGAATCGTGGCAAACATTTCAGGGAAAATACTAATCACGGCAAAATACATCAGATCTCTACTTGCATAAACACTGCGTGAATGACGTTTTTATCAATCAAAAGAAATTACGATTAATAATCACTTTGCCATGCCACAAGCACGGTTTTCTCAGCCAAATCGACCTCAATCACCGTTTGCTTATGCCAAGGTATCAGGCGCTCCTCGGCATCTAAACTGTCTGACGTTGCCGCGACACGCATGATGTCATGGGCTCCGGTTTCAAACATTTCAGTAATATCGCCTAAGTTTTCGTCCTGCTCGTTTATCACGCGCAGGCCAACCAAATCTGACCAATAATATTCGTCTTCACCGGTTTCTGGCAAAACGTTTTGCTCAACCCAAATGGTCACGCCATTCATGGTCTCTGCAACGTTACGATCAGGGACTTGTTCAAATTGAGCGACAATGCCCGTCCCTTGCTCGCGCCACGCCTTTACAGTTAAAGGCTTCATGCCAGTAGCAGTTTTCATCCACCAAGGCTGCATGTCAAAGATTGCCGTGCGATCATCCGTGTCACTAAATACCCACAGCCAGCCTTTAATGCCATAAGGCTTTTTTAGCTGGCCGATTTTCATAAGTGCACTAGCGTTTGGAACAGATGACATAACGGCTAACCTAACGATGACTAAAACAACAATGATAGATAAAGCAATGACTAAAGAACAAGGGTAAATACAGCTCAATCAACAGCGCTAAGCGCAATCAAAAGTAATAAACAGTTAATGGCGCACCCTGGTCAAACCAGTTACGCTATGTTTTCTAAAGTCTGTTGAGACTGCCATAGACCAGCTATCAGCGCCTCAGTGACGGTACAAACTTAAGCAGTTGCTTCAGTTTGAGCGGCAGACTTGTTATAAGCTTTTGCTAATGAAGCAACGCGATCTGAAGGTTGTGCACCTTTAGCGATCCACGCATCGTACGCTTCCATGTTTAGGCGTACTGCTTCTTCAGACTCTTTAGCGAGCGGGTTAAAAAAGCCAATGTTTTCAATGTAACGACCGTCACGCGCGCGGCGTTGATCAGCAACAACTACTTGATAAAATGGGCGTTTCTTGGCACCGCCCCGTGCTAAACGAATAACAACCATGTGAATTCTCTCTTTCGCAGGTATACCAAAAAGGGCATAATTATAGCACAGTCTTATTTTATTGAAAACATAAACCGTGCTTATTTAATTATTTAATTATTTATTAACAATAGCTTAAATGGCAAAGCATGTAAAATACAATTCAAAATATCTTGTTAATTTATAGCGGCAGAATGCTATTTCAGGTCTGGGTCTTCTTGCAAATTGACTATCGTAAAGCAACCTGTCTTACTATTTGATTATGCTATGCTACCAACAATAGCAGTGATAGAAATCCATAAAACATAAGCTTGTAAGCGCGCATACAGCGAGTTACTTTTTATCTAGATATTTAATTTATATAACCCCACTCTCAACTTGAAATAAGCAATTCAAACTGAAGAGGCGGATTACCAAGTTTTTTGTTGAGTACAAAGCACAGATTGTGTGAAAGAATCTTACGAATCAATCGATGAGACAAATGCCATAAATCTCTTGCTCGTACCCTTTGTA
>NZ_JABAST010000030.1 GCF_016107575.1 Psychrobacter faecalis | reverse complement strand
GTCTGTTTTAAGGCTGAGCGACAATAGCTGACGCCTGATATCCACGCCCTAGAAGAGACATGGTTTTACGGCGCTTTTTGATAAAAAGTCAAATTGGTTATTTTAAGCGATAAGCCAGTATAAGACTTACTTCTAAATCGCTCATAACTTTAATAATACATTGAAACAGCACAATTGTAATAGGCTATTGCATTAATATTTCAGTTATAACGCTCAGTTATGCTCTAAAAGCATGTTCAATACTGACGACTTTATTACTACCCTTTGGATCATACGTATGAATACTCGCGCCGCCTCTTTGTTAAAGATTACGCTTGGTACCTCTTTATTATTATCTTTGCCTATAATGGGAGTCGCCGCCAACACGATGCCACAAAAGTGGAAACTGGACGTGCCTAAGACCAGCGCTGATTTTGAGGTCAAGTATTTAGGCAAGGCGACCACTGACGGTAAGTTTCGTAAAGTAAATGGCGCGATCAATTATGACGTCAAAAAGCCTGAGAGTACGACCATTAATTTTACCGTGCATACCGATAGCATCGATACCGAGCGCAAGCTACGTGACTCTTTTTTGCGCCGTAAAGAGCTGCTCAATACGCAGCAATATCCGACGATGACGTTTGTCTCAAAAAAGATCAAGATGATTACGCCGAAAGAAGCCAATGTCACGGGCGACTTTACCGCTTTAGGTCAAACCAAACCGTTAACGGTAAGAGTGACTTTATCTGATGTAGAGATTGACCCCGCCACCTCTCAACCGACGTTAAAGTTTCGCGCGACAGGTATGGTCGATCGCTATAGCTATGGAGTGACAGCTTTCCCGAAACTGATTAGCAATATCATTCCGCTTGAAATATCAGGGAAGCTGATTGCAGCTAATTGATTAAGTGACAAAAAACCCAACTTAGAATTTCTAAGTTGGGTAGATAACATTATAGATTTTCAAGACGTTCTTTACAGAAACGCTTAATTATTTAAAAATATTATGACCTAAAAATCACTCGAAAATAGATTAAATATTATAAACATATTTTCTAACGTTTTTAGTACTGCCATATTTGCTCTTCTGCTATACCAGTCTTATCTATTTTATTTCTTCTCTTCTGAATTTTAGTATCTATTTTTTCCTGCTTTTTCATTGCCTTTTGGTTGATATCGTCTATCATTGCTTGAATCTTCTTATCAACTTTGGCCTGTTCTTTTTGATGATGCTTATCTAGCTCTTTTTGACGCACCTTGTCTATTAATCAACGTGCCAGTACAAAACAGGTACACGTCCTTAAGCTCGCTTTAAATTAGCAAAATAGATATAACACTAACCACGGTCAACTAAAAAAACACATTAAGCTTGGTTATAGGGCGGCTGGTCGAACTTTGCGTTACCATTTAACGACTCATGGTGCATTAAGTCTCGACACTAACCTACCCAGCAATCTATTTACAGGGCTTTTTATAATATTTCAAAACCAAAAGTTAATCACAAAAAAAAGAGCCACCATATTTTTCTAGTAGCTCTTTCTTGTTTAAACGCTAACTAAGTTAGGTTTATTAAACCAAACTATTCACCGCATCAACCACCGCTTCCGTAGTAATACCAAACTCTTGATATAGCTCCTCAGCTGGCGCGGATTCACCATAAGTCGTCATACCAATGACTTTGCCATCTAGACCGACAAACTTATACCAGTAATCGACGTGTGCTGCTTCTACCGCTACGCGGGCGCGGATATTAGCTGGCAATACCGCTTCACGGTAGCTAGCATCTTGCTCTACAAAAATCTCGGCACATGGCATAGAGACGACACGGACGCCAACGCCATTTGCGCTCAATGTTGCGTGCGCTTGCATAGCAAGACCAACTTCTGAACCTGTCGCGATGATAATCGCTTGTAGCTCACCTTCCTCTTTCGCTAACACATAGCCACCTTTAGCGATGTTAGCGACTTGCTCACTATCACGTGCTTGATGTGGCAAGCTTTGACGGCTAAAGATCAATGCTGATGGATTGTTTTCGGACTTAATCGCTTCAACCCAAGCGCTAGCAGATTCGGTCGCATCACACGGACGCCATGTGCGTAGATTTGGTGTGGTACGTAAGCTCGTTAATTGCTCAACTGGCTGATGCGTCGGGCCATCTTCACCCAGACCGATAGAGTCATGAGTATAAACATGAATCACTCGCTGCTTCATGAGTGCGCCCATACGTACCGCATTACGCGCGTATTCCATAAACATCAGGAAGGTTGCCACGTAAGGGATAAAGCCGCCATGCAACGCGATACCATTGGCAATCGCGGTCATACCAAACTCGCGCACGCCATAATAGATATAGTTGCCGTCAGCGTCTTTTTCGATGCCTTTCGCACCTTTAAATAGCGTAAGGTTTGAACCTGCCAGATCCGCTGAACCGCCCAACAATTCTGGTAGTAACGGCTGTAAGGTATTGATCGCATTTTGACTGGCTTTACGACTGGCAACATCACCGCCCTGCTCTTGCGTTTGCTGAATATAGGCTTGTGCTTGGCTTTCAAAATCCGCTGGCAATTCACCGTTTAAGCGGCGTAGTAGCTCGCTTGCCAATTCTGGATAGGCTTTTTTATAGGCTTCAAAGTCCGCATCCCAGTTCTTTTGCTGTACGTCGCCTTTAGCTTTAGCATCCCATGCTTCATAGATTTCGTCATCTAATTCAAACGGCGCATGAGTCCATGCTAAAGCGTCACGGGTCAAGACGATTTCATCATCACCAAGCGGCGCACCATGACTAGCTGCTAAGCCTTGCTTGTTCGGGCTACCCGCACCAATCGTCGTTTTACAAATAATTAAGCTTGGCTTAGCGGTCTCAGCAATGGCTTGCTCAGTGGCTTTGGTAATCTCATCGGTATCGTGACCATCGACTTTGATGACCTGCCAGCCATAGGCCTCAAAGCGCACTTGCGTATCATCAGTGAACCAGCCTTCGACATCGCCATCGATTGAGATGCCATTATCATCATAGAAAAAGACCAATTTGCCCAAACCTAACGTGCCAGCCAATGAGCAAACTTCATGGCTGATACCTTCCATCAAGCAGCCATCGCCTAAGAACGCATAAGTATGATGGTCAACGATGTTATGGCCGTCACGGTTGAACTGCGCCGCTAGTGTCTTCTCTGCAATCGCAAAACCAACGGCATTGGCAATACCCTGACCTAGTGGACCCGTTGTGGTTTCAATCCCTGGCGTATAGCCAAGTTCAGGATGGCCTGGAGTTTTTGAATGCAGCTGACGAAAGCCTTTTAAATCATCAACGCTGACGTCATAGCCTGATAAATGCAGCAAGGAATAAATGAGCATCGAGCCATGACCGTTTGATAGTACAAAGCGATCGCGGTTGTGCCATTGCGGGTCAGCAGGATTGTGCTTTAAAAATTTGCGCCACAATACTTCGGCAATATCAGCCATGCCCATCGGCGCGCCTGGGTGTCCAGAATTGGCTTTTTGAACCGCGTCGAACGACAGTACACGGATGGCATTGGCAAGTTTGCGTTCATTAATTGGGGTCGGCATAGAGTGTCCTAATATTCGAATGAAAAGTATGGAGCATAAGAGAAAGGGTTACTCAGAGGGCAATCCATCAGAAATACGACAAAAATACAATGGATGTCATCAAAAGATAGACTATAAAATCACATGCAATATTAACATATTTGCCATCTGGCAATCTAAAAATGCGCTGACAGAAGCGTTTGTATTTAACAATCATTCGTATCAGTTTTATTAAACCAATACGTATGAAAAAACCGCGAGTCAGCAACCAACCCGCAGTTTAGATAAAAAACTAAATCATTAAGCTAAAATGGTTTCAACTCCGCCCATGAACGGACGCAATGCTTCAGGAATGGTGATACTACCATCAGCATTTTGATGATTTTCCATCACTGCCAATAACGTACGACCGACTGCCAAACCTGAACCATTTAGCGTATGCGCTAGGCTGGTTTGCTTGCCATCTTTAACGCGCGTGCCCATACGGCGAGCTTGGAAGTCGCCACAGTTTGAGCAGCTTGAGATTTCACGATAAGTATCTTGGCTTGGCAACCACACTTCGATGTCATAAGTTTTTTGAGCGGCAAAGCCCATATCGCCAGTACATAGTTTGACCACACGGTACGGCAGATTCAACTGCTGCAAAATGTACTCAGCTTGTGCCGTCATTGCCTCAAGTAAGTCATCTGATTGCTCAGCGGTAGCGATATTGACCATCTCAACTTTTTCAAACTGATGCTGACGGATTAGACCACGGGTATCGCGACCATGCGAGCCCGCTTCACTACGGAAACATGGCGTATGGGCGGTAAATTTTAACGGCAGCTCTTTGATATCCAAACGCTCACCGCGTACCAAGTTGGTCATGGGCACTTCGGCCGTTGGAATCAGATAAAAATCTGTACCTTCGTTATTGGTATGATTGGTCAATTTAAACAAATCATCTTCAAACTTCGGCAATTGACCCGTACCTTTTAAACTCTCAGCGTTCACAATATAAGGCACGTAGGTTTCAGTATAGCCGTACTTGATGGTATGGGTATTGAGCATAAACTGAATCAAGGCACGATGCAGTTGCGCAAGCTGACCTTTTAAGACGTTAAAACGGCTACCAGTCAGCTTTGCAGCGGCTTCGAAATCAAGCATACCTAGCGTCTCACCGATATGAGTATGGTCTTGAATCTCAAAATCAAACGCGCGCGGCGTTCCCCATTTGCGCACTTCGACGTTATCGTCTTCTGATGTCCCGACTGGCACATCGGCGGCTGGGATATTTGGGATTTGCATGGCCGCTTGGCTAATACGCTCTTGCAAGGTACGCAGCTCATCTTCAGCTGTCTTAATCTCACCGCTGACACTTTGCATCTCAGCCAACAGTTCGCTGGCATCTGCGCCCGATTTTTTTAGCGCACCCACTTGCTTAGCACCGGCATTACGACGCGATTGCAGCTCTTCGGTTTTGACTTGCAAAGACTTACGTTCGTTTTCGATACTTTGCCAAAACGCCATATCAAGCGCATAACCACGCGTGGCCAGCTGCTGTTGTAAATCCGTTAAATCACCGCGTAAGAGTTTTGGGTCAATCATAATAGTTGCCTGTAGCGCCAAAAGTGAGTAAGAAATAAAAAGGGAAAATAGTAGCCAAGTATAGTGCTTAGATATCACTAGCCATAAATGAGATAAAACAAAAAATAGCGCGCAAAGCCTTATAAAACCACTATAAAGCTTTGCCATAAGGCCACGTCAATCTGAATAATAAATAATAGTCACTATCATACCAATACCGAGCAGATTTGACCATGTTTTGGCTATATTTTGCCACAGTCTAGCACTTTCTTTGCACAAGCTTTATGGGTTAAATAACAAATAATAAAAGTCACGCCATGCTCTTATACATCAAGTTCTCTCATTGACCTTAGTATAAATAAGGATGCTATCTGAAAAATAACCGAACTATTGGTCGACAGACCCGCTTATATGTTTCATTTAAGAGCAGTTTTCGGTAAGATAAGCGCATATCTTTATTCTACTTTCCGCCAAGCATCGCTAAGTATGGCATCGCAGCCTCGCTTTGGCGCTTTTCATCCCACGCTTTTAAAATACGTATCTGAGAAACCTTTATGGCCCTGTACCCCTACACGCTTCAACCTGTCGCCTTAAACCTAACCGAGGCCGAATTTCATCAAGCCCAATATGAGCTATTTGCCAGTGCCAGCCCGTCGTTTGGTCTGTCGAGTATTAAGATGAAAGAGTGGATTATTATGGCAGTCGTCGTCATATTAGCCATCGCGGGCTTGGTTTTTTTAACTGGTTATTCGACCATTATCTTTTGGCTTATGCTAGCGGCGGTGGTCATTTATCTATTGGTACGTACCCTTGGCTTTAAATGGTATGTCAAAAAAGAGTTTGAAAAACAAGTTGCTGACCAAGAAATGCCTGATGAGATGCGTCAGATGAAATTGGGCGTGCAAAAGCATGGTTTAGTCATGGCAATGCCAGTCAATCAGCCTGATATGTTTAATAGCAATCAGATGCGCGGTATGCAGATGCGTGCTGGTAGCACTCAGCAAGCGGTTATTCCTTGGAGCGCCGTCAAAAGCTGGGATGAAACCGATGACTACATCTTCATGATGTTTGAGCTAAAAGGTCAACAGGGCAGCCAAATCATTCCTAAGCGTTTACAAGCGCAAAAATTCCCAATCGATACCGTACGTCAGCACCTACAAGAAGTCATTGCCGTTAAAGGCTTAAACCCTGAAAACTTACAGCCACCTGCAAAACTATAAAAGTGACTTTTAAATTAAGAAGTGGCTTTTAGAGTGCTGTGGTTAGTCGTTTTTTATAATTCAGCATTAAACTTGTATAGGTGTTGGCTTTATAAAATAGTATGAATAGCGTGGATATTGTGACTTTATAATTCTATCAAATCAATCACAGACTTAGATTAATTGAATTTAACTTATCATAGTATCTTTGCTATTATAATAAGCATAAACAGACAAGGTATAGATACCTAAAAACCTGTAGAAGATATATAACGAGCATAGCAATGCAGGATAGGACTTGCTACACTCTTAGACTTCTACATTTGCCTTAGATGATTAAGTCTAAGTTTATAAAAACAACCAATCTCTTAAATCAACACTCAAACTATAAGGATAATATTATGAGTAATACTAATAATGCAACCAACCAAATCGGTCTAGAAAAAGCAGATATGAGCGAAGTGATTGATAAGTTAAACGACTTATTATCAAGCTATCATATGTTTTATATCAACGTACGTGGTTATCACTGGAACGTAAAAGGTGAGCATTTCTTCACCTTGCACCCACAGTTCGAAGAGCTATATACCAATTTGCAAGTAGAAATTGATGAAATCGCTGAGCGTATCTTAACCTTGGGTGGCACGCCACTGCATGCTTATAGCGACTTTAGTCAACATACCAACATTCAAGAAGATAAAAACGTTAAAGACGGTAATGCTTGTGTGCAAGGTGTGGTGACTGGCCTACAAGCGCTAATTGAAGAGCAACGCGAAGTGTCAGCATTGGCAGAACGAGCTGAAGACCAAGGTACAGCCGATTTAGTTGATGAGTATGTACAACAACAAGAAAAGCTGGTTTGGATGTATAACGCTTTTTTGGCTAAATAACGGCTAAACAGATAAATACATAAAACCATTTATCACTCAATTCGTTTATTAACTGAATAGATAGTAAGTAAGGAAAAAGCACCTAATTTAGGTGCTTTTTTTGTGTTCGCTTTGCTAAAAATCGATAAACGTTAAGCTCTTTCAATAGCTGAACCTATTCTACTTCTGAATCCACTGACGTATTTTTTCACGCTCGGCTGGCGTTGCTTGTAACCAAAGTTGCATAAACTGATCTAAAGTACTGGTAGAGGCAGCAGCGCTTGTCGTTTGCCGAACTGTGGTCACAGCACCTGTATTGACAGTGCTGGCAGTAGGTTGACCTAACGCAGCAATGGCACGTTGGTTTTGTAGCTCAGCATCATTTGCGCCGCCAAATACACCACCCAATGTTTTACCCAAACCTGATAGCAAACCACCTTGGCTGCCTTCCAAAGCTTGCTGACTGGCAACTACTGTATTATTCTGTTGCACCGCTAGGGTTGGACGCTTGGCATACTCTCTTGCTGCTTCATATTTTTCTGGCTGATTTGGCATAACGAGACGATAGGTCTGATTATCTTTTAATTCAGCCGTCACACTCACATTACCCGAGCGCAAATAATCGTGCTCATCACGGCGCAAGTTATATAAGCGATCATATTTAGCGGTAATCGCATGCTGACCAGGCTCTAAGGTAAACGACTTCGTCAGCGGCTGAAACGGGCTTTGCTGGATTTCTTGCCCATTGATAGCGGTCACTTTGATATGGTCATCAACAAGCAGAGTCACTGCCGCGTGCGATAACATAGATACTGAACCAGCAGCAATCAATAAGGAGCCAACAGTCAGTTTTTTTAGCAAAGAAGCGTTTGGTTTCATAAGTTATTCCAAGGATAGTAAAGTAGCGGTATAAAGGGCGTGTCTATGAACATTAAAAACTAATTATTAAAAGCTAAAGGTCAAAAAACGAAAGGTTAAAAGTCGAGCGGCATGGTATGTTGATCTTGATTAGCGACCTCATTGTCACCTTGCGTTTCTTGGGCGATATCAGCAAGCTCGGCGGCGAGCGTCTGCTCATCAATCGTGCGCAGCGCATCGCTAATGACCGCTTTGGATATATTACTACGACCAAGGTTAGAAAACATCGGCTGAATGTAATTTAGGACGTCCATCATAGCGCCGATACGATGCGGCCCTTCGGTGAGTAAATGATTGATAATACGCTCATCAAACTGCCAACCGCGGCGGCGTAAGATAGATTGTAGCAAAGCTTGACGGTCTGCCAAATCATGACCAGTTGGCACTTTAAAGCTTGGTGACTGCGCCAAACGGGTGAGGAGATCTGTTAACTGAAACGGTAATTCGGTCGCAGGTTTGTTGGAGGCAAAAATCAGCTGCCGTTGTCCTTCTCGGCTACGATTAATTAGGTGAAATAAGGCTTCTTGCCATTGGCTGCTTTGCTCAAGCACTTCTAAATCATCAATCGCAATCAAGGAAAAATTTTCTAAAGAAGATAGAACATTGACATCGGTATGAATCAGCTCATTTAATGACAGACAAATCGCGGATTTGTCCATCTCGATAAACGACTCACAGATGGCGGATAATAAGTGCGACTTGCCCGTCTCTGGGCTGCCAAATAGGTACAGCTGACCTATCAGGCCGACATGTAGCTGCCGCACTGCATCGATAATAGACATCCAACCTGGACCGGCAAAGTCGCTGAGACTCGCATCATGCTTAATGTCCAGATTGAGACTTAGCTGTGCTTCTGCCATGAATCATCAACTCGGTTTGCGTAGCGCAATCACTAAAAAGGCTAAACGACTAATATTCTGTAAACTGGCTTTGCTAACTTTCACATTTAGCAAAGCCAACCTAATAACGGTAAATACCGTTAATACTGCGCCTATATATAACATATTTGCAAAATGACTGACAAGTCTTTTACCCATTAAGCCCAATCTATCATTATTCATAGACTGTCTGGGCGATTTATTTTTCTTCAAATAACGCCAATTGTTTACGGCCTTTATAAAAGTCAGTCGATTGATAATAGGCGTATAAATGACGGAATAAGACATTAAGCACAGCGGACACCGGTAGCGCAATCAGCATACCGACGAAACCTAATAAGCTTGCCCCTGCCAATACGGCAAAAATAACCCATAACGGCGATAAACCGATTTTGTCGCCCAACAATAACGGTTGTAAAATATAACCCTCTGCCGCTTGTCCGACCAAAAACGCGCCAACCACTAAGGCTAGATAAGTCCAGTCTAAACCAAATTGGAATAAAGAGGCGATAATCGCGGCGATAAAGCCGATACCAAAGCCTAAATACGGTACGAAGCTTGCGATACCAGCCACCATACCAATAATCAAACCAAGCTCAAGCCCAATAAGCTGGAGCTGTACAGCATAAATGACGCCTAATAATACCATGACCAATAATTGACCTTTAATAAATGCCATTAAGGCTTGATCGCATTCTTTAGCAATGGAAACCACCTTTTTGCAATAAGGCGCCGGAATTGCCATTTTCCAAGTATGCAGACGCTGATCCCAATTAAATAGGAAATAAAAGGTTAAAATCGGCACCAGTACAATCAAGCCAGCATTATTAATAAAATTCATACTAGAGACCAAAATTTGGCTCATCATGCTGCTGGCATCAGCGAATTTATAATTGGTCTGCATATAATCAACCAAAGTATCAGAGAAACCTTTGCTTTCTAATTCTGGCAGACGAATACGGCTGTTATTGATAAACCACTCACGTACAACTTGGTTATACCAATTTAATACTTTGGGTAGATATTCCCATGCCGCTTGCAGTTGATGCCATAAGGTCGGTATTAACCACCAAAGCAGCAGCACCATGCCAAGCGTAATCGTCGAATAAACGATGATAATGGCTATACAACGCTTGATATATTTTGATAAACGCTTAACCAGTGGATTAAATAAATAAGCCAGTACAAAAGCCACGACAAACGGCACGATAACCGGCATCATCAAATACAATAAGAATACCGCTATAACAATCGCAACGACGATAAATAAGCGCCGAAAAAAGGGATCTATTGGTTGGTTTATCATTAAGGGTAACCCTACGATTAAGTCTATGTAAAATTCTGGCATCTAATGGTTTGTTCACTGAAATATGTCTTCAGCGGCTTTATATTTGTCATGGTCATTAGCAGCGTCATCGTCGTAGGTTTTGCCAACGACTTTGGCGTTCTATTATCGCAGAGTCGAACAAAAAATCAGTCATTTTTTGTTTCTTAATTTTTTATTGCACCTAAGACAGCTTTATTAGCTCTCTTCTGCAAATATCCGCCAAATATTGGCAAGTTGCTTTGCGGCTAAGGGTCATTTTTGGGTATAATGCGCGCACTATCTGCAAAATTAACACGACCGATCCGCTTTTCTACTGACAGACTTTCATTCCTTATAAATTTGTGAGATGACCATGAGTAACAAGCCTTCTTTAAGCTACAAAGATGCTGGCGTTGATATTGACGCCGGCGATGCGTTGGTGCAACGTATTAAATCAGTGGCAAAAGCCACCTCTCGCCCTGAGGTTGTGGGCGGACTTGGCGGTTTTGGGGCGCTTTGTCGTATTCCGACTGGTTATACTTCACCGTTGTTGGTTTCGGGCACTGACGGTGTCGGTACCAAGCTCAAATTGGCATTACAATTAAACCGTCATGACACCATCGGTATCGACTTGGTCGCTATGTGCGTCAATGATTTATTGGTTTGCGGTGCTGAGCCGTTATTTTTCCTAGATTATTATGCAACGGGCAAGCTTGATGTCGATGTCGCGGCAACTGTTGTCACGGGGATCGGCGAAGGCTGTAAATTATCAAATTGCGCGCTTATCGGCGGCGAAACCGCTGAGATGCCGGGCATGTATCAAGACGACGATTATGACCTAGCAGGTTTCTGCGTCGGCGTAGTCGAAGAAGCGGAAGTTATCACTGGTGAAAACGTCGGCGAGGGCGATGTATTGATTGCCATTGCTTCAAGCGGCGCGCATTCTAATGGCTACTCATTGGTACGTAAAGTCATCGAAGTCAGCGGCGTTGATGTCACGACAAGCGATGAGCAATTAGATGGTCAGCCTATTCAGGATGCACTGATGGCGCCGACACGTATTTATGTTAAAGCCATTAAAGCCTTGCAAGATAGCCTTGGTAGCTCAGCCTTACATGCGATGTCGCATATCACTGGTGGCGGCTTAACCGATAATCTGCCACGTGTACTACCAGATAATTTAGCCGCTAGTATTGATACGAGCAGCTGGCAGTTCTCAGAGCTATTCACGTGGCTACAAACCCAAGGCAATATCGAGCAAAGCGAGATGTACCGCACCTTTAACTGCGGCGTCGGTTTTGTCATCGTTGTACCTAAAGACAAAGCTGAGACGGCTATTAAAACCTTAAATGAGGCGGGCGAAAAAGCTTGGAAA
The DNA here is from genome assembly GCF_016107575.1 of Psychrobacter faecalis. Taxonomy (GTDB): domain Bacteria; phylum Pseudomonadota; class Gammaproteobacteria; order Pseudomonadales; family Moraxellaceae; genus Psychrobacter; species Psychrobacter faecalis. Next base: position 25,105 of record NZ_JABAST010000030.1, on the reverse strand, counting down.
TTGGGTGAAATGGTTAGCCGTGAAGCGGACGCCGTGGTGTACCGTTAATGCCAGACGACAATTTAAAAAGCATGGCAAAGCAACCCGCTAAGCCGTTACGCGTCGCTGTTTTGGTATCGGGTAGCGGTAGCAACCTGCAAGTGTTGATCAATGCCACGCAAGCTGGCGCGCTACCGATTGAAATTATTGGCGTCATTAGCAACCGTGAAGATGCTTATGCCATTACACGTGCCAATGACGCTGCTATTCCAGTCGCCGTCTTATCTCACGTTGCTAGCGGCAAACGCATGGGTATCAAAACCTTTGAAACCCATGCTAATGCTCAATTAACCACTTGGCAGCCTGATGTGATTGTGCTTGCAGGATTTATGCGCGTGTTAAGCGCCTCATTTATCGATAATGCGCCTGCGCCAATGATTAACCTGCACCCTGCTCTGCTGCCTGCTTATAAGGGCCTAGATACCCATCAGCGCGCGATACAAGCGGGTGAACGCCATCATGGCTGTAGTATTCATGTGGTCACCGCCGAGCTTGATGCCGGCGCTGTTTTGACCCAAGCGCTGCTTGAAGTCAATTACAAAGACACTGCGGATAGCCTGCAAGCACGCGTACAAAAAGCGGAGCATCAACTCTTACCGTGGACCCTATTACTGATTGCTAAGGGCATTATTGACTTAGATCATCCGCCTGAGGATACTAAATCATCTTATCTACCGGCTTTACCGTTAAAGCTATGGTTAGATTATTAAGCTTTTTTAATAAACTAAAAAGCAGAATCCATAACGGGTTCTGCTTTTTTATGCTTAATTCAAAGATAATATATAGCAAAAAAACACCTCGTTACCTAATAACGAGGCATTTCAAATGATAAATCTAAAGCAGTTCAATCATTAAGCTGGTTTTTTATTAACGACATGTACTGCTTTAATATTTACAAACTCTTTAATACCAAAGCCACCATGTTCACGGCCATAGCCTGAATCCTTCACGCCACCAAATGGCAGACCTGGATTGACCAAATTATAGCCATTGATATAAACCATCCCCGTATCGAAATGCTGCTGGGCTAAATGAATCGCTTTCTCTTCATCTTTTGAGAAGATAGCACCGCCGAGACCATAGCGACTATCATTGGCAATACGGAAAGCATCGTCTTGGTCTTTGGCACGAATAAGCGCGGCAACAGGACCAAATAATTCATCTTTATAAGCTGGTTGATCTGGTTTGATGTTTTCCAAAATCGTTGGTGGGTAAAATGCGCCTGGCTTATCAGGTACTTCGCCGCCGATCGTAATGGTCGCGCCTTTACTGACACTTTCTTGTACTTGCTTGTGCAAAGTATCGCGTTGTTTGCTACTCGACATCGGGCCTACGTCCGTCGACTTTTCCATTGGATCGCCAACTTTATAGCTGTTGAATTTTTCGATCACCAAATCTCGGAATTTATCATACACGCTATCGACGACGACAAAACGTTTGGCGGCAATACAGGTTTCGCCATTATTATATAAACGTGCATGGGCGCAAGTTGCTGCTGCTAGATCTAAGTCGGCATCCTCTAACACAATAAATGCATCATTCGAGCCAAGTTCCATAACCGTCTTTTTCAGTACTTTTGCGGCTTGCTGCGCCACTACTCGGCCAGCGACATCACTACCAGTTAAGGTAACACCGCGTACTTTTTCGTGCTCGATCACTTTTTCAGATTGATCATGATCGATAATCAAGGCACGGAATAAGCCTTCTGGTAAGTCAGATTCTTGCATGATTTTTTCAATCAATTGACCTGAGCCAGTCACGTTGGATGCGTGCTTAAGCAGGATACTGTTACCGGCCATCAAGTTAGCAATGGTATAGCGGAATACTTGGTAAGCTGGGAAGTTCCACGGCTGGATACCATAAATAATACCGATAGGGTCATAGCTGATTAGGCCTTTTTTAATGCCTTCGATATCGCGTTCATCGTCAGCTAAAGCAGCAACGCCTTCACCCGCGGTAAAATCACAAATCGCTTTACATAAATCTACTTCAGCTAAGCTTGCCTCTAAGGTCTTACCACGCTCTTCAGTCATTAGCTTCGCAAGCTCGTCCTTATACTTCATTAGCGTCTCGCCAATCGAGTTAATGACTTTGGCGCGCTCATCGGCACTAACCAAACGCCATTTTGAAAACGCTGCGTGCGAGGCATCGATGATTTTGTTCACTTCATCATCGCTCATATAAGTGTAATTTTTAATGTCTTTGCCCGTTGCTGGGTTTACAGTGGTAATATCTGCCATGATAATTGTCCTTATTTATTTGCTTATTATGTAATGGATACTTATTAAACGAGCCATGCTGACTAAGAAATACTCTATCGTTAAGTGTGCCGATATTATCGAATTACTTAACAATGCTCGCTTTAGTTTTCTTTTTTCTTAATGTCCATTTAGCATAACAAAATGCACCAGCGGTAGTTTTACAAGTTATGAAGAAGTGTGCGTAAGATGTTAATAGTGTGACGCCATTATAAAAACTGACTTTATTTTAAGAAATTAAATTTAAAGAACCTTTTGATTCAAAGAGCTTCTTAATTTAAAAACCTTAATATAAAAATGGAGGCAATAAAAAAACCAGCCCATGATACATGTGCTGGTTTTTTAAAAGTTTTGCTAAAACAAATGGTTAATAACGGGAATTTCTGGCGGCGGATTCTCTTCTTCGGCGACTACTTGCCGTGCTACATGCATAATTAGTTGACGTAACCAACGATGCGCTGGGTGATGCTGTAACAGTGGTGACCACGCCATCGTCAGCTCAAACTCAGGAATAAAGAACGGTGGCTCTTCCATAATGATGCTGTCATTATTGGCCTGCATTCTCGCCACCCGCGTCGGCAAAGTCGCAATCAAGTCTTTATTGGCGGCAAGCATCGCTGGCATTTGATAGTGACGGGTAAAGACGCTGATTTGACGCTTTTGTCCTAGACGTTGCAATGCCTGATCGATAGAACCAAGCCCGCCCGATTTTTCTGGATTAACCCCAAAGCCAACGCCCATACCTGTTTTGGACACCCAAACATGCTGCGCTTTTAGATAGTTTTTTAAGTTAAAACGATTGGCATACGGCCCTTCAGCGGATAACAAACAGCTAAATGTATCGCGCCAAACCAATACTTGGTGGAAACTTTGCGGAATCTCATTAAAACGGTTAATCGCTAAATCTACGCGCCCTTGCTCCATATCGCGATAAGATACGTCAGATGGCGTCAAGAAATCCAAAATCACATTTGGCGCTTCAGAACGTAGCGCTTTGACCAGTTTTGGCACCAAAGTCGCCTCAGCATAATCTGAGGTCATGATACGAAAAACCCGCGAGGTACTATAAGGACGAAACTCAGTACGCGGCTCAAGCACTTGCGTCAAATCTGCTAATATCTCACGAATACGTGGCTGCAGCTCAAGCGCGCGCTCGGTCGGCGTCATACCTTCCGATGAGCGCACCAATAACGGGTCATTAAACAACTTACGTAGGCGCCGCAAAATATTACTCATCGCCGGCTGGGTAATGCCGAGCTGCTCAGCTGCACGTGTGACATTTTTTTCACGCAGTAGTACATCTAAATGTACCAACAAATTCAAATCAACCCGCTGCAAATTCATATCTATTTCTCTTTACCGTAGAATAAATGCCACCACAAGCTTAAAAAAGCGCGGCATCTTCCATTCTATTATTTTACAAAATTGTTTTGCGACTGCTTAAATCAAGCGTTTTTCTATCTAAATAATTTTAATATACGCTTATTATACCCCAGTTTACCCTGCTCAAGCCATTGTTATATCTATACTATAACCAAATGAAATACCCAAGATAATAATCATAAACTAGATAAATCAGGGTAACCTAGCTATAGTGCTTAGCAAGCGCTGATAAGTCATTTTCAAATCTTATGCCATCAGCACGGCTTTTAACGAATCAATGATGCCTGCTATTTTATCGCATTTTTATACTAAAAAATGGACAGAAAACTTATTACGTAAGCCCTATTATGCAAGCCGTTTTTTTATAAATTTGGCGTTTTGCTCGCGGCAGTTTTTAAGGTTGAATTGATGCTATGTACGCTTTAGGGTAATAAGTGGTTTAACTGGCAAGCACATCTTAACTAAAACAGCATCAATTAAATATAAAAAATAAAAGCTGACCAATAAGACAGGTTTTATTTGCTTTTATAATCATTTTCTTATAGTTTAGTAAAGATTGCTCAGGCAAAAGGTTTATATCCCAAACTTTACTTTTGCCAGTGTAGTTCTATCCAAGAATCATTATTTTATCGGCAACACTTATCTGCATATTTTTACTTAAGTAATTTACATCCCCTTTAATCCCCACCCCACCAAGGAGACTATAGATGTCAACTGCATATAAATCAGCGATTGATCTAGTACGTGAACTAAAGCAAAAGCACGGTAACTGGCAGAATATCAGCGAGACTGATGCCGCACGTATGATGATGCAAAACCGTTTCAAAACTGGTTTAGATATCGCCAAGTATACTGCAAAAATCATGCGTCAAGACATGGAAGATTATGACAATGATACGTCTCAGTACACGCAATCTCTAGGTGCATGGCATGGTTTTGTTGCTCAGCAAACCATGTATGCTAAGAAAAAATACTTTGGTACTACCGCTAAAACGTACATCTACCTATCAGGTTGGATGGTTGCTGCCCTGCGTTCTGAGTTTGGTCCACTACCTGACCAATCTATGCACGAAAAAACGTCTGTGCCTAAACTAATCGAAGAAATCTACACCTTCTTACGTCAAGCTGATGCTAAAGTACTAAACGACTACTTCCGTGAGCTAAACGCTGCAGAAGAAGCGGGTCAAGACACTTCAGCTATCCTAGAAAAAATCGAAAACTTCGATTCGCATGTTGTGCCAATCATTGCTGATATCGATGCAGGTTTCGGTAACGAAGAAGCGACTTACTTGCTAACTAAGCAAATGATCGAAGCGGGTGCTTGTGCTATCCAAGTTGAAAACCAAGTATCTGACGCAAAACAGTGTGGTCACCAAGCGGGTAAAGTAACCGTACCGCATGAAGACTACATCGCAAAAATCAATGCGATTCGTTATGCATTCCTAGAATTGGGCGTTGAAGACGGTGTTATCGTTGCTCGTACTGATAGTGAGGGCGCATCACTCACGCAAAAAATCCCAGTATCAAATGAGCCAGGCGACCTTGCTTCTCAATATATCGACTTCCTAGAAATGGAAGAAGTAACCATCGAAGAAGCAAAAGAAAATGACAGCCTTCTTAAGCACAACGGCAAATTGGTTCGTCCTAAGCGTCTAGCTAACGGTCTATATCAGTTCCGCGAAGAAACCAACATCGACCGCGTCGTACTTGACTGTGTAACCGCTCTAGAAAACGGTGCTGATCTACTATGGATCGAAACACCTACTCCAGACGTAGAACACATCAAAATGATGGTTGACCGTATTAAAGAAGAGCAGCCAAAAGCGAAGCTTGTATACAACAACAGCCCATCGTTCAACTGGACGCTAAACTTCCGTAAGCAAGTTATCGCTCAGTGGGAAGAAGAAGGCAAAGACGTATCAAGCTACAACAAAGACAACTTGATGAGTGCTGATTACGACGGTACTGAGCTTGATGAAGCTGCTGACATCGCTGCGAAGAACTTCCAACGTGACGCATCACGCGAAGCGGGTGTCTTCCATCACCTAATCACGCTACCGACTTACCACACAACTGCACTTAGCGTTCATGAACTTGCTAAAGGCTACTTCGGTGAAGAAGGTATGCTTGCTTATGCAGCTGGCGTCCAACGTAAAGAAATCCGTGAAGGCATCGCTTGTGTTAAACACCAAGCAATGGCGGGTTCTGACCTTGGCGATGATCACAAAGAAATCTTCTCAGGTGAAAACGCCCTTAAAGCTGGTGGTGGCAAAAACACCATGAACCAGTTCTAATGTCCGATTACTTATAAGTACATTTTATAAGTAGCCGATATAAAAAAGCCGTCCTACTTAGTAGGGCGGTTTTTTTATGGACTTTAGAAAATTTCCCTGTATACAAACGATAACGTTATTAAAAAACGATTTAATTAATAGCCATTAAATTTTTTTAACAGCTATTTAGTATCCGCTAATTAGCCAAAGTAAAACTTTTACTTGTCATTGTTCGATAGCTTTCATACGATGGTAATTACTTAACAGGTATTACCAATCATTCATAACTATAATCGGGAGCCATCATGCAAGAGATTGAGCTAAAGTTTTTGGTACCAGAGTCGCGACTAAAAGGTTTGATGCGCCAAGCGAATATTAAATCCTCACAGCTCACGCAGCTGGCCGCGCATTATTATGACACTCCCGATCAGCAGCTCGCTAAAGCGGGTATTGGCTTACGTATTCGTCAGGAAGGCGATGCGTGGGTGCAGACCATCAAAGCAGGTGGCGACGGTATTGCAGCGCGTTTAGAGCACAATGCGGTACTAGATAACAAACAAGTCCAAGCCATGTTGGACACCAATACCCTTATGCCTGATTTGAACATTTATCAAGACTCTCCCATTGCCTCTGCTCTAGAACCATTTAAATTAACGAAACTGGCTAAAACGCTCACCCGATTATATGTTACCGATGTCAAGCGTATAACGCGATTGCTCACAGATAATAGTGATAAGGACAGCAGCAATCAGATTGAAATGGCATATGACTGCGGAGCAATTATTCACGGTAACGATGATACTCAGCGCGATAGCATTCAAGAAATCGAGTTTGAGCTGATATCAGGCGATGTAGATTTTTTATTTACGACTGCCAAAAACTGGTGCCAGCGCCATAAACTCTGCTTGTCGACAGTGACCAAAGCCGAGCGCGGAGGTTTGTTAATTACGGGGCAACAACATAGCCGAGCGGTTAGCGCCAATCTTAGCGATCTAACTGACGATAAAGACAGCAGCAGGCCGGCATTTATACGGGCAGTCGTACATAATTGCCTATTGCAAATATTACCCAATAGTAGCGCCATTGTCGCAGGCAGTACGGACAATGAGCATGTTTTACAATTGCATAACGGCATTCAGCGCTTACTTACCGCGCTTAAGCTATTTAAAGGCTTCTCTGATGAGCTCAATCCTGATTGGGCAATCATCCTTAAACAAACGGCGACTTTACTGGCTGATTATCGCAAGTTTGCTTATCTTGCCAGTCATATCGAGCCCTATTTACAAGCGCATGAGGCACCAAGTGTTGATTGGTCGGCAGAAATTGAAGCGGCGAAAATCACTCCTATCGATGCGGTACGTGCCAATGATTTGCAACTGACGTTGCTTGAGCTAATAGCCTTTACCATGAGTGACCCCAACCTTGAACCACAGGCAGATAAACGCGCCGCTCATAAGCTTAGAAAAATATTGGACAAACGCGATAAAAAATTGCTGAAAGCTGAGAGGAAACTCGATGAAGCTATGAATGCTAAAGCGGATAGCACAGATTTAGATAGTGCGAGTTTAGAAGGCGTTAACTTAAAAGGCGTTAATTTAGAAAGTAGAGAGCCGCAAAGTCTGCAGGCGCAGGATATAGACTTGCCAGCCAAGGACGAAAAACAAGCCCAGTATAAACTGTACCGTCAGCTTGAAAAAATGCGCTATGTTAGTGAATTTGCAGCGCCTCTAATTGACAATGAAAATCTCAAAAATAAAAAGCTTAGCACTAAAAAGTCTGAAAAGAAAAGTAAGCGCTTCCTAAAGCGTCTCGTAAAAGCACAGCAAGCGCTTAGGCAACAACTTGATACCAATTATTATCAGCAGTGCTATCAATATAAAGCGAGCACAGACTCCGATGCCTTGTACGGCGCAGGCTGGTTAAACGCCTCTTTAATAGATGCACAGAAAAAGACCAAAAAGCGCTTAGCTAAGCTTAAATCTGCAGATAAGTTTTGGTAATAATACTGAGACTAGTTTTTTAACATCATATGTTATTTATATTTGACTTTTACATAATTCAAAAAAAAGACAGCTACTATCAAGTACGCTGTTTTTTTTAAACGCGATATTTTGAAGTAAATATCAATGAGCAACAATGGTCACGGCTACACCCTCGATAACTTGCTCATATAACTCCAAAATATCTTCATTGCACATCCGTATACAGCCGTGCGAGAGCGGTACGCCCATTGGTTCGCTGTCTGGTGTGCCGTGAATATAAATATAACGCTGATAGGTATCGCAGCCGCCGTGAGCATTGCTGCCTTTATTCAGTCCCTCTTCAAGACCGCTCAGCCATAAAATACGGCTTAATATCCAATCGCGTTCAGGATGCAGTTTACCAAGCTCTGCACTATAGACCTCGCCTGTCGGTTTGCGTCCCACAAACACCGCGTTCATGGGTTCACTGCCGCCGATTTTTGCCGCGATAACGTGCTTACCAAGGGGTGTGCAGCCGCTATCTTGCTGGCTGCCAATGCCGTTTTTAGCGGTCGATACCGTATATTGAGTCATTTGTTTATTGTGCTTATATAGCGTTAACGTTTGCTGAGCAATGTTAATAACCAGTCGCACATCAGATTTTTCGTTAAAATTTTCTTTAAATTCTTCATTATTTGTCATAAGGTTTTCCAGCGCTCATAAATCTACAGTAGTTATTATCGACTGCGTTGAGAATAAATGGCGAGCAAAATGTTTGCGTTTTTCTATTATTAAGGGATTGTATCAAGGCTTTTGGCACCGTAATATAGGGGCACACTTTTTGATGCTAGCAGATTATGACGACTATTTCACCGACACGTGTGTCGATGTATGATTTTCTCTATCAAGATACCAAGCCGATGGTGTCATTATTGGCAGACGCCGCTAAGCTGTCATTACCGCAAGCGCGTTTGGCGATGGATGCGAGTTTGCAAGCGATTATCAGCGCCTTACTTGCTTATCAGCAGCATAACGATGGCCAAGCAGTGAGTAAAAAACTGTTTACTCGTACCGCCGTCAAAGAACTACGCCGATATAATTCAATGAATTTTTCGACCATCAATGCGACTTTATATTATCGCCAAGAGGTGGCCGATGCGATTTTTCATGAGAATGCGCGCGTGATTAAAGCCAGCGATTACATTGCTGAGCAGATTGACGCAACATCACCGCAAGTGCAAATACTACTCACCTCTTTATGCGTGATTGTCTTACGTGAACTGGCGATTTTAGCAGAATATAGCCAGCTTGATAATGAGGAGCTGGACAAATGGTTCGCCTTGCAGCCGCAGTTTTTATCCGTCGAGCGTTTTGTGGCCAATAAGCCAACGTCTGCCAAACTGGCTGAATCTAATGAAAATGAAGCAACAACCACTTCTACAGAAGCTGCTTTACAACCTGACTTAAAGACAGAAGTAAAAAACACCACAGAACGCACTTTATTAAGCACAGCGCAGCTCGCTGATACCCCGCCCGCTTTTGATCCTTATTGGCACGAGTTGACGACATTTAAACCTGAAAACCATGAGCCTGTCCAAGACATGCAGCTAGCGACGGGCAATTATTTAAAGGTCATTGGGCGCTCACCTGCGAATGCTCAGCAAGGCAAACATAATGACTTATTGGTGTTTGCCGAAATGTCGGCCATAAGCTTGCCACACCAGCGTTGGCTGTTGCAACTGGCGAAAATTTCAGAAATATATTTGCAGCGTAACCGCCTACGCATCACCTCGGAGCCTGCCAGCGCACCCAAACCGCCTTTGGTAAGCTTAGGTCTAATTGGCGGCAATAACGACAATACGCCGACCACCACCAGCGAAAAGCCGATTGAATACGACGCGCCTATACCGCTTTGGAAAAATCCGGTTATCCTAATCATTATTGCGGTTATTGGCGTACTTGGCGGGCTAGCAGCGCTCAAATATCAAAGCCAAAAATCTGACGGTATCAAATTGGCCACAGAAGAAGTCATCGAGCAAGATCTTATCAAGGAGCGTCAACAGCAAGATGTGGCAATTGTTATGATGGAAGACGATGAAGATGGTGCTAAAGAAACCAAAGAAGCGGCTCAATAAGAATAATTCATAGATAAATTTTGAAGTAGACGAAAATAGTCGAACAACCCTTGAAAAAACAAAAAAAAGGCGCTAACTTATTAGCGCCTTTTTTTATTCATACTTTATTTAGAACAATCTAAAAAGATATGCTTACTTCGATAAATCACGACCACGGCTAGCTTCAATCGCCAAACGTAGACCATTTAAACGGATGAAACCTTCGGCATCTTTTTGATCATAAGCACCGGCATCATCTTCAAAAGTGGCGATTTTTTCATCAAACAATGAATCATCTGACTTACGGCCGACGACGCTAACCGCACCTTTGTATAATTTGACGCGTACGGTACCGTTGACATATTCTTGTGATTTGTCAATCAAGGCTTGTAACATCATACGCTCAGGGCTAAACCAATAGCCGTTATAGATAGTTTTAGCGTAACGTGGCATCAGCTCATCTTTTAAATGCGCCGCTTCACGGTCAAGGGTTAATGATTCGATACCGCGGTGGGCTTTTAACATAATGGTACCGGCTGGGGTTTCATAGCAGCCGCGTGATTTCATACCGACATAACGGTTTTCGACGATATCCAAACGGCCAATACCGTGCTTACCGCCAATCTCATTCAGCTTAATCATTACTTCATAAGGCTTAAGCGCTTCGCCATCGATGGCAACGATATCACCTTGTTTGTATTCTAATTCTAGATATTGCGCTTCGTCAGGTGCTTCTTCTGGACTGACTGACCAGCGCCACATATCGTCTTCTGCTTCGGCGTATGGGTCTTCTAAGATGCCGCCTTCATAAGAGATATGCAGTAAGTTGGCATCCATTGAGTACGGAGATTTTTTCTTATTGCCGGCATAATCGATAGCAATATTATGTTCTTCGGCATATTTCATCAAGCTTTCACGGCTTGATAAATCCCACTCACGCCACGGCGCAATGGTGACCACGTCAGGTGATAAAGCAACGGCACCAAGCTCAAAACGTACTTGGTCATTACCTTTACCAGTCGCACCATGACTGATAGCATCAGCGTTATGCTCTTTAGCAATTTCAACCAAACGCTTGGCAATCAAAGGACGCGCGATAGAAGTCCCGAGCAGATACTCGCCTTCGTAAATGGCATTGGCGCGGAACATCGGGAACACATAATCGCGGGCAAACTCTTCACGTAAGTCTTCGATATGGATATGCTTGATACCCATCGCTTCAGCTTTGGCACGCGCCGGCTCAACTTCTTCACCTTGACCGATGTCAGCGGTGAACGTAATCACTTCTGCATCATAGGTTTCTTGTAGCCATCTGGCGATGATTGAGGTGTCAAGACCGCCGGAATAGGCCAAGACGATTTTATTAATATTTTTTGGATCAAGCTGAGCCATGAATAACTCCTAATATAAGAATTTATTATCGAATACATTTAATGAGAAATAAAAATGCGCAGGATAGGATGAAATAAATAAAAAATAGATTGCCTGCTCAGTGTACATCATATTTACGAGCGGCAAAAGTATCAGCGCCATTCGGTGCTAGGTTTTCACCGAAAATTAGCATGAATGCATACATAGGCGCTGGTTACTTATCAACGAAATCATAACGCTTTTATGTACAGATATTTCGCCGCATATTTAGTCAAGTAGGCAAATCTGTTATGATAGCAGCTCAGCTAGACTCCCTTTTACTGCCGTATAAAGATATAGAGCGCGAAGATACTATGACCGATTCGATTAGAGAATTAACCCTGCTGCAGCCAGATGATTGGCATATTCATTTGCGCGATGATAAAGCGTTGGCGACTACCGTTCCGCACGCCGCCCAAAGCTTTAACCGCGTTATCTGTATGCCAAACTTGGTACCGCCTGTTAAAAATATCGATGCGGCGCAAGCCTACCGTGAGCGCATCCTGCAGCATTTAGCAGCAAGCGATTTGAGTGCGGAGCGTAAAGCAGCTTTTGACCCACGCATGACCTTGTATCTTACTGATAACACCACCGCTCAGGATATCGAAATGGCGGCAAAATCAGGTATCGTGCAAGCGGTCAAACTCTACCCTGCTGGCGCAACGACCAACTCTGCCGACGGTGTCACCGATATTAATGCCTGCGTCGATGTTTTTGAAGCCTTAGAAAAATACAATCTACCACTACTGTTACATGGTGAAGTCACGCATGACCATGTCGATATCTTTGACCGTGAAAAGCGCTTTTTAGACGAAGTATTGGCGCAAATCATCGTCAAATTTCCGACGATGAAAATTGTGCTAGAGCATATCACCACCAGTGATGCCGCCGATTTTGTTTTAGAGCAAGGCAATCAAGTAGCTGCGACCATTACGCCGCAGCACTTAATGTTTAATCGCAATCATTTATTGGTCGGTGGTATCAAGCCGCACTTTTACTGCCTGCCTATTTTGAAGCGTGAAAGCCATCAAAAAGTATTGTTGGATGTCGCCACCAGTGGCAATCCAAAATTCTTTTTAGGCACAGATTCGGCGCCGCATGCAACAAACGCAAAAGAATCGGCTTGCGGCTGTGCCGGCTGCTATAGCGCTGCTAATGCCTTGCCGCTATACGCCACTGCTTTTGATAGCGTAGGTAAAATCGATAAACTAGAAGGATTTGCCAGCCGCTTTGGCGCCCAGTTCTATGGTTTGCCATTAAATGGCAGCACCATCAAATTGATAAACACGCCGATGCAAGTACCGACCAATTACCCTTATTTTGATGGCGCGTCGTTAACGCCCCTATTGGCTGGTGAGACGTTACCTTGGTCTATTAAAGCTTAACAGCAGTGACATAACGCTATTTGCCTGCATTTATTTCTATCCTATGCTAGGTCTGCACTTTTTCTAAAACGCCAATTCGCTTAGCAAAAGTAAACCTCCTATCATGGGATATGTGTTTTTTATTTAATTCAATACCACAGCACGACTGATAAAAGCGATTTAACCTGATATGACCACTCAAAATGATGCCGGCTTACCTAGAAACAATTTGGCTAATACGGAAAATGCCTGTCTTACTACTACCTCAAGCTCAAGCGCTACTGCCGATAGTAACGGCGCAACAGATGAACAAGCACCCATGCGCTTAAAAGAGCGTTTTCGTAAGTTTTTGCCTGTTGTCGTCGATGTCGAAACCGCAGGCTTTAATGCGCAAACCGACGCCTTATTAGAGATTGCTTGTATTCCTGTACTACTTGATGAGCAAGGCGTGTTTTATCCAGGAGAGGCATTTAACGCCCATATCGAGCCTTTTGAGGGCGCAAATCTTGAGCCAAGCGCGCTTGCCTTTACCGGTATCGATCCTAATAATCCACTGCGTAAAGCCATTGCCGAAGATGAAAAAACGGCGCTGCGCCGTATTTTTAAAGGCTTAAAAGAAGTACGCCGCGCTGAAGACTGCCGTCAATGCGTTTTGATTGGCCATAATGCCCATTTTGACTTAGCGTTTTTAAATGCGGCAGTGTTGCGTACCAACAGCAAAAACCATAATCCGTTTCACAACTTCTCAGTTTTCGATACCGTGACGCTGTCTGCATTGGCATTTGGACAAACGGTACTCGCGCGTGCTTGTAAGGCTGCTGGGCTTGATTTTGATGGTAATGACGCGCATTCAGCGCTCTATGATACCCAAAAGACGGCTGAACTGTTTTGTCATATTTTAAATAGCTACCCGATGCTCGCGAACGCTATCCATAACGAGCAGGAAAATACCGAGACAGCCGCTAACAGCACTGTCGATAGTAACGCTGACGACGCCAAGTAAAATAAAGCATACGCCCTTTGCATTGTTAAACTCAATGAATAGTGTTATCTATAGCTAATCACCTATTATGGATTAGGTGAGCTTAACAAAAAGGGACTTTGCTATGGAACCACAGGTTAAATTATGGGCAACCATTATCGGTTACATGCTACTGGCGTTAACCATTAGCGCTTGTACGTCGTTGTGGATTCGGCATCATTTAAAACGAAAAGACCTACATCCACGGCGCGCGCTTAAAAAAAGATACTTAATTTCAAAAAGACGTCGAAAAAGGCTTGACAGCAAGCGCGGTCGCCATTAAAATACGCACCACTTCAGCATAAATGGTGAAAGCAGCTGAAGCGTTGTTACTAGTCCCCATCGTCTAGAGGCCTAGGACACCGCCCTTTCACGGCGGTAACGGGGGTTCGAATCCCCCTGGGGACGCCACTATTTGGCGTCACTTATTAGCAAATTTGCTGTACAGCATCAATAAGACTAATAAGCGCACCAGCAAAACCCTGCTCATAGAAATATGAGTGGGGTTTTTTTATACCTATTTGTTTTCACGAATATCTATAGTGAGTGAAACTTAATATCGATACATCACGTACTGCTGATATCAATTTTTCTTGCTTGCTGTGCTTGCGCAGACAGAGGCTACAAAAAATTGATATCAGCAGTACCGTAGCGTTTTTAGAATATTTTGACTATATCTGTCTTTCATCAATATTTATAAATACTCATAAATAAAGTGAGCATGATTTACATTATTCTCTCGCAGCAAAAAGCCAGCACTGAATGCTGGCTTTTTAAATATCTATGCGCTAATTATTTACAACAATTTACCAAATCTTATCGGCTAACATCAACCAAAGCAGCGCCAACACGATTAAGCCCGCTAAGACACTTTGAATTAAGAAAAACGCTTGATGCTGACCGACGACTTTACCTAAGGTCACCCCTAGCGTACTGTATTTTATCGGCTGGGTATCAAGCTCACCAGTCTTTTCTTGGTCTTCATAATAACCTTGCAGAATATCTAAAAATTGCTGCCAGCCATTAACTTCCCAAGTATGGGGCTTAAATGGCATAAAAGATTTTAGCTTTGGCTCATTCATCATCCAGCGCTCAAGAGTGATCGAGCGTAGCGACCAACCCGCAAAACGGCGCTCAGCAATCGCCGAAAAATCCAATATTTTTAAATCTTTATGTCGATCATCGACCAACAAGCGATTTTTCAGATTGGTCAATGCTTGCTCTGACCCTTCTACACATTGAAAAAAGTAGCCATTGCCGTAGCAAAGGATACCGCTAATGTTATCGGCTTGATTACGCTCAATCGCGACCTCTGCGATGTCATTAAGCGTACTCGCACTTGCAAGACCAGTCGACGTAATGTGGCTCAGATATACAAGCTGGCAGAGATCTGGCGTTACTGGATTTGTCGAATCATTCACTGTTGACAATCAGCTTCTCCCTATTATCAGGTAAATGTAGCTAAGACAACCATACTCATTTTAGAAAAAATAGAGCAACAAGGCATTTAGAAGTAACAAATTGGCTTGTTATATTATTGATTTATAAATGTTTATATTAATTGTATTAAGTTGGTTACATCATAGGCTAATTTCGTCATCAAAGCAATATATGTTTATTTCAAATGACTACTTATTAATACTAAACGTTGCTTTAATAAGATTTATATTCAACATATAGCATAAATAAATGCTTTTTTATTCAACAGTCGGTCTAAAATCTTAGAAAAATAAAGATGAAAAATGGATGCTATGAGAAGAGTCATCTCAATTTAGAACTTGAGAATAGAAAATTTATAGTGAAATACTTAGCAGGGGAAAGAATGAGAAATGCAAATAGTGACGGTGGTGAGAATCTTTTAAGACAATTGGGACTGGGCGTTAAGAATCGCGGTAAGCAGGATGGCGTCGTCAGGATAGGTAAGTTTAATGTTCTGCCGATTGCCAACGACCAAACGAATTGGCAGCGCTAAGTACTCAAACGCGCTTGCTTCATCGGTGATAGCAAGGTCATGCTCTTCAACATACGCCAACACTTCCCGCAGCTTAGCTAAGCGAAAGACTTGCGGCGTTTGCGCTTGCCACATATTACTACGCTCAAGCGTACGTTCAACATAAGAATGCTGTTTACCTTTAGCGCTATTAATAGCTTCGGAGACAGCGCTAGCGTGCTTATAGGACGCTGTATAGGATTGTTTTAGGGTATCGGCAACTGGGGTCGCTAAGATAGCGCCATACGGCTCTTGCAGCGCGGCTTTAATCACTTTATCAATATCTTGTTGAGGCACCGCTGGACGCGCGGCATCATGGATAAGCACCAAGTCTGAGTCATGCGCACCTGCCCTAATAAGCGCCTCTACCCCTGCTTGCACGGATTGCCAACGCTCTGCTCCACCGCTCGTATATTCAATAGGCAATGCAAAATTAAGCGTCTGCGCCGTATGATCATCTTTTGCAATCACCAATAAACACTGATCAATATAACGACTGCTCGCAAGCCGTGCCACGCTATGTTGTAACAAGGTCTGCCCTTGTAGCTTGGTATATTGTTTGGCGATTGATGCACCAAAACGACTACCGCGACCCGCAGCGACAATCATGGCATGTATATGTGGTGTGGTATTCATAAGGTGGTTTTGATTGATACTCATGGTCAGATTCCATGATGATATGACTGGATTGGATAAAAAGGAAGTTAAAAAAAATCGTACTTTAAATATAAGCAGAAAAAATTATAGGTAATCATTTATTTTGGAGTAGATAGAATCAATAACGGCTATGGGTTGTCGGCGCTGTTGATACTTGTACAAAGGTTTCATTTGGCTTAATCAAGCCTAAATCTAAACGCGCGTGTTCCTCTACCGCTTCAAGGCCGGTTTTTAGATCATGAACGTCCGTACGCAGCAAGTTATTTGCCGCTACTTGATTGTCATTTAAACGCTGTTGTTCTTCAATCTGGGTCAATAATTTATGATGCTCAAATTGACCGTTTTCACCCAGCCAATACTGGTATTGCAGCCCTAACAGTACAGCGACCGCTAAAGCAAGTAAGATAAATTGGCTAAAGTATTTCATAAAGTATTAACGCCAAGTAATAAAGAGATAATAATTAAAACAAAAATCTGATTAAATTAGGCGCTATATCATCCTGTGAATGACAATATAGCGCTTAGCTTTAAGCCTAACTTTTCAGCTACTCAGCTGATTAGCCACGTAGACCGATAAACTCTTCACGGCCACGGTAGCTTGCACGTACTTGTTGCTCGATACGTAGTAGCTGGTTGTATTTCGCGACACGGTCTGAGCGGCATAGTGAGCCAGTTTTGATTTGACCCGCTGCTGTACCAACTGCTAAATCTGCAATAGTGCTGTCTTCAGTTTCACCTGAACGATGCGAGATAATCGTTGCATAGCCATTTTTCTTCGCTAGATAAATCGCATCTAGGGTTTCTGACAAGGTGCCGATTTGGTTAAACTTAATCAAAATCGCATTGGCAATGTGTTTATCAATGCCTTCTTGCAAAATAGCAGGGTTGGTCACAAACAAATCATCGCCAACCAACTGGACTTTATCACCAATCTGCTCAGTTAGGTATTTCCAGCCATCCCAATCCGACTCATCAAGACCGTCTTCGATAGAGATAATAGGATATTGACGCGTCAAGCCTACGAGGTAATCTGAAAAACCTTGGCTATCAAAGGATTTATTACCCTCGCCTGCCAAAATATATTGACCATCTTTATAAAACTCACTGGCAGCACAGTCTAGAGCCAAATGGATATCATCGCCTGCTTTATAACCGACTTGTTCAATCGCTTGCATGATCACGGTGATGGCTTCTTCGTTGCTACGTAGGTTTGGGGCAAAGCCGCCTTCATCACCGACCGCGGTATTTAGGCCCTGTGATTTTAATACTGATTTTAAGCTATGGAAAATCTCTGTCCCCGCACGCAGCGCTTCTGAAAAGCTGGTAAAACCAACCGGCTCAATCATAAACTCTTGGATATCAACGGTATTGTCTGCGTGCTCGCCACCGTTCAAGATGTTCATCATCGGTACTGGCATGGTTAATGATGTCTGATTGCGCAAGTTTGCAATATACTGATGCAATGGCAGGCTTTGCGACTTAGCAGCTGCTTTTGCTGATGCTAAAGACACCGCCAACATGGCATTAGCGCCAAGGTTGTCTTTATTTTCTGTACCATCGAGCGCAATCATAGCGTCATCAATCGCTTGCTGTTCGGTGACGTCTTTGTCCATCAGCGCGCTACGAATTTGGCTATTGACATTGGCAACGGCTTTTTTGACGCCTTTACCCATATAGCGACTTTGGTCGCCATCACGTAGCTCAAGCGCTTCACGTGAGCCCGTTGAGGCGCCACTTGGGGCAGCAGCACGGCCAATCGTGCCGTCAGCTAAGATGACATCAGCTTCAATCGTTGGGTTACCGCGCGAGTCTAAAATCTCACGAGCGCGAATGTCTATAATTGCGGCGACGTTGGTGGTTTCTTCAGCGTACATAATGTCTGTTAATTCCTATGGTCATGCCAAGTTTGAGGGATAAATAACGGCAACTACAATACAAAAAAGGTAAAACAAAATATCGTATAGCACTTATAGCAAAACCAGCAGCATCTATTCATATCATTGGCTGGTTTTATGTATTATTAAAGGTTTATCTAATACTTTAAGTGTCAGCTATCGTGCTTGGCATCATAGCATAAATTTTGTAAAACTTCCCTTATCTTACCCCAACTTGCGCCCATAAAATTAAATATCGCCTGTAATATCAGCCATTAAAGAGGGGTTTTAATCCCTAATAACAGCGGCGATATAACAGGCAGTTTGGCATTTATGCTTTTGTTAAATGCTTACTGTCAGTATGAGTATTAGAGACAGTGTTATTTAGCTCAACCTCGGTTTTGAATCGCGTCAGACGTAGCGCATTCATCAATACCGAAATAGAGCTGAGCGCCATCGCTGCGGCAGCAATCATAGGGTTTAAGAAACCAAAAGCGGCCAAAGGAATACCGAGGCAATTATAGATAAAGGCAAAGAATAGATTTTGCTTGATATTGCGCACCGTTGCATTGGCAATTTTTTGCGCCGCATCAATATGCATGAGCGACTCACCCATCAAGCGCGCAGAGGCACTATGCTGAGCAACATCCGTACCCTCAAACATCGCAAAGCTGGCATCGGCGGTTGCCATCGCTGGCGCATCATTGACGCCGTCGCCTGCCATCGCCACTTTGTGACCCGCTGTTTGTAACAGGGCAATTTGGCTCGCCTTATCACGCGGGCTCATTTTACCGTACGCTTGCTCAATACACAGCTGCCCTGCCACATGGTCAACGACCGATTGCTTATCACCACTCATCAAAATGACATTGATACCCGCATCTTGTAGCGCAGTAATTGCCTGCGGCGTGTCGTCTTTTAAATCATCAGCTAAGGCAAACGCGCCTAGCGGCTCATCGTTGATACTAATGGCGACAGTACTGGCAATTTGCCATACTTTTGGCATCAGTTTTGGCAGGGTTAAATGAGCAAACTCTGCCGTACCAACTTTTACCATACCTAAGCCTTCGATATTTGCTTGTATGCCCGCACCTTTGATGACACTGATATCGGTGACAGTCATCAATGGCAAGTTACGCTCTTGAGCCGCGTTAATCAACGCCGTCGCTAAAGGATGGCTGGCGTGCGCCTCAACACTTGCGGCAATTTGCAGCACATCATCGACGGCAAGCGATTTATCCACCATGACCTGATCGACGATGGTAGGCTTACCAATAGTCAGTGTACCGGTTTTATCGAGCACTACGGTATCGATATTACCTGCCGCCTCTAAGCTTTGCGCGTCTTTGAACCAAACGCCATGACGCGCGGCGACGCCCATACCGGCCATAATAGCCGCTGGCGTTGCCAAACCAAGCGCACATGGACAAGCAATAACCAACACCGACACCGCATGCATCAAGGCAGTATCAACCATACCCGTGAGCCACCACGTCAGCCCAAAAGTAACCAAGGCAATCGTTACTACCACAGGGACAAAAATAGCCGTCACTCTGTCAGCAAGGCGCGCTAAATTGGCTTTTGAGCCTTGTGCATCGCTCAGCGCTTGTACCATATCACCGAGCTTGGTATCGCTACCCTTTGCACTGACTCGATAGAGTAAGCTGCCATTTTCGACCAACGCCCCTGCTAGCAGTACATCACCTGCTTCTTTTTTAAGCGGTACGGACTCGCCAGTTAAATGACTCTCAACGCACCAGCCAGCACCGCCGATAACGACACCATCGGTTGCCACGCGGCTGCCTTGTTTGGCACGCAGGATATCGCCTACTTGCACCGCTTGTAGCGCGACATTATAAAAATCGCCATTTGGCTGTTGCTGCTCAACCTCATCAGGTGTTAGGGATAATAATAAATCAATACTGTTTAAGCTGTGCTTTTTGGTACGCTCTTCAAGATATTTACCCGTACGCACAAAGGCAATAACCATTACCCCTGCTTCAAAATAAACAGCGGGTCCGTGTCCGCCTGCATGCCCACTTTGCAATAAGCTGCTTAACGTGCGATCGCCATGGGTCAGCCATAAATAAGTAGAATACGCCCAAATGGTTACCGTGCCAATGACCACCAATACGTCCATATTGGCAAGACCACCTTTGATAGAGGCCCAAGCGCTTTTATAAAAAGGCAATGCTAAGCCAAACTGCACAATGGTCGCTAAGATAAACTGAATCCAAACAGGCGGCATCCACGCCATGCCTTGCCCAACCAGCATGCCTGCCATACCAACCAAGAACGGTAGCAAACAAACCCACAGCGCAATCAAGCGCCATGGATATTCAGTTGCGGTATCTTCATCCGACTTAGCAAACAAACTATCAGTGGCCTGCAAATTGGCCACAAAACCAGTTTTATTGACCCATTCTGTCACTTGCTCAGGCGTGGTTTGCGCTGGATCATAATCGACGTTAGCCGTCTCACCAGCGAAGTTGACATTGACTTCATAGACCGCCGGCTTCTTATTAAGGACTTTTTCGATGCGAGACGCACAAGCCTGACATGTCATCCCCTCAATCGCCAGTTGCAGGTGCGCACGCTTGGGCGCAAGCGGCGTATTTGACTGGATATCAGTCTCAACTTCATAAGGGTCATTGTTAGCGGTACGGGTAGCGTCATTCATAGAGAGAACTCGTTATTGCGTTAAAACGCATGATAGCGTTTAGATATTTAGGCATTCGTTTGCGCGAAAAAAAGCTCAATAGCTTGATAAAGGTGTTAGACGAAAGCGTATTTGAAGCGCCCTTTTCTAAACTTACTGGGATAAATACTAAATGGTTATGATTGGCGGTAATTCAACTTTTTCTATGCTTGCAACTCATCAAGAGCTATTGCGTATAAATGAAAAGACGTTAGTTATTGCTGCCTCATTATTTTTTAGCCATTAAAAAAACCAGCCATCAGGAGCCGGTTCTTTTATAAATATAAATAATCTTAAGAGTTAGCGACGGTGGCATCAAAGCCCGCTTCTTCAATAGCCGATGCAATAGCTTCTGCACTGGTCTTACTGTCATCAAAGGTCACGGTCGCTAAATTATCAGCCAAATCAACAGAGATTGTCTCTACGCCGTCTATGCCGTCAGTCGCGGTATGAACACTTGCCACACAACCACCACAAGTCATGCCATCAATATTAATAATTCTAGTTTGGTTTGCCATGAGGGGCTCCTTATTCTTATAACGGATTTTTTATTAGTGAATTTTTTATAATGTGCAAAAACTGTTTTGATAATGCTCTTTATGCGCTTAATTATCAATACAGCATGCAACTAGCATAAGACGTATTACTGCTAACAACAAGTAAGTTTGGTTATCACTGTATTAATAAAGCCATGAATTTATACCAAAACGACAAGCCACACTTCCTATTTCTAAAACAAGAGTAAGCTGTAATCTCTAATCATGGTAACGCGGGTTTTGCGGGGCATCGATAGGAAACGGCTGAGTCACGTAATCAACCATGCTGATTGCCGCAACAAATGCATGCACCGTCGTTTTGGTATCATCATAATGGATAAATGCCATTCTGTTTTCAGGCTGTAGCTCAATTTCTGTGACACCAGTAATGTTTTTTAGCGCCGTCATCACGCTCTCAAACCCTTCGGTATCATCGATATTCTCGATACTTACTTGTGCAACTTTAATCGCCATGATCTTATCCTCTCGTCGTTTATAGCATTTATAGCATTTATAGCATTAATGCGTATCCAATACCTCAAAGCCTTTGACCAACTCATCAATCTGCTTAAGCTGACGCAAAAACGGCTCTAATTGACTGGTTCGCAACGCACACGGGCCATCGCATTTCGCCACTTCTGGGTTTGGATGCGCTTCTAAAAACAAACCTGCCAAACCTGTCGCCATACCTGCACGAGCAAGGGTGGTGATTTGCTCACGGCGACCACCAGCACTGTCACTACGCGCTCCCGGCTGCTGCAAACTGTGCGTCACATCAAAAAACACGGGGACATCCATCTGCTTCATGGTATCAAAACCCAGCATATCGACGACCAAATTGTTGTAACCAAAGGCACTGCCGCGCTCACACAAAATCAGCTTATCGTTACCGCCTTCAAGGCATTTATTGACGATATGACGCATCTCGTGCGGTGCTAAGAACTGCGCCTTTTTGATATTAATAATCGCATCGGTTTTTGCCATCGCATGCACCAAGTCAGTCTGACGCGATAAAAACGCTGGTAGCTGAATAATATCAGCCACTTCAGCAACGGGCGCTGCTTGATACGGTTCATGGACGTCAGTGATAATCGGCACTTGGAACTTTTCTTTAATTTGCCCTAGCCAATCGATACCCTGCTCTAGACCCGGCCCGCGATATGAATGTAAGCTTGAACGGTTGGCTTTATCAAAGCTGGCTTTAAAGACATAGCCAATGCCCAAACGCTGACAGATATCCACATACTGCTCGGCAATCTCAAACGCCAATTCTTTGGACTCTAAAACATTCATACCACCGAATAAGACAAACGGCTGGTCGTTACCGATATTAATCGTCTTGCCACTTGGCGTATCGAGCTTGATATGTGATTGTGCGGTTAATAAATGTTCCATGAAGTGCTGACCCTCATTATTGTTATTTACTGTCGTTATCAACAACGTTTATTCATCTGACTTTTCCTATTGTAACCGATAGCTCAATGAAAAAAAGTATCCAAGCGTAATTGATAATTTTAACTGCCTGATATAAAAGCTGTACCTATAAAAAATGTCATTAGAAAAGTCTGAATTAAAGCCAAAAAAAAGACCAATCCGAAGATCAGTCTTTTTATGATTATTAAGCGGTTGTGCGATAACGACTATTTATTATCGCTATAATTCCTTGCCGCTTTGACAAAGCTGTTAAACAGTGGATGACCACCGCGTGGCGAGCTGGTAAATTCAGGATGGAACTGTACGGCGACAAACCAAGGATGGTTAGGAATCTCAACCGATTCAACCAAATGCTGCTTAGCAGAATAACCCGATATCGTCATACCTGCTTGCTCTAATGGCTCGATATAACGATTGTTCATCTCATAACGATGGCGATGACGCTCAGTGATATTGGTTGAACCGTAAATTTGCGCAAGCTTACTACCCGCCACCAGTTCCGCTTGCTGAGCGCCCAAACGCATGGTGCCACCAAGGTCTGAATCATCGCTACGAATCTGCAATTCGCCGCGCTCATCCAACCACTCAGTAATCAAACCAATAATAGGCTCGGCCGCGGTACGATGGAACTCAGAAGAATTGGCATCGATATGCAGCACATTACGCGCATATTCAATCACAGCCAGCTGCATACCAAGGCAAATACCAAGATAAGGTACGTTATTTTCGCGCGCATAAGTAATGGCTTTCATTTTGCCATTGGTACCGCGCTCACCAAAACCGCCCGGTACTAAAATAGCATCGGCATCGTTTAGACGAGCAAATAAAGCATCATCGGTTTCTAACAGCTCGGCATCGATATAGTCAATTTTGACGTCGGCTTTATGGGTGATACCAGCGTGTAGCAAAGCTTCGTTGATAGACTTATAAGCATCTGGCAATTCAACATACTTACCTACCATCGCAACCGTCACTGCCGCTTCAGGGTTGAGCTGAGCTTCGACCACTTTATCCCAATCGCTTAAATCCGCTTCTGGTACATCAAGACCAAAGCGCTCACAGATTAAATCATCAAGATCTTGCTCATGCAGGGTACGCGGGATTTGATAAATACTTTGCGCATCTTCACACATGATGACTGCGCGCTCTTCGACGTTGGTGAATAACGCAATCTTGCGGCGATTGTCTTGTGAGATATGGTGGTCAGAGCGGCAGATCAAGATATCTGGCTGCAAACCGATAGAACGTAGCTCTTTTACCGAATGCTGGGTAGGTTTGGTTTTGGTTTCACCTGCACTGGCAATATAAGGCACTAGTGTTAAATGCATCAGCATGGCGCGATTGCGTCCAAGCTCTACTTGCATTTGGCGTACCGCTTCCATAAAGGGAAGTGACTCGATATCACCGACCGTACCGCCAATCTCGATAATGGCGATGTCGTAGCCTTCGCCACTGGCAAGGATTTTGCTTTTAATTTCGTCAGTGATATGCGGAATCACCTGTACCGTACCGCCCAAATATTCTCCGCGGCGCTCTTTATTCAAAACGTTCTGATAGATACGGCCACTGGTGAAGTTATTGCTCTTACTCATCTTTGAATGGCGTAAAAAGCGCTCATAGTAGCCTAAATCTAAATCGGTCTCGGCGCCATCTTCGGTGACGAACACTTCGCCGTGTTGAAACGGGCTCATCGTGCCTGGATCGACGTTGATATACGGATCCATTTTGGTCATCGTCACGCTCACGCCACGTGCTTCAAGGACTGCGGCAAGAGAGGCTGCGGTAATACCTTTTCCTAGTGAGGACACTACCCCACCGGTCACAAATATAAACTTGGTCATAGTACTCTGTCGGTAATTGGTAAAAAAGGATTTTACTAAAAATACGCCACAAAATATAGGGCAAAAGCGCAAACTCTTTAAAACACTCAGTTTTTAACGCTTAATCATCTTCAGTGCGTAATCATCGTAAATACGTAGCTATTATAACCCACTGCAGCTTTAAAAAGGTCACAACAAAAAAACTCACCCCGAAGGATTAATGCCAGTCAGTTAAGGCAAAAACTCAATAAAAGTAATAAAATAGCCCATCTA
>NZ_JABAST010000002.1 GCF_016107575.1 Psychrobacter faecalis | reverse complement strand
ACAGGGCAAGTTTGGAAACTCCCGCTTCATCATGCCAAGCATGTGATGGTAGTAAAAAGACTTAAACTGTCGATACCGCAGTTGATGAAACAGTACCAAGATGGTCATCATCTCTGATACACTTATCTTGCATGCTCTTAGCCGTTGACGGCCCGTTGCGATTAAGTGAGCCTCAAACTCAGGTTTGAATTGCTGATAAAAGTCGTCAATATGGCAGTATAGTTCGGTTAGGTTGTCCATGTAAGAAGTCCTTTTTGCTTAAGTGGTCTTGGTAAACTTACTTTAGCAACTTTGGACTTCTTTTTTTATCTTTTTTTGAGCCCTTATCCCGAACTGGGGTTAAAATAACTTTTGGACAATAACATGCAACAAAAAAACCGCGTTATTCTGATTCATGGTCTGCATCAAACCGCTTGGATTATGCGGCCATTAGCCAAACGCTTGCAAGCCGCAGGATTTGATACTTATCAATTTGGCTATCGTAGTCTGCGTGATGGCATCAAAACCAATAGCGCACGGCTCAATCGTTGGCTAGAAGAAAACCACCATCCTGACCAGCCAATCGATTTAGTCGGTCATAGTTTGGGTGGTTTGATTATTCGTGATTTCGTTAATGAATATCCACAATGGCAAATTGGGCGCTGCGTAACGCTCGGGACACCGCATTTAGGTAGTGTTTGTGCAGATTATATTTGGCGCTTATCCCCAGTGGTAGTGGGGCGTTCGTACGTCGATGCGCTAGATGGAACCGTCGCGCCCTTACCGGAGCATATTACCTTAGGCGTGATTGCCGGTAATCGTCCTTATGGCTTAGGGCAGTTATTTTTGCAGTATCATAATCGCAAACTTTGTAAGACAAATAATATGCCATCAGCAGAACATCTACTACACGATGGCACAGTATATATAGAAGAAACTAAAATAGAGGCAGCCACTGATCATATTGTCTTGCCCGTCTCGCATACTGGCATGCTGGTCGATAAAACAGTGGCCGCACAAACCAAGTATTTTTTACAACATGGACAGTTTGACCATAGCGAGCTTAAGCACTTATAAATGTTAAGCACTTATAAATGTTAAGCACTTATAAAAGCTAGTTTTTATCGCTTAGCGAACATTGATACCCATACCCTGCTGCAACTCGGTTTTATGCTCTTCAATCACCGGAATCAAAGTTTGCATCACCCACTTATTGCGCCAACCTTTTAACCCTTCAGGCAACTCGCTTATTTCCTTATCAAAAGCAATCACTTCATAGAGCTGCGCGAGCCATTTTTTACGCATCAAGACATTAGCAGGCACACCGATTTTTTCTGCTTGCGCATCGATTGCTTGTTGCACAGCTTTTGATAAGACTTTGTTTTTTGAACGATACGGTGGCAGTAGACAATCCGGATGCTCAGCAGGATGCAGGTTTTTGGCTTCTTTAATCACCTTGAGCAACTCTTCACCATAGAGACGCAGCATACTACGATGCATGGTAGTTTTGTGCGCAAGCTCGCGCATACTGCTTGGTTTTTCTGTAATAATCTCGCGTACTGCTTGTTTTTTAATGACAAAGGTACGCGGCTGATTGGTCGCGCGTGCTAGCTCCTCGCGCCATGTTGCCACTGCTTGCAATATCGCCATCTGCTCAGAGGTATAACGATAATCTGCCATCGTTAGATACATCTCATCATCGGCCACATGCTGCGCGTCATATAAGTCACTGGCATACAGCTGACAATCTGCCCACACGTATTCAAACAGCCCTTGCTTTTTCAGCTCATATTCAAGGCTTAGATAAAGCGCTGGCAAAAAACGCACGTCATCTATCGCATACTGCTCTTGCTCATCTGATAGCGGACGTTTCAGCCAGTCCGACTGACTTTGTTCTTTATCGATATGCATATCTAATTGGTCATCAAGCGCCTGCTGATAGCCCATTTGCAATTGGCCAGTTAAATATGACAGGGCAATTTGCGTATCAAAAATATTGGTCAACGGCGGGCAGTCAGACAATAGATAAAAAATACCCAAGTCTTCACCGCAGGCATGCCAAATCGCCACATCTACTTTAGCCAAGGCCTGCCATAGCTCAGCCAATTGCAATTGCGGTGCATCCAATAAATATACATGGTTGCCAGTATTCAGCTGTACCAGTGCCAAGCGCGGATAGTAGGTATCGCGCTTGATAAATTCAGTATCTAACGCCACCCGACCGCAAGTTGCCAACGCTTCGATAACTTCAGCCAAATCATCCTGCTTACGTACCCAGGTAACAGCCGCGTCATCAGCGGCATCTAACAACGCATCGATATTTGGCTTGGGTGGCAAATCTGTGGGCGCTACCTCGTCATTGACTGATGGTTTTGATAGCTCATCATCAGTAGCAGTATTATCTAAGCGGTTTGATTGGTTAGAAGTAGTTAAAGCTGTTGAAACATGGTTTGACACGGGCAGATACCTGCTGAAATAGAAGAAAATAAAACGCTAAACCGCGCCTTAATACAATGAAAAAAGAACTATAACAATATCATAAAATCAGATGAACAAAATTTTGTTTTAAAAAAGCAGTAATACCAAAGAGACAGAAATACTACAAAAATGAGCGATTTTGCATGGCTTGCCCAAGGGTCATACTATCAAGGTACTCAAGCTCGCCGCCCATCGGTACGCCTTGCGCCAAGCGGGTGACTTTATTGACATGACGACCAACCGCCTCACTGATAAAGTGTGCCGTCGTTTGACCTTCGACCGTCGTACCAGTCGCTAAAATTAGCTCTTCAACCGGCTCTTGCTTCACCCGCCAGACCAGCTGATCGATATTTAGATCATCGGCGCTGATACCGTCTATGGGCGATAAATGCCCGCCCAACACAAAATAACGCCCACGATAGCCTGCGGTTTGCTCGATAGCCATCACATCGGCGGCGGTTTCGACCACGCATAACAAGCCATCATCACGCCGTGGATCTTGGCATAATGGACAAACTGCCTCGTCGCTAAAACTATGGCAGCGCTGGCATTCGACAATATCACGCATCGCCTCATCAAGTGCTTGCGCGAGCGCCATGCCTTGGGGGCGTTTTTTGGTAAGCAAATGCAATGCCATACGTTGGGCACTTTTTTGCCCCACGCCCGGCAAAATACGTAGCTGTTTGACCAGCTGATCAAATTTGGCTGTCAGCAAAGTAACTTCCTTTATTTAACTTAATTTATAAATCGTAGCTATAAAAATGGGGTCGTATCGTGTCGATAACAACCCCATTTTTGTGGTCAATCAGCAGTTTTTAGCGCTTATAATTCGCTATTTAGAACAGACCTTGCATACCTGGTGGTAAGCCCATACCTGAGGTCGCACCAGCCATTGTTTCTTCATACAGCTCATCCGCTTGACGCACCGCATCATTGATGGCAGCAGCGATTAGGTCTTCAATCATATCTGGCTCGTCTTCCAATAAACTTGGATCAATGGTCAAACGCTTAACCACGTGGCGACCAGTCATAGTGACTTTAACCAGACCACTGCCCGCTTCGGCTTGCACTTCTTTATTGGCCAATTCTTTTTTAGCGTTTTCAACGTTTGCTTCGACTTTCTTTTGCATCGTTTGTGCTTGTTGCATCAATGCTTGAATATTCATAGTTGCCTCTTTTATTTTGTATTAATGC
The DNA here is from genome assembly GCF_016107575.1 of Psychrobacter faecalis. Classification (GTDB taxonomy): domain Bacteria; phylum Pseudomonadota; class Gammaproteobacteria; order Pseudomonadales; family Moraxellaceae; genus Psychrobacter; species Psychrobacter faecalis. Next base: position 148,879 of record NZ_JABAST010000002.1, on the reverse strand, counting down.
GTATCATTATAAAACGTTATTCATCACTAAATCTGATGTTAATGGCGATTATACCTTGATCTTTACAAACTGTCTAAACCACGCGCCAAATCTTTGATGATATCTTCCACATCTTCTAAGCCTACCGACAGGCGGATGAGACTATCATTAACGCCTGCTTCTGCGCGCGCCTCAGGCGTCAAGCGAAAATGGGTAGTGGTCGCGGGATGGGTAATGGTGGTTTTAGCATCGCCCAAATTATTGGTGATAGAGACCATTTGCGTTGAATCAATCACATGCCACGCTGCGGCTTTTGCGTCCCCAATATTTGAATCAAGGCTTTTTGAATCAGAGCTAGCTGACGACTTAACTTCGAAGCCCATGATAGCACCATAGCCACCTTTCATATGATGTTGGCGCGTCGCAAGCTCATGTGCAGGATGGTCGCTTAATCCTGAAAAATGCACGGTGCTGACGTTAGGATGATTGACCAAAAATTCTGCTATTTGATTGGCATTTCGACAATGCGCTTGCATACGTAATTTCAGCGTTTCAAGCCCTTTAGTAAAGACCCATGCGTTAAATGGGCTCATACTGATACCACCTGAACGAACCACAGTAAACGCCTCTTGCATCAGCTTATCGCTACCGACTAAAGCGCCGCCCAATACCCGACCTTGACCGTCTAAATATTTGGTTGCAGAATGAATGACCACATCCGCGCCCAAATCTAATGGGCGCTGCAAGGCTGGTGTGGCAAAGCAATTATCAACGACCAATAAGATATCATTGGCTTTACACAGCTCGCTCAGATAGCCGATATCACAAATTTGTGCAAGCGGATTGCTCGGGCTTTCACAATAAATAACCTTGGTATTTGGCCGCACAGCTTTTGCCCAAGCGTCATTATCGAAGCAATCGACATAGCTGACTTCAACGCCAAACTTTGCCATATAGTTATTAAACAAACCAATCGATGAGCCAAATAATTGATTGGCGGCGAGCAAATGATCGCCAGCTTTAAGATACGCCAAACACATGGTCAAAATCGCGCCCATACCTGAGGCTGTCGCCACCGCACGCTCGCCGTTTTCGAGCGCCGCCAAACGCCGCTCAAAGGTGCGCACGCTCGGATTGGTATGGCGCGAGTAAACGTTACCCGTTTTGCTACCATTAAAATGCGCGGCAGCGTCCACCGCTGATTCATAGACATAAGAGCTTGTGGTAAAAATAGCCTCTGAATGCTCGCCTTCATCAGTGCGATGCTGCCCTGCTCGTACGGCGATGGTTTGCATGCCATAATCGAGTTCTAGATTGAGCGCGTCATCGCGCCAGTTAGGGTCTACTTTATTTGTCTCTGTTTTATTTGCATTGCTATCATCATGCATTTGCGACTGGCTCATAAATTTTCCATTGCACTGGTTATTATTAAACATACGGCTTATTTTGACTATAAACAGCATTTGTTCGCGTTATCATAGCATGGCAACTTATTCCAAACAGCTGGTTTCAAAGCCATGCTAAATATTATTTTTGCATAGCGGCTAGTCATTATTTGTCATTAAACCTTTGTGGTTGAACAGCTCGCACTAAATATTTGAGCCAAAATAGCTTGCTGCATTTCTAATGACACATTGCAAGCGCAAACGGTGACTGTGCGATATGTAAATCACAGCCAAATAAATCGCCGCAACCAAAAAAAATAACGTATTTGCAATAGGCATAGATGGCGTCAGCTGTTAAGCTTAGCGGCGCTGCGAATATTGCTTTGAGCAATAGGATTTTGAACAATATAATTATACGCGCCATACTCAGTGCTACCATCGGTAAAAATAGCCAATAAATCAAGCCCACTTTTAACCCGTGCTTTATACAATTCAGGTCCACTAAGGTCACTCATTTATGTCGATGTTCAGTATAGAACCAAGTAACTTATCGTTGAGCTTAACTCTCGGCCTTACCTTAGGTCTTAGTGGATGTCAGAGTTTGCCAAAGCAGCCGCATTTGCCTGAAAGCCAAGCTTTATCCGCGCGTATCGACGCTTTATATCAACAAGAGGGTCACGAGCAAAATAGCAATCAGAAAGACGGCCAACAAAACAGCCAAACTACCAATACAAAAACGGATAGCACTGACTTAGTCGCCGCTATCAGTGAACAGAACGAGATTCACCCTGATTTATCGGGTTATCATCCGATTGTGACAGGTGCCAACGCTTTTGCTTCACGCAGTATTTTGACCAGCATGGCCACGCGTAATATCGACGCCCAATATTATATTTGGCACGATGACCAAGCCGGACAGCTGATGCTAAAGGACTTATGGGACGCGGCCGAGCGCGGCGTCATCGTTCGTTTGTTGTTGGATGATTTTAATAATAGCGCCAAATTTGATCAGCATTTATTACGTTTTGCCAGCCACCCGAATATCGCCGTACGTATTATCAACCCATTGATGTACCGCAAATTTCAAACCTTAAACTTCGTAACAGGTCTACCGCGCATTAATCGGCGCATGCACAATAAAAGCATGACCTTTGATAAGCAAATCACTATTATTGGTGGGCGTAATATTGGTGACGAATACCTAAGCAATGACAAAAACAGCCAATTTGCCGATTTAGACGTTTTGCTCATCGGTAAAGTAGTCGCTGACATTGACAATAGCTTTGCCAGTTATTGGTCAGCGCCAATTTCATTTGATATCCAAACCCTTGCCACCCTTGATAAAGGTGAAACCACGGATTTTTTGGAAGGTTTGGACAAACTCAGAGCTGATGAAAAAAACAACAGTAAGAGCAGCTTAGACGTCTATAAAACGGCTATCGAAGATTCCTCTATTGATAGTGACTTAATCAATAAGCGCGTGCCCTTTCGCTGGACTGACATGCAGTTTTTAAGCGATGACGTCGGCAAATTGACCAAGACTGTCCCAGCCGATACCAATTTGGTACATCAGCTGCGTACTTTATTGGGCAGTCCAACCAAACGCCTGACGATTATCTCATCCTATTTTGTCCCCACCAAAGACGGGGTCAATACACTGGTCGAGCTGGCAGAAGCTGGTATTGATATTAAGATCTTAACCAATTCCTTTGACGCCACTGATGTGACCGCGGTGCATTCTGGCTACAGTCAATGGCGCCCAAGCTTATTGCGAGCTGGGGTAAAAATCTACGAGCTAAAATCAACCGCTTCTGAAGAAAAACGCGAAAACAAGCTTTGGAAAGCGCGCAGTCAATCGTCTACCAGCCTGCATGCCAAGACTTTTGCCGTTGACGACTACCAAGTATTTATTGGCTCATATAATGTCGATCCGCGCTCCGCCAATATTAATACCGAGATGGGCGTCATTATCAATGACGAGGAGCTGGCAAAACAATTGCATAGTGCGCTCAGCGATGAATTATTGGGTCAAGCCTATGAAATTAAGTTGTTAGAAAATGGCAGCTTGCAATGGCATACCGTAGAAGCTGGTGAAAAGGTTGTTTACGATTCAGAGCCGCGCGTCGATATTAGTGATCATGTTTGGTTGGCCATCATGTCATGGCTACCGATTGATTGGTTGTTATAGATAGCCAATACTTTTATCGCACGACTGTTATTTCATACGCTTTATTTACCCATTCTAATCAACCCCTCTTTAAGTGGATGCGTGATCTATTATGCCTTCTCGTTCTCAATATGCTCTGATGTCTTCTAAAGATAGAAACGCTGTGCTTTTTATCTGCTTTAGCAGCGCAGTCGCGTTCTTTGATTTTTTGATTTACTTATATCTTGCTGATATCATCGCTGCCGCCTTTTTTCCTGCTAATACCAGTGCGGCGATGGCTAAAATACAAGGGCTTGGGCTATTTGCGATTGGGTATTTGGCACGTCCGTTTGGCGGGGTTATCTTTGGGCGCTTTGGTGATATCAGTGGACGAAAACCGATATTATTAATGAGTATTTTGGTGACCGCTGCAAGCTTGCTGGCGATGGCCTGCTTGCCAACGTATGCGCAATGGGGTATGGCTGCGCCTGCTTTATTCATTATTTTACGCCTGATACAAGGAATGGCGTTTGGGCTTTTTGCACCGCTGGCTTGGGTTTTTGTGTCAGAGCATGTGCCGCGCCAATATTTGTCAGTCGCCTGTAGTTATGTAACGGCAAGCTTTTTTGTCGGTGTACTATTTTCCAACGCCTTTTTTCTTTGGCTAACCAACTCCATGACCACCGAGCAACTGGCCGCTTATGGCTGGCGGGTACCATTTTTTATGGCGGCCATCCTAAGCGTGGTGCCTTTTTTGGCGTGGCGCTGGATAGATGAATCGCCGTTTTTTATCGCCATGAAAGCTGCAAAGCCGCGTGATTATATTGCCAAACCCTTTATCCTGCTCTTTAAGCATTGTAAGCATTCTATCTTTATCGGCTTGCTACTTACCTTTATCATAGCCAGTATCACCACCGTTATCATTCTACTCCTACCCGATTTAATTGAGCTGCGTTTTACTTTGGATAATGATTTATTTGGCTTTTCACACAGTTTAGGCATCGTATTTATGATTCTCGGCTGTGTGTTTTACGGAATCATATCCAACCATCAAAACTTTGGTAAAGTATTGGCCATTGGTTCTATCTTGTTGATTGCACAAATGTTTGCATTCTTTTATCATCTACAAGCAAGTGGCGATTACATTCTTATCATGTATGCGCTGTTAGGGTTTTGTGCGGGTATTGTGGGCATGGTTCCGGCCATTTTGGTACAATTATTTCCCACCAACGTGCGCCTGACAGGTATGGCACTTTGTTATAATGTTGCTTATGGGATTGTCGGAGTGTTGGTGCCTTTTGGGCTTGGTTACGCCACTTTATATATCAGCTTTTCGCCTGCGCTATACATTGCCTTTGTAGGCTTTATCGGCATTATCATGGGCATTTATTTTTATAATTTGCCTGAATTCAAAAAAATTGATGAAGTGATTTAGAGAATAATTACTGAGCTTTTCCCTATTTTTGCTTTGTTATTGATTTTCCTATTATTTAACTTATATGGATAGAATAATCAAAAGGCGTCATGAAAATAACACTCATGGCGCTTTATCTATTCTCCTTTTAAACACATTTAAAAATGCACGTAAAAGCAAGGTCGGTTCGCAATAAAATTGGCAAATTGATGAATATCGACGTGAGACTGGTATAACGATTTTAAAACGACCTACTATATGCATGCATAATAACGAGGCTTTACCCTAATGGTTGATATGACCAACAAACGACTCTCTGTTGCTCCTATGATCGACTGGACAACGACAGATTATCGCTACTTTGCACGGCTGTTTAATCCGCATGTTTATCTTTATACCGAGATGATTAGTACTGGTGCGCTGCTCTATGGCAATCGCGCGCGGCATCTGCGCTTTGATACGCTTGAGCATCCACTGGTGCTACAGCTTGGCGGTGCCGATAGTAGCGAGATGGCCCAATGTGCCCAATTTGCGCAGCAGCATGGCTACGATGAGGTCAATATCAACGTCGGTTGCCCCTCTGATCGCGTCCAGCACAATAAAATTGGCGCCTGCCTCATGGCAGAGCCGCAGACGGTTGCTGATTTGGTCAAGCACATGCAGGCAGCGGTCGATATTCCGGTGACCGTTAAACATCGTATTGGTATCGACGATTTTGATAGTTATGAGTTTATGGTAGATTTTGTCGAAAAAGTCGCAGCGGCAGGTTGTACACGCTTTATTGTTCATGCCCGTACGGCGTGGCTACAGGGCTTGAGCCCGAAGCAAAATCGCGAAATACCGCCACTGCGTTATAATGATGTTTACCGTCTCAAACAAGACTTTCCAACGCTTGATATAGAAATTAATGGCGGTATCGAAACAGTTGCTGATATTAAAACGCATTTACAGCATGTCGACGGGGTGATGATTGGACGGGCGTTTTATCATAACCCGTACTTGTTGGCAGAAGCCAACAGTTTATGGGGCGCGCCGATTACTAAGCGCTCGGATATTTTAGCGCAATTATACCCTTATCTAGAAAAACAAAGCGCTAAAGGTGAAGCACTACCAACGATGACGCGGCATTATTTAGGGTTGTTTCAAGGCTTAACAGGTGCGCGCAAGTGGCGACAGGCATTGAGCGGTAAACCGCAGCTAACGATAGACGATATTAAACGAGCCGCTGAAGAAGTCTTAGCCTTAAATCCAGATGCCTAGTCATCAATCACTATAAACATAAAATAACAGCTAATGGGTGCATAGCTAGTTGATAAAGACATTCATCAATTAGCTATTTGACGTTTATATATAAACCTTTAACTAATTTCCGCTAAATACTGCGCCATCGCGGCGCCATTATTAACAACATGTAACAGCATCGGTAATACTAGCGAGCCTGATTTGATACGCGCATAGCAAAATATCAATGCCAATACCACAATGGTGCCGATTTCATAAATGCCATATTGCAAGTGAATCACCGCAAATATCACGCTGGTCACTAAACTTGCAACTATTGCGCCGCGATGCTCTGCGTTGGCTACGTTTGAGAACTGCTCAGCAATAGCCGACCATAATAATCCACGAAATATAAGCTCTTCATAAATCGGCGCGACAATCACCATGGCAAATATCAATAACCAAACTGAGCTGACAGACTGATATAAAGGGTCGACGAAGACCAACGGTGATTCATTGAGCAGGTAAGTTAACGCTTGACTGCCAATCATAAACATCAGCAATAACCCTAACATACCGATGCCAACCGACCATGAAAATGGCTGTAGCGCCAGATACTTCCTTACATTGCCGCCCCTCACCCGAATCAATAAAGCGCTGACTGCCACCAGTAATACACAGCCGATAATGATAGAAAGACTGACCACCGTACCATCATTACTGCCGAAAAAGAAAATATCGCCCATAGTAGCGTTTTTAGTAGCGGGCAATATAAGCTTTCCGGAGATATAGACGCCGATTAATTGACTGATAAAGAACGTCACTACCATGACTATCACTAACAGCAACGCACCCAAGCGTGAAAATAGCGGCGCAGGATTGAGTGCTGTGATCTTAATAGATGCGGTGGTCGCTTTTTTTAGCATAAATCGTCACTCAAAAAAGTGTGCTAGCTGCTCACATTACATTTATCCTAACCTCTAGGATTCACAACCATCGTTTATTTTGGCAATTGCTTTTTGATAAGCTCAAGCACTTGACGCGCCACCGACTCTGGGTGCTCAAGCGGGAACATATGGCCGCCAGCGTGGGTTTCATAATCGATATTCAGGCGTGATTTGATTTGCTGCGGGAAGCGGCGCTTGAGAAAGATACTATCTTCACCAATGATAAGCGTCACTGGCGGCTTTGGTGCACGGTTTGGGGTCAGCCAATACCATGACGGGTTGGTGCGAAACACCTCAACTTCGCTGGCTTTAGGGATAGCCAAGGTTACTTTGCCGTCCGCACGCTCATGTAAACCATGCTCGATATAGCCTTGAAAACTACGCTCATCGAAATCTTTAAAAAAGCCTTTATGACGCAGCTTATCATAAGCGTCTTCGCGGCTATCCCAGATATCACGGCGATGCTTAGACACGCCCGCTGGCGACAGCTTATCCATCAAGCGATTATTCATCAGCGGTAATCTATCGGCGTTTTTTGCCAAATGCCAGAGCAGGCTTACTTTGCCATAAATCCACGGTGGATCCATCAGCACCGCTTGCGCAAATATCTCCGGCGCACGGTATAACGCCTGCATAGTACACATGGCACCAAGCGAATGCCCAACGCCTACTAACTGACTCACCCCATGCTGCTCACACGTGCGTTTAACGCTATCAATAATCTGCTGGGTCAGGCTTTGCCAATGGTTATCTACTGGATAATCGGGCGTATTCCCCAGCATAGGGATATATTCAATGGTAAAAAATTCAGCAAGCGGGGCAAAAAACGGCGCGTAAACGGCGCTTGGCATACCATTGGCATGGGCAAAATGAATGACAGGTTTTTGGGTTATCTTAGACTTGGGTAGTGACGCAAAGGTCTGTGGATTAATGGCACTCATGACAAGCTCTCAGTAATTTAAATAGCTGTTTATTATAATAATCGAAATTTATATACAATTAAGGCTGAGCATAATCATATACTCAGCCTTAACAATCATACACATTAAATCTAAAATATAAAGCGCTTAGCGCATCTGCGCTTGACCCTCTTCTTGTGGTAACACGTCAAGCTTGATACTTGAACCAAGACCGGCGCCTAACTTAACGGCAAAGCGATCCATAAACAAGCTAAATGGGTCGGTTGGCGTATAATTAACGACGTTATCAAGCTTCAACTTCTTCTCTAAAGTCGAAATACTGCCCTTTTTGTCAGCTAAGCCAAGCTCAATCGACTGCTCACCGGTCCAAAATAGCCCTGAAAACAGTTTATTTTCCTCAGGATTTTTTAGACGATCGCCGCGACCTTCTTTGACTGCATTGATAAAGTGCTTATGAGTATTGTCCAGCACTTTTTCGACGTGCTGCTCTTCATAGTCAGTCAGCGGACGTGACAAGCTTAAAATATCTTTATACTCGCCTGCGGTAATGGTGCGGTCTTTAACGCCAAATTTATCCATTAAGCCTTCGATATTATAGCTTGGCATAATTACGCCAATCGAACCGACTAAGCTTGATGGATTGACATAAATCTCATCCGCAGCTGAAGCGATATAATAAGCGCCCGAAGCACCCATATCACCAATCACCGCGTAGAGTTTTTTGTCAGGATATTCTTGACGCAAATCCATCATCGTCTGCCAGATTTCATCAGACTGTACGGGTGAGCCGCCGGGCGAGTTGATGTCAAGCGCCACGGCTTTGGCATTACTGTTTTCAAAAGCGCGAGTTAAGGCCTCATTAACATCGTAAGCATTGGCGACATCACCACTACTAATCGTTCCTTGGATTTCAACCACCGCCAAATGCGGCTTACTGGTATCAACGCCTTCAAGCCCGGACGGTGTTTTGGTACTACAACCGCGACCAATGGTCAAAAATATCAATAAAATATAACCAAAGGTCAATAGCTTAAAGAAAATACTCCAGCGACGGGCGCGGCGCTGCTCAACCACACTGGCTAATAACGTATTTTCAAGCAGTCGCCACTCTTGTCCACTCGGCTGATTTTGCTGCTGCAGCGGCGCTGGCTGGTTGGCCGAGTTGTCAGGACGTTTGTTAGGGTCTGGTGGCCAGTTGGGCATATAACTTCCTAAGTCAGAAACAATGTAAAACGATAAAAGAGAGAACTAAAAACTTGATATAGCAAAAGCGTGATAGCTATTTTTACTTGTATCAATGCTTTTATAGCGCTTTGATAAAGTTGAATAAGCTACTAAGTATGGTGGCATTTCTCTCATGGTTCAATAGCAGAACTGTGAAATAGCTTGATATTATAAAGGCGACAGGTTATAGGAGCGAGATGTTTTATAAGGATGATACCAATAAGTCAGATTATAAGGTTAATCCTTACTATTGGCCCCAAAAGCTAGAGCGGCATCTAGTGGCTTATTATCATAAGTGATTGTCTCATGGATTTGTTGCTGAGTTATTACCTCAGTAGAGATATGCGAGGCACTATGTCCAAGCCATGTTGTGCTGTTTATGACATTACCTAAGGTGTTGTTTAATGAGTTTTTTAAAGTGTCATTTTTAGTATTCGGTTCAATCGCGCATAATAACGACCACATTTGCCACACGCGCGGATGGGTATCGACATTTAAAATCAGACGTGATTGAGCATTTTTAGTATGAGAAGGTGGCTCTTTGTTATCGGACTGAAGTGTTTGTACTTTAGTAGCTAATGATTTGAGCGGGTCAGCAGCATTATAACTGACAATTTGAATAGGTAATCGACTGTCAAGTTCAAGCGTACAGTCCCAGACACTGGCATCGTTTATTTTGCTCCAACCTGTGATAGCTTGCAACGTTAAATCACCATTGGCGAGTTGCCAGGTTTTACCTTGCTCACAAGCTTGGGCACTGATGGTTGCCTGAGTTTTATTTTTACCAGATTGACTGGTCAGTTGATAAGCGCGCTGGAGCTCGGGCCAACGCTCACTACGCCCGGCTTGCCAATACTGAGCGGTTGGGAGACGTTGACTTAACTCAGCGACGGTCATTGGTAGCAGCTCAGAGTCGTTTGGCTTATAGATGGTCGGCTGCAATGACTGACGGTTGTTATTTGTTAATGTCGCTAAAGATGTCGTCAAGGCCGCGCTACTGCTTTGGACTACCATACCTTCTAGACGCTTGATAGATAAGCTGCGTAGTTGTTGCTCTAATGTCGCAGATAGCTTGTCAGCGGTTAGCGTGCTTGGCATCGTACGAGTATCATAACGCCTATGATCGGCTAAAATTAACCAGCTAACGTTTGTCTTATTATCTTCATTATTTAGCACAGGGTATTGTAGCACCGCCGCGCTTAAATATTGGTCGCCCGTTGGCAGAATATAGAGAGTCGGAGTCATGGTTAACGACTGCTGATTGGCGTATACCGTCATAACCAGTAGCGTTAACGGTGCTAGCGCGAGCCAACGACTGATAAGGCCGCGCGCTAATAGCCACGGCAACATCGCCAATAATACCATCAGCAAAATTGCTATATTCACTGGCGTATAAAGCCATGCCCCTGAGAATATCGGTAACGCCGTTAGCCACGTGATAAGCTCGTGTAAATGAGCGACGAGAGCAATCACCAGTGCCCAAATAGTATCAGCTAGCGCAGGCGAGATAAGATAGCACAGCCCAGCCAGTAAATTTAGCGGTACAATCACCCAACCAAATAATCCAATAGCAAATAAATTAACGATAAGCCCTAACAGTGATGCCTTACCGAATAACAATAAGGTTATGGGTAATAGCGCAATAAATAGCCAGAACTGTAACTTAAACAACCTTTTAAACCCTAGCCATAAGCGTTGAATTATCTTCGCATTTTTATTGTCATTAGAGTTCGTGGTCGTTAAGCTTGCAGACTCTGCTTGACTCCATGCTACTGAACTATCTTCGTACTTTAATAACAATGCTACCGCTATAAAGGACAGCCAATATCCTGCCTGCCACAGTACATACGGGTCGAACCACGCCATGAGTATCGCCAGCGCCAACAATATACGCATGGTACTAATTGGCAGTAGCGTTAAGCGTATCAAACCTATAGCTAATAACATCCACGCGGTACGCGCAGCAGGTACATCAAACCCAGTAAATAAGGCATAAATAAAAGCCGCGCTCATCATAACCCACCAGCGCAATTGCCAGCGCGGGATATGACGATAGAGAGAGGGGTAAAAACGATTCAACAGTAAGACTGCCAATCCCGCTAACACAATCGCTAAAAATAAAACATGCGTTCCTGAGATGGCCAATAAATGAGAAATACCTGCCAACTGATATGAATCTTTGGTAGCGCGATTGATTAAACTGCGATCACCGGTCAGTAAGCTTAAAGTCACTGCTTTTGCTTGCTGCTCTGCGGGAGTTTGCCCTGCCCAATCTTGATAAAAATGCTGACGTAGTTGCCAACGTCCTTGGTCGATAGCGGTACGCAAACGGTATAGATAAGAATCGTCCGCTTTAGACAATGCTGCTGAGTCATTAAACGGAATAGTTGAGGTACTGGTCGCTAATATCGTGGCAACCCCATCGATATGTCGCCCTCGCAACCACCGATAACTATCAAATCCCGTTGGATTGTTCAACGCTTGCTCAGAGTTAGCAAGTGGCGCCAGCGTCAAAGTCATCAGTAACTGATCGCCGGGCTGCAAATGATTTAGGTCTATAGTCTGCGATTTATTGTCAGTACCTTTCTTAGAAGGTTTTTTAGGGAGCGACTTCTTAGAGTAAGATTTTTTTGGATAAGCATTTAGCAGTATACGATATTGTTTATTTTCGAAATATTCGGAATTATCTCCGTTTAAATTATTTTCCTTATTGCTTAGGCTATTATCAGTCACCTCTTTATAATTGGCATTGTAATTTACGCTCAGTTTGTCCAAATCCTGCGACGTTATCTCGGACAGTAAAGGCGATATATGGCTAATGGTAGCAACCTGCCGATAGCCTCTATTACTTGCGTCGTCATAGACACTATCACTGATGCCTTCGATGCTCACCAACGCTTGCACGCGCACCGTTTGTTTGATGGTATTACTTTGCGCCTGTTGCTGATTTATCAAAGCGAGCAGCCCACTACCACTAATCAGCGCCACTGCTAATACTGCCATTAATAAATGATGAGCAAATTTATAGAGTAATGGTGATGTAGAAGATGGGGTTTTAGCAGAATTTTGAACAGCAAGATTTTGAGCAGAGGAATTTTTAGAAACCCCTTTTTTAGCGTCAATCGAGGGTGCAAGCGCAATGTAACGCTGATTGATAAATAGCAGAACAATGGTCAAAGCCATTAATAATAACGGCAAGATAGAAGATGTGCTGAGGTCTGGTAATAAGGAGCCAATAGGCAGCGGAATAGTATCCGCGACGGCCAAAACCCCCATCATAACGATGATTATCAAGCTACCAATTAACCAGTACACCAGCGCTCCTCGCTTGCTTGATAGCTCGTCCATTGCATATAATTTGCATGATGGATAATGACCGTTCTAAACATTGAACCAACCACCAAGTGCGCAAACCGTCAAGCGATGGCATTTATGTGGCTATTACCCTATACTTACCAGAAATATTGCAATAGTGATTATTCAACATTATCTAGCCGCTTTTCTGATAACATTTATAGCTATATTTTTTATTAATAATATCACTGTATATCAGCCCATCAATATGATTGAGCGGGTTGAAGTTAACATGTAAAGGCGATTCTGTGCCAAACAAACGTCTAAAAGACCTACTCCCTACCCCTGAAAAAATTTTAGAAAGTCGCTCATTAAAACTATTTGCGCCGCAACTTGCCGACCCGCGTTTATGGCATTTTAATCGCCATAGTTTAAATAAAGCGGTTTATATAGGCGTGCTCAGCGCATTTTTCCCGTTGCCAGGACAGATGTTGCTGGCTTTAATCGGCGCGCTTATTTTTCGTGCCAATGTGCCGATGGCGCTTGGTCTGACTTGGATTACTAACCCGCTGACGACCCTGCCGGTGTTTTATGCCGGCTATTATGTCGGTGCCAAAATCCTTGATGTGCCGATGATAAGCTTGCGCATTATCGGTCGCATGATTTCAGATTTTACCTTATGGATTATCTCTGATGGCGCCAATCCTTTTATCACTTATAAAGGTACGGTATCTATCGCCGCTTTTTGTCTAGGGCTAACAATTTTAGCGGTCATCAGTAGTATTGTCTGCGGACTGGCGTTTAAAGCCATCTGGCGCTATAAAACTGTCACCAGCTGGCAAAAACGTCAGAAAGACTCTGCTGAAAAAACCAGCAAGCATGAATAGCGTGAATCCTTAATAATCAATTTTGCCGCGTCAGTCATCTTATAAAAATAGCAGCATTTTATAAAGTTGGAAATATCTTATAAAATCATTACCCAATTCATAAGCGACCTTATAACTCGCCTTCTTCCTCTTTATGCTTGTCGATAGCGTTTTTAACATTATCAGCCAGATTATTATCCATCACAAAGATATCTATCACCTTCTCATCTTTTAGCAGCGTATAACGTTTTCCCGTGGCGCTATCTTGCGCCTTTAAATCGTAATCTGCACCCGCTAAGGTAATTGAGTCGAAAACCGGCGTCAGCAAGTCTATTTGTGCTTGTCTATCAATGGTGTCAAACAGCGTCGGATCCATATAAGGCTTTAGTGGTTCGTTACCTTCTTCGGCGCTACCAAACGCTTCAATCGGGTCATCATTTTTATCCATCTCATCATTCCTTATTTAGCATTTTAGTTATGATTTTATCTACTTGTTAAGGCTGCTAGATACAGTCTGTTTTTTTCGTCGTTTTTATCAGTAACTTTTATAGTCAGTAACTTTTATAAAAAAGCTAACCGTATCATGCTGCTGCTCAGTAACAGCAGTTCTACAGTTTATTGAAAAAAAGTATTAAAAATGACGCCTTTAGTAATCTTCCCAATGCCCATTGCGCAATAACAGCTGACGGTCAGCAAGGGCTGCCAAACTACGGTCATGCGTCACCATCAATAGCGCGGTTTGCATGGTGCTTTGTAGCTCGGATAACAGCCCAAACACGCTTTGGGCGTTGTCATAATCTAAGTTACCAGTCGGCTCATCGGCCAAAATAAGTGATGGTTTGGTCACAAGCGCGCGAGCAATCGCCACACGTTGACGCTCACCGCCTGATAGCTCACCGGGTCTGTGCGCCAAACGATGCTCTAAACCGACACTTTTTAAAATATCTATCGCTTGTTGACGTGCCTTGGTCGTCGATACTTTTGGGCGCATCAGTAGCGGCATAGCGACGTTTTCAACCGCGGTAAATTCGGCTAACAAATGGTGAAACTGATAAATAAACCCCAAGTGTTTATTACGCATCGCCCCGCGCTCGGTCTCATTCATACTATTTAATAGCTGCCCGTGTAGCCAAACCTCCCCGCTACTGGGGGTATCAAGTCCGCCAAGCAAATGCAGCAAGGTACTTTTCCCCGAACCACTGGTACCAACAATCGCAATGCGCTCACCAGCGTTGACGGTCAAATCCAGACCAGTCAAAACTTGTGTGCTCACCGCCCCTTCATCATAAATTTTATTAATATTGGTCGCTTTTAAAATTTCAGACATGGTACTTCCTTTGTTTTATTTATCATAGCATTGACGATTGACGCCTGTAGACTACTCGTAACGCAACGTTTGCGCAGGCTGAATTTTCGCCGCTCGGCGCGCTGGATAAATGGTCGCCAAAAAGCTCAGTATAAATGATGCACTGGTAATCAGCACCACATCGGTCAAACGCAGCTGCGATGGCAGATAATTTACAAAGTAAGCATCAAACAAATTGAGGCCAAAGGTTTGATTGATAAAGCCCAAAATATCACTGACGGTCAGGGCAAAGATAACACCAAGTATCGTGCCCGCAATGGTACCAATAAAGCCAATAACGATGCCCTGTACCATAAACACATGGGTAATCAGACGCGGTGAAGCGCCAAAGGTTTTTAAAATAGCAATGTCTGCTTTTTTGTCAGTGACTAGCATCACCAAACTTGAAACGATATTGAAAGCGGCTACAAGGATAATTAAAAACAGCAGCAAGCCAACCATGGCTTTTTCCATTTGGATGGCACCAAATAAGTTGCCGTGCGTTTGCGTCCAATCGCTAGGATAAAGCTTGTTAGGCGCAATAGCTGCTGCTTTTTGGGCCGCCATCGGTGCGTTAAAGATATCGTCAAGCTTCATACGAATACCCTGCGCGCCCTCTGGTAGACGCAGTAATTTTGCCGCATCACCCATCGGAATAAACGCCATTAAGCTATCTACCTCGGGACTGATGGTAAAAATACCTGTCAAAGTAAAACGCTTAAAGCGCGGTATCACACCCGCTGGTGATGGCGACGCTTCTGGCAATACCAACGTCACTTTATCGCCTAAGCGCAGCCCCAACGATTGCACCATCTCTTCACCAAGGACAATACTGAATTCACCATTTTGCAGCGTATCAATACTGCCTTCTATCATGTGCTCGTTGATGATAGAAACGTTTTTCTCATAATCTGGATCAACGCCGGTGACCATAATCCCAGCCACTTGACCGTTGGAGGTCAGCATACCTTGCAGCTGAATAAAGGGTGCGACGGCAGCAACTTCGGGATCTTCTTTAATTTTATCAGCCACCTCTTTCCAATCGCCGATAATCTCGGTTGAAATAACCGTCGCTTGTGGCACCATACCCAAAATACGCGTTTTGAGCTCGCGATCAAAACCATTCATGACCGATAGCACCGTAATCAGTACCGCCACGCCAAGCGTCAGACCAATCATTGAAATCAGCGAGATAAAGGAGATAAAACCATTACTACGCTCTGCTCGGGTGTACCGTAAGCCGATAAATAACGCTAAAGGACGAAACATATTCAAACTCTTTATCTTATCTACGTGCGACTTTATTTATGTTATAAAATCCAATGCAGCAACCGCCTTTTAGCATGACACTCACTAAGGCCGTCGCCGCAAAAACATATCAATCGAACAAAAAACAGGGGATTATGAGCAGCAAAATACCGCTGTCAAAAGGGAGCTAGTTTGACACAATTTGACTTATATGTGCCAGTCATTAGCGCAAACTGCCGGTATTTTTTGATAAAAACTCAACTTTTCATATTATTTTTCGCGAGGGGCTTGCTATTAGTTGCGTCTATACCTATATATTGTATGCTAAGGACAATTGTCATTAACCCCTCATTGTTGTTTGTTGCCTCTTTACTGACGACATTGCTGGTTATCATAAACCAATCCGCTCATATATTGGATAATGGTCAGCAATCACAGTTTTAGATCCAAACTTCATGGCTGACTTAAGTTTGAGTATATTCATGACCATTAATTATCAATATAAAAACATCCAATCCCCTACTAAAATCACTTTAACTGACGAGCAATCTGCCGGTCACGCCGATCATTGGCGGATTTTGACCGATGACATGAGTCAAGACGTGCCAGAATGGCTACAAAAGATGATTGAAAAAGCGGCGATGCCGAAAGGGCTCAACAGCAATGTCAGCGCTAAAGACAGCTGCTTATTGCTATCTGAAGACCAGCCTTGTCATATCAATCAAGTGCTGGCGATGAAAGACGGCAAGCCTGAATGCTTTATTAATGCTTACCCTTGTGTCGATAGCCCTTATGGTTTGACGTGCAAAATCGAGCGCATGATTGTCAATGACAACACTCACGATACCGTCTTACGCTTACGCACCGCTGATGGCAGCATTATTTATGCTTTCGACCAGCTGTACACCGCTAACCGCCATTTATATCAGCAAGATACCGCCTATTATGTGAACTTTAGTGCGTGGGCGCATGAGATTAAGCTGAGTGAACAAGACGAAGTGATTATGGTCGAAGACCAAGAAGCCATTCGCTACCATCGCGCTTTTAACGACATCGTCGCCGCTAATGATGGAAAAATGCCTGACGATTTACAAGAGCAAATCAAAGCATGGCAGCCTCAAACCAAAGAACAAATGGCGCCCGTCGAGATTAATCTCGGTCATATGTGCGCGTATTTGTTCGGCGATACCATAGGGCAAGAAGATGAAGCATGGTGTCAAGGTCAGGTGCTTGGTAAGCAAGAAATACTATTTAATGGTCAGACCATTATCTTATTTGATGTGGTGGTACTGCGTGAACAAGACGCAGACCCTTTTGTCATTCGTATCGGCGCACCTAAAACCGAAGCCACCGCTGCTATTGAAGTGCATGATTATGTACAAGCCAATATCTGGTTACAAGCGGCGATTTACAAAGAAAATCAAAAATTGCAACCAACTGCGCAACAATCAAAAGCCAGTTAATTTAGAAATTACCTTACTGTTAAATTCTCCGACGAAAAAGCCCTTAATGTGAATTAAGGGCTTTTTTATGCGAAACGCTATTGATACAAAAATGAAAAACAGGCCATTAAGCTAAGGTAGTTATTGACTTGATATTACTATAAAGCTCTTTTTGCTCAGCACTTGGGCGCGCGGTTTGTACTGCCATCAATTGTGACATATCACCTTCGACACGAATTTTACCGGCCATAAAAGCGCCCATGATTTCATTGGTATCAAAGTTGGTAATGATAGATTGCAGCAGGCTACGGTCCAACAATAAGGTTGTGGTTGCCTTATCATTCAAACCGCGATGCAGTAAGCCGTCAGCAAAGCTTGCTTCGATATCTTGCTCCGTATCGGTAACTTTTAAGTTCACCACCATATTAGCAAGCGCTGGTGGTAAATTTAATTCACCGGCTTCTTGACCCATTTTCTCAACTTGCTCAAACCATTCGTCTGTCAAAAAAACTGCCATATTATTATCCTTAATACCTATTATTTATGAGGTTATTTATGAAGGTAGGCTTGTGCCAGCATACGGCTAAGCCTAACCACTATTTAAAAGTTCAAAATATTCGTTAATATCAGTATAAAGCACTTGGTTAGCGATAATACAAGGCGTCATTATAAGGTGCGATTCGATGATAAGTAAAACTTATTTATAGCGCAAATGCTGCCATTGTTACAAAACCACCGCTTAATTGTATTTTTTGCGCCAAAAAGCACTATCTTTTTTCACCCCTAGAATAGTAGGGAAATTGGGTATAAAATAGGTATATAACGCTGAAAGATTATATCGTTCGTAACTATTTTTACCAAAGAGTTTGTATTTTGGCGCATAGTTCTGATGATATTTGATTAGGTTTGCGTTACAATACCCTTAAACAGAGTCGGGAGTTTTAACTAAACATTACGTAAACATGGTTTTTGTCAGCCGCCGCTAGCATACATTGATGGTGTATAAGTTTTTTATCACCGATTGAATATCAGTATCTATCTTCGTTCATACTGGCTTTTTAGCAGTAATAATTAAGATACATACTCAGCCTCAATAGATGTTTGATGCTCAAGGAAGGCACATTATCTTATCAAATTTAACCGTTTATTATTTATTAATCATCCTATTATCGTCCAGCTGTGAGCGCCGTGCATTTATATCGCCGCCCTCTACTCAGCAGTAACCGCTGATAACTAGTGTAGGTTTGACTTAATAGTAAATAAGGTCTCGATAATAAGATTTGGCAAAAACAACATGTACCGCAACCATAATCTGCTTATAATTTTTTATAATATAGAGGCTGCGGAGAGTTAGTTAATTCTGTTGATAATTCGGGCTGTAAAGGAATCATCCAATGAGTTTACAAAACACAGCAGTCGCCCCAATTGACCGTGAGTATGAAATCACTGTCGTAAGATTCTTTACGATAATGGCCGTGATATGGGGCATCGTCGGCATGAGTATTGGTGTGTTCATTGCTTCACAGTTAGCATGGCCAGCACTAAACTTTGACATTCCATGGCTGACATTCAGTCGTCTAAGACCGCTACACACTAACGCGGTTATCTTTGCATTCGGTGGCTCTGCCCTGTTCGCAACCTCTTATTACGTGGTACAGCGTACCTGTAAGACGAGACTATTCGCCCCTTATTTAGCTTGGTTTACCTTTTGGGGTTGGCAAGCGGTTATCGTCGCAGCGGTGATTACTCTTCCTTTAGGTCTGACATCGACCAAGGAATACGCTGAGCTTGAGTGGCCAATCGATATCTTGATTGCTTTGGTATGGATTTCTTATGCCATTGTGTTCTTCGGTACCCTCATCAAACGTAGAACTTCACACATTTATGTGGCTAACTGGTTCTTTGGCGCATTTATTATTACGATTGCTCTACTGCATATCGTAAATAGTATGGCCATCCCGGTTAGCGCGTTTAAATCTTACTCATTATTTGGCGGTGCGACCGATGCGATGGTGCAGTGGTGGTACGGGCATAATGCGGTAGGTTTTTACTTAACAGCTGCGTTCCTTGGGATGATGTATTACTTCGTTCCAGTTCAGATTGGTCGTCCTATTTATTCTTATCGTTTGTCTATCGTTCACTTTTGGGCATTGATTGCTTCATACATGTGGGCTGGTGGTCACCATTTGCATTATTCAGCGCTTCCAGATTGGACGCAGTCTCTAGCAATGGTATTCTCAATCATCCTATTTGCGCCATCTTGGGGCGGAATGATTAACGGTGTCCTAACGCTATCAGGCAGTTGGGATAAGCTGCGTACCGATCCGATCATTCGCTTTATGATTGTGGCATTGTCGTTCTATGCAATGTCAACGTTTGAAGGTCCGATGATGTCTATTAAGACCGTCAACGCGTTATCGCATAACACGGACTGGACAGTCGGTCACGTACACTCAGGTGCACTTGGCTGGGTTGGTATGATTACCATTGGTTCGCTATATGTATTGTTACCACGTATCTATAACAAACCAAAAATGTATTCTATTAGCTTAATCACCACGCATTTCTGGTTAGCAACAGCGGGTACTATCTTCTATATCGTTTCTATGTGGATTTCAGGTATCGGCCAAGGCATGATGTGGCTTGCGACCAATCCAGATGGTACGTTGGTATATAGCTTCGTTGATACCGTTGAGTTCTCACATTTCCCATATATTGGTCGTGCTTTTGGTGGCCTATTGTATGTATCGGGTATGGTTGTTATGGCCTATAACGTTTATAAAACACTTAAAATGCCAGAAGGTAAGCCTGTTGATATCGCAGATCCTACTGATCATGAACCTAGTGTTGATAAACCTTCGGCAGCTAACGTATAAGGAGCGATCATGTCTGGTACACCGCATGAAATTATTGAAAAAAATACAGGCTTGTTGGTTATCGGTATTGTTATTGCCATTAGCTTTGCAACGCTCGTTGAAATCGTACCGCTGATTTATGATAACAAGGGTCCTGAAGAAGGTGGGGTGAACGCTCCCCTTCCCGCCATGGAGCCATGGACCGCACTTGAGTTTGAAGGTCGTGACATCTATATTCGTGAAGGCTGTCACGTCTGTCATACACAAATGGTACGTCCATTACGCGCGGAAGTTGAGCGTTATGGACCCTACTCGCGTGCTGCTGAATCTACGTGGGATCATCCATTCTTATGGGGCTCTAAACGTACTGGTCCTGACTTGGCACGTGTTGGTGGACGTTATTCTGAAGATTGGCAAAAACAACATCTTATCGATCCACGTTCATTAGTACCTGAATCTGTAATGCCTGGTTTCCCTTGGCTTGCAACCAATGAAGTAAACGGTACCAATGTACAAACTAAAATGCGTCTATTCCGTGATCAGTTTGGTGTGCCTTACACTGAAGAAGATATCGAAGGAGCGCCAGATGCGGTACTTGGCGCCACTGAGCTTGATGCTCTGGTTGCCTACTTACAGCAATTGGGTACCGCGATGGAAGGACAGCGCTAATGGGTATTGGTGAATTACAAACAATTGCGACCGTTTCTGCTTTTATTGCCTTCGTGGGCGTTGCATGGTGGGCGTATTCGCCAAAAAACAAAAAACGCTTCGAAGAAGATGCACAACTTGCGCTTGATGACAAAGATAAAGAAGCTTTGGCTGAAGAGCAGCGCAATAAGGATAAACGATGACATTTTTTTGGAGTTCTTGGATCACCATACTAAGTATTATGTGTTGGGCGGGTATCCTCGGCGTCTTACTAATGGTGTTGAAATACAAGCCAGAAGTAGAAGAAGACGGTACTACTGGGCACACTTACGACGGTATTCAAGAATACGATAAGCCACTGCCTAAATGGTGGTTAGTGATATTTTTTGGCTCGATTATTTGGGCTGTTGCCTACTGGATATTTTTCCCTGCTATCTTTCCATCGAAATGGGAAGGTATCACGACCGTAGAAGTAGATGGCGAAACTGTGCCATGGACCTCGCATAACGAGTTAGCAAGTGAGCTTGAAAGTAATAACAAGGTGTTTACCGATAACTTTGAGCAAAACATTTTGGCTAAAGCAGATGCTAGCGGTGCGACTAAAACGCTAGCAACGCTGTCTGAGATGCAAGCAACCATGCGTCGCAGTGAAACACCACCTGCGAATCTGCAAACTGAGATCGATGAAAAAATCGCTGAGCTTGCACCGTACGTTGAAAAGCTTGCTGAAAACCCGAATGCGCTAAAAGTCGGTAGTCGCTTGTTCTTACAGAATTGTGCTGTCTGTCACGGCTCTAATGCGAAAGGTGCGCTAGGCTATCCTAATTTGACCGACAATGACTGGTTATATGGCGGTGAAGCTTCACATATCCTAACGACGCTACATAATGGTCGTGTTGGTGGTATGACAGCTTGGCGTGACCAACTTGGCGAAGATGGTGTGCGGGCAGCGGCTGAATATGTCTTGTCAATCTCTGGTAACCAACCAGGTTATGAGCTTGACCAAGCTAAAGTTGCTCAAGGTAAAGCCATTTTCCATGAGCCTACTAACTGTGTGCTTTGTCATGGTGAAGACGCTAAAGGTATGATCTCTACTGGGGCGCCAAACTTGACTGATAACATCTGGTTATATGGCGGCGATCGCGAAAGTATCCGTGATACCATCCGTTATGGCCGTGCCGGTGTGATGCCAGAGTGGGAAACCAAACTAGGTAATGAGCGTATTATGCTGCTTGCTGCGTATGTTTATTCTCTATCAGACAGAACGCCTCAGCCTGCTAAAGCGCAGCCTGTTTCTGCCGCTGCACCAAAAGCAGCCACACCTGAAACGGCAGTTGCAAACTAAGCACATTTAGTCAGTTGTATATCGTAAATAAGTAGTATTTGACAAAGGGAGGACTGTGATTGCAGTTCTCCCTTTTTAGTTATTTATCAGCTTTATGTTTTATTAATAAACTCTGCCTACGAGCAACTCGCAAAATCAAACTGCCGATAGATTTAATACTTTTTATGCTCTATCATCACTGGTTTTGATATTTATCAAGCTTAATAGTGATACGCACTTTGTCTATCAATAAGTCGCAGATAAGTATTGCTTTTTAACATTCTCACCCCATTTATAGTAGGGAAACTGCTAAAATAGCAATCGAGTAGAAACACTATAGAATCATCTATTTAAGCATATTTTAATCCTTTATTTACAATCGCTCATTTGGTAGCAAGTTTGGATACTTTTTTTGGTATGGCTCTTGCTACTTACTGACATTGATAACATCGCACATCCATATACCCAGGTATTAAAGGTATTTGTTCATCATGCCAGCAGACTGATTCTTTTTTTAAAGAGGCACGTTTATGTCAGCACAACCATCCAATAAAATTCCTGTCGTTGAGGTGGATCTTAACGCCAATAAAAAACGCGTTCACCCTAGATTTATCACCGGATTTTACCAAAATATCCGTGTGATTAGCATGTATGCGTTATTGGCATTATTTTTGATTTTACCGTGGATAAGGTATAACGGCAGGCAAGCTATCTGGTTCGATGTGCCGTCGCAGCATTATTATATTTTTGGTATGACGTTTCTGACACAGGACTTTTACTTTCTTGCCGTCTTTGCGCTTATTGCGGCTTTTGCGCTATTTATGGTGACGGTATATGCAGGGCGGGTTTGGTGTGGTTATGCCTGTCCGCAAACCATCTGGACGCATATGTTCCAATACGTTGAAAAAATAGTCATCGGCGATCGCAATAAACGTATCAAGTTTGATAAAGAACCTATGAATGCTAAAAAAGTCTTCAAGCGTTTTTTAATCTACTTTATTTGGTTTGTATTTTCGATGATTACGGCGATGACGTTTGTCAGTTATGTATCAGGGACAGAAGCTCTATATGGTAGTTGGCAAATGTTAGGGGGTGTTATCCCCTTCCCTGAGTGGTCAACGTGGATATGGGTATCGATATTTATTTTCGCTTTTTCAACTTACGTCAATGCAGGCTATATGCGCGAGCAGATGTGTATTCAAATCTGTCCGTATGGCCGCTTCCAAAGCGTGATGTTTGATAAAGATACCTTGATTGTTTCTTATGATTATGAGCGCGGTGAACCTCGCGGCGCCCGTAAAAAAGGCACCCATCCTGAGAATTTAGGCGATTGTATTGACTGTACGATGTGCGTGCAAGTATGCCCGACGGGTATTGATATTCGTGATGGGTTGCAGGTTGCCTGTATTCAGTGTGCCGCCTGTGTCGATGCTTGTAATGATGTAATGGATAAAGTTGGCTACCCACGTGGCTTGATTCGTTATACCACAGAGCGGCAATTGGTCGAAAAAGAGCCAAGCCGTGTATTGCGCCCGCGCTTTTTTGCTTATTTAACCTTGCTTGCGGTACTTTGTGGCGGTGTGGTTTATGCATTGACAGACCGCGTACCGTTAGAGATTGATATTCGCCGTGACCGTAATCAGTTGTCGTCATTGAACCAACAAGGCATGATTGAAAACAGCTATATCGTTAAATTGACCAACAAAACCCAAAGTGCGCACACTTATAAAATAAGTCTTGAGCCACAAGAAGGCTTGAGCTTAGGCGTACGCTTCAACGATGTGCCGTTAGAAGCAGGCGAAAGCTTTGATATGCCAGTCAGTATCTATGGCGACCCTGAGGTGATTGAGTTTGGTCAAACGCCGATTACTTTAACAGTAGCCAGCGAAGACGGTAAATATAATGTGAGTAAACAAAATATCTTTACCACGCAAGGGCAGTAATTATTGAGTATGTAGTTGCTTTTATCTATTCATCCGCTCGTTAGTGGTGCTTGGTCAAAGGCTAATCATCACTGACTGGCAGCTGAAGTATTTATCATTAAACTGGCTGCTCTGAGCCGTCGGTTTATTTTTTGATAGCGTTTATAATAAGCTGACAAACCGCACTTTATAAACGAATATCTGATTAATAGGTATGTTATGTCTAGTCCAGCACCGAACTTTAAGCATCAAGACAGCCAACCATGGTACAAAAACTATATGGTGGTTATCTTTGTCATTGGCATGCCAGCTTTTGTAGTAATCGCTTGCATTTGGTTTGTTTATTATTCTTATCAAATCCGTGATAGCGTGGTACGCGACGATTGGTATATGGATGGCAAAACCCTATATCATGACGTCTCACGCGACAAGCTCACCTATGATTTAGATTTACATGGCAAGATGCAGTTTGCCGATAATGGCGATGTCGTTTTTTATCTCAATTATCCTGAGCAAAGTTTGCAGTCTGGTAAATTATTAAACGGTGAGCCTTTAACCTATCCTGACTCTTTAGAGTTGTCTATCTCGCACGCCACCGACATTAAAAAAGACCGCGATGCGGTACTCAAACATCAAGAAGGTAACAAGTACACGGCGCAAGTCGATTTGGATGACGTAAAAGGCAAATATTATTTGCAAGTCAGTTATGATGGAAAGAATGATTGGCGTATGCAGGATGTGGCAAAATTACCACGCCCTGAGGTGAGTTTTAACCCTCTACCCGTTTTTGCCAAAAGTTAATTGTTAACGTTAGATTAATACCAAAAAATCAGCTATTCGTGAATAATGCGCTGGTTTTTTTTGGGGGTTAATTTTATAAAAATATAACGAGTGAAAAGTAATATCGATATATCACGCACTGTTGATATCAGTTTTTCTTGCTTGCTGTGCCTGCGCAGACAGAGGCCACAAAAAATTGATATCAGCAATACCGTCGCGTTTTTAGGATATTTTGACTATAGCTATCTATATGATTTAAATCACCGGATTAATCGTGGGGATTTTTTGCGTGTTGCGATTATTTTTTGTAGTATTATCCGCTGTTTCCACTTGCTGGTTGGGGTTTTGATGATGGGCAAACTTCGGATTAAAAACTTGAGTTTTTGGCGCTACTGGTAAACCAATCTCAGCCAAACTGTCGGTCTGCCCTGCTTGGATATTATCGCCTTCAAATAAGCGCTCATTGTCATCGCGCTCTATGCTTAAAGTTTCAAAGTCAAACAACTCGCGATCGGCCAATTGTGACGGCGCGACGTTTTGCATGGCTTTAAAAATAGACGCCAAACGCTGTGGATGGGCGTTATCCCATTCGCGTAGCATATCATTGATAATTGCGCGTTGCAGATTGGTTTGGCTGCCGCATAGATTACACGGAATAATCGGAAATTCTTTTAAACGTGCGTATTCAATGATGTCTTTTTCTTCAACGTAAGCAAGCGGACGAATCAGTAAGTTTTGCTTATCATCGCTTAGCAGTTTTGGCGGCATGGATTTCAGCGCGCCGCCGTGGAATAAGTTTAAAAAGAAAGTCGCCAGCATATCATCGCGGTGATGGCCAAGAGCGATTTTGGTGGCACCGATTTGTTTGGCAAAACCATATAGCGAACCGCGACGCAGGCGTGAGCAGGCTGAGCAGTACGTTTTACCTTCTGGCACCACGCTTTTGACGATACTATAGGTATCTTTTTCTAAAATATAATGCGCGATACCTTGCTCATTCAAATAAGTGGGCAAAATATCTTCTGGATAACCGGGCTGCTTTTGGTCAAGATTGACCGCAACGATATCAAAGCTAATCGGGGCAATGCGTTTGAGCAGCAATAAGATATCGAGCAGCGTATAACTGTCTTTACCGCCTGAAACGCAAACCATGACCACATCGCCATCTTCAATCATATTAAAATCGCGAATCGCCCATGATACTTGGCGGCGTAGCTTTTTTTGTAGCTTGCGAAATTCTGCCGTTTCAGTCGGTAAAATTTGCGTAGAGGATGTTTGCTCAGCGGTATTATTACTTATAGCCGCGCCAGCAATGTCGTCATACCCCATACTATCAGTATCTTCAGCATAACTATCCCAGCCAGTATCGGTAGAACTGGTTTTCGAAGAGGCTTCATCAAACTGAGAAGGGATTTTAGGCGTAAACAAGGTCGCGACGGTCATAAGGTACTCAATATCTTTACAAAGTTAATTTTACTACAAAGCAATTAGCAATATTTTTCAGCAGGTGGGCTTTAAAAGCAGCGATTATAACAAATTTTGCTAGCAGATTGAAAAGTCGCACAAAATTAGTGGCTTTTTGTGCCCATTTTTATCGCAACTTATGCGCAATTAAACATATCTTCAGAGTTATGTAATAATGCCACCTTAGTTAAAACAGCCATTTCTCAGAAACTCAAATTTTTCAAATTTCTTAAACCAACAATAGACAATACTATGACTCAAATAACTGCGCAGACTTCCTCTCCCAGTCCCAAAGACAATGCTGATTTAGCAGCACTACATAAAAGCCAAAATGCCGTGGTGCTGCTATCAGGCGGGCTTGATTCCGTGACGTGTTTGTACTGGGCAAAAGCGCGCTATGCGTCTGTGACAGCGGTCAGTTTTAACTATGGTCAACGCCACAATAGCGAGCTTGTCGCTGCCAAAGCCATTGCAAAGACTGCCAATGTTAACCATCGCATTATTGATATCGATATCGCCCAGCTTGGTGGCTCATCACTCACCGACCACAGCATGACTGTCCCTGATGGCGATACTGATAAATTCCCGAGTAACAATCGCGATGAAAGTGATATCCATGATATAGATACTAATGACGCCATTCCAAATACCTATGTGCCGGCGCGTAATACCATATTTTTATCTTATGCTTTAGCAGTCGCTGAAGTCACTGATGCTAATCATATCGTCATCGGTGTCAGTTCGGTCGACTATTCAGGCTACCCTGATTGTCGTCCAGAATATATCGCCGCCTTCGAACACATGGCGAACCTTGCTACTAAAGCTGGTGTCACCGGTCATCATTTATCGATTCAAACGCCGTTGCAGCATTTATCCAAAGCCAAAACCATTGAGCTCGGTTTAGCGCTCGGGGTCGATTATGGGCAGACGATTTCTTGTTATCAGGCAGATGCCAATGGTCTTGCTTGCGGTATTTGCGACAGTTGCGTCCTACGTCGCCAAGGATTTGCCCAAGCTGGGGTTTCTGATCCGACGCGTTACCAGTCTAATGAGTCTTAATAAACATTTGGAAATATTCTGCTAAGTACTTGAAAATGCCACTATTATTATCTTAGCATAATGGCTTATTAAACATTTGCGCAACATTTGCTTGCATTAACACAGCACGCTAGCGTTGTATTTTAGACGATTTACTTGCTATGGTATGGGCGACTATGTCAGTCACAAGCGGCATATACTGCTGGTTTACTAAAATATAATGAGTGACATAGATAAAAAAGCTTTTATAGTTAGCTATACTTTTATCATCACTTATATAAGCCATAAAACCTGTGACCACATAACACTACCAAGATTTTTATATAAAATCTGAGAAATTGACACGACCCGTAGAGGATGTTTATGAAGTTTTTGCCTGTATTACCCCTAGCTCTTGCGGCGCTGTTTGCCTTACCACAAGCAAACGCGGCCGACATTAAACAAGACAATATCAATACCTGTGTCAATGGCGCGGTCAAATATAAAGTCGCTAATAAAAGCGATGCTACCAAGCTTTGCAACTGCACCATCGGTGTCCGTAGCAATATGACCATCGGTCAAATGTGGGAAATCGAAAGCTATGCAAAAAGCAAAAAAGACCCATCAGGTCTCCCTTACGTGAAAAAAATGCAAAAAGACTTGCAGCAATGCACCGTGGGCTTGGACCTAAAACAGCCACAAAAACCTGCCTAAACTGCTTAAGAAAATATTTGCTAAAAAATACAAAAGACTGGCCATTGCCAGTCTTTTTTGTTGCGAATGAATAAGTGAAGTGTAAAACGGAGTATTTATTTCTGCCAATCTGCCTATAATAAGACCACCTACTATAATATACGTATAACCGAAACTAATAAGGATTTTATAATGGCTAAGCCCACTACAGAGAACCTTGCCCTGCCCGATTTTCCGGTCACTATCGTGCGCGAGCTAGACGGCAATTTTATTCATGACGATATCAGCCTAAAAGAGCTGGTTGCCCATACCGATAAAGGGCTTATCTTATATTTTTATCCAAAAGACAACACCCCAGGCTGTACCACCCAAGCGACAGAATTTACTACTCATATCAATGCATTTGATGAGTTGGGCTACGATATCATCGGTGTGTCGCGCGATAGCGTTGAGTCTCACGAAAAATTCATCGCTAAGTACAATTTGCATATTCCTCTGATTAGCGACAGTGATGAGAAATTGTGCCAGTATTTTGATGTAATTAAAGAAAAAAATATGTATGGCAAAGTCAGCTTAGGTCTTGTACGCTCAGCCTTTGTCTTTGATAAAGATGGCACGCTCACCCATGCACAGCGCAATTTACGCGCAGCCGGCTACACCGAACGCTTACTTGCCACGCTCGCCCCATAATATTTTTATGATTGTTTGGCAATTTTATTTATCTCTATCGACTACGATAAAACCTTTTTTTTGTGAGTAATATGAATCAACAGACTGACAGCACCACCGATAATAACACTGATAAAAAAGCGATGCGCAAGGTAACGGTGGCGGTCATCGGCGCCGGTACCGCCGGTCAAAATGCCTTTCGCCAAGCCAGAAAACTAAAAGACGACGTCCTCATTATTAATGACGGCTCTTGGTCAACGACTTGTATTGCCGTCGGCTGTATGCCGAGTAAACTTCTCATCGCTGCTGCCGATCGCGCCTATGACACCAACCATTCTGGCGAGTTTGGTATTCATGCTACTGCTCAAATAGATGGCAAACAAGTGATGGAGCGGGTTCGCGCCGAACGCAATCATTTTGCCAGTTACGTCCAAAAGCAAGTAGAAAGCTGGCCTGCTGAGACAAAAATAGCGGGTCGCGCTTACATCAACCAACAAGGTCTCATTGAGGTCAATGATGAACTCATCGAAGCCGATAAAATTATCGTGGCGACTGGTAGTAAGCCGTTTATCCCTGATAACTGGGCGGATAAACTTGGCAAAACATTATTGACTTCCGATACCGTCTTTGAGCTAACTGATTTACCAAAGTCTCTCGCCGTCATCGGCGCAGGGGCTATCGGCTTGGAGCTCGCCCAAGCCTTTACACGTTTGGGCGTCGAGGTGACACTTTTTAATCGCGACAAACGCGTCGCCGGTTTAAAAGATGAAGATATCAATAATAAAGCCATTGATTGCTTAAGTCGTGAGATGACCATGCATTTGGGTAGCAAGATTAACGACGTCGGTCAGCAAGCAGCAGATAACGAAGGCTCAGCGGCTTTTATCGATTACGAAGACAGCGCTGGTGAGACGCGCCAGTGGCAGGGCGATTATGTATTGGTCGCTACGGGCCGACGCAATAATATCGCGGCTCTAGGCGTTGAAAACTTGGGCGTTGGGCTTGATGACAAAAATCGTCCAAAGCAGCTCGATAAAAAAACGGGTAAAATTGGCAATTTAGAAGTTTATATTGTCGGTGATGCTAATGCCAATCTGCCTTTATTACACGTTGCCAGCGATGAAGGTTTTAGTGCGGGTAGTATGGTCTGTAACAACAATAGCGATGCTTATATCCGCCCAACTGCTGCGCCATTTTCTATCGTCTTTTGCTCGCCACAAATCGTCAATGTCGGCATGTCGCTACCTGAGATACAAGCAGATCCAGAGCTTGAATATGTGATTGGAAAAGTCAGCTTTGACAATCAAGGTCGTAGCCGCGTGATGGGTGTCAATTGTGGTCTACTGCATATTTATGGTTGCAAAAAGACAGATAGAATCTTGGGCGCAAGCATGGTTGCCCCTGATGCTGAATATATCGGTCATATATTGGCGATGGCTATTACCAATGATATGAGTATAAAGGACATGCTCGATACGCCTTTTTATCATCCGACGATACTAGAAGGTCTGCGTACGGCGTTACGTGATGTGCAGCGTATGATGAAAATTCCTTATCAGTATCACGATACTCAAGAAGGGACTTTTTAATCGACTGATAAAACCATTTTTATTAAAATTAACGTTAATATGGTTTAAGCTATTACGCGCAGCTAAGCTCAGATCGAAAATGAGCTGCGCGGTTTACGCTGATTGTTCCTTAAAAATTTAGCGTTAAAACTTTATTATTAGATGATTTTATAGCTGAATTATCTTAGTATAAGCTCTTTTTACGATTCATTTGATGTAGACCCAAACTTTGCATGGATAAAACAATGGCAATCGCTGGTATTACTGACTTCTTTCAAGAGATTGTTCGCGACCTACATACCAGCCTATATATTGCTATCGGCGGCTCCATCGAAGAAGACTCACTCGACTGGACTTCTAAATCAGTAGAACTGGTGAGCACGGCCATCAAAATCCTAATACTGCTGGCGGTATTGGGATTTTTTTATTGGCTTGCCATCTATCTTATCAAGAAAAGCAAAAGCCGCATTGGGCTCAATGAACGCCGCTCTAAAATCGCCCGCTCGGTATTACGCTATATTTGGATAGTCAGCAGTTTAATCGCTATTATGAGTCAGCTAAGCTTTGAACCAGATACGGTCAAAGCCACGGCTAAAGCCAGTACGTGGGCGGGAATTTACTATGTGTTATGGGCGTCATCTGGACAAATTATACATAAGGTTTTACAGCATTATGGTCTAAACGCCTCTATTGAGCAGCTGCTTAAAAATATTTTATCGGTGCTATTATTGGTATTCGGGCTTGCCAGCGTTATGGCACAATTTGGCTTTGATATCGTATCTTTGGTAGCAGGTCTGGGGATTGCCGGTATTGCCGTGGGTTTTGCCGCCCAATCGACGCTTGCTAACTTTATCGCCGGCATTACCATTTTACTTGAGCAGTCCTTTCAAGTCGGTGACTGGGTCAATATCAATGACAATGAAGGGCGGGTTGTGGTCATCGCGTTACGCACGACCCATATTTTAACCCGTGATAACATCACCGTCATCATCCCCAACTCCAATGTCGCCTCATCAGTAGTCACCAATTTAACTTCAAAAAACTTTATCCGTTTTGATATCCGTATGCGCATTGCTTTTGAAGATGATGTCGACAAGGCGCGCGAGGTTATTTTACAAGTATTGTCTGATAGTGAAGTAGTGCTAAAACGCCCTGAAACCTCAGCGACGGTAGACGAGATTGGCGAATATGGGGTATTTTTTGTCATCCGTTTTTGGGTCAAGCCTGCCGCCGTTGCGCGTATGCCAAAAATTAAAGAAGCCTTGACGGAAAATATCAAACGGGCGTTCGATGAGGCAAATATCTCAACCCCCTACCCGCATATGCGCCTGCTAATGCCAAAAAACGTTGATTCTCCTATCGACACCAAACCCTTTGCAACCACGACCAAACTGATTACTGAAGACAACTCATTAAAAAAAGATGCTGAATAACGGCTCGATAATCTCAAAACCCAGTAAGTCATCATTTTTTCAACGTAGCTTTTAAACACTGCACCATAAACACTGCCACTTTAAACTATCAACTTCGTAATTATGGTAAAATTGCCAGTTAAACCTCATAATTTTAAGCCTTAAGATTTTAAACATCAGGGTTTTGAGGTGCATTATTTATCAATTTAGCCCACAGGTAACCGTATGACCGAAACTACCACGCCCAACTCCTTATCAACCGCTGCAGCCGAGTTGTCGCTTGACCTTATTATTACTTGTGCCGATGGGCTTGAAGCACCGCTACAAATTGAGCTAAGCAGCTTTGGCATTGCAAGTGAGATGAAAAGTACAGGACGCTTAGCGGTCACTGGTAGCTTGCGCGACCTTTATACCATTTGTTTATGGTCACGGGTAGCGTCGCGGGTCTTGATGCTGATTAAACGTAAAAATATCAATACCGAATACGATGTGGCAGAACAGCTGTATGGCTTGGCAAAATCGGTCAATTGGACCGAGCAATTTAGCTTAGAGCAGACGTTTGCCATTCGTCTGTCTGTCGATAAGCGCGTTGCCGTCAGTCAACAATTCGCCATGCTGCGTATCAAAGATGCGATTGCCGATACTTTTAATGAAGTGTATGACAGCCGTCCTAATGTCGATAGTAAAAATCCCGATTTCTCAGTATTTGCGACAGTCAATGACAAGCAAGCTGAGCTATATTTAGATTTATCAGGCACCAGTTTGCACCGCCGTGGCTACCGTGTGGCTATGACTGAAGCACCGCTAAAAGAAAACTTAGCGGCGGCGCTACTTTATAGCGCAGGTTGGCATAAAAAGAATGATGCCGGTAATGCACCTTTTTATAACGCCCTAATCGACCCGATGTGCGGTTCAGGTACCTTTATCATTGAAGCGCTACTCATGCACTGCGATTATGCTGTCGGTATCGATAAAGCGGCCAATCAATTTGGCTTTTATCAATGGCAACATCATGATGAAGCGCTATGGCAACAAATGATTGACGATGCGCAAACGCGTTTTCGTGAAGCTTTAGAGATTATCAACGAACAACCTGATACCTTGCCGCTCATTCTGGGCTTCGATGCCGATAGTGGGGCAATTCTCGCGACAGAAAAGAACTTGATTGCCGCAGGTTTGCAGGATTTATTGCCGCTACTTGACCTTGAAACCCGCGCCCTTAATCAGCTCAGCCACGTTTTAAAGCCATTAGCCGATGATGGCCGCTTAAGCAATCCTCTGGTCATTACCAACCCACCTTACGGTGAGCGCTTGGGCGATGAAGAGATGATTAAGCCATTATATCAAGCGCTTGGGCTTATCTTACAAGACAGCTTTGCGGGTAGTGGCGTCAATCCGATGCTTGGTATCTTGGCAGCCAATGTCGAACAGGTTGATATCTTGCCCATTAAAGAGCCAAAAACTTTGCGCTGCCATAATGGGGCAATCACGGTTTATTTCCGCTACGGTACCTTAATTGCTGGGCAAACAGGTAGCCTTATTAGTCGCTTTGAGAAGCGCGAGATTGCCGTGGAAGAAGGC
Source organism: Psychrobacter faecalis (assembly GCF_016107575.1). Classification (GTDB taxonomy): domain Bacteria; phylum Pseudomonadota; class Gammaproteobacteria; order Pseudomonadales; family Moraxellaceae; genus Psychrobacter; species Psychrobacter faecalis. The sequence continues at coordinate 115,515 of NZ_JABAST010000002.1, read as the reverse complement.
CAAGACTTTATTAACCGGTTGCAAAAAAATCTGGGCAAACTTAAAAGACTCGCTAGCAAAGACACTGTCAGCAATATTCGCGTCTACGATGCTGACTTGCCTGACTTTAAAGTGGCGATTGATTTGTATGGCGATTATGTGCACGTGCAAGAATACGCGCCACCAAAAACCATTCCGGTAGAGACCGCGAAAAAACGTTTTAATTTGGCCTTGATGGGCATTCGCGAAGTGCTCAATATTAACCGCGAACAAGTTTTTATCAAAACTCGGGCACGCCAATCGGGCAATGACCAATATAGCAAGCAAGGCAGTAGCGAAAAACGCGGTAAATTTTATGTTGCGCGCGAAAATGGCGCCTATCTGTACGTCAACTTTACCGATTACCTCGATACAGGCTTGTTTATTGACCACCGCAATATGCGCGCCCGTATCAAAGACAACAGCCGCGGCAAATCGGTGCTGAACTTATTTGCTTATACTTGCACGGCGAGCGTCCACGCAGCACTGGCTGGCGCGAAAAAAGTCACCAGCGTTGACTTGTCGCAAAACTATCTTGATTGGGGCAAGCAAAACTTTGCTTTAAATGGTTTAAATGTCAGCAGCAATAAATATCAATTTGTCGCCGCTGATATTTTTGAGTGGATTAAGGGTAATACGGAACAATTTGATATTATCTTTATCGACCCACCAACTTTTTCAAATTCAAAAAAGTTCCAAGGTACTTTTGATGTCCAGCGTGACCATGCTGCTCTTATCAACCGCGCGATGAACCGCTTAACCTCTGACGGTGTGTTATATTTCTCAAACAATTTCACCCGCTTTGAGCTCGATGAGCAGTTAACCGAACGCTACGACATTATCGATATCACGCCACAAACGATAGGCTTTGATTTTAATATCAAAAAGCCGATTCATCAAAGTTTTGAGATTCGCCATCGTTAGAGCTGCTTGGTTAAATATAAAAGCAGCATTTAAGCCCAGTCTTTTCCAGTCAGTCTTAGCGTACACATAACTATGACCCAATCAGCTTTGATTGGGTCATTTTTTGTTGCTATGATAGAACGTTACTAGCAACCGTTAAGCGACAGATTTTTAACCGCTTTAATCCCACTTTTGCTAGCGTTTTGATTTATATACAAAATATCAAACCCTTAATCACTCTAATAACAAGGATAATCTCATGGCTTTATCATTAAATAAAGGCGGTAATTTATCGCTCACCAAAACTGACCCAAATTTAACCAAGCTACTTATCGGTCTTGGTTGGGATGAGCGCGCAACCTCTGGCGCTGAGTTCGACCTTGATGCCAGCGTGTTTTTGCTAAATACCGCTGGTAAAGTACGCGGCGATCATGACTTTATTTTTTACAACCAGCTAAAATCTGACAATGGCGCAATCGAACATACCGGCGATAACCGCACGGGCGAAGGCGACGGCGATGATGAAGTCGTCAAAGTAAACCTGACCCAAGTGCCTGCTGATGTCGATAAAATCGTCGTTACGGTCACGATTCATGATGCTGCTGCTCGTAGCCAAAACTTTGGTCAAGTCGCCAATGCTTTTATCCGTGTGGTCAATGAAGAAACAGGCACAGAAGTGGTACGTTTTGACTTAGCAGAAGATTACTCTGTTGAAACGGCAATGGTGTTTGGCGAAGTTTATCGTCATAACGGTGAGTGGAAATTCCGCGCCGTTGGTCAAGGCTATTCAGGCGGCTTACAAGCCATGTGTCATCAGTATGGCGTCAATATCTAACTCGATATTAACCTCTGCCAACAACTTAGCCCATACTAAAAACAATGCCTAGACATAAACACCGCCGAAACTTAGAGCAATATGGCAGCGCTATCCCTTGCCATTCTGCCAGTAAAATATGGTTGCAAAATAGTCACAATTATTCCTAGCTAAAAGACTGGTAATGCTTTAAGTTTCGTTTAAAATTAGGCAAAAAAGTGGTTAGCAATAACCACTTTTTTTGTGGTTTGTGTTTATAATAGACCGACTTTAGCTTTATGCAACCAGACAGGATATGTCATGAGACATTTTTATTTAGACTTTATCTTCACCATTATTGCCCTAGCAGTCGCGGCATGGTGGGGATATTCACACGGCGGTATAGGCGGTATGATAACCACCTTATCTATTACCGCTATTTTGGCCGTCATGGAAATCTCATTATCATTCGATAATGCGGTGGTCAACGCCTCAGTCCTCAAAGGCTGGGACGAGTTTTGGAAAAAGATATTTTTAACCGTTGGTATTTTAGTTGCTGTCTTTGGGATGCGCTTGGTATTCCCAATCGTTATCGTAGCAGTGACGGCTGACCTTGGGGTTATGCAAGTGGTCGATTTGGCCTTAAACGATCCTAAAGAATACTCAGCCAGACTATTGGCGCACCATGCTGAAATCTCAGCCTTTGGTGGTATCTTCTTATTACTCGTGTTCTTAAACTTTATCTTTGATGATAAAGAAGTACATTGGTTTGATTGGCTTGAGAGCCGCTTGGTCAAACTGGGTAAAGTCGATGCCATGAGCGTGTTTGTCGCCCTTATCGTGTTGATGATTGCGGTATCATTTGCCAACCCTGAGCAGTCAGCCGCGGTCCTAATCGCTGGCGTTTGGGGTATCTTGGTATATCTTGGCGTCCAAGTGGTCTCGGGTATGCTAGAAGGCGACCTTGAAGAAGACTTAGAAAACGCTGAAGCTGGCTCAGGTGCAGCAGCAACTAGCGCGATTATGAAAGGTGGTATTATCGGCTTTTTATACCTAGAAGTCCTTGATGCCTCATTCAGCTTCGACGGCGTGATTGGCGCCTTTGCGATTACCAATGACGTTATCGTGATTATGCTCGGTCTAGCAATCGGTGCGATGTTCGTGCGTTCGATGACTATTTTCTTAGTTGATAAAGGCACGCTTGATGAGTTTGTCTATCTCGAACATGGCGCGCATTATGCCATCGGCGCTCTAGCCATCATTATGCTATTGTCGGTGAAATTCCATGTACCAGAGATTATCACTGGTCTGATTGGTATTGCCTTTATTGGTTGGGCGTTTGTCGCGTCACTCAATTATCGTAAACGCCAAGCGCTTGAATAACGCAATAATTGTCGACGTAATACTTAGACTTATTCAGATTGTTAAATCACAGGTCATCATCATTATTGGTTATGACCTGTTTTTTTATAGGGGCTATGAAGAATAGAATTGCGAGCAGGGATTAGCTTAGGCTATTGATTTTCGCTCTACTTATCAGCGAGCATCTTTTGCAATTTTGCCAATATCACGCCATATAAAGGTAAAAAGATAAGCACACCCATGACTATCTTAAACAGATAATCCATCGCGCCAATCTCAACCCAGTGCGTTGCCATAAAAGCATCTGGACTTTTATAAAAAGCGATGGCAAAAAAGCAGAAGCTATCGACCAGATTACCAATAAACGTCGATGCTAGAGGCGCAATCCACCACGTTTTAAGCTGACGTAAATTATTAAAAACTTTAATATCTAACAGCTGTCCAATGACGTAAGCACTAAAGCTGGCGAGGACAATGCGAAAGACAAATAAATTAAAATCGAGCAGATGTTCATGACCGACGAACTGTCCATCAGCAAATACGACCGAAAAATAGTAAGAAATGGCGAGCGCTGGCAGCATGGCAAAGAAAATAATGCGTCTAGCGAGATGTTGACCAAAGATACGTACGGTCAAATCTGTAATCAAAAATATAAAAGGAAAAGTGACCGCCCCCCATGTCGTAATAAAGCCAAATAGCCCGACCGGTATTTGCACTAAATAATTACTAATGGCGATGATAAAGATATGCAGGCTGACAAGCCAGAACAACGCACGGCTATAACGAATGGATGAAGCGGGATTGGTCGAAATGATACAGGTATTCATAAAGGAGGCCTTTTTTTGAGTCAGGGTGGAGGGAACCTGAGCGCGCTATTATAAATGATAATAAGATAAATAGCTAAAATAGGTCAGACATGCTCGTAACATCCTCTTATATAAGCAAAAATATAACTGTCAGATAGGCACACAAAATACACCTTGCTTAGTAAGCAAACGCTTAGTATAGTAAAACGTAATGATAGGCAGGTTATGGCGTACAGGTCGATTTACTGACCTTTTGCGCTGAAATACTTACGCGTAAATAGCATGACTGCCCTATTTTTATTTTATAAAATCAAATCCACTTAATTATTAATCCAAAGGATATTTATATGGCTATTAGCTTAACAAAAGGCGGCAACGTAAACTTATCAAAAGAAGCCCCAGGCTTAACCAACATTACCGTTGGTCTTGGCTGGGATCCACGCGCTACTGATGGTCAAGAATTTGACTTAGACGCCATTGCCTTTTTGGTAAACGAAGCAGGCAAAGTGCGTAATGACCAAGATTTTATTTTCTTTAACAATCTAAAGTCGGACAATGGCGCGGTTGAGCACACAGGTGACAACCGTACGGGCGAAGGCGACGGTGATGATGAAAAAATCAAAATCAATCTTGCTAGTATTCCAGCAGATGTGAGTAAAGTCGCTATCTGCGCCATCATTTATGAAGGTCAAGCGCGTAACCAAAACTTTGGCCAAGTTGGCGACGCTTATATCCGTGTAGTCAATGATAATGGTCAAGCCGAAATCGCCCGTTATGACCTATCAGAAGATGGTAGCACTGAGACAGCGATGATTTTTGGTGAGTTATACCGTCATAACGGCGACTGGAAATTCCGCGCTGTTGGTCAAGGCTTTAGTGGTGGTCTAGGCCCATTAGCCTCTTCTTATGGCGTCAACGTTTAACGCTCTATAAGATATTTGTAAGACTACTATCGCAATCGACTATTTGATTGCAATAATCAATAAGCCATCAGGTGTGCCTGTCTAAAGCATTTGATGGCTTTAAATGTAATTGGTAGGCTTAAATTACAGATGCTCATTTTTTATAAAAAAACATTCAAGATATTAGAATAAGGATTTACACCCCATGGCAGCGACGTTTAGCTTAATCGGCACCATTGAACCTTTTTTGCATTGTAACTTAAAAAAAGGCGATTCGATTTATTGTGAAGCCAATGCCATGGTGATGATGGAGTCGAACCTTGAGCTTAAAGGTAAGCTACAGGGCGGTCTTATGCAATCACTGATGCGCCGCTTTGCCAACGATGAATCCTTATTTCAACAGCAGATTGAAGCGGTCAATGGTGAAGGTGATTGTCTGCTAGCCCCGACGCTTGATGGCGATATGCAAATCATCGATTGCGGTGCGCAGCAATACACCTTGAGCGATGGCGCGTTCGTTGCCGCACAAACGGGCATCGACATCAGAGCCAATATCCAGCGTAACCTCGGCGGTGCGGTCTTTGGTGATACCGGCGGCTTTATGGTGATGCAAACCCAAGGTAAAGGTCAAGTTGTCGTTTCTGGTTTTGGTTCGCTATTTGAGATTGATGTGACGCCTGATAAAGACGTCATCATTGATAATGGCCATGTGGTCTGTTGGGATTCAAACCTTGATTATAAGCTGTCAGTCTCGACCAGTAAGAAAAAAGGCATCATGAGCAATATTATCAATTCGGTCACCAGTGGTGAAGGCATGGTTTTAAACTTCTCAGGAACGGGCAAAGTTATCATCTGCTCACGTAATCGTGACAGCTATCAAGGCTGGTTACAAAGCATCTTAGGTACGAGCTCAGGCGGTCGCGGTGGCAGCGGTGGTTTTTTAGATAATATTTTATAATTGAAGTTGCATTCTATCATTAAAGTCATCGCCAAGATTGAAGCTCTAAAGCAGTGCAGAAATGAAGAACTAAAAACAAACACTAAAAATTCATTAATCCCCTCACAATTATTATAAGGATTTTACCATGGCAGTTAGTTTACAAAAGGGTCAAAAAATCTCCCTCAGCAAAGAAGCTGGCGGTGAGCTTACGCAAGTAAAATTGGGTTTAGGCTGGGACGTCTTTCAAGGACCACAAGAGAAAAAAGGCGGCTTCTTAGGCAAGTTATTTGGCGGCGGTACGGGCGGCGACTCGATCGATTTAGACGCTTCATGCATTATGTTTGATGCCAATAAACAAGCGGTCGATGCGATTTGGTTCAGTCAGCTAAAATCAAAAGATGGCAGCATCGTCCATACTGGCGACAACCGCACAGGTGACGGCGACGGCGACGACGAAGTCATTAACGTTGATTTATCAAAAGTGCCAGCGAACGTAGTATCGTTAGTATTTACCGTTAATAGCTTTACTGGTCAGACCTTTGAAACGGTAGAAAACGCTTTTTGCCGTATCGTCAATGCCAATAACAATCAGGAAGTTGCCCGCTACAATTTATCAGCGCAAGGTGGACACACCGCAATGATTATGGCAAAAGTCTATCGTCATAATAACGAGTGGAAAATGCATGCCATTGGCGAAACTGCTTCTGGTCGTACTTTCCATGACTTGATGCCTGCTATCACGCCGCATGCGTAAATAGGTTAAGCAATCTTAATTAAGAGTTTTAGTAATCTATAAGCAATCAGCCCGTCTATATAAATAGACGGGCTGTTTTTTTAAATTATACTTTATTATCAAAAAGCCTTATTTACTACCACGCTTCCAGCTGAAGCCCCAATTAAAGGCTTTGTCCATTTCTTGATGACCTTTAAAGTATTGATTGATCCGCTCAACATTAATACTGCCATTTTGATTGACCAGACGCGCAATCGCACACATGGGCAAGTTACCTGTGCCTTCTGTCAAACGAGTTTCAATCGGCGGCTGATCTGGCACATGAATGGTCACAACGCCATCGGTTTGCGCCCAATTTGGTACGCCTTCGTAAATAAAAGCAAAGATAAAGACTTCTTCAATCTGCGACCACTGTTGCCCGTTGATATCGAGCCACTCACCGCCACTGACTTGTCCGGTTCTATCATCGGCACGGAGCAACACATAAGGCGCTGATTGTAAATTACCAAAGCGATTGCCCAAGGCCTGAATCAGCGTTTTTTCACCATTTTTCAGATGAATCATCGCTCCGACATCAAGGTCAATACCACTAGCTTTATGCTGTTTGAACAGATCACCAAGCAAGCCTTTTTTAGGCGCTCGTGTACTATTATCTGGACGTTGATTCCAGTTGAGGTTGACAGAGATTTTACCAAAATCATCGCGTTTCTTTAGATTGATGCTAGTTTGGTTCTTGGTTAAGGTGATTTTACTGAGATTGATTGACGGATTTTGAGCAGCGCTAGGAATTGGCGGCGGCGTAGTTGTTTGCGGCGCACTACCCGCTTTTTGCGTGTTGATTGGCTTCTGCGTATTGATTGGTTGAGCTTGAGCTGGCGCTTCATCAGCAATCTCTACACCGAAATGTTCAGATAAGGGCTTTAGACCACCTTCAAAACCTTGGGCGATAAAACGGAACTTCCAGCTACCTTGGCGACGGTAGCATTCTGCAAGGATAATGGCTTTTTCATTACGTCCAGCAGCACTTAACTGACAAGTCATCAGCACTTGGCTGCCTTGCAAGACTTGAACATCCACATCGCCGACTTGCGCCAGTGTTTGCGCACTAGAAAACGCAAGGGCTATCTTGTCGATACTCGCTGGCTGCGCAGGTAAATTAATATCAAAAAATCCATCGCTATCATGTCCACGGAAGCTTACACTGCCATCATCGCTACGCGTCTGCCCATAAAATATCATGTCGCCATCGCCGCGTACTTTACCGTCAGTCGTCAGGCGATAAGCGGCGCAATCGATGGCGCTTTGGCTTAAAATACGGATGCTAATGTTATCGGTTGGCAGCGGCGCATTGGCACCAGCAATCAGTTTTTGAGGTTGACTCATCATTTATCCTTTAGGTTATTTATTATTTGTTGATATGGATGCTGTTGACTATCGCACTATAGTAGCATGGATAACAGCTGATTTTTACAGCGCACGCCCGTTCAACAAAGCGTTAACCAGCCGGCAAAAACATTTTTACAAATCCTTAATGCTATTTTGTTAGCAGCATTTATAACGCTTAGCATTTGTATATAATAGCCTCTATTTTAGGTAATATGATAACGCGCTGAACGACTGACCCTCTTCAAGACTCAATTCTAGTTGTTGCACTCTATAAATTTTAATAACGCTGAGAGAATTATGAAATCCCCTGCTAACCAAAGCCCTCACACAACGTCTACTACGCCATCTGCCGTTTGGTTAGCGGAAGGTCAGTCAAGCCAGCGTGATATGCTCGCCAGCCTACAAGCATTAAAAGCCCAATCTGAGACGCCATTTAACATTATTGCTTCACACCGTCATAATAGACCTGAGATTTTTGAATTTGCCGATAGCGTATATATTGAGCCGTCTGCAAGTGCCACAGATAGCGATGAGCAAGCAGAGCTTGAGTCTGCTGAGCCAGTAATGCCGCGTTGGCAGTTTGTCTTAGAGCAAGCCAAAAATAATAACGTTAAAGTGCTACTCACGGGGCGCAATGGCATTGATTATGAAGCGCAGCGGGAAGCATTTGACGCGGCGGGTATTCGTTTATTGACTGGCGCGACAAGTGTGGCGGCGTTAGAAGCGATAGATGATAAGTTTGCCTTTATGCAGCAGTGTCATGAGCATGATATTCCCGTCGCCGAAGCGTGGCGCTTTGATAATGTCGCAGAGCTTGAATCACTCCTTGCTAGGCACGGTCATCAGCCTTTATGCGTCAAACCGGTCACTGGTATTTTCGCTCAAGGGTTTTGGCGACTTGATACCGACAAGGAAGCTGACGCACGATACGATAGCTTTGAACATTTGTACTTTACCGAAGAGAAAAAAATCAATACCACGCAGTTTATCAATGCTTATGCCAACAGCCTAATGGTGCACGAGCGCCCAATTCCTATGTTGCTGATGCCTTATTTGTCAGGGCAAGAATACTCTATCGATGTCGTCTGTGAATACGGCGAAGTATTGGCAGCTGTTACCCGCTATAAAACGGGTAAAATCCAGCATATCGGCTACGAGCAAGCGGTCATGGATGTGGTTACTCCACTGATTAAAGCGTTTGGCTGTGATGGTATCGTCAGCGTACAAACCAAGGCCGACGATGACAGGCAGCACCGCGTACTTGAGATTAATAGTCGCCCCTCTGGGGGTATCGGTTACACCACCCATAGCGGGCTCGATTTAACCCAAGTTGGGTTTGGCTATTGGCTTGGTTTAACCGATAAACCGAAGCTTGTGGATATTGCACAGCAAATCATTCCCTGCCAAGTACGCTCAATTATGGTTAGCGTAAAGATTGAAGAAGATGCTACTGAGTAAGTAAAAATAACGATTAACAAATTGCAAGACCGAAGGAAAATAAATGCCAAATAAGCAACACAGTACGACCATCACCCTACCACGCGGCACTCTTGATTTAACTTATCAAACCAATTTTAGCGGTGACAGTAAAAACTACGAGCTAGAAGACTTGCTTGGATTTGCGCAGCGCATTAACCCTAAACGCGCATTTTTGTTTGTCTCAAAAGTCTTAGGTCGCCATATTCCAGTCACGCCTAGCACCATGCGTCATGCTTTTACTGATTTGGCAAACCTAGTACCAGATGATTTGCCTGAACCCATTTTGGTTATTGGTATGGCCGAAACTGCCGTTGGCTTATCTGCGGGCGTACATCAAGCGCTACAAACGCGTTACCCCAATGCGCTACTGTTAAATTCTACGCGTCATGCGCAACATGATGGCAATCATGACAAAAGCAGCCACTCTTTATTGACCACGTTTAGCGAAGACCACAGTCACGCCAGCCAGCATCTGATTTATCAAAGTGCAGATAAAGTAACGCAAGCGCAGCTACTAGCGAGCAAAACCTTGATTATGGTTGATGATGAAGCGTCAACGGGCAATACTTGCGTCAATGTCGTCACCGCCCTTCGTAACGCAGGACTGACCGAATTAGAACAAGTGCATCTAACGACATTGGTAGATTGGTCCTTAAGTCAGAACCAATCTGATTCTGCCGAAGACACGATTGCCATTCGATTGCCAAATATTGACTTTCATCGTCATCACTTGTTATCTGGTGCATGGCAATGGACCGATGCGCCCAATCCTGAGCCGATTACCATGCCGTCTGTCGATACCACTGAGGCTGGCAACCATACGCTAGGTGAAACTGGCAATTGGGGACGCTTTCCAACGCTAGATAGTACCGATGGTTTTGATAATTACCTTTTGCAGTTTCAAACTGCTTTTAACGTTTTTAATCAGCAAGCCCAATTTGAGAAAGAACAGCTTGAGAAACGACAACTTGATAAAAAGCAGTTGCCCAAGCGGATTTTAGTATTGGGCAGTAATGAGTTTGTTTGGTTGCCGTTTTTATTAGCGGAATGGCTTGAGACACAAGCTCAAAACGCTACGGTTAAGTTTAGCGCCTTAACCCGCTCACCGATTGCCCTTGGTGGCGCGATTACCACGATGCTCAGTTTTAGCGATAACTATGGGCTTGGTATGACGAACTTTACTTATAATGTTGAGCCTAGCGATTGGGACTTGATTGTCTTGTGCGTGGAAACATCGGCGGATAGCGTCGATGATATATGGAAAGATTTGGATAATGTGCTGGTGGTGAGTCCGACACTTTAAGCTATTTTATAAAAGCTAGCTTACAAAGGCTGTCCTATTAAAACTATCCTTTAAACCCTACTTTACTTTTCACATTTACGCACGCTTTTATGGCAAATACTATGACTAGCCCATTTTTTCAAGCCAATCCCGATATTATCAAACCCTACGCGCTGATGGATTTGGACGATACACTTTTTCAAACCCAACGTAAAATCGATGCGTGGGATTTACCTACTGCTGAAGCCAAAAACTTAGTTTGCGCGACTATTAACAAGCAAGGCAAGCCACTAAGCTTTATGAGTCAGCGTCAAGCCGCATTCTTTAATTGGCTGCTTACTAGTACTGAGCTGATAGTGGTCACTGCACGCGATCGCAGTGAAATTAAACGCGTTAAGCTGCCTTTTGACAGTTGGCAAGTCTTAACCCACGGTGCGATTATTCTTGCTAGAGACGGCACGCTACAAGCTCAGTGGCAACAGCGTATGCATAGTCAGCTTGCACCACTACAGGATAAATTGCAGCAGCTTAGCCAATTATTTGCCAATCACAGTAAAAATGACAATAGCCAGCTGTTATTTACACCACATATCGATCACTTTAATAATGGTTCTGCTAATGAAAAATTGACTATTTACCTGGCTATTAAGCATGCGCAAAAGGACCATCAAGCGTTAGTAGAGCTCGCTAAAAAGTTGCCAACGTTAATACGTGACTTTGAGCAAGATTTTTATGTGCATGTGAATGCGAATAATCTGGCGATATTGCCGCACGCGGTTCATAAACGTCATGCGGTACAGTTTTTATTAGTCCAGCATTTAGACCATCAGCGTCCAAGTTTTGGTTTTGGTGATAGCTTGGCCGATTTGCCATTTTTGCAACTACTTGACTGGTATGGCATGCCCAATCATGGTCAGCTACATGCGCGCTTTAGCTCGTAATAGTTTTTAAATAATAACAATAGTAGTAGTAGTAGAACTCATTTTTTTAAGTAGAAACCATCTTATGACCCATCCTATAACGAACCCTAATATGCGAAAAATGCAGGAATATGGCTCAGGCAGCTATCTTGCCAGCGATGTGACTGTGCTGCTTGATATCGTTGATAAAGACGCCGTTGCCGATGTACCTGTGAGCCAGAAAGAAGCGCTCATCCAAAGTGGACAGCGCCATTATTCTGATATGTTGACACTAGAGCATACGCCGACTGCCATGCATGAGCAATTGTATCAGCAGGCATTAGCGCAAGGTACCACGAGAACCGCAACTGATATTGCTAACTTGGCTTATACGCTACATCATATTTTTTGGCAAACGGTAAGTACTGAACGTCCATTAATATTAGTCAGCTTGGTACGCGCAGGTTTACCCATTGGCGTATTGTTGCAGCGTGCATTAGTAGCTGATAGCAGCTATGCGTTGCCAAGTGTGCATTATGGTATCAGTATCATTCGCGATCGCGGCCTTGATCCAGTCGCGCTGCAGATGATATTGGATGCTCATCCAAACAGTGCCATCGTATTTGTCGACGGCTGGACGGGCAAAGGAGCGATTTATCAAGAGCTATCTCGTAGCTTAGATATCTTTAGCAACCCTAATCATCCAAATTTTGCCAATATTTTCCATCAGGGTGAGAATGTTATTCCTCTATTAACCCTTGCTGACCCCGCAAGCGTTGCTTGGTTAGCGGCAAGCGAGGAAGATTGGCTGATTCCATCGGGGTTATTGAACAGTACCGTATCTGGGCTGATATCACGCAGTTTATATACCGAGCCGCAATCGGGGCTACATCGTAGCGTTTTTTATGATAACTTGGTTGCGGTAGACCATAGCCTAGCCTTTGTTGATCATATTGATAGCACGCGGCTTGCATTGTCTACGTCTCCACAATACTTGCAAACGTTCAAGCAACCACGCTATCAGACTGCGGATTTAATTGATACGTTGGCAATTGATTATGACATTGACAATCGTAATCGTATTAAGCCGACCATTGCAGAGGCGACACGGGCGATATTACGCCGTGATCCTGAGCGCATCTTGCTGGCCACCGCCGATCACCCAGATACCGTATTATTGCGCCATTTATGTAGCGAGCGCGATATCAATATCACGGTATTAGGTGCTAAAATACTCCCCTATCAAGCGATTACGCTGATCAAGCAGCGGTCAACAAACCGTCCATGATTTATTAATGTATTGATGTATTACGAAAGAAATGCATCAATCCTGCATCAGCAGCGCTGTTTTTATCATACGTCCTTACGCTATGATTTTTTGCTATAACCATTCATTTATCACTATTTACGATGCCAACTATGTCCGATATACCGCACAACGAGTCCAACCTTTATAACAACAATCAGTCTTATGCCCACCTAATTACCGAGCGTCATGCGATGCTCAAACCGCTTACCCATCATCCGTATCAATTGGGTGCTAGCCTTTATATGCCTGCAACGCGGCAAGATATTTGGCAAGTCATTACACGCGACAAATTGCCGACGATTAACAGTATTATTATCTGCTTAGAAGATGCGGTCAGCCATAGCGATGTTGAGTTGGCGCTCATACGTCTACAAACGCTGCTACATACGTGGGCGGCGCATGTCGATAGCATTAATGACCCAACAAAAAAAAATGGCATTCAATCAAAAGCGCACACCAATCAACCAACCAGACCACTAGTCTTTATTCGTCCGCGTCATCCGGCGATGCTAGAGCAGCTGGCAGATTTTGCGCATATTGATTTGGTCGACGGTTTTGTCATGCCAAAAGTCGATATGTATAGTTTGTCTAATTGGCGTATGGCGTCTCAGAATTTAAGCACTGAGCAGCTATTGATGCCGACGCTTGAGACAGCAGCGCTCTTTAACCCGCATCACAATCAAGAATTGGCGATTGGCTTTAAAGAAGCCTTCAGTCAACCCGTTTTTGCCCTGCGTATCGGTGGTAACGACTTATTTGCCGCACTGCGTTTACGCCGTCCTAAAAATAGCATCGTTTATGATACCCCGATTGGTACGCTCGCCTATCAGCTGCTTGGCTGCTTTGTACCGCATGGTTTTTATCTTACCGCGCCAGTATTTGAATACTTAGAGCAGCCAACGCTGTTTATGAAAGAGCTGATGCGTGATGTGAACTTAGGACTGGTCGGCAAAACGGTCATTCACCCAAGCCAGATTGCGTTGGTACAGCAGGCGTATTGCGTGCCGCTGAGCACCTTGGATGAAGCGCAGGCAATCTTGCATAGCGAGGCAAAGGCGGTCTTTAAATATAACGATACCATGCTTGAGCCTGCCACGCACCGTGCATGGGCCACCGAAATCGTCAATCGCGCTGAGGTCTTTGGCACCCTTGATGATATTAATAGCGACTATACGACCCGCTTATAAATAAAGACGTTAGCCTGACTGCTTTATAGTATTTTTTAAAACTGCCGCTTTAACGTTAATCTGCTAAATGGTTTCAATAAAAAAGCCGTTATCCTATTTAAGTTAACGGCTTTTTTTCGTATAAATACTTTATTAATTGCTATGTCTGATTCAAAACTGGTTCCAGTCTCGCTCAAAGTTAGACACAGTGGGCTAAAAAGGTATTAATCACTTTATTAACCTGCTCAGGCTCTTCTACCGTCGCTGTATGTCCAGCGCCTTTAATAACCGCAAGCTTTGAGCCTTTAATGGCAAAATGCATGCGCTCCGCTTTTGAATAAGGCGTTGCCACATCTTCATCACCAACGATAATCAATGTCGGCGTGCTAATCTCGCCTAGCTGATCGTAAGTGCCCGAGCGCTCAATGACACCTGTGGTCGCCTTAACGACCCCGCCCTTACGATTGCCTTGTAACATCGTGAGCCACGCTCTGCGATCAGCCTTACGCGACTTATCGTTCAAAAAGCTACTGCCAAACATAATAGGCATGACTTTTTGACTGACTCGCTTCATACCCAGCCAGCGGATAGCCTTCATCAATTTGCGATACTGCGGGACGTTTTTTGGGTCTTCAGGGTCTGCTGACGTTTCAAGTAAGGTCAGCGATAACACTAACTCCGGACGTTTTAGCGCGATACGCTGAGCGACAAAACCACCCATCGATAACCCTAAAAAATGGCATTTATCAATATCTAGCGCATCCAACAATGCTAGCGTATCCTCGGTCAGCGTCTCCATATCATAGCCTGATTTGGTAATCTCCGACTGACCTTGCCCACGAAAATCAAACGCAATACAGCGGCAGCCAGATTTAAAGTACTCCACTTGCTTATCATACATCCGCGTATTCCATAGTAGCCCATGCGCAAAGACCATCACTGGCTTTTGCTTATCCTCCGGCGCGCTGTCTTCATAATAAATATCAACGTTATTCACATTTATCATTGGCATAATTACCTCCTTGTTTGTTGCTTGTTGCTTGTTGATTGCTTGTTTGGTTAACGAAATCCTTAACATTACTGCCATTTAGCATAATGCACCAAGCGGATACTTCATAGCGTTATTTTTGCACGGCAGATAATATATATTTATTAAATCAAATATAAGACAAAATAAGGAAAACTCAAACATTTTTGTCCGTGCCTTTAGCGCCCACAAAACCCGCTTTTATAATCATAACAAGCTGCTATAGTAATCAGCTTGCATGACTTGTTACAACTTTGTCCATTATAACCTTCATTGTTATCCGCAATGCTTATCTAGAACTTCTTACTAAGGAAACCAACCATGTCACAACCTTTGGTCGAATATCACAGCGAAAATCATATTGCCACCATTACCATGAATGACCCTAAGACGCTAAATGCCTTTAGCACACCATTAAAAGGCGCGATTATGGATGCGCTTGATAAGGCTGATCAAGATGCCGACGTACGCGTGATCGTGTTGCAAGGATCAAACAATAATTTCTCTAGCGGCGGTCATATCGGTGAGATGTTAGAGAATGGCATGGAATCAGAAGCACTTGTGGCAAAGCTTGATTTTATGCTCAGAGAAGTGGCTGAGGTAAGCTTAAAGCTACGGAATATTCACAAACCCATTATTGCCAAATTAGAAGGTGCCGTCGCGGGTGCTGGGATGAACTTGGCATTAACCTGTGATTTCCGTATTGCCGCTGACAATGCTAAATTTGTGCAAGCATTTGTCAATATCGGCTTGATTCCAGATGCGGGCGGTATTTACTTGCTCAATCAATTGATTGGCGCGGCGAAAACCACTGAGCTTGTGATGCTGGGTGATAAGCTTACTAGCGACGATGTCGCGCGTCTAAACTTAGTCAATAGCGTCGTAAGCAAAGATGAGCTTGACGCCAGCGTATTGGCATTGGCAACTCGCCTAAGTAATTTACCCGGTAAAGCTTTGGCATCAATGAAGCATATGATTAACGTACATGCTTTTTCAGGTTTAAATGAAGCGCTCGATATGGAAGTTGACCAACAAACCATGATGGCAAAAACCGCTGACTTTGCCGAAGGCATCACCGCCTTTATGGAAAAACGTAAGCCCGTTTATCAAGGTAAATAAAAGCTTCTAACGCTACCTTCTGTACTATCAACAAAAAGACTGCCTAATTTAATAGCAGTCTTTCTGTTGATCATTTAATAAGATTAATTTCTGTATTTATGAAGAAGCAGAAGCACTCTTATCGTAATGTGGTAAGGTGAATATCTTGTCAAAACCTAAGGTAAATACAAAGGTATAAACCAAGAAAAATAGCAGTAACGCCGCCTCCATCATAAATGCTTTGATTAAACCAACGTCATACCAAATCATATAAAGTGGCAGGCAAATCAATACCAAGCCACCTTCAAACCCTATCGCATGAGCGCTGCGGATTAATAAGGTACGCTTTTTAACCTGCTTGCGCCGTTCCCACGCTTCGAAAGCCGTATTGTATAAAAAGTTCCAAATCACAGCGGCTAATGACACCATCACCGCAACGGGTAACGACTCTGCCGCATCGCTGCCGCTAAGTTTCATGAGCACAAAGGTAGAAGCAATAATAGCGATAATTTCAAAGATGGTCACATAGACAATACGACGTTTGAGTGGGGGTAAAGTAATCAACCAAGACTCCAAAGCACTTAGCACTTAAGTATAAACAAAAAGTTGCTTAGTAAAGTATCGGTCCGTCCCGAGATAGAAATGAGAAAAGAGTGCAGAGCCACGGTTTCCGCCTGCCCCTATATTATACATAAGATAATGAGAGAAACCAGTCGCAGCTTATTTTGCTGGCGGACCCCATTGATTGATTTCGAGCTTGGTATCGCTCGCTAAAAATACCAGTAAGATAATAGAGCCTATCAATGGCAAAATAGATATCAAAAACCACCATCCTGAACGGCTAGTATCATGCAATCTGCGAATAGTCACTGCTAAGCCCGGCAAGAACAAACCAAGCGCTACAACAATATAAAATAACCCTATTTCTGAATTGAAGATAATCGCATCTAAAATCATCGCTATGATGACCAATCCCATTTGCACCAATACGAAATACCAATACTCTTTACGCCGAGCACGTCCAGAGAAATTGGCATAATTCCTTAGACCTTTTTTAAACCAGTCCATAATGCCATAGTTTGCCTCAGCACTATGATTATTAACCATCCCAGAATTTGGTAAAGGTGGCGGCGTTACTTTATCAAGCATATTTTTATTTTCCATAGGATTTATTATCACTCACCTTTAACGGTAGAATCGCCAACTAAAACATTTAATCAACGACTTTGATTATAAGCACTCAATAAAAGTTTGCAAACCATTATTCATATTTTTCAAACATGTAAAAAACCCCGTATCATCACGATACGGGGTTTGTTTTCAAAAAATTAAGAAGCTTTCGAATGAAAAACTAGGTCAACTGAGCAACGTTAATTTTATCCGCTTCTTCAGTATAGTCTTCCATACGATCAAAGTTCATGTATTTATAAACTTCATCGCCCATGCTGTTTAGCATGCCAGCATACTGCTGGTATTCGTCGTTGGTTGGCAATTTACCAAGTACCGCTGCTACCGCTGCAAGCTCTGCAGACGCGAGATAAACGTTCGCGCCTTGACCAAGACGGTTCGGGAAGTTACGGGTAGACGTTGAAACGGCCGTAGATTTCGGTGCGATACGTGCTTGGTTACCCATACATAGTGAACAACCTGGCATTTCAGTACGAGCGCCGGCTTGAGCGTAGATGTTGTAATAACCTTCTTCCATCAACTGACGCGCATCCATCTTAGTCGGTGGCGCAATCCATAGACGAGTTTTGAGGCTTCCCGCTGGTACGTCTTGTAGCAGTTTACCCGCAGCACGGAAGTGACCAATGTTGGTCATACATGACCCAATGAATACTTCATCAATGGTATCACCAGCGACGTCAGCCAATGTTTTAGCATCGTCTGGATCGTTCGGGCAGCAAAGAATTGGCTCTTTGATCTCGCTCATATCGATAGTCATATCGATAGCATATTCTGCATCTTCGTCAGCACGCATGAGGCTTGGGTTCGCTAGCCATTCTTGCATTTGCTCAACGCGGCGGCTGATGGTACGCGCATCGCCATAGCCTTCTGAAATCATCCATTTAAGCAAGGTGATGTTCGAGTTTAGGTACTCAGTCACTGATTCTTCAGACAAAGTAATGGTACAACCAGCAGCACTACGCTCAGCTGACGCATCAGACAATTCAAACGCTTGCTCAGCGGTCAAGTCTTCTAGACCTTCGATCTCTAAAATACGACCGTTAAACTCGTTGATTTTACCTTTCTTATCAACGGTCAAATAACCTTCTTTGATGGCTTGATAAGGAATCGCATGGACCAAGTCACGTAGCGTGATACCAGGTTGACGTTCGCCAACGAAGCGGACACGAACAGATTCAGGCATATCAAGTGGCATCACACCAGTTGCTGCTGCGAATGCAACCAAACCAGAACCGGCTGGGAACGAGATACCCATTGGGAAACGCGTATGCGAGTCACCACCAGTACCAACGGTATCTGGAAGTAGCATACGGTTAAGCCACGAGTGAATGATACCATCACCAGGACGTAAGCTGACGCCGCCACGGTTCATGATAAAGTCAGGCAATGTATGCTGAGTTTCAACGTCAACTGGCTTTGGATAAGCTGCGGTATGACAGAACGACTGCATCACAAGATCCGCTTGGAAACCCAAACATGCCAAATCTTTTAGCTCATCACGGGTCATCGGACCTGTGGTATCTTGCGAGCCGACCGTCGTCATTTTTGGCTCACAGTACATGCCCGGACGTACGCCTTCTAGACCACACGCTTTACCAACCATTTTTTGTGCAAGGGTAAAGCCTTTACCGGTATCAGCTGGCTCTTCTGGCTTAGCAAATACGTCTGAATGACCAAGACCCATATATTCACGAGCACGATTGGTCAAACCACGACCAACGATTAGTGGTATACGGCCGCCTGCGCGCACTTCGTCAAGCAAGGTTGGCGAGTTTAGCGTAAAGGTTGACAATACTTCGTCAGAGTCGTGCTTGGTGATTTTGCCTTCATACGGATAGATGTCAAACACATCGCCCATGTTTAGGTTATCAACGGCCACTTTTTCGATTGGTAAGGCGCCAGAATCTTCCATAGTGTTAAAGAAGATAGGAGCGATATTGTTACCTAATACTAGACCACCACCACGTTTGTTTGGTACGTTCGGAATGTCTTCGCCCATGAGCCACAATACAGAGTTGGTTGCAGACTTACGGCTAGAACCGGTACCAACCACGTCACCAACATAGGCAAGTGGATGACCTTTTTCTTTTAACGCTTCGATTTGCTTCATTGGACCAACAACACCCTCTTCGTCAGCAAAGATGCCGTCGCGAGAGTTTTTGTGCATGGCTAATGAATGCAATGGAATGTCGGGGCGGCTCCACGCGTCTTGCGCTGGTGACAAGTCATCAGTGTTGGTTTCGCCAGTGACTTTAAAGGTGGTATAAGTAGTTTTCTCTGGTACTTCAGGACGGCTTAAGAACCACTCCGCGTCGGCCCAAGATTGCACCACTTCTTTAGCAATAGCATTGCCAGCTTCGGCTTTTTCGGTCACGTCATTGAACGCGTCAAATACGAGTAATGTTTTCTTTAACGCATCAGCAGCTTCTTGTGCGACTTCCGCGTCATCAAGCGCGGCAACTAATGGCTGAACGTTGTAACCACCTTGCATGGTGCCTAAAATTTCAACGGCTTTTTTCTTGCTGATAAGTGGTGAAGTCGCTTCGCCTTTAACAATAGCAGCTAAAAATGCAGCTTTAACATAAGCGGCTTGGTCAACACCGGCAGGAATACGGTTTTCTAACAAGTCCATCAAGAACGCATCTTCGCCCGCTGGTGGGTTTTTAAGTAGCTCTACCAATTCTGCTACCTGCTTCTCATTTAATGGAAGTGGTACAGTCCCTAGCTCAGCACGTTCTGCGACATGTTTACGATAAGCTTCTAACACAATAGTCGTCCTCGTCGGTTGGTGACCAGTACATCACGTGAGTAGTCAGGATGACAGCCTACATCGATGTACTGCATTGAATAATTATCCGTGCAATCATAGCTCAAAACGCTCAAAATGTTAATGGCTGAGCCGCGAAAAGGCGCAGAATAACGCCATATTGGACATTTATTATAAAAATAGTGCCATAACCAATATGATTGACGCGGTTAAATAAAAACCGTGTGCCTGCTATACTCTGACAACCTCAGAACTTATCAGATGTTTTACGTTAGCGAATTTTTATATGCGACTTGATAAAACACACTTTGCCAATAAATATTAAGGATAATAAGATGGACGATAATGCCAATTATCAAAACGGTCTAAAAGTTCGTACCGAAGTGATGGGCGAGCGACATGTCAAACGCTCGCTCGATTCGGCGACCCCATTTACCCAGCCGCTGCAAGACTGGATTATCGAACACGCTTGGGGCAGCACGTGGCAAGACGACACCATACTACCGCGCAAATATCGCTCCTTAATTACCATGGCTTTTTTAATTGCGCAAAAAAGCCCAAATGAGCTCAAGGGACACATCCGAGGAGCGATTAATAATGGCGCCAGTGTCGCTGAAATTCGAGAAGTACTGATGCACAGCTTGCCTTATTGCGGCGCGCCTGCCACCCAAGAAGCGTTTCGCGCAGCCATAGATGTGCTAAATGACATGGACATTGATATCAATAAATAAAACTAGGGTAAAGGTGCGCTTCATAGTAGTCTTATTAGTGATAAAACCTTATTTAGCGCTAGTAGCTTTTTTGATTGTCTTAACAAGATTGCCCAAAAAACTTTGAGCCATTATCTGCTATAATAGCTGCATCCATAAAACATTCTAATAATGCCAAAAACCCTTATCCTATCAAGGGTTAAGAGAACATTTGATTATGACAAACGCCGTACAAACCCACGTCCCCGCTGCCCGTGCAAAACCAAAAAAAGCCATCCAAGGCGAAAAGCTACGTGGCTACGACAAGGTAGCGCGCATCCCAATTAAAGTGATTCCGACCGTCGAGGCAAAGAAAAAGCCTGATTGGATTCGGGTTAAAATGTCGTCACCTGCGGAAGTAGCGCGTATCAAAGCCACTCTGCGTGAGCAAAAGCTTTATACCGTCTGTGAAGAAGCCGCTTGCCCGAATCTGCCGCAGTGCTTCGCTGATGGTACGGCAACCTTTATGATTATGGGTGATATCTGTACCCGTCGCTGCCCGTTTTGTGATGTCGGTCATGGTCGCCCAAATGAATTGGACAAAGACGAGCCACGCCATACCGCCGAGACCATTCAAGGTTTGGGTCTAAAATACGCAGTGATTACTTCAGTTGACCGCGATGATTTAAAAGACGGCGGTGCTGGACATTTTGTTGAAGTGTTAAATGAATCGCGCGCGCTAAGCCCAAATTGCTTGATTGAGATACTGGTGCCAGATTTCCGTGGGCGTATGGAGATTGCCTTAGACTTATTGACTGAAACCGCGCCAGATGTCTTTAACCACAATATCGAAACCGTGCCGCGTCTCTATAAAGCCTTCCGTCCAGGTTCTGATTATCAGCATTCATTAGATTTGCTTAAAATCTATAAAGAGCGCCGCCCTGATATCGCCACCAAATGCGGCTTTATGGTTGGACTGGGTGAGACCGAAGAAGAAATCTATGCGCTGCTTGATGATTTAAAAGCCCATGACGTCGATATGATTACCATCGGTCAGTACCTGCAACCCAGTAAAGACCATGCGCCTGTTGATCGTTATGTCCATCCAGATGAATTTCAGCGCTATATGGATTATGGCAAAAAGATTGGTTTCTTTAGCATTTGGGCCGGCCCAATGGTACGCTCAAGCTACTTTGCCGATCGTCAATACTATGGCGAAGATTGCCCAGCGCCTATCCGCAGCAAAAAAGCGCTTGAAGCAGAAGGTAAACTTGGCTGTTAAGTAATATTCGTCACTATATCAAAGTAGGATGACGAATCTTAAAATATATAAAGGGCGAATAGTAGATAGTTACTATTCGCCCTTTTTTTATGCTTATACACTCAATCCCTAAATAACGTTAAACATTTAGAGGTTGGACTGCTGTTTTACTGTTTTTCATATTTAACAACGCGATACCAAGGATCATGGCACCGCCTATCAAACCTGTGATAAGACCCGGATAAATCAGCAGTAAAGCACCAATTGCCAAAAGGATACGCGTGATTGTATTCATACTGCCTTTAAAATACCCTTCTAACGCTGCACTAAGGCCAATTACACCAATCACAGACGTCACAACAGCCGTAACAATATCGATGATGGGTGGCAATGGGAATTCTTTTGCCGTAACCGCAAGACCTGTCGGGTCAATCATCAACATTGCAGGATTATAAATAAACATAAATGGAACGATAAATCCAGCCAGTGCCAACTTCAATGACAGAAACCCTGTTTTCATAGGATCGCCACCAGAGATACCAGCGCCAGCAAAGGCTGCCAAGCAGACTGGCGGAGTAATATTGGCAAATACGCCAAAATAAAATACGAACATATGCGCCGCCAAAATAGGAATATCAAATCCTGCTAATGCGGGCGCCGCCATCGTTGCCGTAATAATATATGCAGGAATCGATGGTAATCCCATTCCTAAAACCATCGACGCCAGCATGGTTAAAATCAAGGTGAGCAATAATGAGCCTGCTCCTAAAGTAACAATGGAAGAGGTCATTACCGTACCAAAACTCGTTAAGCTGACTACCCCAATAATAATCCCTACGACCGCACAGGCCGCCATGACCGCTAACGACTGGCGCGCACCGTCTTCTAGCGCGCCCAAAATGTCTTTAAAGCTCATGCGTGTTTCTTTACGTAGCATACTGATGACAACAGTAAAGCCAATGGTATAGGCAGCGGCATACCCTACCGGTACATTCTTAATCAATAAAAAAATCAGAAAAACAATCGGCAGCAGCATATGACCGCGCGCCTTTAACACCTCTTTTACCTGTGGCAGACTCTCTTTCGCCATACCTTTTAAGTCACGGCGGCCTGCACGAAAATGCACCTGCGCGATGACGCCCAGATAATACAAGATAGCAGGTAATAAGGCAGCCAGAGCGATCGTACTATATGGCAGTCCTGTGGTCTCGGCCATAATAAAAGCACTGGCACCCATAATTGGCGGCAAGATTTGACCACCAACGGATGCACTTGCCTCTACAGCGCCCGCAAAATCTTTATGATAGCCAACCTTTTTCATCAAGGGAATGGTAAATGCGCCCGTACTGACCACGTTCGACAAAGCTGAGCCATTAATACTGCCCATAAAACCGCTTGAGATAACCGCTACCTTTGCTGGGCCGCCTTTTTTATCGCCTGCGAGCGCCAGTGCCAAATCATTAAATAGCTGCCCCATTCCAGAGCGTGCCAAGAATGCCCCGAACAGAATGAATAGAAAGATGAATGTGACCGAGGCACCGATTGCAACTGAATACAATCCTTCTGTCTTTAGGAATAATTGGCCAAAAATATCGCCAAAATCATAAGGACGAGTGAGTAGCCGATCAGGCATAAAATTCATATGACTGATAAATGGATATAACAAAAATATTGACGCCAATATCGGTAATATCCAACCAGTAATACGCCGACTGCCCTCGAGTACACAAATCACCGTGATAATAGAGAACAATACATCCGTTTGATTGGCTATGCCGCCGCGTGAGGTCACAATATCTTGATACTCATAGATAAGATACGCCATTCCAGATAAAGATAACACGAACCAAACCCAGTCGTACCAAGCCACCCGCTTGCGGCTGCTCTTCTTACTGGCTGGAAAAATCAGAAAAATCAATGCAAAACCAATACCTACATGCACAGAACGCTGTAACAATGATGGCATAGGATTAAAAGTGATATATAGATGAAAAAGTGAATATAAAATACAAATCGCAGCGATAATATATTTTACTGGCCCTTGAGTGATATGACGCGTAATTGACTCTCGGTCGTACTTTTCTAGTATTGCTTGTGTGAGGTTAGGATCAACGTCGTCATCGATATCAGTGCTATCATGAAAGCCCGGTTGCTTAGACAACTTAGCCTCATCGCTAGAGACAGTAGTCCCGCTATTGTGATCCATCACTTGAGAGTTCATGACAAAAATCCTTATTAAATCTATCTATTAGACTATACGATTTAGGCGTAATAGTTACTGCAGAATAATCAGGCACCCATTGATGAATTAAAATACGATGACCTGCATAATCAATCTCACCTTTGGTGCGCCTTGAAACTACCCAGTTGAGACTCGGGAGTCTTTCGTTGATTTGATAGCCAACATAGCCTGGTTTTTTTATGGGAGCGACATTTTCAGTAGATGGGGTTCCCGCCCCAAAAGCTTGTAGATAAGTAGTGGTTAGCAATAAACCTTGATTCTCACGAACATATTGCTCCTCCCACCATTGCTTTTCTACAGAATGAATCCAGCGCAATTGAAAATTGGGCTCAACGAAATAACATACTTTTTTATCAGATTCAGCAACATCATTGACGCGCACCTCGATGACAGACTGGCGGGTAAAAATTACCCAGAATGTTAAAACCGCTAGCGCAACAGTCACTGCTGCGCCGATTGTTAAACTTAAGCGTTTACTTAGCTGATTGCTCTTCATAGTATTTCTTAGCGCCTGGATGGATAGGAGCTACCATTCCTTCTTGAGCAGTCTCTAAGCTGATATCATTAGCTGCTTGGTGGGCATTTTTTAGGCCATCCAAGTTTTCAAACAGCGCTTTGGTCAGTTTATAGCCATCCTCTTCAGAGATGTCAGAACGAATCAACAACGCATTCATCACGGCAGTCGTTGGAATGGCGGCATCGTTACCATATGTTCCAGCAGGAATCTCGAACGTCTTAAAGTAAGGCTTGTTTTCGATAATTTGTTTAAGCTTATCTTGATTGATGGTGACCAGCTGCAATTTGATGCCCTGCTCTAGCTCTAACAGTGAAGAGTTTGGTAAGCCGCTACTAAAAAACGCCGCTTCAATCTTACCCGCTTTCATCGCATCGGCTGCATCGGCAAACCCTAGATAGTCGACTTTGATATCATCATAAGTGATACCAAAACCTTCTAACAACGTCCGAGCATTGACTTCCGTTCCAGAACCTTGATCACCAACCGCAATACGCTTACCTTTTAAATCTTCGATATTTTTGATACCAGATTTTTCTGAAGCGACTATCTGAATCACATTTGGATATAGAACGGCAACTTGTTGAATATTGGTTATCGGTTCTTTAAAGTCTTCAGTGCCTTCAACCGCATTGGTGACGACATCACTAAGTGCTAGCACCATGTCGACTTTACCTTGCGTGAGTAGATTGACGTTTTCTACTGACGCCCCTGTGGTTTGGGTCTTAGCATTAACGCCAAAGGTTTTGGCGTAGATTTCTGCTAAAGAGGTGCCAATAATATTATAAGGACCTGATGCGCCCCCTGTTGCGATAGTGACAAACTTGGTTTCAAGCTTATCACTCGCCGCTGAAGCAGCAGTATTGTCAGTGGTAGCGCTATCATTGGTATCAGTCGCCGTGTTGTCTGAACAGGCAACCATCGTCATACTTAAGGCAACAATTGCAGCTAGTAGAGGAGTTTTACTAAAAAACGTCATTATTTTCATCCTTGATAAAATAAAGCGAATTGGATTTATAAAATATTACGTAACCATGTCACTGTAATAGTAACTAATCCGTGTTGAATTGTAAGCTTTATATACTATACGTCAATCTCAACTTATCGTAGGCTTTTGATTTTTATAGAATTTAAAATTCTAATTGTTTTAACTGAAATTTTAAAAAGTAAGTAAACCAATACCTTAGAAAAATAAGTTGAGAGTGGGGTATACTATATTAATTTTTGAAAAGTGTAGCGTCCCATTGATACGATCAAAAGGATCCATGTAATTAAAGCATGAGGTGTCATACATTGCTATCTTGTTTTATGCGATAGCAAACATCAGCACTCATGAGTCGTAGTTTACCTCTTCAAATTTGCTAAACCAAAATTATTAGACCAGCTATTGTTTCGCTGTGCAGCACTAAGTTTCATATTCTTATGACCATTTAAACAGACTTTATAGACCTTGTAAACTTCTACTAACATTTCCCTTAACTGTTAAAATAACTTTGATTCTTGCCATGCGAAGCCGACGCGTGATTATTGCTTGAGCAAATAATAGTTAAAAGAAGACTGACTGCCAATAATTATCTTTTTTACTAATACGTAGATATCTATAATTGTTCACTACTATAATTGGTTTCTATTACATATAATCGCTAATAACATCAATAGAATCGACAAACCTTAAAGGAAAACTTATGAAAAAATTATTTGCTTCGAGCATCGTCCTTACTACATTTGTCCTAGCTGGCTGTGCCACTTCTGATATGAATACCAACGCTGGCACGGCCATCGGTTCGGCAAACGAGATTGGGATGAATATTTTTAAAGCGGCTATTGATAACCAATGTCGCAGCCAGATTGAAAAACAAAATGCTTGGCGCATTGCTAGTGTGGCAATGACGGACGCTCAAGAAGAAGAGATAAAAGGTCGAGTTTGCGGCTGCGTCAGCGAGCAAGCGCCGCAGCAAGTGTCTCTCGTTGAACTTGGCAATGCGGCGATAGATGCCGACTATCGCACCCAACTGGTCACTAGAGTCGTGGCGAAAACGCTGCAGAGTTGTTACGGTAGCATTGTTAAATAAGTAGGTGACAAATAGATAGATGAATCGGCGACTTGGCTAAAGGGTCTATTTCACGAAATAAGTTGGGTTATTCGTTGCACAACCCAACTTATTCATATAGATTATTTACTATTGTGAATGACAAATGGAATTTATCTTTAACCCATGTCAAGGATGACTGATGAAAAGACGTGCATTTATAAAACTTGGTGGTCAGGTAACGATAGCCGGTACTGTGTTGACTCAGCTCAGTGCTTGTTCATCAGATGATGATGACGTCAGGCCACCAAATAACATCGATGGTTTAGATGACTTGGATGATTTAGGCTATCAAGGCGCAGCACCTTTTGTGCATGGTATTGCCAGCGGTGACCCGCTCCAAGATCGCGTCATACTATGGACACGAATTACCAATGACGGTAGTATCCAAGCCGCCAGTATTCCTGTTGCTTATAGGGTGGCAACAGACCCAGCGCTGAAAAACATCGTTACTCAAGGTCGCGCAATAGCGACAGCGCAATCCGACTTCACCGTAAAGGTCGACCCTAAAAACCTACAACCCAATACCACTTATTATTATGCTTTTGAAGCACTGGGCTATCGCTCTGCTATCGGTCGCACACGCACCATACCGCAAGCAGACTTGCCAGCAAGCGAAGTTGATCGTGTGCGCTTAGCAGTGGTTTCCTGCTCAAACTATGGCTTTGGCTACTTTAATGGCTATGCCAATATCGCCAAGCAAGCCGACCTCTCTGCTGTCATACATTTAGGTGATTATATCTATGAGTATCCAGAAGGCTTTTATCGCGATAACGATTTAAAAGAAGAGCGACCGTTAGACCCAAAAAACGAGATTATTAGTTTAGACGATTATCGTCGCCGCTATGCTTGCTACCGTACCGATATCGATTTGCAAGAATGTCACCGTCAGCATCCGTTTATCGCTGTCTGGGACGATCACGAAATCGCAGACAATTCATGGAAAGGTGGCGCAGGCTTTCATACTGAGAGTAAAGGCAGCTATATAGAACGCAAAATGTCCGCCGTGCGCGCTTATCATGAGTGGATGCTTATCCGCGATGACAGTAGCAACGAGCTAGACAGTCAATTACGTATTTATCGACGTTTTGAATTTGGTAAATTATTCGATTTAAATATGCTAGATACGCGCATATTTGGGCGCGAAAAGCTTGATGCCAAAGCCAGTAACGAGCCTGAACGCCAACTATTAGGTCTTGAACAAGAAAACTGGCTTTATTTAAAGATGCTAGAGGGTAAACGCCGTCAAGCAACATGGCAAGTGCTCGGCCAACAAGTTATTTTAGCGCCATTTAAAGGCACTTATGCCACCAATTCTGGCGATATTTGGAATGGGTATGCCAGTGCACGCACACGTTTGCTCAACTTTATCGAAGAAAATAATATCTCCAACACGGTTGTCTTAACTGGGGATTATCATGCTTCCTTTGCTTTTGATATTGCAAAAAACCCTTTTGAAGCAAGTAGCTATAACCCTCTAACCGGCAAAGGCTCTTTAGCCGTAGAGTTCGTCTGTCCGGCATTGACGTCTTTG
This sequence comes from Psychrobacter faecalis, assembly GCF_016107575.1. Classification (GTDB taxonomy): domain Bacteria; phylum Pseudomonadota; class Gammaproteobacteria; order Pseudomonadales; family Moraxellaceae; genus Psychrobacter; species Psychrobacter faecalis. The sequence continues at coordinate 87,127 of NZ_JABAST010000002.1, read as the reverse complement.
CCCTTTCCTGAAACCGCTGGGGTTGAGCTAAACCCGCATCAGAAATTTAACAATCAGACCGAACGTGGTTATATGCTCCTTGATATCACCGAGCAGACATTTCAATGTGAATGGTATTACACGGACACCTTAAAAAAACGAGATGATAGCGTTAGATTTGCAAAAAGTTTGCTTACTCAAACCCAAACCAACCACTTGATTGACGGCAGTCAATCGCGCCCGCTTACTAACGTCGCTGCCCTCTCTGCTGCTGACAAATCCATTGCAGTGAAAAAGTCTGCCGCTTTAAGCGGTGCTTAACACAATACGCTCCGCACAGTACTTTGCACACTTAAGGTAAAAAATAGTAGCCAACAAAAAAGGGTAAATCATATGACTTACCCTTTTTTATTGCTTATTTAGCTAATGGGATTTATAAAATACCGACGTACTTATGACTGGTCAATTTATAGCTCATTGCTAGGCGTTGGACGAACGGGTAAAGACGCGGTCGATGGCAATATTTTACTGCGATGAAAATACTTAGATGAGCCATCAATTATCTTATTCACTTCTTTGACTAAGGCATGGATGACATCATCATAAACGCCATGATATAACTCGGTCTCAAACGCTGTAAAAGGATGCTTACGCGATGCCGAACTGACTTCTGTCACGCCCTGCTTACTATAAAAAATATCGACGCGGCCATCGCTATTTAACACACAATTTAACTCTCCGCCTTCAAGCGCCATCTCGATACGCTCAGGCATAAAAATATAATCATCCACATCCATGAGCTTTTTTTCTACTTCTCTCTTAAAAAAAGATTTGATATCAAACATACATACACCCTTTGTCTTAAAATTTTAAAAACCTTTAGCACGTCTATTCTTATGGTCTTTATGGTATGCGTCTCGCATATTTACTTATGATAAATCGTGCTTTATTAACTTATCCTATAAGGTGTACGGATACTTTTTAAGACAGAATATGTAAAACTGCGTTTGATGTTGGTAAAAAAGACGCCGTCTAAGCGTCCCTTCTTTTTTGGTAAATCCAATCATACGATTGTGCGTAATTATACCCAGCCTTTTTCACGAAATAACTGTAACGTCTTAATAACGACTGTCATCTCTTCGGGTGTGCCAAGTGTGATGCGGTTAAAACCTAGTATCGAAGGGAACTCGCGACCAACGGCAATACCATGTTCGAGCATACGATCAATATAGGTTTGTACATCGCCATTGACTTCATAAAAAATAAAGTTGGTTTGCGAGGGCAAATAACGCAGTTCCAGCTCATCAAGCGTCGTCTCCATCATTTTTCTTGCTTGATTGGTGGTTTGTAAGCTATGCGCCAAAAACGTCTCGTCTTCTAGCGTTGCTATTGCTGCAACCGCACCTAACATGTTGATATTATCCGTAGACATCAAAGAACCAATGTCTGCAATCATCGGTGGATTGGCAATCGCATAACCGACGCGCAAGCCTGCTAGCCCAAATAATTTTGAGAAAGTGCGCACGACAATCAAGTTATCGGATAACCCCTCTTTTATCCACTCAACGCCACTCTCAAAACTGGGATCGGTGATGTAGCCAAAGTAGGCTTCATCCACTAAGAAATAGTGGTTTTTTGGCGCATTTTTTATCCACGCTTTGAGCGTATCCGTTTCGGTAATGATAGCCGTTGGATTATTAGGGTTGCACAAATAAAAAAGACTGATACCGTCAAATGTAGCGGCAGCTTTTTTTAGATTATCAAAGTCTAAATCATAATCATCGCGCGTTAATGGCACTTTGACTACTGGAATACCTAAGGAGCGTGCATATAGCTCTGCACAGCCAAAAGTTGGGTCTGGAATGATTAGCTGAAACCTTGTATCTGTTTTTAATGCTTTGTCATGCAGCATTTGCACCACTGCTCTGATACTCTCGATTGAGCCATTGCCCAATAAAACCTGATTTTCAGATACGCCGTTGATAGCCGCTACTTTGCTCAGCAGCGTAGCGCGATGTTTATCAGGATAGCGAGCGCCGCCAGCCAAAGCATTAGCGATGGCTTCTTTAGCAGAGTCGGCCATGCCCAAAGAGTTTTCATTGAAGTCTAGCTTGAGTAGTTTATGACTGTTGTTATCGATAGTATTATGCATGATAGGTAATCCGCCTAAGTCGTCCATGAATGATAAAGCGCATGCAGCTGCGTCATATCATCTTAAGTGGCATTTCTCATAATTACAAGTTATCTAATAGCAAATTATTAGTTATTAATATACCTAGATAGAAGTACGTTTAACTTTAAATATCCCATAAAAAAAGGCGAGCTGCAGCCTATGCAACTCACCTTTCTACGTCTACATTCAGTCGGAATTAAACCATTAAATCAAATGCGCTTTTAATTCCAATACTTTATCACGCGTTTTTGCTGCCTCTTCAAATTTCAAATCTCGTGACATTTGCTGCATTTGTTTCTCAAGGCGTTTGATTTCTTTGGCCAGTAAATCAGGACTGCGCAAAATGCTAATATCGACATCAGGCAGATTGCTTTTTACAGGGATTACTTGATTGTCATTGGCATCGAGGTTTTCACCCGTATCAATTTTATCGGTAATACTACGGCGCGCACCTTTTGGCGTAATATTGTGCTCAAGATTAAAGGCGACTTGTTTTTCGCGGCGACGGTCAGTCTCCTCTATCGCTTTTTCCATACTCGGCGTAATGCGGTCAGCGTACAAAATTGCTTTACCGTTTAAGTGACGGGCAGCACGGCCAATGGTCTGGATCAGCGAGCGCTCAGAACGCAAAAAGCCCTCTTTATCAGCATCAAATATTGCCACCAATGATACCTCTGGCATATCCAAACCTTCACGCAAGAGATTAATGCCGACCAGCACATCATGGACGCCTGTCCGCAGCTCATGAATAATCTGCATGCGTTCAACCGTATCGATATCTGAATGCAGATAAGCGACTTTGACATCGTATTCTTTAAGATAACTGGTCAAATCTTCCGCCATACGCTTAGTCAACGTCGTAATCAAAACGCGCTCATCAAGCTCGCGGCGTTTGGTAATCTCAGATAGCACATCATCCACTTGCGTCAATACTGGACGAATCTCAATCTCAGGGTCAATCAGACCGGTTGGACGCACGACTTGCTCGACCACCTGCTCGCTATGCTCAAGCTCATACTGTGCTGGCGTGGCGCTAACATAGATGGTTTTAGGCTTAATACGCTCCCACTCTTCAAACTTCATCGGGCGATTATTCATTGCACTTGGCAGACGAAAACCATAATTGACGAGGTTTTCTTTACGCGATCTATCGCCTTTATACATCGCCCCAATTTGCGAAACCGTCACGTGCGATTCATCGATAAATAACAGCGCATCTTCTGGAATATAATCAAACAAAGTCGGCGGTGCTTCCCCTGACGGACGACCCGACAGATGCTGCGAGTAGTTTTCGATACCATTACAGTAGCCGAGCTGCTGAATCATCTCAAGATCATACTGGGTACGCTCTTTTAGACGCTGCGCTTCGACCAATTTATTATTGTCGCGAAAATACTCGAGACGCGGCTCAAGCTCGGCGCGAATGGTATGACTTGCTGCTTCCAGTTTATTGCGCGGGGTCACATAATGCGATTTCGGATAAATGGTAATACGCGGCACACTTCGGACGGTTTTGCCGGTTAACGGGTCAAACCAAGTAATTTTCTCCACTTCATCATCAAACAAATGCACGCGCACCGCTAGCTGCTCAGATTCCGCAGGATAAATATCTAACAGCTCACCGCGCAAGCGATAGGTACCACGGCCAAAATCTAACTCATTACGGTTATATTGCATTTCAACCAAACGCTTAATGGTCGCCGTCCGATCGATTTTGTCACCGACGACGACATGCAAAAGCATTTTTAAATAACTTTCCGGATCGCCCAAACCATAAATACAGGAGACCGAAGCCACAATAATCGCATCACGGCGCTCAAGTAGCGCCCGCGTCGCTGATAGGCGCATTTGGTCAATATGGTCGTTGATGGCACTGTCTTTTTCGATAAAGGTATCACTCGCCGCAACATAGGCTTCCGGCTGATAATAATCGTAATAACTGACAAAATACTCAACCGCATTATTTGGAAAGAACGCTTTAAATTCGCCATAGAGCTGGGCGGCAAGGGTTTTATTGTGCGCCATAATAATGGTTGGACGTTGGCATTCAGCGATGACCTTTGCCATGGTATAAGTCTTACCAGAACCGGTCACACCGAGTAATAATTGCTCATCCATGCCTGATTTGATGCCTTTGACTAACTTTTCGATTGCTTGTGGTTGATCGCCTGCCGGCTCAAAGTCGGTGACCATCTCAAAGGCGCGGCTTGATATTTGCGTACCAGACGCATTGACACCACTGATTTCAGCTTCGCCTTGCAGCTGAGTGGCCAATTGGTTTAACTGACGCGACGAGCGCGGTTCAGGCATTCGCATAATAGCTTTCTTCCTAACATTTATAAAAGGTTATAAGAGTTTAGATTTATAACAATATGGGGTCTAAATCCCAGTTTTTAAAGGATAATCATGGGTTTCATTTTCTACTTACACACATATTTAACGGCTAAAATTTGCGCTATTAACGGTAATTTTAAAACGACTACTATTTATTTAACGTCTATTATTTATAGGAAAGGCACAGAATGGCAGCTAAATTTACAAAGCTTTTCACGATTAACAAAGTCATTACACGACCACTTAACAAAGCCTAAAACCTAGGGGTTCAATCGCGCTCATAAATTGCTACTATGGGTACTGAATTAATGAACAAGCAGTATTAAGAAGCGATAAGTACAAGCAACAACACGCTTAAAAATTAATCCAACAACTAATAAAAACTTAAAATAATGGAGTAAATTATGAGAGAACGTTACGCAAGTGGTATTGATGATAAAACCGCTGAAAAAATGGTTGAATTGTTAAACGCTAACTTAGCCAATCTGATTGACCTAAGTATGGACAGCAAGCAGTGCCATTGGAACTTGCAAGGTACTGGCTTTATTGGCGTACATCAATTACTAGACGAGACTTATGAGCGTTTGACTGAAGCGTTTGATACAGTTGCCGAACGTATCGTTATCCTTGGCGGTAAAGCCAACGGTATCTCTAAGCGTGTGGTCGAAGACTCTATCTTAGAGACTTATCCAACTGATATCACAGAAGTTGATGAGCACGTACGCGAGCTTACCAATCGCTATAAAACCATCGCTGCTTCACTGCGTGAAGGTATTGATACCGCGGGTGATGCAGGGGATGAAGATACGGCGGATTTGTTGACCGAAGTAAGCCGTATTGTCGATAAAGACGCTTGGTTCATCGGTGCTAATGCCCCAAAGAAAAAGTAACAGCGACTGAAAAACTTTATAAGTAAATGTTGTTTGAAAAAGGTCACTTATAGGGTGACCTTTTTTTATGCCTAAAGAATTTAGTCTTATAAACTACTATAGTGTATTAAATATAAAAGTGTTATAAGATAAAATAACTCAATAGATATACTCAGTTATCATGACTTACTCACTAGATTATCGCAAACAAGTTCTTAAAAGCTTAGCAGGTGGCATGACTTTTGCCGAGGCAGCCTCTTTTTATGACATTAGTCCAACCACCATTCAAAAGTGGAAGAAACGGCTGCATAGTAAGAGCACTCGCAATGTTACGCCATCAAAAATACCAGATGATGCACTACGTAAAGACGTTGAGCGTTACCCTGATGACTATCACTATGAGAGAGCAAGACGGTTCAACTGTACTGCCCCAGCCATTTGTGAGGCTTTAAAACGCCTAGGCATCAGTCAAAAAAAAGACCTTAGAGCATCCAAAAGCGTGTCCAATAAAAAGAGCGGCGTATCAGAGTAAGCTTGATAACTTTAAACAGCAAGGTTATCCCATTGTGTATATGGACGAAAGCGGTTTTGAAAGCCAGATCATTCGTCCTCATGGTTATGCACCGATAGGCAAACCCTGTATCGACAGCTACAACTGGCAAGGTAAAAAGCGAACCAACGTCATTGGTGCTCTATATAAAAAGATGCTATTTGCACTGGATTACTTTGAACACAACATTAACAGCGGCATATTCTACGATTGGTGCAAACACACGCTAATACCAAGTCTTAAAACCAAATGCGTGATTGTCATGGATAACGCTCGGTTTCATAAAAGTAGACGTATCCAAAAATTACTGAACAGGCATGGTCATCGTATCCTATGGCTGCCGCCGTACAGCCCAGACTTGAACCCTATTGAGAAAAAATGGGCTCAAGTGAAGTTTCTACGCCAAGGGTGGATGGAAAATGACTTATCCAAATTATTTTATGATGTTTGTCCTAGCCATAACACTTTTGTTTTGAACTGACTATATTAGGTTTAGAAAAATTGATTTTAAAGACGCGTATTAAAACGGATTAGAATTAGATTAAAAAATAATGACTTTAAAATACGCCTTTAATAATCTGCTTCATTTGCGGCAATAGCTCGCTTAATTGCGCTTCAGTCTCGCTGGTTTGCGGCAATAGCTCGCTTAATTGCGCTTCAGTCTCGCTGGTATCTTCAGGCAAGGATTGCTGTAAAAAAGCCGCGGTAATTTGTGGCTGCTTGGCAAGGATACTTTGCCCTACTGCCGTATCGTAGAATTTAATCTGGGCATCGACTTCAGCCTGCGTATAGTAAGTCTTAGCGGCACTGATATAAGCTTGCGTCAAAGTTTGTGCGTCGGCTGCATTGCCGATACCCTCAGTCATAATCTTAGCATATTGCCCTAACACGCTTTGAATTTGCTCTTGTAGATCGCGTTGGCGCTTATTTAACTGTTGGTCACTGGCGCGCTGATTACTGCTTTGATTCTGGTTTTTGGTTTGCGTATTAATGGCATCGATGGCCGCTTGTTGACCATTGACGATAGACTGAATCTGCTCGTCGATATGCATCACTTGCATCAGTTTAATGATAGACACATCAGTTGGTGCTTGATTGTTCATTTGCTGCTTGGCAATATTATTGGTGCCCTTACTAACCCTATTTGGCTCACTATGGACAATCAATTCTGCATTGGCATTGACGATAGGTGCTGATAGAAGCGTTGTCACCACCAAAGTAAGTAATGGATTGATGCTAGTAGGACGCCGACTGGTATTTTTTTTGGAAGATTTTAGGTAATTTTTCATATAAGACTCTTATTACTATAGGTGACGATTATTTATTATGCGGCAAATCTTATTAAGCACACTGCTCATCCGGTAAACGTAAAACCTCAGCATTGGGAACGGATAATGTCAAAATCGCTTCTTGAAATAATGGATTGGCGCGGAATTGGTTTTCAATATCTTCAAATTTTTGCGCGATTTGCTGTTCTTGTTGATTACCAGCGATATCGACCGCTGCCACCATAAATATTTTTTTGGGTCCGACCCACTCTAAGTGTAAATAAGAGACGCTGTCGATATCAGGATGATTTAATAGTTCCGTTAAAATATAGCAGTGGGTCTTTTCTGAGACTTTATAGCCAACCAAAAAATCACGATTGCGATTGATTAAAAAGATAGCCACCATACCCAATAATATGCCCACGATAATAGAACCAAGGGCATCCCAAAATGGCTCACCTGTATAGGCATGCATACCCATCGCTGCTGCTGCGACCACCAAGCCTATGACCGCTGCCAAATCCTCAAAAAATACCCCGCGCAACGTTGGGTTTGAAGTATTCACCACATAACCTAACGCACTGACATTAATAGCCTGACCATGCTTTTTACTTTGTAAATACGCCTGCACTAGAGAAAAACCTTCGAGCACAAACGCCACTGCCAAAATAATAAAGCCAATGGTGTAATTGGTTTCTGTTTCAGGCGCATTCCACTCGGTGATACCGGTATAGATAGAAACAATCGAGCCTGCCATAAAAACGCCAAAAGCGGCAATCATCGACCATACGTATGACTCTTTACCATAGCCTAACGGATGACTGTTATCGGCAGGTTTGACCGCTTTTTTCTCCGCCACGATGAGTAGAGTGCCATTACCGGCATCTGCCCACGAATGCGCTGATTCAGCAATCATAGAAGCAGAGCCAGTCATAAATGCCGCAACGGTTTTGGCAATGGCAATAATAACATTCGCTCCTACGGCAATGAGCACAGTAACCAGCGACGAGGATTTCTCGTCTTCCTGCTTCTTGTCCTCCTGAATGTTTTCGGGGCTTGTGACGTTAGTGAAATTGAGGTTAGGATTGATACCGTCTTTAGAATTGCTAGTATCTTTGGTCAAATTGGCAATAGAACGCGCACTGCCAGCACCGCGGGTACGAACGGTTTGCGGTGCTGGCTGATCTTTGGAAGGAATGTTTGATGATTCAGTGTTTTTTGAACTCATATGAGGCTCAATAAATGGTTAATATAATGAAGTAAAACAGCCATCAAAAAAGTTAAGCCATGAGCGCTAACTATTTTTAACTGCGTTATTTATCATTAAATTTAACCAAATAGCCACCACTGGTCAGTAAGGTTTTCGTGAGACTTTGTTTAAGTATTGATGATTTTGCTAGGTAAAATGCGCCTTATTTGGCATTGCTATGCTGAGCAAGCTCGCCAATCATATCATTGTCGTTGCCGCTTTTATCCGTCATCTTATCAGCGCCTAGACTTTCGCCAATCATTTGATTGATGTCGCAGCTCGGGCGATGCGAGCTTTGCATGCGTAGCTCTTTACGCGCCAAGCCTGCGTCAAAACGACACTGTTGCATGGCGTTTTTAATCTCAAGCGCAGGCACAGGCGTCGGTTTACCGTTATCATCAATCGCTACCATGGTAAAATAGCAGCTATTGGTATGGCGTATCGTACGGGCGCGAACGTCCTCCGCTTCAACCCGTATCCCCACTTCCATAGACGTTCTACCGACATAGTTGATACTAGCGGCAAAAGTGACCAATTCGCCCACGTAGATAGGCTCGCGGAACATCACTTGATCGACTGATAGCGTCACCACATAGCTACCACTGTAGCGACTGGCGCAAGCATAAGCGACTTGGTCAAGCATCTTGAGCAAATCACCCCCATGAACGTTGCCGATGAAATTGGCCATATCTGGCGTCATCAGCACCGACATATACAATTCATGATTTAAAGGGGCGCTTTTAGCAGTAGAGCTGGTGTTATATTGCGACATAATATTCCTTGCTGTTATCGTAAAACCTGTCTATTTTAAATATCCGTTATACAGTAGCCTCTGCTAAATCGCAAATAAAGACCGTTAGAGTGAGTGTAGGAGATATTTTTTATTCAGATGCCTATAATTTTTCTCATGGTTTTATGATTAGATTTTGACTAAAAGGTATGTAAACCCTTCTATCTACCACGTAAAAACGCAATCTTTCTAAAATCTGCAAAAAAAAGCTTGACGTATTTTTTATCTTTGCTAGAATACGCCCCACTTAGCAAGAACTCATTAGAGACTTTCTAAGCTCGCCGTAAGTCATAAAACCCTTACCGCTTATTCTCCAATAGCTCAGTTGGTAGAGCAACGGACTGTTAATCCGTGTGTCCCTGGTTCGAGCCCAGGTTGGAGAGCCATATTTTAGTTGTAAATCTTTTGAATCATTTTTGATTCGATTATGGCATTTGCCAAGACCCTCATCACTTTGATGGGGGTTTTTTTATGGCTGGTGTTTTATTTCATAAGCCTATAAATAGCAAAAACCTTTCTCTTTTCTTCTTCTATTACCAGTCTTGCAGCAAGTAGTTACTTTATAAAAAAATAAGCTTAGCCTTTAGTATTGTCCTTGGTTAGTTGTTTATCGACCTTATATTAAACCTGCTATATTGTTAGCCAACGATAAATTCATAAATAACATTGACCCTTTAAAGCTTTATCGCTACATTGGTTAGAGCTCTTATTTATGTGAAAACAACTATAAAAAACTATTAGGGATAGCGCCATGACTATAGGTATTATTAAGCCGACGTTACTGAGTATTGGACTGATGAGTATGATCGGTTGTACTGCCCTGCAAACCACCTCAAAACAGCCAAATACAGAACAAACAAGCGATTCAGCAACGGTTTATTACAATGGCAATATCATTACCATGGAAGGTGAGCAACCGCAGATGGTCGAAGCTTTGGTCACGCAGGCTGGCAAAATTGCTTATGTTGGTGATTTAAATACGGCGCAATCAAAATATAAAAATGCCGCTCAAGTGAATTTAAACAGCAAAACCTTGCTACCGGGTTTTATCGATCCGCACAGTCATTTTGATATGGTGTCAAACACCATGGGTCAGGCAAATTTAAACCCGCCGCCAGTTGGCAAGATAGATAGTATGGATAAATTACTACAAGCCTTAAAAGACTATAAAAAGGACAATAACATCGCCGATGGTGAATGGATCTACGGTTGGGGTTATGATGAGAGTCAATTAAAAGAAGGTCGTCATCCAAACAAAGCAGATATCGATAAAGTATTGCCTAATAACCCTGTATACCTGCAACATACCAGCGGTCATATGGGTGTCGCCAATAGCCAAGCCTTAGCAGCCCTGAACATTACCGCAGATACTAAAAACCCAGAAGGTGGTAATATTGCACGGGTTAAGGGTTCTAGCGAGCCAAATGGTCTCGTCCAAGAAACCGCTATGTACCCATTTATGCGGCGAATGCTAGAGGTATTAGAGCCCAATCAAGCTAAGTTTTTTGAGCAAACCCAAGATTATTATGCCAAAAATGGTCTGACTACCGCCCACAACGGTTCAACAGCTCGTAATACTATTCAGTTTTTCCAAAAACAAGCCGATGTTGGCAAGCTGAAAATCGACTTAGTCGCATTAGCAGGTAGCAGTGATTTAGATGAAAACTTAGCGGACAAAGACTTTGTTTGGAAGACCTATCAAAACGGTTTTAAAGTTCAAGGAACTAAAATCATAGCTGATGGCTCGCCGCAAGGTAAAACCGCTTATTTAAGTCAACCTTATTTGACGCCAGTGCCAGACTGCAAAAAAGACTGTCGCGGTTTGCCGAGTATCAGCCAAGATGCGCTCAATGAGATGTTTGCCAAGGCTTATAAGCACGATAACCAGCTGTTTATCCATAATAATGGCGATGGCGCGACAGATATGATTATCAAAGCCCATGAATATGCAGTCAAAAAGACGGGACAAGCCGCTGATAAAGATCGCCGTACGGTGCCTATTCATGCTCAGTTTGCGCGCCCCGATCAGCTAGAAGCCTTTAAAAAATATAAGATGTTACCGTCATTTTTTACCAATCATGCCTATTTTTGGGGTGATGTGCATGTGCAGAATTTAGGCAAAAAACGCGCTGATTTTTTAAGTCCGATAGCGACAGCGGATAAAATGGGGTTAAAATACACCAACCATTCTGACGATACCGTGACGCCTGTCGATCCGTTATTTACCGTTTGGTCAGCGGTTAATCGCACCTCGCGCTCAGGCAAGATTATCGGCGCCAATGAGCGCGCAACCCCTTATCAAGCGCTCAAAGCCATCACAACCAATGCCGCTTATGAGTATTATGAGGAAAATAGCAAAGGTACCTTAACCAAAGGTAAGCTCGCTGATTTGGTTATATTAGATGCCAATCCATTGACGGTAAATGCAGATAAGCTTAAAGATATTCATGTGGTCACTACCATTAAAGAAGGTAAAATAATCTATCAGCGCCCGACAAAGTAAAACTATAATGACAGCATACTAAGAAAAAATTTAATGCTTTATAGTCAAATTCCTATAATTTTGACTATAAAGTTTTTTCTGTCTCTTTTATATCAATATTAGGATTCGTTTATGAGTAACACCGAGCAAATCACCTCCTCTGACAACACCCATTATTTGCACCATACTTTTTTTGAGCCAAGCGATAATACCACGCCGATTACTGCTACCCTATTGATTGTGCATGGGATGGCCGAGCACAGCGGTCGTTATGCAGAGCTTGCGCAGTTTTTAACAGATAACGGTATTGCGGTCGCCACTTACGATCAGCTAGGTCATGGACAGACGGTCAAATCAGCCAATGATTTGGGTTTTTTTGCTGAAGAACATCCGGTGCAATCGTTATTAAAAGACGTTATTATCATGGCGGACAGTCTAAAGGTGCGACATCCTAATGTGCCGCATTTCGTTATGGGTCATTCGATGGGCTCGTTTATCGTGCGCAATGTCCTCAAACATCACGCGCAGAACTTTACTGGGGCCATCTTAATGGGTACCGCTGATGCCAATCCATTAACCAAAGTGCTATTACCTATTAATAAAGTACTGGCAAAAGTGGCGCCTAAAAAGCCAAACCCAGTCTTTGCCAATGTGATGAATAAGGTACTCAATAGCAAGCTTGATAACCGTATTTCTTCTTCAGAATTTGCTTGGCTTAATGAAGACCCTCAAGCTATCGAAGCTTATGAAGCTGATCCATTGACGGGCTTTGATTTTACCAACAATGGGTTTTTAACCTTGTTTAGCTTAATGGAAGCGGGTCTCAATAAAAACTGGGCAACGACCATTGCCAAAGATTTTCCGATGTTACTGGTCAGTGGCGAGAACGATCCGATCGGCGATATGGGCAAAGGTATTCGCAAAATTGCCAGCCGTTTAGAAAAACAGAACTTTAGCAATATCACGCTACAGCTCTACCCGCACATGCGCCATGAGCCGATTCATGAACAAAATAAACAGCAAGTTTATCAAGATATTGTAGACTGGATAAATAGCAATACTGCTGCCTAGTAACAAAATGCTTGATTAATTTAAACGACCACTTTTATTATCTTTTTTACCCTTCACCAACTTTAGGAATATTTATGACATTGCAACAAACCATCGAGCAAGCCTTTGAAAATCGTAACGATTATAGCCCAGCAACCATGCCACAAGACATACGCGACGCTATCAACGAAGTGCTTGAACAATTAGACAACGGTAGCTTGCGTGTTGCTGAGAAAAAAGATGGCGAATGGGTGGTCAATCAATGGGCTAAAAAAGCGGTATTATTATCATTTCGTTTAAACGATAACTATGTCCAGGCGGCGGGCGAACACGTGCAGTTTTATGACAAAGTGCCGACGAAGTTTGCTGACTGGACTCAAGAGCAGTTTAAAGCAGCTGGCGTACGCGTGGTACCGCCAGCGGTTGCTCGTAAAGGCTCATACATCGCAGCAGGTGCCGTCTTAATGCCATCGTATGTCAACATTGGCGCTTATGTCGACCAAGGCGCGATGGTAGATACGTGGGCTACGGTTGGTTCGTGCGCCCAAATCGGTAAAAATGTGCATCTATCAGGCGGCGTTGGCATCGGCGGTGTCTTAGAGCCGCTGCAAGCCAATCCAACGATTATCGAAGACAATTGCTTTATCGGCGCGCGCTCTGAAATCGTTGAAGGCGTGATAGTAGAAGAAGGCTCGGTAATTTCTATGGGCGTGTTTATCGGGCAATCAACGCGCATTTATGACCGCGAAACGGGCGAGATTCATCGCGGCCGTGTACCAGCAGGCTCGGTCGTTGTACCCGGTAGCTTGCCATCAGAAGACGGCACTCACAGCTTATATGCTGCCATTATCGTGAAAAAAGTCGATGCGCAAACCCGTGCCAAAACCTCGGTCAATGAGTTATTACGTTTGGCCTAGTGATGTAATTTTCCTAGAGCTTCCATAGATATCAGGCAATCAAAAAGATGTTGAAACCCAATTTCAGCATCTTTTTTAATGTTCAATATCAGTTTAAGTTTAACTTAATACAAGACATTACGTTATAATCCTTGCCTCGTTTGGGCGCTAGAAATATTAGCGCTAAACAAACTACTAAACCCTTTTTTATTTGGTCAATGCGCGCCGCATTATCAATCTTTATCTGTATTTGACATATTATGAGTGAGTTATCTTTACGCACCTCGGCAATTCCTGTCACTGATCCCGAAGCAGGGCTACGTTTGACCGAGATTTTTTATTCGCTGCAAGGTGAAGCGCTGACCTCAGGCTTGCCGACGATATTTGTGCGCCTGACTGGCTGCCCGTTGCGCTGCGTGTATTGTGATACCGAGTACGCTTTTAGTGGCGGTGAGCGGCAATCGCTAGAAGCCATTGTCGCGACCATCAAAAGCTATCCTTGTCAGCGTATTTGCTTGACTGGCGGCGAGCCGTTAGCGCAGCCAAACGCCGTTGAATTGATGCAACGTTTGTTAAATGACGGTTATGAGATTTCACTTGAAACCGCAGGGGCGCTGACGGTAAAAAATGTACCGCCTGCGGTCAGCAAAGTAATGGATCTGAAAACGCCAAGCTCAGGTGAAGTCGATAAGAATCTTTGGTCAAACCTCGACTATCTCACCCAGCACGACCAAATCAAATTTGTCATTATGAATCGCGCCGATTATGAGTGGGCAAAGGCAACACTGTTTGAGCATCAACTTGATAAATTGGTCGGTACGGTTTGGTTTTCACCGATGTTTACTGTCGCAGAAGAAGTCGCTGCTAGTGAAGCATTGAGCAGCCCCGATGTGCCAGTATTGGCACGCGAGCTGGCTGAATGGATGCTGGCAGACGCCCTTCCCGTCCGCTTCCAATTACAACTGCATAAGATTATTTGGGCCGATGCTAAAGGTAAATAATTGAATGAGCTTCGCGCAAATTGGACAAATCAATAGTTCAAATAAGCAAACAACAAAAATTCCAAACTAAACATCCTCTAAATATAGCCAAGGAATTTTAGAATCGCTACAAGGCGACCGACCGCAGATAGTACATTGAGTACATCTAGGGCGGGTAACACCGTAGCGGTTTAAAAGTGCTCTGACTATAGCTAACCAGCCGACTGCAAGGACGCATACATGGTCAAACTGATTTTACTGGGCTTATTGGCGGGGGCGTTCTTTAGCTCGACATTTATTTTAAATGAGCTGATGAGTAATGCTGGCGGCCATTGGTTTTGGTCAGCGAGCCTACGCTATGTCTTTATGTGGCTGATTATCAGCGCCGTTATTATCCTGCAACATGGCTTTGGACGTATTCAAGCGCTTGCGAGCATTTTTCGTCAGCACTGGCGCTTTTGGTGTCTTACCGGCAGTATTGGCTTTGGGGTATTTTATACCGGTATTTGCTATGCAGGCGACCACGTGGCAGGCTGGGTCGTTGCTGCTACCTTTATGTTTACCGTCGTAACCAGTTTGCTCGTACTATTGGCATTCGGACAAAGGTTTGATAAGAAATTTATTATTTATGCCTTTTTGGTGTTTATCGGGGTAGTATTGGTCAACGTCAGCGAAGGCTTGCGCGCCTCTGCCCTTGCCGACATTGATAGCGCGCCGATGGCAGAAATGCTACTTTACGGTGCCCTACCTGCGCTAATTGCGGCTTTTAGTTACCCAATCGGCAATCAACTGGTCTGGCAAGTTTCCCATAACTCACGCAAACACTATCCTCATAAAGATAAGGCTAAAAAGCAACAAGTAACAGAAGATAAGAAACTCAACAGTGAACAAAGTCATCACGAGCATAGTAACCAAGCACTTGTCTCAGAAGCTTATGACTTATCTGCTGCTGCCTCTAACGCTGCACACAGCAGTATTTCTTTAAATACCAGTAGCACTATTAGTGCTAACCAAACTTCTGCTTTACAAAACCTCATTGCCCGCATTCCTGCTATCGAGACGAGCTTATTACAAAATGCCTTTAACAAGGTTTGGCTGATGACCTTGGGTAGTTTTCCATTTTGGCTAATTTTAGGCGCTTTTATCCAGCCTGAACCACCTGCAACCACCCAATTATTTAATACTTTGCTAGTAGCATTACTGGCTGGAGTAGCGGCGACGAGCATATTTTTTTATGCGCGTGAGCAAGCGGTGACTTCAAGCGAAGTCGCAGGCGTTGACTCGACCCAAGCCAGCGAGGTAATCTTTGCTTTGATTGGCGGTATACTATTGTTGGATAATGCCATACCATCAGTAATGGGATTGGTCGGTATTGGGCTAATTATTCTAGGGCTGATTTTATTTGCAAAAGACGGTTGAGGCTAAAATAAGTCATGATAAATCACTTTATTTTCCCCGATATTCTGCTGTATTTATTAGATATGGTGGGTGTCGTTGCTTGCGCCATCGCGGGCACTTTGCTGGCGCAGCATAAAGGCTTTGATATTGCGGGCTGTATTTTGGTTTCTATGGTCAATGCCATTGGCGGTGGTACATTGCGTGATATGGCGCTCGATCGCCATCCGTTATTTTGGATGACTGACCTCAACTATGTCATCGTCATTACCATCACCTCGCTTATTCTACAAATTTTCTTTCATCTGTATCATAAGATTGATAAAGCGCTCAAATTTTTTGATGCGATTGGACTGGCGGCCTTTAGTGTTATTGGTTTTAAAGTGGCGTTGGCGCAAGATATGTCGCCAGTTATTGCGGTTATGATGGGAGTTTGGACGGCGATTATCGGTGGTTTATTGCGTGATATTATCTGTAATGAGATACCACTGCTGCTACAGCGTGAGATTTACATCACCGCTAGTATTGCAGGATCCTTGAGCTATTTGGCGCTTGATTACTGGGGCGTTGATGCGGTTACCAATGAGTTTATGATGCTATTTATCATCTTTTTCGTACGTATGCTGGCGCTTAAATTCGATTGGCATCTGCCTTCTATTCGTTTGGTCGATTGAATATTTGTTTTACCGCTTAACCTCATGGGCAAAAAATAGCAGTGCTTTGATATTGATGTTTTAATATAAGGGCTTTAATGAGAAAAATGTATGCTCACCATCGCTTTAGATTCTGAATTGATGACTACTTTTGACCCGCGCTCACTCATTTATCTGTTTGATATGATTGGGATTATCGCTTGTAGTATTTCAGGGACGATATTGGCCAAGCATAAGAATTTTGATGTCTTTGGCTGCTTACTGGTATCGATTGTGACTGCCATCGGCGGCGGTACGGTGCGCGATGTGATTTTGGATCGTCATCCGCTGTTTTGGATGGTGGACATGAGTTATTTGACGCTTATTACTGTTTCGTCATTGGTGATGCAAATATTCTTTCACCCCAACTCTAGGCGCGTTGATAAATTCCTCAAGCTCTCCGACACTATTGGGCTATCAGCCTTTACCTTAATCGGTATCAAGGTTGCTGATAGTATGGGCGCCAATGTGCCGGTGGCATTATTACTCGGGGTGATTACGATTATTGTCGGCGGCATCATCCGCGATATGATTTGTAATGAGATTCCGCTGGTGCTACAGCAAGAGATTTATATCAGTGCGTCTTTAACGGGCGGCATTCTTTATTTTGCCCTGCACAATCTTGGCGTAAGCGCTTGGATTGCCGATATCTCAGCAATGGCGACGATTTTTACTTTGCGTATGCTTGCCATTCGTTATGACTGGCAATTTCCAACCATTGAATGGAAATATTAAAGTATTCAAGCCTAGCAACTACTCGCTTTCCTCTACTGTCTCTTTTACCAGCGTCAAATCTTTGACCATCAACTGCAAGCTTTGTTTACCGTTCCACTCGTTAATGTCTAGCTGAAATAATACATGCACTTTTTCGGCGCGGTAATCCCAAGCACTACTATCAAAATTAAATTGGATTGCTTCAATTGGATATTGCACCTCAGGATAACGTAACGACAATTTAAGATGTTTGTCTTTTAATATCTTAAAGCTCAATACCTCAAATACGCCGTCAAATATCGGCGGCGCAAAGCCATGACCCCATATACTGGCATTCGCTAGATGCTCTGCAAAGTACAAGCTAAAGTCAGCCGCTTGCAAGGGTCCGTCGGTAAATTTCTGCTCGGCAAAGACTTCCTCATCCATCTGCGCCATCACTTCGTTAAACGCGGTTACGAAGCCATCGAAATGACGCCGTTTAATGGTTAAACCTGCCGCCATAGCATGACCACCAAAGTGGCTGATTAAATCAGGGTAACGTTCGGCCACTTGCTCAATCGCATCACGAATATGCACGCCTGCGATAGAGCGCGCCGAGCCTTTGATGGCATCGTCGTCACCCGTGCGTTCTGTATCCGCTGGCGCAAAAACGATACTGGGCAGATAGTGACTTTCTTTTAAACGACCAGCGACGATACCGATAACCCCTTGATGCCAATCGTCTTGATATAAAATGATGCTGCGGTTTTGATTATCAATAGCCGACTTTTCAGTTTTAGGCTGGATAAGAGTTTCATCGCTCTCGTCAGCATCATTCTTAGCATTAGAGTCAGCAGTAGCTAACGCTTGCACAATGCTATCTGCTTGCGCGCGCATCTCACCTTCGACATGACGGCGCGTACGATTAAGCTGCTCAAGCTCTTGAGCCAAACGCTGGGCGGTACTCCAGTCATCGGTCAATAAGCATTCGATACCGATGCGCATATTATCCATGCGCCCCGCAGCATTGATACGCGGACCTAAAACAAAACCAAAATCTTGCGCCTGTAATTGTTTTGGGTCGCGACCTGCTTGTTCAAGCAGTGCCAATATCCCAAGCGAGCAGCGACCTTGGCGAATGGCGTTTAGACCGTGATGCACTAAAATACGATTGTTTTTATCAAGTACACCCACATCGGCAATCGTCCCAAGCGCGACCAAATCTAAATATTGGCTGACTTGCACGCTAGACTTGCCTGCTTCGCGGCGCAGTTTCGCCAAGCGTCCGAGCACATAAAACGCCACGCCGACGCCAACCAAGGCTTTACTACTAAAGTTGCAATCAAGCTGATTGGGATTGACCACTGCTTCGGCGGGCGGTGTTTCTTTGGTGGTTAAGTGATGATCAGTAATAATGACAGTGATGCCATCAGCCTGCGCCCGCGCCACGCCGTCATGGCTTGAGATACCATTATCGACCGTCACAATCATGTCGGGCTTATAAGTTTTGATACCTAATTCAACAATCTCTGGCGTTAGACCATAGCCATATTTAAAACGGTCAGGTACTAAAAAATCAACCACCGCGCCCATCTTTGTCAGCGCGCGCATCATCAATGCGGTACTGGTTGCCCCATCGCAATCAAAATCACCGACGATTAATATACGCTGACCTTCGTCGATGGCGACATCTAACAAACGCACCGCTTCGGTGACGCCATGCAGCATTTCAGCAGGTAATAAACCAGACAGTCCTGTTTCAAGCTCATCAGGCGCAGTGATACCGCGACCGGCATAAAGCCTAGCAAGGGTAAATGATTGGGCGGCCAGTGGTTGCAACGCGGCGGGCAACTCGTCGATGCGAGTGCAGGTATAACGGGGGGTTAAATTTAGCATGGTGCTATTCTACTGACTTTGGCACATAGCCACAATGGGAATTTTTAGCACTATCGTCTAGGTTTGGCGATTGCCCAATTATACCTTATGGCGTAATTTATATGACGTATCATGTAGGAAAAATAAAGGTTACTGATGACGAATTTTTAAACTCTTGCTTGCCAACCTGCCCTTTATTTACAAAAACGGTGCAGAGAGCCTGCAATTTTCTGCATTTTGCTACAAAGCAATGATTGTATGGCGCTTATAAAGCCATAAAATGGTAAACATTCAAGATGAGTTATGCGAAGATGACTTATTTGAAAATTATAAGATACTCATCATTTTTGCCATATTTGCTTTTACTATATTAATGACTTTCTGTTTTTTAAACATTTTAAGGACGCGTTATGAAAACCACCCCAACCGCTGAAAAACTGCCTAATACCATCGACCCTAATTTAGACCTAGATAAAGTCAAAAAAGACTGCGAAAAATTGGTCAAAAAACGCGCCAAGCTTTCTGCTGGTGTCGCTATTGTACCTATTCCATTTTTTGATGTGGCAGTTGATGCCAGCATGCTGACCGTCCTGCTACCTGAGATCAGTGAGCGTTTTGGACTGATTGAAGGGCGTCAATCTGCCGTTGATTTAGAATCACGCGCCATCCATTGGCAAGCGCTAAAAGACCGTACGGTTGATTTTGCAGGACTAATGGCGACACGTGGTATCGTGAAAAAGACCGTCCAAGGTTTCGGTGGTCGTATTGCCGCCAAACAAGTGACTAAGTTCATTCCTTTAGGTGGACAAATGGTCGCCGCGACCATGGGCTATATGATTTTCAAAAAAATCGCCACCGACCATATCAATGAATGCTATAACTTGGCAAAAGACATTCAGCAAAAGCAGCATGGTAAAAATGTCTAATAGCATGCCATCATTGTTTAAAATCTAAGAAATTATCATTCGTAAAAAAACCCAGCTAAGATTACTTAGCTGGATTTTTTAATTTAAGGAACAGATTTTTTATATTAAACCAACATCGCATTTTATATAAAAATACTAACCGCCATTTTTGGCAATCCAATTTTGCATTTGCTCAATTTCAGCCTGCTGCGCGTCGATAACCGCTTGCGCCAGCTGACGCATTTCGGCATCTTTGCCATATTTTAGTTCTACTTCCGCCATATCAACGGCCCCCTTATGATGCGGTAACATACCGCGCGCAAACGCCATATCAGGTTTAGGGTTCGCGATACCCGCCATCATCTCATCGTGCATAGCATCCATCCCATCAGCGTAGGCTTGTTGCATGGCTTTGGTATCAGGCATGGCTTCAGCTGCATCAGGATGACTGGCCAGCCAGTTTTGCATCTGCTCAATCTCAGATTGTTGGGCGTCGATGATTTCTTGCGCTAGCTGACGCATCTCTTTATCCGTACCATATTTTAGCTGAATCTCCGCCATTTCAACCGCACCGACATGATGACCGAGCATCCCTTGGGCAAACGCGGCATCGGGATCGTTGTAATTCATCCCAACCATCATCGCATCGTGCATTTTTACCATCGAATCATTGTACGCTTTATGCGTCACCGACATGTGCTCAGTATCTGTGCTCATCGCTGCCATATCATGATTGGCGTGCGGGCTGGTTACTGTGTCGGTTGTCGTATCAGTGACGATTGCTTCTTCTGTAGCAGGCGCAGCGTTTTTATTAGCAGCCCCTTCATTTGCAGGCTGACAGGCGCTGATGAGCAAGGCAGCACTGATACTAGCACTAAGCAATGCTAGGCGTGAATGGTTAATAATTTTCATGGTGTATCCTTTATTTAAATAAAGCATAAAAATGGCAAATTAAGGAAAATTTGCCGAAAAAAAATAGCTAAATGACTGCGTTAAATACAGCCATTTAACTAAGAGCATTTATTAAAATATTTAGTGAATTCTTAACTTACCCTAGCGCTTTAAGAACTAAGGTCTTTAACTTCTAGGGTTTTTAAGCGTCTAAGCTAATGTATTTCTTTAATTTATTTAAGCTCTTCGATCAGCTCTTGCATTTCGCCAATTTCGCGCTCTTGCGCCTCGATGATATCATCGGCAAGTTTACGCACTCTCGGGTCGTCGATATCGGCGCGGGTACTGGTCAAGATAGCAATCGAATGGTGCGGTATCATCGCCTGCATCCAGTCAACTTGATCAACGGTCGCTTGGGATCTGACGCCCCAAAGACCGACGGCGAACATCACGATGCTCAGCCCGTAAATCATAAGATTGACTTTGGTTTTTTTGTACATATGGCTCATAAACGCCAACATGATGACCGACATAGCGGCGCCCATATATAGCGCCATATAAGCTCTGGTTTCGCTAAAATAAACGTGATCCCATTGATAAGTATTAAAATACATCATGATATACATGACGATGGTCGATGTTAAAATCATCAATGAAAATCTGATATACGGGTTCATTTTTTCTTCTTTTGAATGCTGCATAAGGTAGTCTCCCGCTACGTTGTTTATGTTTTTTTTATTAATTTATATTGCTTAGGCTATTTAAAGGCTAGCCAATGACTAAAAGGTTTTTCATTGTATTTATGAGCTTATAACCACTGCTTAGCAGACTCAACATCCGCGTATACTCGGTTTGTACTGTCTTTGTTTGCACGCATTGCTTTATATAGCGCAAATTAATCTTGTTGATTTTTATCCAAAAATGATAGCAGTATCAGCCTGACAATGAGATGACGCTAAGATGACAATGTTGTCATCTTAGCCATCTGGCATAGGCATAGCGCTGGCATTGCTCTATGATTGGAGGTTTGCAACTTGTATATGATGCAATCGCATAAAAATTATAAATAACGGGCACGATTACGCTATGAAAATACTATTGGTCGAAGATGAGCTGTCACTTGGTGATTATATTAAAAAAGGTTTGAGTGAAGCAGGCTTTATTGTTGAGCACCAAACCACAGGACTTGGTGGCTATCATGCTTTGATGACTGAGGATTTTAATGTGGTCATCATGGATGTGATGTTGCCTGATGTGAGTGGTTTTGAGTTGGTACGCAATTATCGGGCGGCGGGCAAACTGACGCCAGTGCTGTTTTTGACCGCGAAAGATGATTTAAGCGACCGCGTAAAAGGCATAGAAATCGGCGGCGATGATTATCTGACCAAGCCCTTTGCCTTTGCTGAATTATTGGTCAGAATCAAAAACCTATTGCGCCGCATCAATCAAACCGATTACGCCAACACAGTGCTACAAATTGCCGATTTAAAAATGGATATTGCTAAGCGTACCGTCACACGCGGCGAGCAGATTATTAAACTAACCGCTAAAGAATTTGCGCTACTACAATTTTTTCTTGAGCGCCAAGGTGAGGTGCTACCGCGCTCTGTGATTGCCTCGCAAGTCTGGGATATCAATTTTGATAGCGACACCAATGTGATCGACGTGGCGATACGGCGTTTGCGGATTAAAATCGATGACGATTTCGATACCAAGCTGATTCATACGGTGCGCGGCATGGGTTATCGGCTAGATATAGATGATGATGCCAATGACAGCGCCGATAATGTTACGATCATTAAATAGTATGACGCCGATTGCGACGGATGGTCGCCTATCTTTATTGTGGCGCACTATCCTGCTTTTAAGCTTGTGCGTCATCGTCACTCAGATATTTCTGTATGTCTGGATACAGCGCTCGGTTAATGACCATTTTGAACAAATGGATGCGGAGATTTTGACCCATGCGGCGTTTAATTTACGCCAGTATATGGATAGCAATAGCATAGTTGACACTAGTAACACTAAGAAAAAGCCACTTTCTCAGCAGACGCTCGCTTTACAGAACGCTAGTATCGACTATGAAGTCAAAACCGTGATTACCGATAATAACGGGCAAGTGCTTATCAGTGTGCCAACTGGTTTTATCAATCAGTCGAGTCATCATGGCGCGGTCAAAGCGTTGTGGCAAAAACATCACGAACAGCCGTTCGATCTAAAAATTAACGACCGCCATTATCGCGCTATTGTCATTCAGCACGCCAGCCGCTTAGCACTCATCGCCCTACCCGTCGATGTTCATCATCAGTATTTGGCGCAATTTAACCGTCAGCTGATTGTTATCTTAATCGCCATTACCTTTCTTTTAGTCTCTATCGCCGCTTTTAGTGTGCATTTAGGCTTTGCACCGCTTGCGACCATTCGGCAAAAAATGAGCCGTATCAATGCCGACCAGCTCGACGATAGAATTGTGATAGCGGATATGCCCAGTGAATTGCGAGCGCTTGCAGAATCCTATAATGCAATGATGGTTAAGCTCGCGCATAACTTTGAAACGTTGTCGCGCTTCTCAGACGATATCGCCCACGAGCTGCGCACGCCGCTTGCCACCCTCAGCACCCAAACCCAAGTCATGCTCAGCAAACCGCGAGCCAGCAATGAGTATATCGAGCAGCTGCATCATCAGCATGACACCTTAGCGCAACTATCGAGCCTCATTAACAACATGCTGCTACTGGCAAAAACGCAAAAAGGCTTGATTCATTCGCAGTTTAACCGCGTAGATAGCGATTTACTGCTGACTAAGATGATGGAGTATTATGAATGGATAGCCGAAGACCGCGCTATCACCTTTAAAAAAACAGGTGACTTTAAAACCATACTTGGCGATGCAAGCCTATTGCAAAGGTTGTTTGCTAACTTAATTGCCAATGCCGTTTATTATGCCGCCAGTGATAGTATTATTCATATTAATGGCAAAATTGTTACGGATAAGGTTGCAGAAAATAGGCAGGTTTTATCTTCATCAGGCATGCCAGCCTCATACCTGCAAATCTCCTTTACTAACCGTCTAACCGCCCCGATGACGCAAGCAGAGGTGGATAAATTATCAGAGCGTTTTTATCGCCATCATAAAACTCTATCAATGCATGCAGGGTCGGGCTTAGGTTTGTCAATTGTGCATGCGATTGTCAATGCCCACAATGGTAAAATAGCTATTACGGTAAAAGACGGCTATTACTTTGAGGTCAGTATCAAACTCCTTCTTGCTTAGCCACAAAAAAGCCCTGCCATTGCAGAGCTTCTTTTGCTTTTAATTGATTTTACTATTTTTACCTTTTAATGTACGGTGTTGGTTGGTAAGTTATCTGAATTTACAGGGCTATCAGGTTGATAGTTTGCATGTGAGGGTTTGGCAAAAGCAAACTTGACGACCTGCAGTGCCACACAAACCGCACCAGTAATAAAGATCACGTCAGCAAAGGTACGAATCCAGCGCAGTGTTACTAAGAAATCTTGTTGTAAGAAGCCTTCACTACGTGCGTACCATAGACCTTCGGTCATTGACGCGTGCGCTTGGAAAATACCAATCGGTAATAAGCTAGTGACAATCATCAATACCAAGCCTGCATTTAGTGCCCAAAAACCAGTTTTGATAAGGTTTTCACTAAACACATAATCAGGACGGATATAGCGCATGACCAGTAATACAAAGCCGATTGCTAAGAAGCCATAGACCCCAAACAGTGCAGCATGTGAGTGAGTGGCGGTAGTATTTAACCCTTGTAAATAGAACAATGAGACTGGTGGGTTAATCATAAAGCCGAACACCCCTGCACCCAACATATTCCAGAACGCGACCGCAACGAAACACATGATAGGCCATTTAAGCTTATTCATCCATGGCGCTTGACGCTGCATAGACCAATGCTCATAACCTTCATAGCCTAGCACCACTAAAGGTACCACTTCTAAAGCACTAAATGACGCGCCGATTGCCATGACTGGTGTGGTTGTACCAGAGAAATATAAATGGTGGAACGTACCTGGGACACCGCCAAGCATGAATAGGGCTGCTGAAGCGATGGCAGAACCGGTGGCGATTTTTTTGTTGACCAAGCCTAAGTTGTAGAAAATGAATGCGAGTGAGACGGTGGCGAATACTTCAAAGAAGCCTTCTACCCATAAATGTACCACCCACCAGCGCCAGTATTCCATGATGGTTAAGTGGGTACGCTCGCCGTAGAACAAGCCTGCACCGTAGAATAAACCCACGCAAACGACTGATGCAAAGAAGATGGCCAATAAATTTTTATCACCGCCCTCTTTTCTTCTAAGCGCTGGTAAACAGCCACGGGTCATCAATACCAACCAGAATAAGATACCAACCCATTTTAAAATCTGCCAGAAGCGACCAAGGTCAATGAATTCATAGCCTTGATGACCAAACCAGAAGTTGTATTTTGCAGGCATAATACCGGCAATCGCAAAGTACTGACTAACAAATGAGCCTACAACCACGAGTATTAATGCCACCCAAAGGATGTCTACGCCCAATTTCTGGTATTTGGGGTCTTTACCGCCATTGATAAGTGGCGTTAAGTACAAGCCTGCCATCAAGAAAGCAGTAGCAATCCAAAATAGTGCTGCCTGAATATGCCACGTACGTACTAACGAATACGGGAAGTAATCGGATACGGCGATACCATAAAACTCTTGCCCTTCAACGGTATAGTGCGCGACAAAGCCACCAATAAATACCTGAAATACGAATAGAGCAACGACTAGTACACCGTATTTTGCCAAGGCTTTTTGTGACGGTGTTAACGCCACTTTGGTTAATGGATCAGAACTTGCCGTTGCTTCTTTGACGTCTTCTTCTTTACGTAAGAACGACCAGCCCCAAATAAGAAAACCAACCCCAGCGATTAAGAACACCACACTGGCGATAGACCACATGATATTTTCAGAGGTTGGGACGTTATCAATTAAAGGCTCATGCGGCCAGTTATTGGTATATGTCGCATCAGTACCCGGACGGTTGGTAGACGCAACCCAAGTGGTCCAAAAGAAAAAGTTAGTCAGTTTTTGTCTGTCTTCAATATCTGCCAAAGTATTGTTTTTCATGGCAAAATTTTCACGCGACTTTTGCAATGAAGGCTCATTACCGTAGAGACCGATATAGTAAGGCGCGACTTCATTAATAGCGGCGATACGCGTATCTGACAGTACCACTTGATTGTTAGCATTGGTATTGCTGCCACGATATTCTTTTTTCAGTTGCGCGCTAAGTACCGCTTTTTGATCATTCGTTGCCGCGGCAAAATCATGTCCATATAACTCTTGCGCCCGGATATCTAACCACGCCACAAGCTCTCTGTGTAACCAATCTGCTGTCCAGTCAGGCGCTTGATAGGCACCATGTCCAAGTATCGAGCCAAGCTGCTGTCCTCCCGTGCGCTGCCAAGCAGATTGACCATCTAAAATATCTTCTTCTGTGATTAATGCCTTTCCGCTGCTATCAATATACTGATCAGGGATAGGAGGTGCGGTGCGATAGACTTCCACGCCGCCCCAACCTAAAAAGGTAAAGGTAATGACGAGGACGGCGATTAAGCCCCACCAATACTTTTTATATTCGCCCATATCTTGCTCCTACTGGCTAGATAGATAAACTGAACGCTTAACATTCATTTTAAATGAATTTTTATAAGCGCAATTATAATTCCATAAATGATTAATACCGCTGCCTGTTACGATAAATCTATCAATCATCTGGTGAATATTAAGCCTGCTGCCTGAGTGATACTTTAGTCTTGGGATTAAGAATAAAGTACAATAAAAGCTGGGATTAAAGGCTTAAATCTTTGATGACATTAGAGTTAATGAATAGATTTTATCGCTTCATGCGCTAAACCTATTTGATGTATATTTACATCTAGCATCAAATTGGAAACATTTTAACATTCATTTAATATGAATGTTAAGAGTTATTTTTGCTTATTCTTATGTTTCTTATAAACTGCGCGGTTCACTTTTATCAAATCACGAGTGAAGTCCTTCATTTATAACCAAATATTACTTATACCTAATGCAAAAACATAAAAAAACCAGATAATGGAAGTGAACCGACCCCCAAAAGTTGTGTCCGACTTATGGGGGTCAGTTCAAAGTTGTCTAGTTTTTTATTAGGAACACTTATTAATTACTCAGACGATTTGATAGCAGATGATAACTGCGCTCAATCACCGGCGCATCGACCATATTACCGTCTATCTTAAAGATGGCTTGCCCACTGCTTTCGTATTCTGCGACTACCCGCTGCGCAAATTCAATCTCGCTCTCAGTTGGTTGCAGGGCTTCTTTAACAATATCGACTTGCTTAGGATGGATACAAAGCATGCCTGACATGCCCATTTGCGACCATAGTTGTACGCGTTTGTGCAGACCCGCGCTGTCATTAAAGTCCACATACACGCTATCAATCGGTGCGAGCAGTTGATGGACTTTTGAGGTTAAAATAAGCTGATAGCGAATTTGATTGGCGATGATATCCGCTGATGCTGTGCCCACCTGTACCTGCAAATCGTTACATAAGTCTAAAAAGCCGTAGCTAAATGCCACCATACCACGCGCTTTTGCCATGTCGTTGGCACGGTATAAACCAATAGCATTTTCTATCACCGCAATCACCGGCAGACCCGTTTCTTGGTTAACTTTCTCTATATCTGCTGCCTGCTCCGCTTTTGCTAATAGGACGCCTGCCAGCTTTGGCAACTGCTGACATAGCACCAAATCTTTGGCAAATTCAGCACTACTCGCTTGATTGATACGTAGCCAAATCGGGCGATAGCCTTGCGCCTCATGCTCAACAGCATAGTAGGCTTTTAATGCCGCACGAGCTTGGGCCTTGTCTGCTTGCGCAACCGCATCTTCTAAATCAACAATCACTGCATCTCCCCCGCTAGCAAAGGCTTTTTCTACCCGATCTATGCGCGTTGCTGGCACAAATAACCACGTCTTGGTATCAGCAAGTGATTTGATAACAGCTCGGTAACTTGGCGATTCAGTATTGGTATCGATACCCGTATTTTTATGGGTAGACTGATTGCTAGAAGGTGACATACTCGATTCCTAGAGGTAGATATTCATCATATAAACACTTAACGTTATTGTGCCACGACAAAAGCGCTTGTCATAGCCTAATAACGCTAGTTGGTTATAACGCTGGATATTAAGATTCCTCTGGTTTATCAAATAACTTTTCGATAGGTTTACTATGGATTTTCGAGCTGTTAAACATCGATTTATTGCCAGTATCGCCTTCTGTCCAAAAGTTGATATTAAACTGAGCATCATCGCTTAACTCTACGCGGTGCCAATATTGCGGTGGACTGACCGCAAACTGTCCGGCGTTGATAACGACTGTTTTTTCTGGCTCAGTGGCCGCTTCGTCAGCGAAACCATAAAAAGTCACCGTACCTTGCATGACGCAGATTTGGCCGTAAACGCCCTCAGCCGTATTGTGATGGGTCAATAAAGCATTGGGTACTTTATCTTTGGTGAAGAAGTGTGTCGAACGTTTGATTTTCCAATGGCTTGGAATGACGGGATTAGGATTGGTTTGGGTATCAGAACTCATGATAACTCCTTAGCTGGTTTGCTGAGTATAGATTTTTATCTCAATCTGCCTTAAAACCAATATGCAGTTAAGTGCGCAATTGAGAATAATTATCATTAATATAAAATAGCACCTTTTAAAAGCTTTTACTAGCTTTGTATGTTTTGACTATCTATAAAAATGTAACACCTTAAATGCGATCGCCGCCCCATTAACGGTCGCCCTGTCCATAAGTAGTATACAAACTACGCCCTATACTGCTTTCGCTCAATGGTGATGCTGCCCCATTATTGCTATTTTGTATCCATTACCAGCATCAGAATTTATAATGGGGACATTATTATGCATGCCAAAGAATTACTTGAGCTTGAGCGCCGTGATATCAGGGCGCTGCACTATACGTGGATTGCTTTTTTCCTCACCTTTTATGTCTGGTTTAATATGGCACCGCTGGCAACATCGATGCTACAGACAGAAAGCTATCTGACCCCTGACCACATCAAATTATTTTTAATCGCCAACGTCGCGCTAACGATTCCTGGGCGGGTTATCGTCGGCATGGCATTGGACCGTTTTGGTCCGCGGCGTGTGTTTTCTATCCTGATGGTCGTGATGGCGATACCGACGTGGTTTTTTGCGTTTGGTAACTCGGCAACCCAGCTATTCGTCTCGCGCTTATTTATGTCGATCGTCGGAGCCGGTTTCGTCGTCGGTATTCATATGACCACTTTATGGTTTAAGCCAAAAGACATCGGTTTTGCCGAAGGTTTTTATGCTGGCTGGGGCAACTTTGGTTCAGCGGCGGCGGCGATTACCATTCCAACCGTTGCTTTGCAGTTCTTTGGCGGCGACGATGGCTGGCGCTGGGCAATTGCGCTATCAGGTTTGTTAATGGCCTTATACGGCGTGGCCTATTGGTTTTTGATTACCGATGGGCCAGAAGTTGGTACGCATAAAAAATCTCGCAAAGCGGGCGCGTTAGAAGTATCGACGTGGAAGGATTTGTGGTTATATTGCTTATTTATCATTCCTTTATACGGCGTCTTATCGCTGCTGGTGTATCGTACCCAAGCGATGGGGTTTTTAAGTGCCACTGGCGGTATTATTTGTTATAGCGTCATTATAGTGATGGTCATTTACCAAATCTATAAAGCCATTAGCGTTAACGTACCTGTGATTAAAGCCGGTATTCCAGAAGATGATAAATACCCCTTTAAATCGGTAGCGGCGCTAAACGTCAGCTATTTTGCTAACTTTGGTGCAGAACTGGCGGTGGTTTCTATGCTGCCGATGTTCTTTGCCGCAACTTGGAAACTTGATCCAACGGCGGCTGGTTTGATTGCCTCTACCTTTGCCTTTGTTAACTTATGGGCGCGGCCACTTGGCGGCTATATCTCTGACAAAATCGGTAATCGCCGTTTGGTGATGTTGGTTTATATGTTTGGTATCGGCATTGGTTTTGTGCTGATGGGCGTGCTTAATGCCGAGTGGCCGTTATTTATCGCCGTGGTGTTTACCATTTTGTGCTCGGTATTTGTACAAGGAGCCGAAGGCGCGACCTTTGGTATCATTCCCTCGATTAAACGTCGTCTGACCGGTCAGATATCAGGTATGGCAGGCGCTTATGGGAACGTGGGCGCGGTATTTTACTTATTCATTTATACCTTTGTAGAGCCCAATCAGTTCTTTTATATCATTGCAGTTGGCGCATTTGTCGCATGGATTGTGTGTTATTTCTGGTTGGCAGAGCCCGAAGACGCCTTTGGTGATGAATATAAAATGTCCTCTGTCGATCGTCAGATTGCCGCAGAACAAGGCTAATTATTCATAATAGCTTTTTACCGAAAAAAAACCTACTTAGCAAACGTTAAGTGGGTTTTTTAATGGGGGCGATATTTATCTCAGAGTAATTTTTTCTAAAATAATTTAACCTAAAACGATTTAAGCTAGCACCACAGGCACATGACTATAACCGCCCAATGGTGGCTGCTCACGCTCTAAAGAAAAACCTGCCGCTAAGGTGATATCTGTGAAATGGGCTAATAGTGCTTGAGTAGCAATTCTAAGCTGCCAAGTAGCAAGCAGGCGCCCCGGGCAAACGTGCTTGCCAATACCATAAACCACGTTAGCAGCGGCATGCTCTTGAGGATCGAAACTGTTATCACCAAACACCGCTTCGTCGCGATTGGCTGATGTCCAGTTTAACTGTACGCGCGCGCCTTTGGGTAGCTTATGCGCGCCAATGGAAACGGGACACGTAGTGATACGGCGGTTTGAGACGAAAGGGTCGTCAATTCGTAATACCTCGTCGATGATAGCCTCAAGTTCGCTATCAGCAGCCTGCGACCAGAAGTTTACTTGCTCAGGATGCTTGACAATATGAGCGATGATAACGCCGACACACAAAGCGATAGACCCCAAATCGCCGCCAGTCCAATTACGCAAAATAGAAACCAGTTCGGCTTCGCTCAGCTCACGCCCATCGATACGCTCACGGCACAATTGAGCGGTGACGCTATTCATATCAAGGCTGTTTTTAGCGATATTATTTTTAGCGATATTGTTTCCAGCAGTGTTGGTTTCAGCAGTGCTCGCTTTAAACATGCCAGTCACTTCGTCAGTATTGCGGTACGGCTGTAACACCGAGCGGATAATATCATCGAAGTCTTGCGCGACTTGTGCCATTTTTACGTCGTCTTTTGAGCGAGTAGCGCTGTGATTGTCGCGCATCCACTGTAAAAGTTTCGGTTCTAATTCAGTAGGCCAACCAAGCCACGCGCATTGGGCGCGGACCGCAAATACCGCGCCGATATCAACGACTGCATTGAGCATTTTACCTTTTGGTAGCTCACTCATTAATTCTGTTGCAACCTTGTCAAAAACAGGGACATAATCCATCAGCGCTTCTTTACTAAGGTAGCCATCAATCAGCGCCCTAAAATGCTCGTGCTCTGCGCCGTCCAAACCATTGGGTACTTGCAAAAAACGCGACACCTGACTAGAAAAACGCTCATCATCTAAAGCCGCCGCCACTACATCTGCATGGCGTAACAACACCCACTCCCCTGCGTCATTTTTTATGACATCATGCGCTTGCCGTAAGTTATCGGTCAGGACGCGCAAATCACTGTCTTTACAAATAGTGACCTCAGCAGTCGCATGAGCGGTTTTTTGGTCAAATAAGTTAGATGTCATCATAAATCCTTACAGCAGGTATTCGGTTTTGTAGTGCCTTTCAATCCTCTACATGTTTCGTTTATACTTCTAGGCAACTTTATAAACGACAACCATCATACACGCAAATCCATAAGTTTTTAATGAACAAGGAAGTAATGGATAAGCAAGGCACGCTTAAAGCTCCCTTTATTTAGATAAATGATTAACCGTCCACACCGCCGCTTCTACACGCGTGCGCAGACCCGTTTTATTGAGAATATGTTTGACATGGACTTTTACTGTCGACTCGGCAATATCCAAATTGTTGGCAATCATTTTATTACTCAGCCCTTCAGCAATCATCTGAATCACTTGCAGCTCTCGGCTGGTCAAATTACTGGCGATATCTTCGATACTGGGTGTGCGCAAGGTTTGGGCAAGTATCGAGGCAAGGTTTGGACTAATGACCAGCTCGCCGCGCAGGATTTTTCTGATATCAATGATAATCAGCTCAGGTTCCATATCTTTTAGTAGATAACCATCGACGCCCAATTTCAATGCCTCTTGGACATCCTCGCCGCTATCTGAAACCGTGAATAACACGGTCTTGGTATTGATATTTCTGGCTTTGATTTCTCGTAAGGTTTCGATACCGGTCAGTACTGGCATTTTATGATCAAGTATCACCAAATCCACGTCGTTATTTTCTAAAAATGCCAATGCTTCTTGACCGTTACTGGCTTCGCCAACGACTTCGACATCGTCCTCAAGGCTTAGTAATTCAGAGATACCGCGGCGTAACATCGGATGGTCATCGACCAATAGTAGGCGCGCAGGCGACATGCTGGTATAAACTTTAGTGCTCATAACATACTCACAAATTAGAAAAAATGGTACAAAAACTCTCTTACTCAAAAAAACTGCTTAAAAAAACAAAAAATGGCAAAGTAAAAACAGCGAAAATGATAAATCTATTATCTAAAAGCGTAATTTTATTCGATTATAAATAAGCGTCTTGGGTATTTTTTTCATCAAAGAAGTTGGGCGCAAATCTGACCGTGATGATGGTACCCTGCGGTTGATTGTCTGTGACAATAAGCTCGCCGCCGATGTTGTGGGCGCGCTCTTTCATAATGATGAGGCCGTGGTGTTGGGTTTGATCGACACTTCCTGACATGCCAACGCCATCGTCGATGATACTCATGACGATATATTTATCGCCGTCCTCGTACGCCAATTGAATCTCTACATTTTTTGCCTTGGCGTGACGGCTGATGTTTGATAGTGCTTCTCTGGCAATCTGTATCAAATCTATCTGTTCAGTGGCGCTTAAATTGAGCGTCATAATCCGATTGTGCACGGTCATATTAAAATTGCCTTTTGAGGCAAACTCACTGGCAGCATCACGTAGTGCTTCATCAAAGTTATCATTATCAATGGTCAAGCGGAACGTCACCAACAAGTCTCTTAGCTGCTGATAAGCGGAACCCAAACCTATTTTTATCTGCTCAATGTTTTGATAAACAGGCGCTTGTACTGGCTCGCTACCCGCATTTTTTAGATGTCGCTCAAGGACGCTGACTTGGATTTTTAAATAAGATAACGACTGCGCCAAGGAATCATGCAGCTCACGGGCAATGGTTGAGCGCTCTTCAAACAAAATCAGCTGATGCTCTTGCTGTCTTTGTTTGCGCAGTGATAAGGCGGTACTGATTAAATTGGTCAGCGCCACGATGAGCTCGTCATTTTGTGCATCCAACTCGGCACTGACAAACGGGAAAATGCTGCCCGCTTCGGTCATTTGAATACGCTGTTCTGCCGTTATATTGCTATGATTATCAGCATTATCGTCGCCATCAGTGACAAAAGAGCGATTCATGACCAGCGTCGACTTTGGTCGTACGCGCAATTCCCCAAAGGTTTCTTGCTGATGGACGATAGGATAAGACTTGGTATGCTCGCCATTTTTAATGCCACAGCTTTCACAGCTCAGCTTTTTGCATAGCTCTTTCATTTTTTCGCCGTGCAGCACGATAGCATTTTTATTGGTGATATATTTATTTTGAATACACAAGGTAAATTCTAAATGCGGCAGCGCTTTGCTAAAGTCTGCAATCAAGTCATCGAGCTGATATAAGCTCACTTGGCTGGTGGTCAGCGATTTTGAAAAGTCATAAAACAGCGATAGCACTTGATTGGCTTTAACCAAATGCTGGGTTTTTATTTGTACTTCACTCTCAAGCGAGCGCTGATAGGTTTCAATCGTGCCCGCCATGTCATTAAAAGAGCTGCCCAATACTTCAAATTCTCGGTAGCCCTTGATGGACACACGCGTCTGAGTCTGCCCTCGTTTGAATTGGTTATTGGCTTTAATCAATTGCTGAATGGGCAGCAGTATCGATTTTTGCAAACGGCGCATGCCGATTAATACGATAATAGCGATAAGCAGCAATGAGAGGATTTGTAAGTTTTGTTGCCATGTCTGGCGCTGCTCGTTTCGGTATTGCAACTCACCGACGAAGTCATTGACATCTTCGATATAACGCGACGAGACGCTATAAAACCCTTGCTTATCTTGCGCCAATAATGCTGGCTTTAAATCTTGATACCACTGCTCTTTTATCTCTTTAAGCTGCTCATTGATGCGCACATGTCGATTGGCGCTCGTCAGCTGATAGACCTGCAATTCTTCGAGACGGTTTTCCATATCGCGGCTGAGAATATCTATCTTTTCAGCGGTCGTTTTATTGGCAAAGTCTAATTTATCCTGTTTGGCGCTCTGCGCATTGGTTTTATCGCCTACGCTGTTTTGTCCGACATGTAAACTTGGGCTAAAAGGATGGTCATCTGAAAAATCCGTGGCTATCTGAAAATTGAGTCGGTAAGTTGCCATACGCACCGAACCTGCCACATTAATGGCCTCAGCATCCGACCTTGCTACCCATGCCAGCGCGCCACTTCCTAGCGTAGACATCACCGCTAAGGTGGCTATGATCAAAATAGCGCCCCAAGCATGCAGCGATAAAGACTGTCTGTGTTGTTTAGACCTCATGAATGGCATTCACCTAGCAAATTAGCGAAAACAGGGGATAAATAACACTATTAGAGTCGTTCATTTTAAAACCGTCGACATTCAAAACCATCCGTATTCAAAATAACAAATGCGCTTATTAATCATTAAAAAACCAAACTTTTGGTAATAATTCTATTACTACTATACCCCTTTTAGCCATCAGTATACCACTATGTATGAATACTCATTATCCCGATAACAAAGTACCGTGAGTTATCATTTTTTATAAATACTTATTTTTTATAAAGACAATAAGTGAGGAAGAGTATGGGCAATAAATACAACTTCAAAGGTGGTACGCTCATTACTGACTGGCGACCTGAAGTAGAAGAGTTTTGGCAAGGCGGCGGCAAAAAAGTCGCCACGCGAAATTTATGGATATCTATTCCATCTTTGCTATTGGCGTTTGCAGTATGGATGGTATGGAGCGCGGTCATCGTGCGCTTGCCAGAGATTGGCTTTGATTTTGATGGCGGACAGCTATTTTGGCTGGCTGCATTACCGGGGCTGTCAGGGGCGACGCTGCGGATTTTTTATTCTTTTATGGTACCTATTTTTGGTGGACGTCGTTGGACAGCGATATCCACCTTATCTTTATTAATACCCGCGTTATGGATGGGTTTTGCGGTACAAAACCCTGATACACCGTTTATTATATTTGCCATTATCGCCCTACTGTGCGGCTTTGGCGGTGGTAACTTTGCGTCGTCTATGTCCAATATTTCGTTCTTTTATCCAAAAGCCGAACAAGGTACAGCGCTTGGCCTAAACGCTGGTTTGGGTAATCTAGGCGTCTCTGTCATGCAGTTTGTGGTACCGATGATTATCTTAATTGGCGCTTTTGGTAGCTTGGGCGGCGATCCACAAGTATCTGACAGCGGTCGATTATTTTATCTACAAAATGCAGGCTTTATTTGGGTACCCTTTATCTTGCTATTTACGGCATTGGCTTGGTTTGGCATGAACGATATCGCCACTGCTAAAGCGTCGTTCAAAGACCAATCGGTTATCTTTAAACGCAAACATAACTGGATTATGTGTATCCTTTATATGGCGACGTTTGGCTCTTTTATTGGCTTTTCTGCCGCCTTCCCGATGTTGATTAAAAACTCCTTCCCTGCTATTGACGCACTTAAATTTGCCTTTTTAGGGCCTTTGGTTGGCGCGTTATTTCGCCCATTAGGGGGCTGGATATCTGATAAAACCAGCGGCGCAAAGGTCACGTTTTGGAACTATATCGTGATGGTACTAGCGGTACTAGCGGTGATGTACTTCTTACCTAGTGAGACCAGTGACGGCAGCTTTGTCGGCTACTTTATCTCCTTTATGGTGCTCTTTATCACCACCGGTATCGGTAACGGCTCAACCTTTACCATGATTCCGGTTATTTTTAGAACCTTTCATGACCGCCGTGAGCCTGAAAAAGCGGGTACAGAAGAGTTATTTGTCGAGATACGTAAAGAGTCAGCAGCAGTGGTCGGCTTTACCTCAGCGGTTGCCGCTTATGGCGCTTTCTTTGTGCCAAAAATGTTCGGTTCAGGGCTGGGTATCGATGGCACCTTTATCTCTTTAATCACCTTTTATGTCCTCTGTATTGCATTAACTTGGTGGTATTACAGCCGCCCGAATGCTGAGATACCTTGCTAAAACGGCTGTGTTATAAGTCCTTTAAAGCGACTTTTATACAAGCAAAACTAAATCTATAAAGTGCTACTTGCCCATGTAAGTAGCACTTTTTTTATTTTAAATTTTTACTGCTCATGATTGGCTTAACAATCAGCGTCACACGCCGTCACTGAGCAGCTATTTAGCCTCTAATTTCCAGTGCATTTATTTTTAGCAGCTACTACTAAGGTGGTAGTGCTCTGCTCATGTTAGCGGATAGTAAGGGTGCTATGGCTTACTTAAAATGACGCTATTGAAATAATATTTACGGCTTAGGTGCATACCAATATCGAATCAAGTACGACGATACCAGCATGCGGCACTCAGCTTTAGATACACCATAGGCAATAAAACAGAGGATAGCGAAATGAGCCATTTACTCGACCAATTCCGTTTTTTTAAACGTAAACAGGGCGAATTTTCCGATGGGCATGGCGAGACGCGTGATGAGTCTCGTGACTGGGAAAACGTGTATCGTAGCCGTTGGCAGTATGACAAAATCGTGCGCTCAACGCATGGCGTCAACTGTACCGGTTCTTGCTCGTGGAAAATTTATGTGAAAAACGGCTTGGTGACGTGGGAAACCCAGCAAACCGACTATCCTGAAACCCGCCCCGACTTACCAAACCACGAACCACGCGGCTGCCCTCGCGGCGCAAGCTATAGCTGGTATATGTACTCTGCTAACCGTGTGAAATATCCAAAGGTACGTAAACCCCTACTAAAATTATGGCGCGAAGCCAGAGCTCAATATCCTGACCCTGTCGATGCTTGGGGCAGTATCGTTCAAGACCCTATCAAAGCTGAACAGTATAAATCTAAGCGTGGTCTTGGTGGTTTTATCCGCTCGACGTGGGCAGAGGTCAACGAAATCATCGCTGCCAGTAACGTTTATACAGCCAAAACCTTTGGGCCGGACCGTATTATTGGTTTCTCACCGATTCCTGCGATGTCGATGGTCAGTTACGCCTCTGGTAGCCGCTATTTATCGCTTATCGGCGGTGTTTGTTTGTCATTTTATGACTGGTATTGTGACTTACCTCCGTCATCACCGATGGTCTGGGGCGAGCAAACCGACGTACCAGAATCAGCCGATTGGTACAACTCTGACTATATCATCGCTTGGGGCTCAAACGTGCCGCAAACGCGGACGCCAGATGCGCATTTCTTTACCGAAGTACGTTATAAAGGCACGAAAACCGTCTCTATCACCCCTGACTATGCAGAAATCTCTAAGCTCACCGACTTATGGCTCAATCCTAAACAAGGTACCGATGCGGCAGTGGCGCAGGCGTTTTGTCATGTCATTATCAAAGAGTTTTATCTCAAACAGCCAAGCGATTACTTCTTAGACTACGCCAAACGTTATACCGATTTGCCGGTGCTTGTAATGCTAGAAGGTGAAGATGGCGCGCGCCGTGCGGGTCGCTACCTGCGTGCTTCTGACTTGGTCGATGATTTGGGTCAAGAAAACAATCCTGAATGGAAAACCATTGCCTTAAATAATGACGGCGAATTGGTCTCTCCGCTGGGCTCAATCGGCTACCGTTGGGGCGAAAAAGGCAAGTGGAATCTTGAGCAAAAAAACGGTACCACAGGTGAAGATATCGATCTGACGCTAACCTTAAAAGACAGCGCTGAGACTTGTGTCGTGGGCTTTGACTACTTCGGTCATGTGGATCATCCGCATTTTACCTCGGTACCAGGCGAGCCTATCCAGCAAAAAACCGTCCCTTGCAAAACCATTACCCTTGCCGATGGCAGCACCGCCATCGTTGCGACAGTATTTGATTTAACCGTGGCCAACCTTGGTGTTGACAATGGCGTCGGCGGCGAGCACGTCACCGATGATTATAACGATGCAAGCGTACCGGGCACGCCAGCTTGGCAAGAAGTGATTACCGGCCTTAGCCGTGAGCGCGTGATTCAAGTGGCTCGCGAGTTTGCTGAAAACGCTCATAAAACCCATGGTAAATCGATGATTATCATCGGTGCGGGTATGAACCACTGGTATCACCTCGATATGAACTATCGCGGCGTGATTAATATGCTCATGCTGTGCGGCTGTATCGGCAAATCTGGCGGCGGCTGGGCGCACTATGTTGGTCAAGAAAAACTGCGCCCACAAACTGGTTGGTTACCCCTTGCCTTTGCCCTTGATTGGCATCGTCCACCGCGCCAAATGGCCGGTACCAGCTTCTTTTATGAGCACAGCTCACAGTGGCGTCATGAAACCATCTCAGCTCATGAGATTCTCTCGCCAAATGCCAATAAAAAATTCTTCCCAGAGCACATGCTTGATTACAACATCCAAGCAGAGCGCGCAGGTTGGTTACCATCAGCGCCGCAGCTCAACCGTAATCCATTGACCATAGCCGCCGCCGCAAAAGCCAGCGGTAAAGACGTGGAAGAGTATGTGGTCGACTCATTAGAAGACGGCAGCTTACGCTTTGCTTGTGAGTCTCCAGACAACCCTGTGAACTTCCCGCGCAATATGTTTATTTGGCGCTCAAACCTCTTGGGTTCATCAGGTAAGGGTCATGAATATATGCTTCATTACTTCTTGGGCACCAGAAACGGTCTGCTTAACGAAGAAAACCCGACGGGTCATTTGCAGCCAAAAGAAGTCGATTGGGTAGAAAAAGGCCCTACTGGCAAGCTTGATTTGGTCGTAACACTTGATTTCCGTATGTCCTCGACCTGTTTGTACTCTGATATCGTCCTGCCGACCGCAACTTGGTATGAAAAAGACGACATGAATACCTCAGACATGCACCCGTTTATTCACCCATTAACCGCCGCCACCGACCCTGCTTGGGAATCTAAAACGGATTGGGAGATTTATAAAGGCATTGCTAAGAGCTTCTCTGAGATATCAAAAGGTCATTTGGGCGTGGAAACCGACGTGGTTACTCTGCCTATGCAGCATGATAGCCCAGGCGAGCTTGCGCAGCCATTTGGTGGCACCGACTGGAAAACCGCTGGCGAAAAACCAGTTCCTGGTAAAAACTGCCCGATGATTAAAATCGTTGAGCGTGACTATCCCAATACCTATAAGAAATTCACCTCTATGGGTCCGGCTTTAGAAAAACTGGGCAATGGCTCAAAAGGTTTGAATTGGGACATGAAAACCGAGGTCAAACAACTGGGGGATTTAAACCACCGTGTTACTGAGCCGGGTATCTCTGAAGGTCGTCCTCGTCTAAATACCGCGGTGAATGCGTCTGAGATGATTTTGATGCTGGCTCCTGAAACCAATGGTCACGTCGCCGTTAAAGGCTGGGCAGCATTGTCTGAATTTACCGGTCGCGACCATACGCATTTGGCGAAATCCAGTGAGCATGAAAAGATTCGCTTTAAAGATATCGTTGCGCAGCCACGCAAAATCATCTCAAGCCCGACGTGGTCAGGTATTGAATCTGATGAAGTGAGCTATAACGCCGGTTATACCAACGTCCATGAGCTGATTCCTTGGCGTACGATTACCGGTCGTCAGCAATTTTATCAAGATCACCCTTGGATGCAGGCGTTTGGTGAGCAAATGCAGCAGTATCGTCCGCCTATCGACACCAAGACGACGGAGATTATCCAAAATACCAAGCCCAATGGTAATAAAGAGATCGTGCTGAACTTTTTAACACCGCACCAAAAATGGGGTATTCATAGTACTTACTCTGAAAACTTGCTCATGCTGACATTGAGCCGCGGCGGTCCTTGTGTGTGGTTATCAGAAGTCGATGCTGCAAAAGCCGGTATCGTCGATAACGACTGGATTGAAGTCTTTAACGCCAACGGTGCCATTACCGCGCGTGCCATCGTTAGTCAGCGCGTCAAAGAAGGCATGACCATGATGTACCACGCCCAAGAAAAATTGGTCAACGTACCGGGCTCGCAGCAAACCGGTATTCGCGGTGGTATTCACAACTCAGTGACCCGTACTATTTTAAAACCGACGCACATGATTGGCAGCTATGCGCAGCAGTCTTACGGTTTTAACTACTATGGCACTGTCGGTTGTAACCGTGATGAGTTCGTGGTGATTCGCAAAATGTCGAAAATCGATTGGTTGGAAGAAAAACCAGATGACTCATTACCACGTCCGTTGCCAACCACCCTTGATGGTTAATAGCACGTTTATACATTGCTACTGATAAGTACTTATATTAATTGCTTTTATACAAAAGCTTGGAGCACACCCCATGAAAATTCGTTCACAAGTCGGCATGGTGCTTAACCTCGATAAATGTATCGGTTGTCACACCTGCTCGGTCACCTGTAAAAACGTTTGGACCAGCCGTGAAGGCATGGAATACGCGTGGTTCAACAACGTTGAATCAAAGCCTGGCATTGGCTATCCCAAGGAATGGGAAAATCAAAATAAATGGAATGGCGGCTGGATACGTAATGCCAACGGCACGATAAACCCGCGTATTGGTGGCAAGTTCCGCGTCTTGGCGAATATTTTTGCCAACCCTGATTTGCCAGAGATTGATGATTATTACGAACCCTTTGATTTTGACTATCAGCACTTGCATACTGCCCCGCTCGGTAACTACTCGCCTATCGCCCGCCCGCGCTCAGCCATTACTGGCAAGCGTATGCAAAAGATTGAGTGGGGTCCGAACTGGGAAGAAATCTTAGGTTCAGAGTTTGAAAAACGCCGTAAAGACAAAAACTTTGACAATATCCAAGCCGATATTTATGGCCAGTACGAAAACACTTTTATGATGTATTTGCCGCGTTTGTGCGAGCATTGTTTGAACCCAACCTGCGTGGCGTCATGCCCGAGCGGCGCAATTTATAAGCGTGAAGAAGATGGCATTGTCTTGATTGACCAAGAAAAATGCCGCGGCTGGCGTATGTGTATCTCAGGCTGCCCGTACAAAAAGATTTACTACAACTGGAAATCGGGCAAGTCTGAGAAATGTATCTTTTGTTATCCGCGTATTGAAGCTGGTCTGCCAACGGTTTGTTCTGAAACCTGTGTTGGCCGTATCCGCTACTTAGGCGTCCTACTTTATGATGCCGACAAAATTGCCGAAGCCGCTAGCACCCCGAATGAGCAAGACCTTTATCAAGCACAGTTGGATGTCTTCTTAGATCCTAATGATCCTGCGGTCATCGCCCAAGCACTAAAAGATGGCGTACCACAATCGGTGATAGATTCAGCTCAGCGCTCGCCGGTTTATAAACTGGCGATGGATTGGAAACTTGCGCTGCCATTGCATCCTGAATACCGTACGCTACCGATGGTTTGGTATGTACCGCCATTATCACCGATTCAGAACGCCGCCGAAGCCGGTAAAGTTGGTATGGATGGTCTGATTCCGGATGTTGACAGCTTACGTATTCCGCTGCGCTATCTTGCCAATATGCTAACCGCAGGCGATGAAGAGCCAGTACGTTTGGCGCTAAAACGTCTACTTGCCATGCGCAGTTATAAGCGTATGCAATTGGTAGAAAAACAAGAAGTGCAAAGTATCTTGGACGATGTTGGTCTGACCAAACTGCAAGTAGAAGAGATGTATCGCTACTTGGCGATCGCCAATTACGAAGACCGTTTTGTCATCCCAACCGCGCACCGCGAAGAAGCTTTAAGTGACGCTTTTGCTGAGCGTAACGGTTGCGGCTTCACCTTTGGCGAAGGCTGTTCAGGACATTCTGACAACAGCATGTTTGGACAACGTAAAGCCAATCGCCGTGATTTCATCGATACCGTCCAAAAATGGGAGTCATAAGATGCAAACTACTCAATTTCCTAACAGTCATTCCGTGCATGAACCTATGACACCCCCGACTATCGGTGCTTCGGATTTGATGATTCTCAAGGTATTAAGCTTACTGATAGATTATCCAAACAATGAGCTATTTAGTGGTGATACCCTCGCCGATTGTACCGAAATTGTCGCGCGCTCGACGCTAATTAGCCCAGAAGTACGCACCCAAATCACCGACTTAATCGAAGATTTAATCGATACCGGTTGCCTTGAAGCACAAGCGCGTTATGACGGTCTGTTTGAGCGCGGTCGTTCGCTATCGCTGTGGTTGTTCGAGCACGTACACGGCGAATCGCGTGATCGCGGTCAAGCGATGGTCGATTTGATGGGTCAATATGAAGCAGCTGGTTTTGAGATTAGTGTTAAAGAATTACCCGACTATCTGCCTTTATACCTTGAGTTTTTAGCCTATCAAGCGTCGGTGATTAATGACGATATTCAGATTCGTATGGATATTGCCGATGTTAGCCATATTATCGCCCTGCTTGCTGCTCGATTAGAGGATCGCGGCAGTATTTATCAAGGCTGCTTTAATGCACTATTGCAAATCGCTGGTAAGCCACTTGCTATCGTTGAAGAGTACCAAGAGCAAATCAGCAAAGAACAGCGCGACGACACCTTTGAAGCGCTAGATAAAGAATGGGAAGAGGAAGTGGTGACGTTTTTGGATGCACAGCAAGAAGATCGCTGCCCGTCGCAAA
The DNA here is from genome assembly GCF_016107575.1 of Psychrobacter faecalis. GTDB lineage: Bacteria > Pseudomonadota > Gammaproteobacteria > Pseudomonadales > Moraxellaceae > Psychrobacter > Psychrobacter faecalis. The sequence continues at coordinate 44,063 of NZ_JABAST010000002.1, read as the reverse complement.
CGAGTACCCAGAATCTTGCGGCCAAAGCGGGCGTTCGAACCACTCCCGCGACAAATACGGTCGATGCCCCTGTACATTGGGTCGATTTTAAAACCAGCCAACCGGTTAAACAATAATAAGGAGAGATGACATGAATATTGCAGATCCGAGCGTACAGTCTGTCGCCAACCTCAATTGGCTACAAATCTTCCTTTTTGGTGTTTATCCGTATATTGCGTTGACCATTGCAATCATTGGTACTTGGGTACGTTTTGACTTATCTCAGTATTCATGGAAATCCGGCTCAACACAGATGCTCAGAAGCAAAAACATGCGCCTTGCCAGCAACCTCTTTCACGTTGGTATTATCGTGGTTTTGCTCGGCCATTTATTTGGGATGTTGACGCCGCACTTTCTGTACGACCGCTTTATTAGCGCCGGCAACAAGCAGATTTTAGCGGTGGTCGTCGGTGGTATCGCGGGAGTATTTTGTTGGTTTGGTCTGGTGATGCTGCTATGGCGACGCTTTACCGATGAGCGTATCTCGCACACCTCGACGTTCTCAGACAAGCTGGTACTGGTGTTGTTATTTATTCAGCTCAATCTTGGTCTAATTTCTATCTTTACTTCAGTCAAGCATTTAGATGGTTATACCATGATGAATTTGGCCGGCTGGGCACAAGATATTACCATTTTAAGACCTTGGCAGGCAGCGGCGCGTATCGAGCAAACCGACTTGATTTATCAGCTGCATATGGCACTCGGTATTACACTGATTGCGATATTCCCGTTCACACGGCTTATCCATATTATCAGTGCACCAATTTGGTATTTCGGTCGCCGTTATCAGATTGTGAGAGAGAAACGTTCGCAATAGAAACGTTCCTAATAGGAATAGCCACAATAGTGATACAGCATTCAAGTTTAGATAAAGCTACGATACCATAAGATTCATTTTTAATGAATCTTATGGTAAAATATTAATTACTAGACCGCTAAACGCTCAATCCCAGCGTTTTCTAAAGCAGTTTAATGAAGGTTATTACGCTCATACACTGAGCTAACGCTTCTAAACTTATCACTGTGTAAATCACTAAAGGATCCACCATGGCGTCACCAAAAACACTAGAGATCGTAAAAGCAACTGTTCCTGTACTTGAAGAACATGGCACAGCAATTACGACCGTCTTTTATAAAAACATGTTCAACCAACATCCTGAACTCTTAGATATCTTTAACGAAACCAACCAAAAACTAGGTCGCCAGCAGACTGCACTGGCTATGACGGTTTTGGCCGCAGCAAAGCACTTGGATAAATTGGCTGTACTACTACCACAAGTCACGCAAATCAGCCATAAACACCGCGCCTTACAAATTTTGCCAGAGCACTACCCGATTGTTGGTCATCACTTAATAGGCGCTATCAAAGAAGTATTGGGCGAAGCCGCCAACGATGACATCATCGATGCGTGGACTGAAGCCTATGATGAAATTGCTGATGTCTTTATTCAGCTAGAAAAAACCATGTATGAGCAAGAAATGTGGGAAGGCTTTGCACCGTTTAAAATCACTGAAAAAGTAGAAGCCGCGACAGATATCGCCGCCTTTACCGTCGTTCCCGCAAACGACGATATCGATTTAAGCAAATTAAGCCTGAGCGCCGGTCAATACATCACGGTCAAAGCCGACCCAGAAGACAGCGATCATCTTGCTCTACGCCATTATTCTTTATACTCAGCCACAAGCGATAAAGGCATCCAATTTGCCGTTAGACGCGACAACCGTAATGAGCATTATGGCTTGGTATCAAACCACTTACATGATCATTTAGACGTTGGCGATACGATTTTATTATCTGCCCCAGCGGGTGATTTTGAGCTCAACCAAGACTTAATTCAGCAAAATGATATTCCATTGGTACTGGTGAGCGCAGGCGTTGGCGTCACCCCGATTTTGTCGATGTTAGAGGCGCAAGTCACCGCCAATCCAAAACGTCCTATCGTTTGGGTTTATGCTTGTCAGAATAAAGAGCATCATGCCTTTGATAGTAAAGTTAACGAATTACTTGCCGCCGCCGACAACGTAGAAAAGCACATTTTTTACTTTGAATCTGGGCAAATTTTAGATGAAGCATGGCTTGCTAATTTACCGAAGCCTGCTGATATTTATGTCTGTGGTTCTATGATGTTTATGGAAAGCATTATCGATGGTCTAATGGCCTTAGACCATGGCGTTGATAGCGTTCATTATGAGCCGTTTGGCCCTAAAATGAGCCTAGAGCTGGCTTAAACTATCCATTTAATAAAGTATTGAGGGTGCGAAAAATACGCTCGATACTTTGTTAAAGAAATATAAAGTCAGTATGCAAATGCAATTGCCATAGAGTCACCTTTAAACGCTTCATTAGTGAGTAAATATTTAAAGGTGGCTCTATTTTTTTGTTTAGACTTTTACAAATAGTCTTAAGCCTTATAGTTTTCATAAAGCTTGTTTTAAAGCGAATTTTTATTAGCCATATTTTTCACAGTAACGTGATTTCGTATTTTAGAATTTCTATTACCAAAACCCTTAGTGGAGTAACGCCATGACTGTCAGTACTTATAATCCAGCCGACCATGCAAACCATCAACACACTCATGGGCATAGTGACAATCATCATGGTCATGGCAATCACGACCATGACCATCATAGTCATAGCCATAGCCATGCTCCGACGGGTCGCGGTGATGATATCTTGCGGGTTATGCCAACCTTAAATGATTTGCAAAAACCGCATTCTGACCAAGAGTTTATCGAAAAAGCCATGGCAGAAGAACGCAGCAACCATAAAAATCTGATTGCCTCTAGCCGTGATGAACTGCCATCGGTGACCGTCAATGGTGTGATGATAGATAGAACCGCGATTGCCCAAGAGCTGCAATACCACCCTGCCCCCAATAAAGAAGATGCGGTGTTTCTAGCGACGCAAGCCTTGGTGGTGCGTGAACTCTTGCGCCTTGCCGTTTTAGATGAGCCAAGCCTTGGCGAGACAGCATGGCTTGACGATGAAGAAAAAGCCATCTCTGACTTAATAGAAAAAAACGTGCAAGCAACGATGCCCGATATGGCAACCTGCGAGCGCTATTATAAGCAGAATATCACTGACTTTAAGACCGACCCTATTATGAATGTCCGTCATATTTTGTTGGCATGTCCGCCAGAAGACGGCGATGAGCGATTAAAACTTAAAAAAACCGCCTACGAATTTATCGAACAAATCAAAAATAATGCCAACCCCGATGCCGAGTTTATCCAACTGGCGCGCCAGCATTCCGCTTGCCCATCGAAAGAGCAAAGCGGCGAGCTTGGCATTATTAATAAAGGTCAGACTGTACCAGAATTTGAAGGCGCGTTATTTAAAATGGATGCAGGACTGGCGCCAAGCCCTATCGAGAGCCGTTACGGTTTTCATGTTGTCGACGTGCTAACCAAAGAGCCTGGCATTCAGATGACTTATGAGCAAGTCAGCCCTGCGATTCATAATAAGCTTAGCCAACAAGCGTTTCACCAATCCTTGTGCGATTACTTATTTACCTTAGCAAATGATGCCGATATCGAAGGTATCGAGATGTCGCTTGAACAAGAAAACATATTCCGCGGCTAAACAATCTATTTTCATTCAATTAATTTTCATATGATAAAGCCGCATTATGATAGGTAGTGATGATATAAAATAGCTCGTATGGTATAACGTATCTTGTTAGGTTATACCATCTCGATAGCTAGATGACTTTAGCCGTTGTATAAGCTAAATAGCTATCTCAGTTCAATACCAGTTCAATATATATAAATAAAATAAGTAGGGATTTATGATTACTGTCGCAGGGCTTACCGCAAAAATAACGCAGCGTATAGAAACGTATAATAATGACGATTTTCCGCTCAGCAAAAGAGACGTCGTAAGCTACGATTTATTAGACAGTCGCAATCATATCTTGGCAAAAGATATCGTCTCGCCGTTTGCTGTCCCTAGACAAAATCTGTCGGCGATGGATGGTTATGCGTTGGCACAAGGCAGTACGCTTGACGCCGAAAGCACGATTGCGATCGTCGGTGAGTCGCAAGCGGGCAGTCCTTATCGTGGTGACATTGTCGCAGGACAAGGGGTGCGCATCTTTACGGGTGCCGTCGTTCCTGACAGCTGCGATACGGTCGTCATGCAAGAAAACACCAATTTTGCCGCTATAAAAGACCGTATTGATAAATCAAAGCCTTATGATATGACGCTTAGCAAAACTGCTAAGGCTAATGACAATATCCGTAAGCAAGGCGAAGAGATTGAAGCTAAGGATGTGGTATTACAAAAAGGTAAACGCTTAAATCCTACTGATATCAGCCTATTAGCGAATTTGGGTTTTGATAAAGTCGATGTTTATCAGCCTTTAATCGTTGGTGTACTCGCGACGGGCGATGAATTGGTGGCGATTGGCAATGAGCTGACCAGCCTAGCGCAAATCTATAATTCCAACACCCCGACGCTAAAAACCTTACTCTCAAGCTTACCCGTCACTGTCCGCGATTATGGCATCATTGCTGATGATTTAGATAAAACGACCGCTGCCGTAACCCAAGCGATGCAAGAGTGCGACGTCCTTATCTCTACCGCTGGCGTATCGGTTGGTGACTATGACTTTTTAACCACCGTCATTGAGCAGCTGGGGCAGATTAATCATTATAAAGTCGCCATGAAACCCGGCAAACCGTTTGTCTTTGGCGAGCTGACGCAAAATCTTGCCAAGCCGGTACTATACTTTGGTTTACCCGGCAATCCCCTATCAACTGTCGTTGGCAGCTTACAATTTGTCATTCCCGCTTTGTGGCAAATGGCAGGCGCTGCACCACAAGAGCGACCCATGCAGCTTAGCCTGACCGCTACCCTTAAAAACGATATCAAAAAATCAGCCGGACGGATGGACTTTCAAAGGGGCATTATGTCGCAGAATGCAGCTGGTGAGTTTGAAGTAGAAAGCTTTAGCAAGCAGCAATCGCACCGTATCAAACAGCTGAGCCACGCCAATTGCTTTATTGTCTTGGCGCAAGATTCTGGCAATGTAGCCGCTGGCGAGCAAGTATTGGTTCAGCCTTTTCCTTGGTTATATAGCTAAACGCTGTGTTATTAATAAGGACTGCACTATTAATCCTTACATAGCGGATTAATGGTTACATAGTTAATAACTCTTTATGCCATTAATCGTGAGAAACTGAGGCTTTGCTATCAAATGCTATCTACTACTTTGGTGGTAGTTTTTAGCTTACTTACGGTGAATGGTTATTTGCGCGCAAGCTGTCATAATTAACTATAAATGGAATTTCCCACTCACAACCTGAGGCAACGCCTAAAAGTACACACTATACTTAATATTAATGGTAATCATCTATGAACCATCTTGCCCCCAACGCAGGCAATGTGCAATTGTACTCGCCTGCCGCTGCACCTGCTATTTTTGACGGTGACTTGTCGTCGACAACGGCTCTCTCGTCAAAGTATTCTCCGGTCACGCTCTCTCAACCATTAACCGATGGTTTCGCACGACGTCTTACCTATTTGCGTTTATCGATTACTGATTTCTGTAATTTTCGCTGTGAATATTGCCTGCCAGATGGCTATCAAGGTAAACCCCCACAAAACGAACTCAGCGTCACGGAAATTGCTACCCTAATCCGCGGCTTTGCCCAAGTTGGCACCAAAAAAGTTAGGATTACCGGCGGTGAGCCCTCTATACGCCGTGACGTGGTAGACATTATTAAAACCATCAAAAACACCGAAGGTATTGAAACGGTTGCTATGACCAGCAATGGCTATAAGCTTGGCAAGCATTTGGCTGCTTGGCAAGCGGCTGGACTGAATCAAATCAATATCAGTATGGACAGCTTTGATGCCGCAACCTTCCATAAAATGACTGGCTTTGATATGTTGCCGCAGCTGTTGGCTGATATGGATACTCTGCTTGCGACCACAGATATTAAGCTAAAGATTAACAGTATTTTAATGGCAGAAACCGCCTTTGAAAATCTGATGAATGCGATCGACTATGTCAAAGATAGAGCTGTTACTTACCGCTTTATTGAATTTATGCAGACTAGTGACAACAGCGATTTGTTTTTTGCCCAGCACGCACAGTCTGACATCATCACCAATTATCTAATCAAGCACGGCTGGCAAACCCATGTGCGTGGCAGCAATGACGGTCCAGCGATAGAATATAGCCATCCAGATTATAAAGGCCGTATCGGCATGATAGCCCCTTATGCTGCCCATTTCTGTGACAGCTGCAATCGTCTGCGGGTCAGCAGTCAAGGCAAGGTGCATCTGTGTCTATTCGACCAAGGTAATTACGATATTCGTCAGCATCTAGAACAAGATGATGTCGCAGGGCTTGTGAATATCCTGCACAGCTTTATGCCAATTAAACCTGAGCATCATCATCTTCATGAATCAAACAGCGGCATGATGAATAATTTGTCGATGATTGGCGGTTAGAATCAAAAATATACTAATAATCAAATTTTTCATTTTTTACCACAAGCGTATTTATTAAGGAACATTCATGAGTAAGCTGCAAGCACCCTTTACCCCGCTTAATATCGCCATCCTAACGGTTTCTGACAGTCGTACTCTTGCAGAAGATACTTCAGGGCAATATTTGGTCGACCAACTGACCGCAGCAGGGCATCAACTTGCCGACCGTCAGCTGATTATTGATGATATTTATAAAATCAGAGCCGTCATTAGTAACTGGATTGCCGACCCAGATGTGCACGCTATTATCACCACGGGCGGTACTGGTTTTTATATCCGCGACAGTATGCCAGAAGCGGTTGGCGTCTTGTTTGATAAATCGGTTGATGGCTTTGGCGAGATGTTCCGCTTAATCTCAAAAGACGATATCGGCATGTCTACCATCCAATCTCGCGCCGTGGCTGGTATGGCAAACGGTACGGGCATCTTCTGCCTGCCCGGTTCATCAGGTGCTTGCCGCACTGCGTGGGAAGGTATCTTACAAGAGCAGCTCGATAGTCGCACACGCCCTTGTAACTTTGTGCCACACTTTATGCGCACCAACCCAGGTCACGATTAGTTCATGCTAGAAGTTGCAGACAGCTCAGCCCAAGCAGATGAACTCAGCCGCTTAGCCGGTATCGTTATTTTAGCAGGCGGCGCCTCCAAACGTATGGGTTCGCCAAAAGCTGAGCTTATCTTACCAACGGGTGAGCGTTTGCTTGATTATCATGTCAGACAAGCGCTTAAATTAAGCGCTGCGATGATGAGCGATCTACCTATTATGATTGCCGATAATGGACGTGGTTTTAGCGTCAATGCAGATTTGCCTAAAAAAGAAGCGCAGTCGTCAGTTTTTTATATTGAGGACTATCTTTCGGTTGATAATATTTCGGTTAACAACATCTCTAGCAATGAGTTTTCTATTAGGCATAATAAACCGATTGAAACCGGCGGCGCGTTGGTGGCGATTGAAGCAGCGCTACAATCATTAAAACGTTTGGCAAGTTCAAATTCATTAACGAGAGACGCAAACTGGCAACAATCTTGGCTGCTGGTCATTAGCTGTGATAGCTTGATTCCTATCAGCGATTTATGGCAAAAACTGCAACCTTATATCACGCAGGCTGATGATAAATCTGTCATTTGCCTAACCGATGACAGCCATTTATATCCATTATTAGGTTTATATCGTTTAAGTATTGAGTCTGAGTTAAAGCAGTATATTGATGACGGACAGCGGCAAGTAATGAAGCTTATTAAGCCGATTGTGCAGCCTGTACCCTTTACCCAAGTATGGCAAGCGTTAACCAATTTTAATACGCCTAAAGATTTTGCAAGTGCTTGTTTAGCCTTAAATAACTTATAAAAAGGTTTAGTTAAAGGTTTGGTTAAAGAAAGTAACTTTAAGAAAAATGAGCCATTTAATAAGCACTGTATTTAAGAAAAACGAGCCATTTAAGAGACATAAAAAATGAATAGCGATAGTCAAAAAGACAACAACCAAGCGACCAAACAAGCAACTAAGCAACCAAGTAACCAATCTGGCTTATCGCATTTAGATAGCGACGGTGATATCACCATGGTTGATGTGAGTGGTAAAACGGCCAGTACCAGAGAAGCACATGCAAGCGGACAAGTGGTTTTTCCTGCAGATATCTATACGCAAATTAAAGCCGCGGATGGCATGACCAAAAAAGGCAGCATCACTCAAACCGCTCATATTGCTGGTATCATGGCAGCCAAACGTACCCATGACCTCATTCCACTTTGTCACCCCTTGCCCTTGGATAAAATTGGTCTAAGCTTTGCATACGATGATGCCAACCATAGCATTACTGTGACCGCCACCGTGAAAGTCACCCACAAAACTGGGGTAGAAATGGAAGCATTAACCGCCGTTAGTGTCGCCTGCTTAACCATTTATGATATGACTAAAGCCATCTCGCATGACATTGTGATTGATAATATTCATCTTATGAAAAAAACCGGCGGTAAATCCGATTATCAGCATAAGTAAGAGTGATTTGAAAAAGTAAAGTTCTGAAAAGCCTAACGTTAGACAGTGAATAACCAGTTTATCAATAAGGGAGATTGCTATGAGCACCTTAGTAGAAAGCAATACAGACTCTAAATTAGAAACTATGATGAATATTAGCGTCTTATATTTTGCCAGCTTAGCCGATGAAGCCAATTGTCACGAAGAAAAAATCACGGTGCCACAGTCGACTTCATTAACTGAGCTATATGAGCAGCTGCGCCAAAAACATCGCTTCAGTCGTCCGCAGTCGGAGCTACGGGTGGCGGTAAATGACTATTTTGCTAAGTGGACGGATGAGATTTATGACGGCGATAGCGTGGTTTTTATCACGCCAGTGGCTGGTGGTTAATTTAACATAGCTTTTTATTAACCTACTTATTTATCCTTTTTTATGAATTCACTTTTTATGAGCGCCGTAACTTTACGCGATGCTTAAAGTTAAAAATCTCGTTATACAATATTGTTAAATAATAGGCAGAAAAAATGACAGACAACGTACATGGGCAATCTATGAGTATCAAACGTAGCATCGATGAAGCGTACCTCATCGCTGAACGTGATGGTTTTGCGCTGTTAGATACCGATATTGACGAAAGTCGCCTTAAAAAGACGCTCGATAATGACAGCTGCGGCGCCTTTGTCTGCTTTGAAGGCCGCGTACGCAATCATAATAATGCCACGAGTGTTAATCGTCTAACCTACTATGGCTATGAAGATTTGGCCATCAATCAAGGCCGAGCCATCATTGAAGAAGCCAAAAAGCGTTTTGAGATTCTCGATGCCATTGCTATCCATCGCATTGGCGCGTTAGAGATTGGCGATGTGGCAGTTTGGGTTGGTGTGGTTTCTGCCCATCGCTATCCTGCTTTTGACGCTTGCCGCTGGATATTAGATACGATTAAAGCCGATATTCCGGTGTGGAAACAAGAATATTACCAAGATGATTCTTCAAAATGGCTGAGTAATAATGGCTAATTAACGGTTAATTAATGACGACTCACTCAATAACATTGATGAAAAATATGTAGTCGTGATATGCATATCGTTTAGAAAACAATTAAGCCAATAACTATAAATAACTGATATATACTGCAAAATTATTAACTCTTACTGACTATTGTTCCTTTTTTAAAGTAGAGGATTTAGGTTATGCTATCAAAATCATCAAATGCTCAGCATCAACCCATTACCAATTTGTCTTATTTAAAACGGTCTAAATCGATAGCAATATTGGGCGCATCCGCGTGCTTGGCTTTGACGTTAGGCGCTTGTAGCCAAGAAAACAGCCCTAATGAAACGGCGACCGTTGCAGAAAACGCACCACAGACCACTCAACCTAGTGAAGCCATTCGTATTGCTGCCGCCGCCAATTTATCAGACGTATTGCCTGAAATCATCGAAGGCTATAAAAAAGATAAGAACCTGCCGAATCAAGAGATCGAAGTTACCTTTGCTTCTTCAGGTAAACTATATTCGCAAATCACTGCCGGCGCACCTTACGATATTTTTTTAGCCGCCAACCAAGAGTTCCCCGCTAAACTGGTCGATGAGATGTTTAAAGGTGACAGCAGCCATACGCCGTTTACCTATACTCAAGGTCAACTCTCCATTTATAGCGCGACCAAGCCGGTTGATAGTTTGAATCAGAGTACACTGACGGAGCTATTAAAGCGTGATGACAAGACGAAAATTACTATTGCCAACCCTGAGCTTGCGCCTTACGGCGAATCTGCCAAGGCTTATTTACAAGCACAAAACCTTTACGACTCTCTAACGGCACAAAAGCGCATCATTCAGGCGGAAAATATTGGCCAAGCTTTTCAATATGCCCACACAGGTAATGTCGATTATGGCTTTGTCGCCCAGTCGCAAGTGACCGCCATCAAAGCGACGCCCGAGCAATTTTATATTTTACCAGCCGACTCTTATCCTGCTATCCTGCAGGACGGTATCGTCATTACCGATGGTGCTAGCGCAGCAGATTTTACTGATTACCTGCGCTCGCCTGCTGGACAGGCTTATTTTGCTAAAGCAGGTTATTTGGCTGTTAAGTAGCTTGTTTGTAGCAATCTATCGAGAGAATAAGTACGGCTTAGGTTTGCTCAAGTGAATACTTTAGCCCTTTGATAAGCTTGCCTGCGTGAAATAAGTGAAATGTGACATAAGTGACACGTTATCAAGGCAAGCGATCTATAAATAAAGTAGCAGCATAAATAATGTCCTATCAGCGGCGCACTGGATAAAAGGTAGATAGATAATCACGCTATGATGTCCCAGTTTCTTATCTCAGACATGCTGCTGCCGGTATGGGTAAGCATCAAGCTTGCCAGCATTACCACCCTTTGCTTATTGTTATTTGCAACGCCACTCGCCTATTGGCTTGCCAAGCCTAGCCGCGGAAATGTCGCTGGGCGTATAAAGATTCTATTGATGGGTATTATTGCGATGCCGCTTGTTTTACCGCCTACCGTCATTGGTTTTTATTTATTATTATTGCTAAGCCCGAGCGTCGGTATTGGTCAATGGCTTATCGAGCATAATATCAGCCCTTTGGTTTTTACCTTTGAAGGGCTGGTAATTGGCTCTATCATCTACTCCTTACCCTTTTATATTCAGCCCGTCTATGCTCAGTTTTTGCGTATTCCCCAAAGCGTCATGGAAGTGGCAAGCTTATTAGAGCCTAGCCGTCTTAGACGTTTTATAAAAATTGTCCTACCGCAAGCGCGCATTGGCATCATTCTAGGCGGCTTAATCAGTTTTGCGCATACCATTGGCGAATTTGGCGTGGTACTGATGATAGGTGGCAGCATTTCAGGTGAGACCAAGGTTGTCTCTATTGCGATATATGAGCAAGTAGAGGCGCTAAATTATGAAGCAGCGCACCTGATGTCGGGGATTCTTATTATTATGGGTATTATTATGGTGGCGCTGATTGCTGCTGTCAGTCGGCTTAATCAGCGCCCGTAAGCACTTGTTTTATCAACCAATAACAAGTCAAATTTCTTGTTGTAAGGAATCAAACTTCTTGCTTACTGCTTTTTTTCGCCAAATCCAAATCGTTGCCATAAGCAAATAAAGCCGGCGCACCGCCAGTATGCCAAAACAACACACTATCAGTTTTCTTAATCTTCCCCGTACGAATCATATCGGTAAGCCCGCCCATCGCGCGACCAGTATAAACAGGGTCGACCAATATCCCTTCTGTTTGCGCCGTCAAAGCGATCGCCTCATTTTCTAATGCGCCCACTACGCCATAGCCTTCACCAACATAATCAGAGTTAAGAATCAAGTCTGACGCGGTAAATTCATAATCTGTATTGATTAATTTTGCCGTATTATTAGCAAGCGCCAAAGTATATTGATCAAAGGCGACTTTATCGGTTTCGCCTTTATCAATATTGATGCCAACGATTTGATAAGGTGAGTTAAAGATTTTGTTGCCAAGCATTAAGCCCGCTTGCGTGCCGCCAGAGCTTGAGGCAAACACGATGTGGGTCAAGGAGAAGCCCATGCTTTGACGCTGCGATTCTAGCTCTTTAAACGCCTCTACAAAGGCTAACGCCCCAAGCTCGCTTGAACCACCGTACGGCACCACGTAGACGTTTTTACCTTGGTTGGTTAATTGCTCAACGATGCGAGGAATATCCTCGCCTTTGCGATGATTGCCTGCCCAGTGGATATGGCAACCAAACAGCTTATCTAGCAAGAGATTCCCATTTGCCTGCTCCGGCTCTTCGCCGCCTAAGACTAAATGACACTCCAGTCCTAAGCTTGCCGCCGCTGCTGCTGTCTGACGGCAATGGTTTGACTGTATCGCGCCCGCAGTGATGATGGTATCGGCACCTTTGGCGAGCGCGTCACCGAGGATAAATTCAAGCTTACGAGTTTTATTGCCACCCAATGCCAGCCCCGTATTGTCATCTCTTTTCATATAGATTTTGGGACCGCCCAAGGCTGCACTCAATCGTTTCAGCTCAACCAGAGGGGTTGGAAAAAAGCCTAGCAGCTCTCTAGGTATGTGGTTATATTCCATGTTATTTTCTATCCCTATTATCAATAGCCATGTAGAAATTATCTGTTAGCACAGCATACAATAGAAATATAAGTCACGCCGCTACTATTTAAAACGAGCAGACACAAAAAAACCTCAAACAATCTAATGTTTGAGGCGAAACTTGCTTAGACTTAACAGTCTAAATTCGTTTTAAATATGGCGCAGCGGACGGGACTCGAACCCGCGACCCCCGGCGTGACAGGCCGGTATTCTAACCAACTGAACTACCGCTGCTTAGGTCGTCTTTAGCATATCGTCTTCTAAAAGACCCACTCGCTAAATGAGTGGTGGGTGATGACGGATTCGAACCGCCGACATTCTGCGTGTAAGGCAGACGCTCTACCAACTGAGCTAATCACCCTGAGAAGCGTTAAAGAATTGCACCGCAATTTTAGCTTCGCAAGGGAAATCCTTTAAATAGGATTTCCTGAAAGTTTTAACATTTAAAGCTGTCACCCTTTAAATAACTTTCAACAGAAGAGAACTAACTAAAGCCTCGCTCTGTGGGTGTGTATTATATAGATTTACACATGGCTGTCAAACCCTATTTGCCTTTTTCTTGCGTATTTTTTCTTAATTTAGCAGCAATTTATGCAAACCTATGTTTTTATTGGCTTTATATTTTATATAAAACCAATAATTTCTCTAGCTTATTATTTATTTGGCCGCTAATGCTTGTTCGATATCTACTTTTAAGGCATCAGGCTTCGTCGTTGGCGCATAACGGTCAATTACTTGTCCATCGGTGCCAATTAAAAACTTAGTAAAATTCCATTTGATACCATCTGTCAGCAGCCCGCCTTTTTGGTCTTTAAGCCAATCAAAAATCGGATGGGCGTCCTTACCGTTGACATCAATTTTTGCCATCATTGGAAAGCTGACGCCGTAATTTTTTTGGCAAAACGTGCCAATCTCCTCGTTAGTCCCAGGGTCTTGCGCGCCGTACTGATTACAAGGAAAGCCAATCACCACCAATCCTTGCTCTTTATATCGTTGATACAGCGCCTCTAGGCCTTCAAACTGCGGCGTAAAGCCACATTTACTGGCGGTATTGACGATTAATAATATTTTGCCTTTATAATCGGCAAAGGCTTGCGAGGTGCCATCCATACGCTCAGCGGTAAAATCGTAAATAGTGCTCATGATTCATCCTTAAATTGATTGTTTTATTATTTGGTGGTGTGTCAAAAAGTATGCTGATTAAAACTTGAACAATTTTTGAAGCCTTGAAAGCCCTATAGAATCAGAGAACTTAGCATAGATTTCTTATTGACTTCTATCGCTAGCATACTTTTTAGAACACCACCTATTATTTTTACTATTAACGTGCGTACTGATAAGAAAAAAGGAAGTACCGCGTACTTCCCTTTTATCATGCCAACTTTGGCTAAAACATTGATTATATTAATACTTATTATTCAACTTTATCCAAATCGATAGACACTGAGTTGATACAGTAGCGCATACCAGTGGTCTCACGTGGGCCATCAGGGAATACGTGTCCCAAATGCGCGCCGCAATTGCTACACGTCACTTCGGTACGGCGCATGCCAAGTGAATTGTCTTCGTGCTCATCGATAGCGCTATTATCGATACTCTGATCGAAGCTTGGCCAGCCGCAACCGGCGTCAAACTTATTGTCCGACTCAAACAAGCTGGCACCGCAGCCTTTACAGCGGTAGATACCTTTATCATTGACGTCGTTATAAACGCCAGTAAATGGGCGCTCTGTGCCCTTCTCGCGCATGACGTGATACTCGTCGGCACTTAAACGCGCTTTCCAATCTGCGTCGGTCAATTGGCTGATTTCTTCTTTGCTTAATTGATTGTCTTGCATCTTTTATCCTTATTAAATGATTGGTTATCTCATTTGCGATGTGTCAGTTAGTGATCAATTTATCGTACGTTTTTATAAAAACGCTAGGCTTTATCTGCTGCTGATTGTCTGACTATTCAAGGTAGTGACTATAAAAGTCCTCAATCTAGCAGTTTAAAGTTTCAGGTTTAAAGAAACAACATTAGAGATAGAGAAGTAAAATATAGCAAATTACGCTGCCGCCTAAATCAGTAAAGTTGTAATTTTATTAAACGCGCCTCTGACTTGCTTTTTTGTTGCTAAATAATTTAGTAAAAATTATCTTTTATTATTTAATAATTAATAACACCCTCAAAACAAGCACATTATGCAAGTTATTCTTGCAAATTATCTCTATCTTAAATAATTCTATAAAGTTTTTATCTTTAGACTTGCATTAATAAAGTGTATGCAATAATATCTTGCATTAGGAATAGATTATCTTTAATAAAAGGCTTAAACAACAATGGCTGATAGCGAATTTTCCCAAACTTCTCAAAGCACGCAAGCCGAACGACTGGTACAGCTGCGCCGCGATAAAGGCATGACCGCCGAGCAATTGGCGCAGGCAATGACGGCAGCAGGTGCCAAGGTGAGTCGTGGTGCGATTTCTAATTGGGAGCGCGGCACCAATGGCATCGTGTCATCGAAGCTGCCGACCCTAGCGCGTATCTTAGGCTGTAGCGAAGGCTATTTATTACGTGGCGATTTGCAAAATGACATGGATAGCGTTGCTAATTCAAATCAACCTATCAATTCTTATAATACAGCCAATACTTATAATAAGAACGAAACGCCTAGGCAGCAAAGCGTATCCCCTACTTCTACCGCAAATTCACAACCCAATCCGATGAGTGGTCACTCTATGAATCCAATTAAAAAATCCGATAAATTACAAAACGTTTGCTACGACATTCGTGGTCCACTTTTGCAAACAGCCAATAAAATGGAAGCTGAAGGTAAGCGTATTTTAAAGCTGAATATTGGCAACCCTGCGCCGTTTGGCCTTGAAGCACCGCACGAGATTTTGCGCGATGTAGCGATGAACCTGCCAGAAGCGACAGGATACTCGGACTCGCAAGGGATTTTTGCGGCACGTAAAGCGGTCTTGCAATATTATCAATCAAAAGGTCTGCTGTCGGCTGTCGATGTGCGCGATGTATATTTGGGTAATGGCGTCTCTGAGCTGATTGTGATGACCATGCAAGCACTCATGAACGATGGCGATGAAGTGCTAGTTCCAATGCCCGACTACCCGCTTTGGACAGCAGCGGCCAATTTAGCAGGCGGTACAGCGGTACATTATCGCTGTAATGAAGACGACAATTGGCATCCTGATATCGAAGATATCAAGTCTAAAATTACGCCCAAAACCAAAGGTATTGTGGTGATCAACCCCAATAATCCAACGGGCGCGCTGTATAGTGATGAAGTATTATTGCAAATTATCGAAGTCGCCAAAGAGCATGATTTAATCATCATGGCCGATGAGATTTATGACCGTATTCTTTATGATGACATGACGCATACGCCGATGAGCACCTTGACCGATGATGTACTGGTGCTGTCTTATAACGGCTTATCAAAGTCGCACCGTATCGCTGGTTTCCGTGCGGGCTGGATGATGGTTTCTGGTAAAAAAGACCATGCTGCCGACTTTATCGAAGGCTTAGATATGCTGGCGTCTATGCGCCTATGTTCTAACGTTCAAGGTCAATATGCCATTCAAACAGCAATGGGCGGCTATCAAAGTATGAAAGAGCTCACTTCAAAATCAGGACGGCTATCAAAGCAGCGCGAACTGGCCGTTTCACGTCTTAACGCAATAAAAGGTATTTCTTGCACCATGCCGCAAGGGGCGTTTTATTGCTTTCCAAAGATGGACCCTGAGGTTTATCCTATCAAAGACGATATGCAGTTTATGATGGATTTATTGATAGAAGAAAACGTCTTAATGGTACAAGGGACCGGTTTTAATTGGGATGCACCTGACCACTTCCGCTTGGTGTTTTTGCCCAATCTGCATGATTTAGAAGATGCCATGGATAGATTGGACCGCTTCTTTGCCAAAAAACGTAAGCAGTTTGGTACCGAGTAAACATTCAAACTTGTATAAAAAAACGCTTATCAGCAGCTGCCGATAAGCGTTTTTTATTCTTTAATAAAACACTATAATAAAAAACAATAGAACTTTTATTTAAAAAATATTACTTAATAACAGATAGCTGATAGCCGACATCGAAGCCGCCGCAGGCAGGGTAATTACCCATGCCAAACCGATAGGCTTCATCAGCGCCCAATTGGTATCACGATTAACGATACCGATGCCAAGTACTGCACCAACCAGCGTATGCGTACTGGATACGGGCAGACCCATGGTCGATGCGCCCATGACGACGGCAGCCGCAGCCAATTCCGCTGAAAAGCCTGAAGCTGGATGCATTTTTGCTAGATTAGTACCGACGGTTTGAATAACTTCTTTACCGATAAACCAAAGGCCAACGATAAGCGCCACACCAAAGGTCAACATCACCGCAGGCGGCACGGCAGCCTCGGTCGCTATGCTATTGGTACGGATAACGTCCATAATCGCGGCAAAAGGACCGACGGCGTTGGCAATATCGTTTGAACCATGACTAAAAGCAAAGGCAGAAGCAGTAAAGACCTGCATCCAGCTAAACATAATAAACGTCGCTTTGGTCAAATCTTCTTTATGCTTACCGCGGATACTCTTGGTATAAATAAAGGTCGCCAGCCATACCAGCGCCGCTATCATACCCATGATTAAAAAGCCTTGCAGCGTCGTCATGTTACTGTTGACGTTTTTTAGGCCTTTGAACACCACCAACGAAGTCATGACCGCGCCGCCTGCGCCAGCGATGAGCGGTACCCATTGTTTAAGGGCTTTTAGGGTATCAAGGTTGCTACGTTCGTGCTCAATCTTATAAAGCTGTTTGTAATAATCGGTTTCTAAATCCTCAATGTCACAATCATCATCTTTATAGATTTCTTGATCGCGCAGCATCGCTGAGGTATACGCCAATTGCTCTGACTCGGTTAGACTTTCTAGATACTCTTTATGGTTTTGCTTGACAGTTTTTTTATCGTCTTTTAGCGTCGCAATATGCGCTTCGGTTCGATCATTATATTCAATGATTTTTTTCTTAATTTGACCATATAAAAGGTAAGAAAATACGCCGCCTAACACGGGTGAGATGACCCAAGAGATAGCAATTGTTCCAATCGTACCCCAATCGACGGTCGATAGTGCCATGTCGGTACCACCTAAAGAGATACCGAGTACAATAGAGCTACCAACGACGCCGCCAATAATGGCATGGGTGGTCGAAACAGGCAGACCTTTTTTGGTGGCAAACAACAGCCAAAATGCCGCCGCGATAAGCGCTGAGAGCATGACATAAATAAACTGATTGGGCGAAACCGATAAACCATCTAAGTCAACGATGCCGCTGCGGATGGTATCGGTAACTTCACCGCCCGCCAGCACCGCGCCCGACACTTCAAATATCGCGGCGATACCCAAAGCTTGCGGAATCGTCAATGTCCCTGCGCCCACTGAAGTACCGAAGGAGTTGGCGACGTCGTTACCGCCGATATTAAATGCCATAAAGACACCAAAAGCCGTCGCTACGATAAATAGCGTCGTCTGCTGATGCATGGTGTAATCTAGACCCCACCATAAAAAGTAAGCGGTCATCGCAATCAGTAAAATGGCAAAAAATAGATTGATTCTCATAGAACCGACTGCTTTGGTTGGTCCTGTAGAACTGCTGCTAATACCCATACGTTGATACGTCCTGCGTAAGCTGATTGAAATTATAGGTGATTGATGTCATTGCGGCGCTATTGATGGTGTCGTTTTTACCACCCAACATCATGATAGCGTGTCCGCAACGTGGTTTTGTCATACTGTTTTGAATGTACGAATTTGAAAATAGGGTTATAAAAAGTTACTATCTACTGCGCTCTATATTGTCCTGATAGCTCTGCGTGCTTGTAAATATTTACGCGCAAGCTTGCCCACCTATCAGCGAAAAACCTAAGCCACAAAATACCATAAAGCCGCAAGTAGTCTTGCCAAATCGTCCGATTACAGCAGCTTGCGGCTTAGGTTTTATAGTGATAGCGTTGGTTATAAAAAATCTGTTGTTAATAATTAAAATATTTATAGGATAAATACCATCTCTGACTGTGCAGCTATTTTGTGAGCAGGCAGAAGTTGTTACGCGCCTATTATATTAAATATAGACACAGATTGCATGATGATATTACGAGATTTGTAACTTTGAATATATCACTCAAAAAAGCTGCTTATTTAGTAGAAAAATGTTGTTAATTTTTCCTAAGACTTCAAATAAAAAATAATATTAACTTTTAAACTCGTATAAAGCCTTTATCACTATTACTATTCAATACGAGCCATCACTTATCATCCATTTATTTAGTATCAGCAGTGATAGACAATGCCGCGGATAGCTGTTTAATAGCGTGGTCTAATACCTCTAGGCGCGCTTGACGCTTTTCATTAGTCGCGATGATTGCCCAAGGTGCATCCTTGGTATTGGTACGTGCCAACATATCAGCTGCCGATTGCACATAATCCACCCATTTATCACGATTACGCCAATCATCATCGGTTAATTTAAACTGTTTATGCGGCGTCTCTTCGCGCGCCTCAAAGCGTTTGAGTTGCTCCCCTTTATCAATAGCGAGCCAATATTTGATAACTATTGTGCCAGCAGCGACCAAATCTGCTTCAAAACGATTGATTTCGTCATAAGCGCGCTGCCATTCTGCGTCAGTCGCAAAGCCCTCGATACGTTCGACCAATACGCGCCCATACCACGTACGGTCAAAGATGGCGATACGGCTGATACGATCGATTTGCTCATTGGGCAGTTTGGTCCAAAAACGCCATAAATAAGGATGCTGCAATTCATATAACATCGGTACGCCAATATTATAAATCTGATATTCGCGCGGATCGAGTGGCGCAACCAGTCTCTTGATCGCGCCGCCTTTGCCAGCAGCGTCCATCCCTTCAAAGGCAAAAACCACGTGCCGCCCCTGACGCGCCCGCAGCAATTTGGCAAGGTGTGCTTGCTTGTCAGCAAGCGCTTTATGATAGTCAGATTTCTCTATCTCGGTATCGTCAACATTTATCAAAGTTTTAGGGACTGCTACAGGCTCGAATCTTGCTGCTTCTTTTATATTCTGACTTTCTGCTTTACCGCTTTCTGCTTTACTCCTTTCGAGCGCGGTTTGCATCGCCTGCAATACTTCATGACAAAAATGGGTGGCAGCCTCTGATTTATCATCGCCATTGATAATAATCCAGTCATTCTGCTGGCGTAATAGCGCGGTTGCTACCTTATTAAAAGTATTGACGACCTGTTTACTTTTCCAATCGATTTGATATAAAAACTCTGGATCAGCTTCATCATCGTTGAGCCGCGCCTTCAAGGTTTCGATATCGACATGAAACCAGCATTTAAGCAGTTTGGTTTGGTTAGCAGCAAGGTCTTGTTCAAAGGCTTGTAGTTTGGTGAGTTCTTTCTTTAAATAGTCTTGCCATTGGCCAATAGGCAAGGCGTTATTTTTCAGCGTCTTATTATTCTTATCTTCACTTTTTTTCACCTTATCGTCATCATCTAGGGTCGCCATGCGCATGACGTTATAGAGTAAGTCGGCATACCAGTTGCCAAAATACACCATCACATCGCCATGACGTGGCAGCGCTTTGGTATGCGCTTGCCAAATCGGCTGATGCTCTAAGGGACAATCTCCGATAGTCGCCTCAACCTTGAGTAAGCGCGGGTCAACCCATTGCCGCAGCTGGGTGACTGCGGTGCCCTTGCCCGCTTGCTCCATGCCGTTGACCAACACCAAGAGCCCAGTTGGTTTATTGGTAGTCGGCGGTGTTTGCTGCCGCGTGGCGCGTAGGGCAAACTGAGCGGTGACTAACGCCAAGCGCAATGTATCTTTGTCCATAGCAAAGATATTTAACGGATTGGGCGTCAAACGCTGCTCAACGACTTGCTTACTAAACTGGTCACTTACCGCTTCTGGCGCTTGGCTTTCAGTCGATTTATTTTTTTTGCTCATGTCCATACTCGCTTTATTGTTAGATAATTTTTATACATCTCTTATTTGTAGTTTTTATAAGCTGTCTTATTTATATAGTGAATCATAGCATTGCGTAAAACCAGTAAATAACCCTGCTATGTAACAGTTTGGCATTTGTATTCTGTGGTATTTTCTTTTAAGGTGAACAAAATCTTGCGCGCATGCTTTAATAGCTGCCCACAAAGATAAGAATTTAGTATCATTTCCACTCTTTTATTAGCAATTTTATTGCCATTTTTACTTTTTATAGGATTACCTGCCATGTCTGCGTTAGCCAATTTACAACAGCACTTAAACCGTTTTTGGGCGCTGCCACACCATAAAGATGCTGCCTTAAATACCAAGCTCAAAGAAGTGCAAGCATGGCAACAGGCACGTATTAAGCATACCCATAGCGCGCTGTTTGAACAACCAAAAAACAAACCGATGGCAGAGTATTTTTTAACCCAGCTATACGGTGGTGATGAATTTAAAGTATTGGCAGAGCAGTTAGATCGTATCTTACCCAAAGCCAAAAAACTTGAACGCCTTGCTAAAGAAGCTTCTTTAGAAGCGGGCAGCATGGGCACTCAAGCGTCTATCTTGGCCATTGAGCTGGATTTACATTTGGCCGAGTGGTTGGTTGCGCAAGATTTAGCAGTCAATGAAGAAAATATGCTTGCCGCTTACCGCGCAGTCGATGAGGCCAATGAGCGCCGCGTGCAGATTAACAATCTAAAAGAGGTCTGCTACCGTACCGATAAAGATTTGAATTCATTTATGCTCAAAAAAGCCTTTGGTCTCGCAAAAGGCACGGCTTATCGCCATAACTTCCAGCCGCTTTACGACTTTATCGATTCAGGCTTTAAAGCGATGAAACCGCTAAAAAGTGTCAGCAGCTTTATTGAACCGTTTTGTGAGCGCGAGCTTGAGATTATTGACGAAGTTCATGACACCAATAATGGCGGTAAGCCAGCAGCGTTTGGTGTATGATAAGGTAAATAATGCCCGTGGCTAACTGACCGTTATAGTGCTTAAATAGGGTTTAAACCGTATGCAATCAGTGTTTAAACCCTATGCAAACAACGCTTAAATACGCCATCATAAAAACAAATAATAGGATAATCGTATGACTGATAACTCAAATAACAACCTTAGCCAAGCCGATCAATCCCATACTGATAACCCTACTTCTCATGGTCATCTGCAAGATAAATTGGTTAAAGATAGTATTGCTCATAATCAAAGCATCACCGCGCAAGTAAAAGCGCGTCAAAACCAAAGCGCTAGTACGACGCTGAATGCCAATGCTGCAGCTGATAGCAGCAATAATAATGACTTCACCCAAGTACAAGACTTACCAACCGGAACCCCACAAGGTCAACAAACGACTATGCCAAACACCATAAATAACAGCGCCAATCCTACTGCTACGCACGCACAAACGGCCAAGCAAACGCTTTTTAACCAACGTGATGACATCAATAATCCCCATACGCCTGATACCGATGGTAATGAGCAAACACATTTCGGCTATAAAACGGTTAATAAAGCAGAAAAACAAGCGCGCGTTGCCGATGTTTTTACCTCAGTTGCCAAAAAATACGACATTATGAATGACTTAATGTCGTTTGGTATTCATCGCCTGTGGAAACGTTATGCGATTAGCCTGTCGGGCGTACGCGCCGGCCAGCAGGTGCTCGATATCGCTGGCGGTACGGGTGATTTGGCCAAAGTATTTAGCCGTGAAGTGGGTCGCAACGGCCATGTGGTATTATCAGATATCAATGCAGCGATGCTAGAAGTTGGCCGCGAACGCCTCATCAATGCCGGCTGTAATAACGTTGATTTCGTCTTAGCAAACGCTGAAACTTTGGCGCCATTTGATGATGAAAGCTTTGATTTGGTGACTATCAGTTTTGGTCTGCGTAACGTCACAGACAAAGATGCGGCGCTAAAATCTATGTATCGCGTCCTCAAGCCAGGCGGTCGTTTATTGATTTTAGAATTCTCAAAACCCGTGTTTGAGCCATTATCGAAAGCTTATGATTTGTATTCATTTACGGCGTTGCCGATTATGGGTAAGTTAGTTGCCAATGACTCTGAGAGCTATCAATACTTAGCAGAATCAATTCGTATGCACCCTGATCAGCAAACACTTAAGCAGATGATGCAGCAAGCAGGCTTTGAGAATTGTGATTATCATAACTTGACCGCTGGTATCGTTGCAGTGCATCGCGGCTTTAAAGCTTAGTTTTAAAAAATCACAGTTTTAGAAAAAGAATAGCTTTAGCGCTTTTCAAAAGCTGCTTAGATAAACACGCTTTTTATAATACAAAAACGTCTGTCGTTGAGCAGGCGTTTACATCGTTATAACAGCCAATATTGAAATATGCGCCGCGCTTATGGCGCTCAACCAAACATTGTGAGGGCCTTATGCTGACTGTGTTACTTTTGGCAGGTGCCGAAAAGTTTATTAATATCGCCATTGCCAGCGATGAGATTACCAAAGCTGGGCTAGCGCCGCTTGCGGGCAAAGTGCTGCGTCTCAATATGGGCATGCCCGAGATTAATCTAGACGTTTTATTTACCGAAGATCGTTTGCGCTTTGAGCCCGTCATGACAGAAGGCGTGTTTGAACCAAGCGGCAGTATGAATGAGCGCCAACAGGCCAGCCTAGAGCGTTCGCGACTTGGCCATAGTCGACCAGATTGCACCATTACCGTTGATAATCCTGCGCAGCTGCTGAATCTTATGCGCGGCACAGAAGGCAACTTACCGATTGCTGGTGATTACAAAGTGCTGATGCAACTTAAGCAGCTGGTTGCAGGATTTGACCCTGATGTTGCCGGCCAGCTTGAGCCGTTTATTGGGAAACCGATGGCCAGCCAACTTCATTTGCTGATATCACAACTAAAAGGCAGCTGGCGTTATAATGCCAAGCGCGCCTTTAACGATGTCAGCGACTGGGCCAATGACGTAGCGGGTAATGTTACTCCTGACCCGATGGAAGCTGCCGAAGTTAATGATCTAAAGCAGCAGTTATTAAAACTGCGTGCCGACATTGAGCGTGAAGAAGCCAAGCTTGCCGCTATCAAAGATGAGCAAGCACGTTTAACCAATCATAGATAATAATAAATAGAGTCTATGACTGTCTAAACGTTCATCACACATAGGCATAGACTCTGCCCTATTTTCGACTTTTTAGAGTAACCCTATCTCATGCTACTATCCCATCGCGCCCGCTTGCTTGAACTTTGGCGTATTGCCGCCGCTTATCGCATTGATACCCATCTGTCTGTCGAAGAAGCGCCGCAGCTGCAACCGTTAGCGCGTTTAATCCGTTTACATCCGGCGGCTTGGGGTAAAAAACATCAGCCCAATGCGATTAAGTATGCGCTTGAAGATATGGGTACGTTATTTTTAAAACTGGGTCAATTGCTCTCGACGCGCCGCGATTTGGTGCCGCCTGAGATTATCGAGCAATTGGTGCAGCTACAAGACAAGGTCAAGCCTTTTGACTCTGATGTTGCCATTGCCCAAATCCAAGACCCAAAACATGGTTTGGGTCAATCTATCGCTACGCTATTTGCACGCTTTGATGTTAAACCATTAGCAGCAGCCTCTATCGCTCAAGTACATACGGCCGCTTTGCACGATGGCCGTGAGGTAGTGGTTAAGGTCGTTCGCCCTGATATTCGCACCACTATCGTGGCAGACTTTGAGCTACTGCGTGAGCTTGCTAATTGGGCATCAGCGCGTATCGAAGCGGCGCGCGCGATTCACATTGTTGATATTGTCGAAGATTATCGCCAAGTGATGCTTAATGAATTGGATTTAACCTTGGAAGCGGACAATACCACCCATATGCGCAACAACTTTTTAGGTTCAGCACTGATGTATGTGCCTGAAGTTTATGACGCTGCTAAAAATGTCATGATTATGGAACGTATCCAAGGCGTTCCTATCTCGCAAGTTGAGGTGTTTGATAAGCTTGGTTATGACCGTGCGACACTAGCAGAAAAAGGCTTAACGATATTTTTCACCCAAGTATTTCGCGATAACTTTTTTCATGCCGATATGCATCCGGGTAATGTCTTTGTAGAAACGCCGCCGGTTAAAATGCTCGCGGCAGATATGACAGCAGTTGACTTAGGGCATGAGCCACGCTATATCGGGCTTGATTGTGCCATTATGGGTACGCTATCAAAAGACGATCAGCTTATCGTCGCGCGCATGCTGTTGGCGGTGATGAATAATAACTTTACGGCGATGGTTGATATCGTCAGCCGTGCTGGGTGGATACCGCCCAATACCGATAAGCATGCACTCATGCGCGATATGAAACGCACTGTCGGTCCGATGCTGCAAAAATCCATTAATGATATCGACTTTGCTGGTGTCTTGATGCAAATTTTAGATATCGCCCGTCGCCATCATATGAGTATCCCGCCGCAATTGATGCTGCTGCTGAAAACCTTGGTGCATGTTGAGGGCCTTGGTCGCGATTTATATCCTGAGCTGGATATTTGGTCACTTGCGAAGCCCATTTTAAGCGGCTGGATTAAAGAGCAGCTAGACCCGATGCGTAATTTGCAACACTTCCGGCAGCAGTTGCCAGAGATTTTATTATCAACGACGGATATTCCTAAACTGCTAGATCAGGGTTTACAAAGCCTTGCCTCACAAGGTTCGCGCCAAGACAGTCAACTGCGCGAGATCCAGAAAATTCGCGCCGACATGCTCAATGATCGACGCCGAGATTGGTTAGCGCTATCGGGTTTTGCGGTGTTTATTGCTATTGCCACCCAAGTTGGTTGGTTTGCGCCTATCTTTTATCTATTAGCCATTATCGTCGTTATTTGGCGGGTTTTAGCTTAGACTATTAATTTTTAACGAAAAAATATCCGTTAATCATTATCAAAAAATCGCACTTGAATAAGCTCTAATGCATTTTAATTGTCGTTAAAGGGCAATTAAAATGCATTAGAGCTTAACTTTTTATCTTATTTAGCATGTCGTTTACCCAGTAAATATACGTCTTATATGGAGAATTTACCTATGTCGACCATATCATCTATATCGCCTTCCAAATCTCATGATTTAATTAAATCAGACCATAGTGACGCTATTGCCGCTTTGCAAACACGCTTTGGCAAACAACTTAGCACCAATACCACTGTACGTGAACAGCATGGTCATACCATGACCTGGCTTACTAACCAGCCACCCGACGCGGTATTGACCGTGCAGGATAAACACGAGGTTGCTGCTGCGGTTGAGATTTGCAATCAGCATCAGATGCCAGTCATCGCCTTTGGTATTGGCTCATCCTTAGAAGGTCAATTAAATGCGCCCTATGGCGGGCTATGTATTGATATGCATGGCATGGATGCGATATTACAGGTTAATAATGAAGACCTGACCGTTACCGTACAACCTGGGGTCACGCGCGAGCAGCTCAATCATTATTTACGTGATACTGGACTATTTTTTCCAATAGACCCCGGTGCCAATGCCAGTATCGGCGGTATGGTCGCGACCCGTGCTTCAGGCACCAATGCCGTCCGCTATGGCACCATGAAAGATGTGGTACTCGCCCTTGAAGTGGTGACCGCCAGTGGAGACATTGTGCGCACTGGTACTCGCGCCAAAAAGTCGGCCGCTGGTTATGACTTGACGCGCTTAATGATAGGCTCTGAGGGGACACTTGGCATTGTAACCGAGATTACGCTTAAACTATTTGGTATTAGTGAGTGTATTGGTAGTGGTATTTGTCATTTCCCAACGATTGAGGATGCCTGTCAGGCGGTGATGTTGACGATTCAAATGTGCTTGCCAATTGCCCGTATCGAGCTGCTCGATGCGATGCAAATCAAAGCTTGTAACCAATATGCCAATTTGAATTTAACAGAAACGCCTACGCTATTTGTAGAATTCCATGGCACAGAAGCCAGCGTCGCCGAGCAAGCGCAAATCTTTACCGATATCATCGAAGAGTTCGGCGGTACAGATTTTGCTTGGGATACCAACGAAGCCGAGCGTAAACGTCTGTGGCAAGCGCGCCATAACGCCTATCATGCCAGCTCTGCCTTACGACCTGAAGCCAGCGCCTTATCGACTGATGCCTGCGTGCCCATTTCACGCTTGGCAGAATGCGTCAGCGCTACGGCAAAAGACATCGAAGCATCGGGTATGATTGGACCTATCGTCGGTCACGTCGGCGATGGTAATTTTCATGTTTTATTATTGGTCGATACCAACAACCCTGAAGAAGTCGCTACCGCTGACGGTATTATCAGCCGCCTTGCCTCGCGTGCGATTGAGATGGATGGCACCTGTACCGGCGAGCACGGTATTGGGCAAGGCAAACAAAAATATATGCAGCAAGAGCATGGTAATGCCCTAGTGCTGATGCAAGCGATTAAGTCGGCGCTTGATCCTAAAAACATCCTGAACCCTGGGAAAATATGGCCTGAGACTTTACCGACTATTTAATAATTTTAATAAAATCAAAGCAAAAAAATGCGTTTGCGTTTAATTAAAAGATTAGACGCAAACGCATTTTTGGTTTTAATTATTTTGAAGTAAATACGTGACTGCAGGTATCAATTTTTTGAAGCCTCTAGCGTGCACAGCACAAAGCAAGCGAGGACAATTGGTACCCGCACCACGCTATTAAAGACACGCTTCGTGCGTTTCGAACTGACTATCCTACAACATCTGGTCAATCGCCATCTGCGTCAATACCCGACCACGCGCCGTACGCAGCACATAACCTTGTTGTATTAAATATGGTTCAATCACATCCTCAAGCGTACCGCGATCTTCGGCCATCGCTGCTGCTATCGCTTCAACGCCAGCTGGCCCCCCATCAAAACGCTCGTGTAATATCTCTATATAGCGTCTGTCCAAATGATCAAGACCACGCCTATCTACGGCGAGCATATCAAGCGCACTACCCGCTATCGCGCCATTGATACTGCCATCTCCTCTGACTTGCGCATAATCACGCACACGGCGTAATAGCCGATTGGCAATCCTTGGCGTTCCGCGCGAACGGCGCGCAATCTCTACTGCGCCATCTTCGCTCATCGGTACCCGCATCAAACGCGCCGCACGGCTAACAATCGTTGTCAGATCAGCGATATTATAAAACTCTAAGCGCTGCACGATGCCAAAACGATCTCGCAATGGCGAAGTCAGCAGCCCTGCGCGTGTGGTTGCTGCCACCAAAGTAAACGGCGGTAAATCAAGCTTGATAGAACGTGCCGCTGGACCTTCGCCAATCATAATATCAAGCTGAAAATCTTCCATTGCTGGATAAAGAATTTCTTCAATGACCGGACTTAGACGATGAATCTCATCGATAAAGAGCACATCGCCCGCTTCTAAATTGGTCAGCATGGCGGCCAAATCACCAGCACGCTCAAGTACAGGCCCTGAGGTAGAACGCAGATTGCCACCCATTTCACGGGCAATAATATTAGCAAGTGTGGTTTTACCAAGCCCCGGCGGACCAAAAATCAAAGTATGATCTAATGCCTCGTCGCGACCACGTGCCGCGCCAATAAACACTTCCATCTGTTCACGCACCACCGGCTGACCGATATATTCAGCCAATAATGCCGGTCGAATATTAGAGTCAGGCGCATCACCTGCCCCTTCTAACGGATTAATCAAACGATCTTGCATCATAGGTTTTATCATTTTATTAAAATCATTATTTTTAAAAGACTAAATCATAAACAGCATAACCAAACGCTGCGCATAAGTCATGCAAAACATCATAAAGCAGGTAGTCAATAAAACACAGCCTAAAACGAAAATAAGCGACAATCAATGTCGCTTATCTGTTTAAAATTTAACATAATTACTTATAGTTTAAATAATTAAAAGCCAGAGAGCTGTTGCAGAGTGGCTTTTAACAAGCTTTGCGTATCGGCAAAGGTATCACCATTACTTTTCGCCGCTTTAATAGCTTGCTGCGCTTCTCGTTCTTTATAACCCAAGCTAATCAACGCGCCCTCGACCTCAGCGATGATACTGCCTTCAACAGACATAGGCGCAGGCTGAAGCGCAAATTCTAAACTACTATTATCAACCTCGATATTTTTCAGCTTATCTTTTAACTCAATCAACAAACGCTGTGCGGTCTTTTTACCGATACCGGGAATACGCGTTAATGCCGTCTCTGACTCTTGCTCGACATGCATTTTTAGCTCAGCCGCTGACATCGCAGACAGCATTGCCAGTGCCATTTTTGCCCCAACGCCATTGATTTTAATCAATTGGCGAAAAACATCGCGCTCTTTACGATCGATAAAACCAAAAAGCAGCTGCGCATCTTCACGCACGTGAAAATGCGTCCAAATGCTCGCCTGCTCATTAAGACGCAACTGGCAAAATGACGGCAGCGGCAGCTCTATATCGTAGCCTACGCCAGAGGCAGTCATGACACAGGCAGTCGGCGCCATCAAATATTGCACCTGCCCCGTAATCAATCCAATCATTAATCCACCACCTTTTATAAGATTTAATATAAAAACTGCTTATAGCATTTGCGCTAAAAATAAGCGGCTGTTATGGCTCAATGAGCATGCTTTGCTAACCACGCTTATTTATAAAAATCGACCATACCTTCAAGGCTGATAGGACGAATTTTATGCGCCTGACCCGCTGAGCCAAAGGCTTCAAAACGATTGGTACAGATATCTGACATCGCAACCATAGAGGCTTTGAAATATTTACGTGGATCAAATTCGCTTGGATTTTCTGCCAAGAATTTACGGATAGCGCCCGTTGATGCCAAACGTAAATCGGTATCGATATTGACTTTGCGGACGCCGTGCTTAATCGCTTCAACGATTTGTTCAACCGGTACACCATAGGTTTCCCCGATATCGCCGCCATTTTCATTGATGACTTTTAGCCATTCTTGCGGTACTGACGACGAACCATGCATCACCAAATGGGTATGCGGGATACGCGCATGAATCTCTTTGACGCGCTCAATCGATAAGATATCGCCTGTCGGTGGGCGGGTAAATTTATACGCGCCATGACTGGTACCAATGGCAATGGCTAATGCATCGACATTAGTATCTTTAACAAACTGCTCGGCTTCATCAGCACTGGTCAATAGTTGCTCGTGATCCAATACGCCTTCTGCGCCTGAGCCGTCTTCTTCGCCTGCCATGCCAGTCTCAAGACTACCTAAGCAACCGATTTCACCTTCGACAGACACGCCGCACGCGTGGGCCATTTTCACCACTTCGCGGGTCACGCTGGCATTATAATCATAATCCATTGGCGTTTTTCCGTCTTCACCGAGCGAGCCGTCCATCATCACCGATGAAAAACCAAGCTGAATTGAGCGCTGGCAAATCGCAGGTGACATACCATGATCTTGATGCATCACCACCGGAATATGCGGCCATTCTTCAATCGCAGCAATAATCAGATGACGTAAAAATGCTGACCCTGCATAACTACGCGCACCCGCACTGGCTTGCACGATAACAGGTGAATCACAAGCGTCGGCCGCCATCATAATGGCACGCATCTGCTCTAAGTTATTGACGTTAAAGGCAGGGACACCATAGCTGTGCTCAGCGGCATGATCCAAAAGTTGACGTAAAGATATTAAGGCCATAAAACGCTCTCTGATTAGATTTTAAAATAAATACTTATAACGATTTGGTGATTACAAGTGTTCCATCCTCGCTGCAAGGTAGGTAAATCGACAAGCAGCACTATAGAACAGTTGGGAAAATGCAGGATTTTTACTAGCAATTATCACGCGCAGATTATAGCAAATTTTGCCCACGCTTCGTAGCGGTTGAGCGACTATTTATTAGGCTCACATTATTAAGCTCGATTAAGCTTGCGGTTTTATTGAGCATACCGATTGTATTGAGGTTACAGCTTTGGTTTAATTGATGAATGATGCTATTGCATACTTTACTTTTAGCAATGCATAAAACGCAAAAAGCCTTGGTCATCACCAAAGCTTTTTAGTATTTCGAGGCTTATAAGACCGCTATTGATTATAGCGCTATGCATGCAAGTCGATTATTAAAATCAAATAACTTGAATGAATCATAACTGATTAGCAATCAATTAGTACTGTTGTTCTGCTTCTACTGCGTTTTCACTGGCTTTCTCTTCAACAGCAGAGGCACCATCAGCAACCACGCCAGCAGTAGCGGAAACGGCTTCATTTGCGCCAACTACAACTGCTTCACCAGTATTTTCTATCGCGTCAGTCGCAGCAGCACCAGCTGTTTCAGCGCCTTCGGCAACTTCTGCGCCGGCGTTTTGGGCAGCAACTTCAGCGTCAGCAGCAGCGGCTTCGGTTTCAGCAGTAGCAACTTCTGTGTTAGCAGCAGCATCATCACCCGCAGACTCAGCAGCAGCTTCCGTTTTATCTTGTGTTTCTTGGCTACATGCAGTAATTGCAAAGGTACCAGCAAGGACACTAGCAAGTAACAAATGACGTTTTAACATAATAAACCTCTCGTAAATAAAGCATGCCAAATACATGATTTTCGCTATTTTATAGAGTACAAATTGGGCATGCAATCATAATTTTCAGTATGGAAACAAATAATTACTACTTAATAATAAGCTGTGACCTTTCACGCTCACCTTTATCCTGCAGCTCTCATACAGACAGGCCAAACAACAATAAAATCAAACACGGTGGTCACTTTATTATTTTTATAGCCTACCCCAGATGCTCATAATAAGTTGTACGTCTAATGTTACTTAATTGATAAATGACGATAGAACGATTACTCGCCGATTTGTAAAGCAGCGACTGCTGGCAACACTTTACCTTCTACAAATTCCAAAAAAGCGCCGCCGCCCGTTGACATATAGCTAACCCCATCAGCCACTTGATATTTATCAATTGCCGCTAACGTGTCACCGCCGCCTGCAATCGAAAACCCTTGGCTGTCTTTAACCGCGTTTGCCACGATTTGTGTACCTTGACCAAAAGCATCGACTTCAAATACGCCGACCGGTCCATTCCATAAAATGGTTTTTGCCTTAATAATAGCAGCCGCTAATTGCTTGGCGCTCTCTGGCGCGATGTCTAAAATCATGTCATTATCGCCGATGGTATCGACCGACTTGATAGTAGCGGTAGCTTTCTGTAATGAGCCGGTAAAGTCCGCAAAATCAATCTCATTTTTATCGGCCACGACCACATACTCTGGCAATAAAATCTCAGTTTTATTCATAATATCACGAGCGGTATCGACCAGTTCCGCCTCATATAATGATGCTCCAACGCTATGACCTTGCGCTGCCAAAAAAGTATTGGCAATACCGCCGCCAACGATAATTTGCGAGCAGACTTCAGCTAAGCTATGCAGTACTTCAAGCTTGGTCGAGACTTTTGAGCCACCAACGATTGCCAGCATCGGTTGGGCTGGCGTTTCAAGCGCAATACTTAAGGCATCAAGCTCAGCGGCCAATAAAGGTCCAGCGCAAGCGACTTTGCCCGCTTGATGCATCGCTTGGGTCACGCCTTCGGTTGACGCTTGCGCGCGGTGCGCCGTGCCAAAAGCGTCCATGACAAAGACATCGCACAAATCCGCATATTTTTGCGCCAACGCTGTGTCGTTTTTCTTCTCGCCGTTATTAAAGCGCACGTTTTCTAACAGCACGACTTCGCCTGCCTTGATTGCCACGCCTGCCGTTAGATAGTCTTTATTTAAGCTGACTGGCGCAGCTAGCTTATCGCTTAAATAATCAGCAACTGGCGCAAGCGAATAGATGGCCTCAGGACTGCCTTCTGTCGGACGACCAAGGTGTGAGCAAACAATCACCGCCGCGCCTTTTTCTAACGCCATTTTGATGGTAGGCAAACTGGCTTGCAGGCGCGCATCGCTTGCGACTTTGCCATCTTTGATAGGCACATTTAAGTCTTCACGAATCAATACCACCTTATCCGCTAAGCTCAGCTCACTCATACGCAAAAAATTCATTACCTGCTCCTATGCATCATCTATGGTTAATCTACAATATGGCTTTTTGCTAACTGCAAAACGTTTTTACGAAATAGTCATCTTAAAACGTATATTATGGGTCATTCTCACACTTGGTGTTATAGAACTGTCCCAGCAAGAATTTCAGCGGTGTATTCTAGCAGTTTTTAGTCTTCTCTTATAAAGAACTGTGATAAATTTTGCGCTATAGATTATCAATTCATATAACTGCCAAATTTCAATAGTAATCATATGCACTAAGAACAGTAACATTTCGTGGTGGTACTTCATCATCAGGCTGTTTATGATAAAAGAGTGTTTATGATAAGCACCGCTCATTATAAGAAAGCAGCTTATTATAAAACCTATGATGATAATGAATAATAAACCTAACAATAAAAACAATTTCTCAGGAGGAAATTATGAGTATTGATATTGAAACTGCCAAACAAGACCTGCTAAACCTAAAGGAAGAATATGAAACTCGCATTGATAAAATCGAAGACCATATTCAAAACCCGCAAGACGACCTCAATGAACATTGGGAAGATCAGGCCATCTCATACCGTCAAAACGACATGCGCGCAAGCTTGATGGATGAAGCACGTCAAAGCCTTATCTACGTCGAAAACGCGCTAAGCCGTATTGAAAACGGTACCTACGGTGAATGTGAAGTGTGCGGCAAACAAATTGAAGCGCAACGCTTAAAAGCGCTGCCATATGCTACGTTGTGTATGGAACATGCAGAATAATTTTTAATGGCTATTTTAAATAAATGTCACTTAAAATAATGTTACTTGAAATAAATGTTAGCTTTAAAGATTAAAGAATTGATATAACTTTCTAATTAAGCAGGCGTTTGCCATCTGCTAAGCGCCTGCTGCCATTGCTGACAACGCGCGGCAATTTTCTCTACAGGCAAATCCATAATATCGCCAACGACCGCCACATAGGTAATTGGCAAACCCGCCAGCTCGGTTATATTTTCCGCCGTCAACCCCCCTATCACGCAGATATCAATCCCCTGTTGACAACCTTCAATAAGTTGCTGGCGAGATATCACATGGGCATTAGGTTTGGTATTTGAAGCAAAAACTGCGCCCATCGCCGCATAGCTTGCGCCGTCTTCTTTGGCTTGTTTGACCAGCGCTACATCGCCGTGACAAGTTCGCCCAATAATTTGTTCGGCTGTAAGATAACGTTTGGCATCATCGATAGCGCCATCTTGTTGACCTAAATGCACCCCGATGCCAAGTTTTTTGGCAAGTGCAACATCATCGTTCATTACAACTGCAACGTCATGAGCTTTGGCCAAGCTGACTATCTGCCGCGCTTCTTCATAGAGTTCTGCTTTGCCATTGACCGCTTGTAAGGTTTTTTTACGGCGAATTTGCAATAATGCTACCAGCCCTGTTGCTAATGCTGCTTCTAGTTTTGCATATAAAACCACAAATTCATCATCATTGGTAAGTAAATATAGTTTGGGCGCGGGCGTCATAGCCGATACTTGGAACATATGGTTTTTCCTTAAATGGGCTTAAATTTGACCCAATAAAAAGGCTGTTATATTACATAACAGCCTTGTACATCAATATTAAAATAACACGCTTATACGGTACGGCGAGTCGCCAAACTGTTTAAGATATTTTTCGCATCACCCCAACGCGTCGCTGAACTGTTTGCGCCCAAAATCACGATAATCGCTGGACGGTTATTAACGCGGGTTTCCATCACCACGCAGCGCCCTGCTTCATTGATAAAGCCAGTTTTTGAGATACCGATTGGATAGCTGCCATCACGCACTAAGCTGCTGGTGTTGTTGGCTTTATAGGTACGGTTGCCGCTTGAGTAGTTAGAGACATAAAAGTCATAGCTTTTGGTGGTCGAAAAACGACGAATGACATCGTAGTTGCCAGCTGCACGTACCATTTTAACGAGATCATTTGATGAAGCGACGTTACGCTTATCAAGACCCGTTGGGTCACCGAAGAAAGCGGTGGTCATGCCCAAGTCTTGAGCTTTACGGTTCATAGCGCGCATAAAGGCACTATAACCACCTGGATAGTTACGCGCTAGGCTTTTTGCGGCTGGGTTTTCTGACTTCATCAATGCCATGAGTAGCATCTCAGCACGGTTCAAACGGTCACCTGACTTAAGGTTTGAGCTGGCGCGTTTTGGACCGACGAAATCTTCTGGATCAAGGGTAATCTCTTCACGCATGTCTAGACCGGCGTCTAGCACCACCATCGCTGTCATAATCTTAGTAATACTTGCCATCGGACGGGCAATATCAGCAGCTTTTTCGTAGATAGATTCGCCGGTTTCAGCATCGATGACCACAACACTGCGCGAATCGGTACTGATCGGAATCATACTACCGCTGTTAAAACCACCACGATAGGCGGTGTTATAGCTGTTGGTATTATTGAAGCTATTATTGCTGCTACCAAAACTGTGTGCATTAGTAATATTGGTGGCGCCGTAGCCATTGTCTACTTTTTTAATCGCCGAGCTATTACTGCTGTTGTACATGATTTTACGCGCTTCAGATAAGCTATCGGCACCGCCCCAGCTCACACGAGCACTAGACTCAGAGCCAGAACTACCATTAATGGTAAGCGCCGCTTGTGCAACACTGCCCAAACTCAATGAAATCAGAGCAGCGATTAATTGCTGTTTGGTTAATGGTAGTTGCTTCATTATGCCTCCTGCAGCCGCGCTGCCATTAGTTAGAAAATTAGTTACATACTAACTAACACCAACAACGTACGTAGCGTTTGTGGTTGTGTTTGTAGATACTCGCATAGAGTTTTTGTATTTTTAGTGTATCATGGTTTGCATTTAAGTTTAATCTACTAAATCAATTAGATGTCGTTTTTTGACCACATTCAAATTTTACTACATTTACTTTATATTACAGCAATATTAATTAACAATGGCGCAATATAGCATTACATTTAAGCTTATAAGGGCACAATTGCAAGGTTCATATAAAAGTATGCTGCTTAATATAAGGGAGTTTGTGAGTTTACATATTTTAGTCAATAAATTTATAGCAGCTGACATTTATAATAAGAAAATAAAATCATTTAGATAGTTTAAGTTTAACAGTGCACCCTTTATTCTGACCAATAGAAAAGAGTATAACTATGATTCGAGTACTAGTAGTAGATGATCATGATTTGGTGCGAATGGGCATTAGCCGCATGTTGGCAGATAGTGCCGATATCGAAGTCGTCGGCGAAGCAGATAGCGGCGATATGGCGATTAAATTGGCAAAACAACTGCGTCCGGATGTGATATTGCTCGATGTCAATATGCCCAATATTGGCGGGCTTGAAGCCACCAAACGCCTTATTCAGCTTGATATGGGCTTTAAGATTTTGGCCGTGAGTAGCATGTCAGCGCAGCCTTACCCGTCGATGCTCATCAAAGCGGGTGTCAATGGTTATATCACCAAAGGGACGCCGCTTGATGAGATGATACGCGCGGTGAAAAAAGTCTATCAGGGCGGGCGTTACTTTAGCCAAGACGTTGCTGAGCAATTGGCGGATGTTCTGCTATCTGATAATGCCAGCTCACCTTTTGACTTATTAAGTGACCGAGAAAAACAGGTCGCGATGATGGTGGTGAATTGCCAAAGCCCGCAGCAAATCGCCGACCAGTTATTTGTCAGCGTCAAAACCATCAATACTTATCGTTACCGCATTTATGAAAAAGTCGGTGTCGATAGCGATGTAAAATTGACCCATTTGGCCATTCGTCACGGGCTTATTCAACCGTAAGTTACTAAGCATAAATAACTAAGTATAGTAAGCACCTTCCCTTCTATTACGCTCAACTTAAAAGGCTTTAGAGCCAGTGAAAACTTTAAAGCCTATGAAACCTTCAAAGCCTGTGCCATCGTCAAAGTCTAAGCAACATGAGCAGCATAAGAAATCTGCTCCTAGCGTTATAGCCGCTATTACGGATTATTTTCAGCGCGATGACACCTTACCTTTGCCGCAGCTGCGCAGGTTGGGTTTGATTTATAGCAGCTATCGCTTTGTCGTCAGCCTATTTTCTATGCTGATGGTGTATATCACAGCGCGCTAGCGATGGTTCATCATTACCAAGTTTTTTGCAGCAAACCGCGCTCAGTTTTTATGTCCTTTTAAGCTTAATTTTATTGGGTTTATTTTATGTGGTGACCAAGCATCCACGGCAACAGCTGGCGTTTGGTTTAGCGGTAGACGTCATTATTTTAAGCTTACTGCTCTATACCGCTGGCGCGCCTGATTTGCAGTTGACCATGCTGTATATGGTGGTGGTTGCCGCCAGCTTTATGCTGCTTCATAGCTCGCAAGCGCTGATTATTACTTTACTGGCGATTATTTTCGTTATCTATCAGCAGTTTTTTTATGCGATTGCCAATAGCATGAATTTGGCAAATTTAGGCGATGCGCTCCTGATGTCAGCCAGCTTTTTGGCAGTCGGCGGTTTGAGTTGGTCAATCTCGCAGCGCTTGGTACAAGTTGAGAAAGTAGCGGCCCGCCACGCCAAAGAAGTCGAACGCTTAAACGTTATCAATCAAGAAGTCATCACCCAAATGGCCAACGGTGTCATCGTCATCGATTGTGAACAAGTGGTTTTAGCCAACCTTTCGGCTTATCAATTACTGAGTATTCCAAATGCTACGGCAATGGAGGCAGAGTATGTTGAGACAAATGCTGCGCTCACCAGCTCGCCAAACAGCTTGTTAAACAATTCTTTAAACAGCCATGCAAACAACTCTTCAAATAATATTAGAAATCATATTGCAAACAAACCACTCGCCGACTTTCAGCAGCAGCTTCGCGCGCAACATCTACAGTTATTTGAAGCTTGCTTATCGATAGAGACGGGACAATCTCGTACTTTTATTTATGAGTTGCCAGCTACTGCCAATGCCTCTGTCTTTGGTAAGCTTCGCGTTGAAATTATCCCGCTAAAAGATGACAGTAAGCTTGTCATATTGGAAGACTTACGCCGCGAACAAGCCAGCGCCCAACAGTTAGAATTGGCCTCACTCGGGCAACTGACCGCCAGTATCGCTCATGAAATAAGAAATCCGTTAGCCGCTATCTCGCAAGCCAGTCAACTACTGATAGAAGATATTGAAGAAAGTCAGGCCATAGAGAGTGCAAGCGCAAATGATGCGTTGGCTGGAAATCATGAGCTTTATAAAATGATATTCACGCAAACAAAGCGCGTTAATCGTATTATTGAAGATGTCTTAAAACTGTCACGTCAGCAAACCGCCAAGCAGCAATTCATTGCCCTTACCGACTGGATGCCAGAATTTTTGGCAAACTATTTTCAAGGTCACGATGTTTTTTTACATAGTCATGCACAGCCGTCCATCTCATTTGACCCACATCAATTAGAGCAAATTTTTATCAATTTAATTAACAATGGCTTACGTCATAGCAGTTATGCTCACCCTCATGCCGTTGTGGAAATCGAGATTTATTGTGCCGACAACGATGTTATAATTGATGTATTGGACGATGGCACAGGTGTAAGCACGGCAGACTTAACCCACCTGTTCAATCCATTTTTTACCACTGATAAGGCGGGTACGGGTTTAGGCTTGTATTTATCGCAAGCATTTTGTGAAGCCAACCATGCGCGCCTACTTTATATTCCAGAACACAAAAAGACTTGTTTTCGTTTGATTGCGCCTGCTATTGACAACGCGGCCATTGATAATGAAGCAGTTGAAAACTTAGATAAAACCTATTTTTAATGCCTTGCAATATTTTAAGACAATGAGATGATGTATGACCACAACCGCGCTAGTCGTTGATGATGAAGTAGATTTATGCCGCTTGATGCAAATTACCTTAACCAAGATGGGCATCAAAAGCGATGTGGCTTATACCTTATCGCAAGCCAAAACCTATTGGCAAGCAAACGACTATGACTTTTGTCTAACCGATTTAAAACTCCCTGATGGGTCAGGCTTAGAGTTGGTTAAGCATATTAGCAGCAGTTCAAGTACGCCCATTGCCGTGATTACCGCGCATGGCAGCATGGATTTGGCGATTGAAGCACTGAAACTGGGCGCTTTTGACTTTGTTAATAAGCCGCTCGAGCTGCCGCGTCTACGTCAATTGGTTGAAAATGCACTCAAGGTTACTCATCAAGATAACGCCGCAAAGTCAACGCCTGAGCGCTCACCTGAGCAGCAAATGCTCGATAGCCGTCTGATTGGCGACTCAGCCGTCATGCACCCGCTAAAAAGTACCATTTTAAAATTAGCGCGTTCGCAAGCGCCAGTTTTTTTATCGGGGGGCATCGGGCACTGGTAAAGAAGTGGTTGCGCGCTTAATCCATGACTTAAGTCCGCGCCGTGATGGCAGCTTTGTACCAGTCAACTGCGGCGCGATTCCATCAGAACTGATGGAGTCAGAATTTTTTGGTCATAAAAAAGGCAGCTTTACTGGCGCTGTCGCTGATAAACAAGGACTGTTTCAACAGGCCAATGGCGGCACGCTATTTTTAGATGAGGTCGCTGACTTGCCACTAGCGATGCAGGTCAAATTACTGCGCGCCATTCAAGAAAAAACCGTGCGTGCAATCGGCGATACCAAAGAAGTGCCAGTTGATATTCGTATCCTATCAGCGACGCATAAGGATTTAAATCAGCTGGTACAAGCAGGTAGCTTTCGCCAAGATTTATATTACCGCATCAATGTCATTGAGCTTAAACTGCCGACGCTTAACGCAAGACGTGATGATATACCGGTATTGGCCAAGCACTTTTTGACCCTGATTGCCGATGAATGGCAATTGGAGTCGCCGCCAACACTGACCCATGCTGCGTGCGCGCGCCTACAACATCACGACTTTGCGGGTAATGTACGCGAATTACGTAATATCCTTGAACGCGCGATAACCTTAGCGGAGACATCCACTATTGATGCCAGTCATTTGGGCTTGGCTGATTTCGACAACCAACAACTAGAGAACGCGCAAGAAGCTATTGCAGAAGTAGAGCAAAATAACAACGCTGACAAAGCGACCCTTTCGAGCAATGCTATTTTAGATAAAAGTGAAAGCTTAGAAGCGCAATCTATAAAAGATAATGTGGTAAAAAATGACGTAGAAGCCGTAGAAAAAGACAGCGCGCAACAAGCAAAAACTACTATATCTCCTTATCGCACCATTACGCAGCACTATCCTTCAATGAACGCGCGCGCTGCAGCCAGTCCTACAGCACAACTTGATAAAACAGTACCTAGCGCTATGTCAGAACCATTAAGCAATGAAGCTAATGAGAAAGAGAAATTAGATAAATCAATAAAAGAAGAAGTTGTCGCTTGTCAATTACCTGCCCAAGGCTTAGAGCATTATTTGCAAGAGCAGGAAAGGCAGCTGATTATTACCGCCCTTAAACAGACAAACTGGAATAAGACCCAAGCTGCTGAATTGTTGGGCACCACTTTCCGCTCGTTACGCTATCGTATGTCAAAGCTTGAAATTGCTGAAAATCAGTCTGAATAATATATAAGCGCTAACCGTAAGACGATAATTAAATCAGCTCGAAAAGTCTCAGTCTAAATGCTAACGAAATTAGGGCTTAGTTTTAACAGCCGGTTTTTCAGTCGGCTTTTCAGTCACATGGTCGATAAGCCTGTTGTTTTGAGTCACTTTATTTTTAATCGCTTTAGTATTAGTGTCACCTTGACTAGGATTATTCGCTGCTTGAGGCTTGCGTACAAAGCGAACACCCGACGGCAGGGCTTTTTGTCTGAGTAAATCAAGCGCCTGTTGCTCCCATGTGCTTTCATTTCCTGTTAAAGTCACATCAGGCGCTACCCCAACCCCATCTATTTTTTTACCTGAAGCGGTCATGTAATGGGCAACGGTCAGCTTCACCGCCTGCTCGTCATTCAGCGGTATCACGGACTGCACCGAACCTTTACCATAACTGACCTCGCCTAAAATAGTCGCGCGTTTTTGCGCTTGCAAACTACTGGCTAAGACCTCAGCCGCTGAAGCAGAATAACGATTTTGCAACACTACAACTGGCATGGTATCTAATAACGCTGCACCTTGCGTCGATAGTGTGCGGGAGTCGCTTTGACGACCTTTGACTTGTACCACATCGGTATTGGTCATAAATAAGCTGGCAACGCTTACCGCTGACGCTAATACACCGCCTGGGTTGTCACGCATGTCTAATAAAATTCCCTTAACAGGCGCATCCAAATCAATTAACCCTTGTAACAGCTTTTCACGGCTATTGTTTTGAAAGGCGGGTAATCTAACAATAGCCATTCCATCTACCAGCCGCGTTTCAATAATTTGTGGATGGTTGTGATTACGCTGTAAAGTCGTGGTATGTTTACGGCGTCCTGCTTTTGATGTCACGACATCCACTTGGGTACCTGCAATGCCTGTTAACAATTGCTCAATGTCATTACTTTCTTCGTCTTCACCAAGTTTAAACTCGTCTACTTGGTGCAAATAATCACCAACGGCAATACCTTTTTTATCGGCAGGTGAGCCATCAACCACCTCAGTAATCACCCAATAGCCTACTTTAGGCTGATACTGCACCTTGACACCGATATCACCGACGTCGCCTTCAGTAAAAGCACGCAGATTCTCATAAGATTCTGCATCCAAAAACTCAGCATGGCTATCAAGCTTGGTCAACATACCGCTCATGGCATTGCTAAATAACTCTTCGTCATTCACCGTATCCACATATTCACGGCGTACCAAATCAACGACAGCCACAAAGGTCTTTAGTGTTTCAGGCGAAATGGCCTTTAACGATACTTGCGCAACTTCGGCGGGAATATCGGTGTTTATCACCTCTGACTCGTCATTTAGCGCGCTTTCATCGGCGACAGCATCTATCGAGTCATCGACTTGATCGGCAGATTCGAGCATATCGGCGATATCTGATAAATCGTCGGCGCTATTAGCTTCCTCGTTATTATTTAAGGATACATCGTCGTCATTAAGACCAATCAATTGCAAGCTTGCCGTGGGATTTTCGCCAGTACTATTGATTTTACCGTTATTGTTGGTAGCAGCTTGTGCTGGCATATTGACCACACCTAGCCCTACTACACTGCTTATAAGAGCGGGTTTTAATAGCTGAGAGCCGATTAATTTGACATTAAAAGACTTCATTTTAAAAGATTTAGAAGCAATAGATTTAGAAGCAACAGGCAATGGCATGATGATATTTCTCAAGCTTTTAGACCGCAATAAGAATAAATGGCGAATTGGACGCATAATAAATTACTCAAAAAAAGGATTTGGTTATTATTTTTATAACTTTTGGATTATATGGATATTTATGATTATAAAGTTATTCATGAACGATGTCGTCTAAAATAACACTGAGCTTCTACCTAAGACTAGGACAGTATTGCAAGTAACTTAAACAATATGTATCAAGCAAAATGCGGCGAAGCGTAGAAAAAATGCAAAAAAAGGGAAAGATACTCAATATCTTTCCCTTTTTATAAAACCCAATAGCTTTAGCAGTAATAATAGACTGCTAAATGATCTTATTAAATGTCTCGTTTATGTAGCCGAAAGCAGTAAGTTTTTACCGGTCATCTCATCTGGCTGTTCGATATCCATCAATGCCAAAATCGTAGGCGCGATATCACTAAGCTTGCCGCCACTACGTACTTTTACGGCTTTCCCACCAATATAAATCAATGGCACAAGCTCAGTGGTATGCTGCGTATGTACCTGACCACTTTCGTAGTCCTGCATCTGCTCACAGTTGCCATGGTCAGCGGTGATCAGCATATCCCCGCCCGCAGCGCGTACCGCTTTTTCCAAACGACCAATGCACACATCCAACGCTTCTACCGCCTTGACAGCAGCTTCAAAAACACCTGTATGCCCGACCATATCGCCATTAGCATAATTAACAACTAACACATCGTATTTACCAGATTCGATAGCAGCGACTAGCTCATCGGTCACTTCAGGCGCGCTCATTTCTGGCTGTAAATCATAAGTAGCAACATCAGGCGATGGCACTAAAATCCGCGTCTCGCCTTCATATTCATCTTCGCGGCCGCCGCTAAAGAAAAAGGTCACGTGCGCATATTTTTCAGTTTCAGCGATACGTAGCTGGGTTTTACCTTTATCTTGTAAATACTCGCCAAGCGTATTGGTCAAAGACGCTGGATAATAAGCGATACTGGTTTTTGGATTGTCCGCTAACACGTCAGAATACTTCGTCAACATCACAAAAGCAGCAAGCTTTGGTTGCTTATGACGGGCAAAACCAGAAAACTCATGATCTGGTAGCACAAAGGCTTGCGCAAGCTCACGGGCACGGTCAGCGCGGAAGTTCATAAAGATAAGTGCATCATTGTCATCGACAGTATAAGGCACTTCGTCGCGACCAATCACCACCGTTGGATTGATGAACTCATCGGTTTCGCGTGCTTTATACGCCGCTTGTATGGCGCCATCGGCACGTGTTGCTAAGCGGTCGGCTTTACCCTCGGTGATAAGCTCATAGGCTTTTTGCACGCGGTCCCAGCGATTGTCACGATCCATTGCATAATAGCGCCCAATAATACTGGCAATTTGCACGCGGCCACCTTCATAGTGGTCATTGAGCTTAGCAATATGATCGCGTAAGCGGTTGATGTACTTATCAGCAGATTTTGGCGGCGTATCACGGCCATCTAAAAAACAATGCACAAAGACATTTTCGGCACCGTGTACCAATGCCGAATGGCACATAGCCTCGATATGGTCTTGATGTGAGTGCACGCCGCCATCAGACAACAATCCCATAATATGCACGTTACCACCGAGCTTATTTGCCGCTTTTACGGCATTAACCAGTGCTTCGTTTTTATAGAACTCACGATTGGCGACTTCATTTGAGATACGAGTGGAGTCTTGATAAAGCACGCGGCCAGCGCCCAAATTCATATGACCAACTTCTGAGTTACCAAACTGACCATCTGGCAGACCGACATCCTCTCCTGAAGCCGATATCAATCCATGCGGATATTGCTGATAAATCTTATCCAAATTTGGCATATGGGCGGCAGCAATCGCATTATCCTTATCGTCTTCACGATGCCCAAAACCATCTAATATCATTAAGACATGGGGCACTTTTTTATTTTGCTCGCTATCTTGCTTATTATTGAGCTGAGCCTGACTATCGTCGATAATTTCTGCTTGTTGCTGGTTATGGGTCATGGATTACCGCTCCTCAAGTGAATGAACGCCTAGAATGCTATCTTAGGATGTTTACAGTCCTCTATATTAACACATATCTCAAAATAGCTGAAAAATCGCCCTTTTAAGCCATATTTATGCCCTTAAAAATTCTGTCATTTCATGGTAGATAAAGTAAATACTCAACATCATTCATGCTGCTCATTAACCGTTCCAAAAATCTTACTCAAACCTAGCCAATATTGACTATTAGATAGGTTTGA
>NZ_JABAST010000029.1 GCF_016107575.1 Psychrobacter faecalis | reverse complement strand
TACAAAGGGTACGAGCAAGAGATTTATGGCATTTGTCTCATCGATTGATTCGTAAGATTCTTTCACACAATCTGTGCTTTGTACTCAACAAAAAACTTGGTAATCCGCCTCTTCAGTTTGATTTGCTTATTTCAAGTTGAGAGTGGGGTTAAAATAAAAAGGTGTTAGGGCTAGTATCATTCTTATGGATTGAGTAATGTTAAAGCAAGATAGCCAAGGAGTTTGGTATGAATAATGAGCTAAAAGGGAGCGATTTAACCCGCGCGCTACTTAAACGAGGTAATAAGCGAGTATGGTGTGCGGTCGATGATGAAAGTGATGAGGAGGCGATAAAGGATCAATGTGGTAATGATTTTACCGCCTATATCGTGTCATTTAAAAATGGCTGCTTTTATTGTAGTGGCGGCATGTCATGGCTATGTGCGGTACCTATTAAGATAGTGGCGGTCACGCAAAAAGAGATGAAAATTTGAGCAGTGATATAAATAGAAAGCTATCCCTATTTAATAACCTCTAAATTAAGGGTAGTCCTTTTTTAGAGGTTATTTCTCTAAGGCTAAGCATTTGGTGCATCAGGTTGCTGCATAGGGTCGGCGTCAGAAAAGGCTTTTAGCGTGCGGCAATGGGCGTCAATTTGGACAATATTTGGGTAAGGATTTAAGTCCACTTCAAAGCGCCGCGCCGAAGAAACTTGCGGGACTAAATAACAATCTGCAAAGGTCGGGCTGTCGCCGTAGCAAAATTTCCTGCGGCT
Organism: Psychrobacter faecalis; assembly: GCF_016107575.1. Classification (GTDB taxonomy): domain Bacteria; phylum Pseudomonadota; class Gammaproteobacteria; order Pseudomonadales; family Moraxellaceae; genus Psychrobacter; species Psychrobacter faecalis. The sequence goes on along the minus strand of NZ_JABAST010000029.1, from coordinate 37,306 downwards.
ATTATCACGACTGTTATCTTGAGCCAAGCGTTTTTCTAACGCAGCAAAACCCTCACTTATCCAGCGATTACACCATTTTATGACCTCAGCTTCATCTACCGACAGCTCATTGCGTAGATATTGTAAAACACGGCGGTTATTAAGCGGATGGATATCACAGCCAATCATTGCGCTTAACGCCCGTACTTGCATACGCCCCGCAGCGTCTTTAGGCAATAATGGATTTTTAGGATAAACCTCTTCTAACCATTCTAAGATAGCGGGACTTTGAAATAACAGCAAATCATCGGCTTGTAAAACAGGCACCAATCCTTGTGGATTAAGCGATAAAAATTCGTTTTTTAATTGTTCATCTTGCGCCAAATTAATCGCAATATAATCATAATCTAAGCCTTTTAGGTTCATCGCGATACGCGTACGGTAAGACGTGCTACTGCGAAAATAGCCATAAAATGTCATCATTATTTATTCCTTTTATTATGTTGTCTTGTTGGGTATATAAATGGGTATAATTATTGATAAAGTAAATAATTAATTGAGCAAAACATGCCCGTATCTGAAAACCTGCCAGACAATCCTACTACCAATAAAAACCAAGGTGGCGTGCAGTCACTTGAGGTTGGATTGTCGGTGTTAGATGTTCTTATCGATCAAAATAAGCCTATGATGTTAAAGGACGTCGCTCAAGCTGTACAGATGCATCCAGCAAAGTGTCATCGCTACTTGGTCAGTCTTATTCGTAAAAATTATGCACGTAAGCTCAGTGATGGGCGTTATGGGCTTGGCGCTCGAGGAAATTCGCTTGGGCATGCGGACTTCAATCAACACAACCTATTAGAGCGCCTGACGCATGTGGCAACAGAGATTAAAGGCACGGTAAACTGTGCGGTTCAAATCGCCAAATGGTTCAGCGAAGGTCCGATTATCATTCAATCGGTTGAGCCTGATAGCCCGATTAGTATCATTACTCGTATCGGTTCACGTATGCCGCTAACGACGTCGGCAACAGGGCAGCTGTTTGCCAGTTATCAGCCAGAAACGATTATTAAGCCATTGGTTATCGCTGAATGGCAGACAAATGATAAAGACATTATCGCAGAGCGATGGCAGAATTTTAACCAGTTGCGCGCCAAAATTCTTACCCAAGGCTATGCCACAGTTACCGGCGATATGTTAATGGGGATTAATGCCATTACCATTCCAGTGCTTGTGCCGCCACTAGAAAGCAATACCTCGACCACTAATCAGCCGCTTAGCAACAATCAACTATCTGCTAATGACAAACCATCTGCTGAAAGCTTGCCATTAGAATATGCCATTACTATCATTGGTACCACCGAGCAGTTACCGATGAGTGAGCAACATAACGTGGTCGAGCAAATACTAGCCATTGCGCGACGCTATCAAATAGCTTAGTCAAAACTTACTATTTAACTTAACTACTGAATAAAATAAGTTTTAACTATTGCATAAATTGACGCTGTTACTCACCAACGGGTGCGACTTCTCTTGCTTCAGCGAGTTCTTCTGCATGTAAAAACTGCGTATGAACGGGCGCACGTTTGGTGCGCGACCATTCATCTAGCATCTCGTGTTTCATCTCTTCCGTAATCATCGAGACTTTTTCTTCTGAGGTACTATCATCGTAGGTAAGTTCCATACGATGGCCATTAGGATCAAAGAAATAGATAGAATGAAAAATACCGTGATTGGTCACGCCGACTACGTCGATGCCATTTTCTTCTAAATGCTTTTTTGCCGCCATTAACGCATCGCGGTCTTTTACCTTCATGGCTAAGTGTTGCACCCAGTTTGGCGTATTGGGGTCAAAACCCATTTCAGGTTGATTGGGCACTTCAAAAAACGCCAAGACATTGCCATTACCGGCATCTAAAAACACATGCATATAAGGGTCAAAGGCTTTGGTCGAGGGGACATGGTCCTCAGCGAATGCTAAGATAAAATCCATATTGAGATATTTTTTATACCATTCAACGGTTTCTTTAGCATCCTTGCAGCGATAGGCCACGTGATGGATTTTTTCAATTTTAAAACTCATATCAAACTCCTTTTGATAAAGCGTCCAACTTAATTGGCTGTCAGCATTTCGCTAAACTAAGTAGTGATAATTGTCTAACAGCCTAAGTAATTTTTTTACGCTTGTCTGATTTGTAATTACTTTATGAAATAGACTTATTTGTCAAAATCAAAGCTAAGCGCCGGCAAGACCTTGCCGCGTACCTCACCAAAGCCAACACGAATGCCGTCTTTTTCGCTATAACCTTTCATAATCACGGTATCGCCATCTTCGATAAAGCTGCGCGTTTCGCCGCCTTTTAAAGTGACGGGTTTGGTGGCATTCCAAGCAATCTCTAACATTGAGCCATAAGAGTCTGGCGTCGGTCCCGAAATCGTCCCTGAACCCATCATGTCACCAACTTCTACTTTACAGCCGGTGATGGTGTGGTGGGTGAGCTGCTGCGCCATGGACCAATACATATATTTAAAGTTGGTTTCACAAACAACGGTTGCTTCATCGCTATTCTCAGGCAACAGCTCGACTGATAAATTGATGTCAAAGCTATTGTTACTGTCTTTTTCATTGAGATAAGCCAGTGGTTTTGGTTCTTGCGTTGGGCATGCAGTCTTAAACGGCGCTAACGCATCCATGGTCACAATCCAAGGTGATACTTCAGAGGCAAAGGTCTTGGCATTAAAGGGGCCTAAAGGTACGTATTCCCATTTTTGAATGTCGCGAGCTGACCAATCGTTGAGTAGCACCATGCCAAAAATGTGATCATTAGCCTCATCTACCGCAATCGGTTGGCCGATGTTATTACCTTTACCGACGACAAAGGCGGTTTCAAGCTCAAAATCAAGGCGCTTACAAGGTGAGAAAATAGGACGTTCGTCAGGATTGGGTTTCAGCTGGCCCGATGGGCGTATTACATCCGTACCACTAACGATGACGGTACTGGCGCGGCCATTATAACCGACGGGCATTTCAGTCCAGTTAGCTAGTAGAGCGTTCTTTGGGTCACGGAACATAGTGCCGACGTTGGTCGCGTGTTCTTTAGATGAGTAAAAATCGGTAAAACCTGGTACGTGAACAGGCAGATGCATGGTGACGTCTGCTTGCTTAAACAGCGCTTTTGCCTGCAAGTCTTTGTTGTCGCGCAGTGTGTCACTATCAGCAGACAATAAGGTTTGAATGGTGCTGCGCGCCTTGGTCCAGTTGCCGCGACCAGAATCAATAAAGGCGTTTAGGGTTGGCTGATCAAAATAGGGGCCGCCTGCCAAACTTAATAAACCTTCTGCTTCGAGTATTGATAAGTCTAATACCTGCTCACCAATAGCAACACCTGCGCGACGGTTGTTGTTACCAGTAGCGTCTTTAGCATCACTAAAAATACCATAAGGCAAGTTGTGAATAGAGAAGTCGGAATCGGCGGCAATATCGATAAATGAGGTGAGGTTTTTGTCAATCGTTGACATGGGAAGCTCCTTGCTAAAGCGTGTATTGAATTACGTTATAATTAACTACTTACGTATAATGTAATTTATAGCCAAATAGATTGCAAGGTTTTTTGTGCAGTGTTTTTTATACATTTTTTTAGAAAGTAGCAGACATAAAAAAAAGGCTGAGTCATGACTCAACCTTTTTAATCACATAGTTTTTCTAAAATTACGCTAGAGAGTTAGTCTTTTAAAACATCAACCATGGCATTGGCAACATAGTCGATATTACTGCTGTTTAAGCCCGCCACACACATACGTGAGTTCGAAACCATGTAGATACCATATTTGCTTTGGAGTTTTTCAACTTGTTCAGGCGTCAGACCGGTAAAGCTAAACATACCGTTTTGCTCAGTTAAATAATCGAAGTCACGGCCGGGGACTTTTTCTTCCAATACTGATTTTAGCTTTAAGCGCATGGCTTTGATACGGTCACGCATGGCATAAACTTCGCCAACCCATTGCTCATGTAGCGCTTCGTCGTTCATGACGATATCGACCACGCGGCCGCCATGTGATGGTGGGCTTGAGTAGATGCGACGCACGGTTGCATTTAGCTGACCAAAGACGCGCTCCGCTTCGTCAGTGCTTGGGCACACGACCGATAGACCGCCGACACGCTCACCGTATAGCGATAAGTTTTTAGAGAATGAGTTACTGACAAATACGGGTAGACCCATCTCGACTGCTTTACGAATCGCGTAAGCGTCGCTGTCCATGTCTTTACCAAAGCCTTGGTAGGCGATGTCCATAAATGGAATCAATTCACGCGCTTTAATGACAGTCAGCGCGGTATCCCACTGTTCACGAGTCAAATCCATACCGGTTGGGTTATGGCAGCAAGGGTGCAGCAAGACAACATCGTTTTTATTCAAAGTTTCAAAAAATGCAATCATTTCATCAAACTTAACACTGCTGGTTGCTTTATCGTAGTACGGATATTTACCGACCTCGACGTCAGAGCCTTCAAAGATAGCAATGTGATTGCCCCACGTTGGGTCGCTGACGTAGCATTTAGATTGTGGGAACCATTCATGGATAAACTCTGCGCCGACTTTTAATGCGCCAGAACCACCGATAGTGGCGATGGTTGCTACCAAACCGTCTTGTAAGATTTGCGCGTCTTTACCAAATAGCAATTCCTGACAACCTTTACGGTGGCCGGGTAAGCCTGCCATTGGCAAGTACGGACGAGGAGAGATAGGATCAGCAATGCGCTGCTCCGCCGTTTTGACACACTCAAGGACAGGCAATTTGCCATCCTCATCATAATAAACGCCAACACCCAAATTGACTTTATCTGGATTGGTGTCAGCGGCAAATTTGTCCATCAATCCTAAAATCGGGTCACCGGCATAATAATCGATACGTTCAAACATTTTTTTTCCTTACAAGGGAGATGAGTTAAGGCGTTAAAAAGCATAAACCAGTTTGGCGATTAACTCAACGTTAGATTCAGCGATACTGATTAATTAACGCGTTTTTTTGTTTATTAGCAAGTTTTTGGACAGATTTTAGCCTTTGCTAAATTGAAGTAATAAGTTCTTGAGTTGCCCTTAAACACGCTGCAAATCATCAAAGTGGCTGGCAAAGTAAGTTTGCAAAAATTGCTTAAAGGCAATGCTGGCGGGCGATAAAGCGCGTGACGAGCGTTGATAAATAAAGAATCGGCGCATTTTAACCGGCTGTGCCAATGGACGCATTTGCAAACCATTGGCGCTTACCCAATCTATCACCTCTGGCATATAAGGCAAGCACAAGGTAATGCCAAAACCTTGGCGGGTCATCTCAAGGGCGGTCGACATAAAGTTGACTTTGTAGCGCGCCTGCTGAATATGGCTGGCAATTTCCTCATCAAGCTCAGCGGTGACTTGCTCGATAAATGGCCCTTGCAAGGTAATAAGCGGCGTGTCTACTAAATCCTGCCAAATGACTTCTGATTTTTGCGCCAGCGCATGGTTATCTGGCATTACCACACAAAACGGCAGCTGATATAACAAATCGGCGCTGATGTCATCGTCAGGCTCCGTAAAACCACGCTCAGTACCGACGCCCAAATCTACCTCGATGTTTTGAATATGTTCTAAAACATTTTCTGCTGAGCAATCAAGTAAAGACACGCTGATATCTGGATATGCTTTAGCAAATTGAGCAATAACGGCTGGCATGGAGGAGGCAGCAAATTGCGACACCGCAAGTCTGACTTGACCTTGCGCCAAACTTGTCAAGCTACTGGCTTCATTTTCAAATAGCTGCATCTCATTTAAAATACGCCGCGCTTGCGGCAATAAATGATGACCAACGACGGATAATGACAGCTGGCGGGTGGTGCGGTCAAATAGCACGATACCAAGGCTGGACTCCAATTCTTTAATCAAACCACTGACGGCAGATTGGGTCAAATGCATCTGCTCGCTGGCGCGGGTAAAACTGCCATTGTCAGCCACACTGATAAAAGCGCTCAATTGGCGAATACTGATATTCATAAGCACACCTGATAAATAAATCAAAAAATACGATTAGTCTTATAAATCAAGCTAATCTAATATAAATCACTCGTCAATAGGAATGATTGATGAAACTTATTTTTTGCTAACTTTTAGTGATGTATACCACCAATTGAAATTAAGGATGATGACAATGTCAGAGTTAAAGGCAGATTTATTTGATAACCCAATGGGCTTGCAAGGATTTGATTTCGTTGAGTTTGTCTCACCTGAGCCTGAGCTTGTCGAAACGCTATTTCGCAACCTTGGCTTTACTCATATTGCCAATCACCGCTCAAAAGATGTCGCCTTGTTTCGCCAAGGAGATATCAACCTTATTTTAAACCGTGAGCCAAAAAGCCATGGCAGCTATTTCTTAGGTGAGCATGGCGCCGGCGCTTGTAGCATGGGCTTTCGGGTAAAAAATGCGCAGCAAGCGTATGAGCTAGCTATCGAGAATGGCGCTGAGCCAGTAGACGTGCCAACAGGGGTGATGGAGCTGCGCTTGCCAGCGATTAAAGGTATCGGCGGCTCGCTTATTTATCTCATTGACCGCTTTGGCGATGGTAACTCTATTTATGATATCGATTTTGAATACCTACCGGGCGTCGACAAGCATCCAAAAGGCTTTGGCTTTAAGGTTATCGATCATCTGACGCACAATGTCTACCGTGGTCGCATGGCATACTGGGCCGATTTCTACGAGCGTATCTTTAACTTCCGCGAAATCCGTTATTTTGATATCACTGGTGAGTATACGGGTCTGACCAGTAAAGCGATGACCGCGCCTGATGGCAAAATTCGTATTCCATTAAACGAAGAATCAAAGCAGGGCGGTGGGCAAATTGAAGAGTACTTGATGCAATTTAATGGCGAAGGTATCCAGCATATCGCACTATTGAGTGATGATTTGTTGTCTAGCATCGACAAATTAAGAGACATGGGTATTCCGCTGATGACAGCGCCAAATGATACCTATTACCAAATGTTGGATGAGCGCTTACCAAACCACGGCGAGAATGTCGCTGAACTACAAATGCGCGGCATCTTGTTAGACGGTACCACAGAAGGCGGTACGCCACGCTTATTGCTACAGATTTTCTCTGAAACCATCCTTGGTAGCCCCGTATTCTTCGAATTTATCCAGCGTAAAGGCGATTACGAAGAAGGCTTTGGTGAAGGTAACTTTAAAGCCTTGTTTGAATCCATCGAGCGTGACCAAGTTCGTCGCGGCGCGATTGGTCAGCCAGAAACTGAAACGCCATAGTTTTAGCTTAAACGTTTATAAGTATAATAAATGGGCAGAGCAAAAGGAATTTGTCTTGTCCTTAATCAGCAAAGTACCGCTTGCGATGGTAAATCAAAAATACCTGAGAATTACTGACGACAAGCGACTGTACTAACGCTAATAAAAGGAACACAGGCATGGAACGCCTACAAGCTAACAATACTATTCAAAAATCCCACAGTGCCAAGAGTGTGTCTTCAAATGCTCTCGGCGCTGATGATGCTAGCCATAGCGATTTAACGGCTGAGAAGCAACCTTACCTCTCGCATCAGCCAGACAGTCAGGGTCATATTCACTATAGTGACGATGAAAATGCCATGTGGCAGGCGCTGCTTACACGTCAAGCCAAGCAAATACCCAATCGAGCTTGCTCAGCCTATCTAGAAGGCTTAGAAAAGCTAAATCTGCCATCGACGCATATCCCGCAACTCCACGATATCGACGAAATATTGCAGGCCACCACCGGCTGGCAAACCGCTGCCGTTCCTGCGCTTATCAGCTTTGGTAAGTTTTTTAAACTCTTAGCAAATAAACGCTTTCCGGTAGCGACCTTTATCCGCCGCTTTGAAGACATGGACTATATCGAAGAGCCAGATATCTTTCATGAAATCGTTGGCCATTGTCCGCTGCTGACCCATCCTGCTTTTGCCGCTTTTAATGAGACCTATGGCAAGCTGGGTCTTGATGCCAGTAAAGAAGAAAGGTGGTTTTTGGCACGGCTTTATTGGTTTACCATCGAGTTTGGCTTGGTAGGTAGTCACCCTGACAATCGCCGTATCTATGGCGGCGGTATCTTGAGCTCGCCTTCTGAAACGGTTTATGCGCTTAATGGTAGCGATACGTTGCACCAATCCAACCATCAGCAGCAACCTCAAAATCAGCCAGAATACCGCGCATTTGATTTGCTTGCTGTGCTGCGTACGCCTTATCGCATTGACCATATTCAGCCGATTTATTATGTCATTGATGATTTAGATACGCTGTTCGATATCGTCGATAGCGACATCATGGGCAAGGTCAAACAAGCAATGGCACTTGGTTTGTTTGAACCAACTTATGCACCAAAAAACTCTTAATACATTAAAAAATTTAGCATCGTTAAAATAACGATGTGGTAAAAGTGATGCTGTAAAAACAGTATTAACACGGACGTAACGGTATTAAAAAAATAATAGTTAACTTAAAAGGATATTATCATGACGACATTATCACAAGCCAGCTGTGAAGCCTGCCGTATCGGCGCTCCAACCGTCGACGACACAGAAGCACGCGAGCTATTACAACAAATTCCTGATTGGTCGCTCATCGAAGTCGACGGCATTAAGCAATTACAGCGTCAGTATAAATTCAAAAATTTTGTCACAGCGATGGCATTTGCCAATGAGCTTGCCGACATTGCGGAAGCAGAAGGGCATCATCCGGGTATTTTGGTAGAGTGGGGCAAGGTCACCGTCACTTGGTGGTCACATAGCATTAAAGGTCTGCATCGCAATGATTTTATCATGGCAGCCAAGACCGATAGCCTACTGGGTAAGTCATGAGACTGGCAATAATCTTTGCAACTCATTAAACTTGTCCCACCCAAAACCAACCCTAACGCCAGAATATATATGATGGCACCATAAGGATGTGTTATGCCTCCACAAGTACTTACCGAGCTATCTCCCAAGGTAGCTTTTATTATTGCCAGCGTTGTCATCGCGATTATGGGTGTGACCATGATCGGCTTTGGCTGGGTACCGCATCTGTCATTGATGCTTGCAATCGTTGTTTTATTAGGCCTTGGTATGTATAAAGGTCTAAGCTTTGAGAAGATGCAGGGGCAGATGTCATCGGGCGTTGTCAGTGGTATTGGTGCTATTTATTTACTATTTTTTATTGGTTTGCTGGTCGCCGCGCTGATGATGTCAGGTGCTATTCCTACCATTATGTATTATGGTTTTGATCTCATCTCACCGCAGTATTATTATATTTCGGCTTTTGTTTTGACCTCTATTATTGGTGTCGCTCTAGGCAGTAGCTTGACCACAGCCGCGACACTTGGTGTGGCCTTTATTGGTATGAGTAATGCCTTTGATGCCAACGTTGCTATTGCTGCTGGTGCGGTGGTTTCAGGTGCTTTTTTTGCCGATAAAATGTCGCCGTTGTCAGATACTTGTACGCTTGCCTCTTCTGTCGTCGGCATTGATTTGTTTGAGCATATCCGTAATATGATGTATACCACGGTACCGGCGTGGCTCATCACAGCGGGGCTATTTTGGTATTTCTCTGGCCAGACGGGTACGGGTGATTTGGGTCAAGTGACCTTACTGCAATCACAATTGGTCGATAGCGGCTTAGTCCATGGTTATGCCGTATTACCATTTGTCGTGCTAGTGGTATTAGCACTATGCCGAGTCAATGCCATTTATACCATCATTTGTACAATCGCGACCGCTTTAGTGCTTACTTATCTGCACAGTACGCCAAGTATTGGGCAGCTCGGCGGTTATCTATTTGCTGGTTATACGCCCGCCGAAAATTTAGAGCTGGGTGAAGTGGCGGGTATGATCTCACGTGGCGGTATGCAAAGTATGTTCTTTACTCAGACTATCGTGATATTGGCGTTAAGTTTGGGCGGTTTATTACGTGCTTTGGGTATCTTACCAGCGTTATTGTTAGGTATTCGAAATATGCTGACAAGCTCAGGACGTGCTATCTTTGCTGCGGCAATGGCGGCTTTAAGCATCAACGTGCTGATCGGTGAGCAATATTTGAGTATCTTATTATCAGGAACTGCGTTTCGTCCGACCTTTGAGCGTTTGAATTTACACCCCAAAAACCTATCGCGTACCATCGAAGACGCGGGCACGGTTATCAATCCATTAGTACCGTGGAGCGTGTGCGGGGTATTTATCAGCCAAGCGTTAGGTGTTCCGGTACTTGAATATTTGCCTTATGCCTTTTTCTGTTATTTATCGCTGCTGCTTACGATACTGTTTGGATTCACAGGTATCACCATCAGTTGTAAAGATGGCTCTAGCATTCGTAAGCAACTAAAAGTACAAATGGCCAATTAGCGAACATTCATTTTGAAAATAAACTGAGATAGTATTGGTTGCATAAAAACCACTCTAAGCAACTTAGAGTGGTTTTTTTTGGTTAATTTGAACGCCTAAACCATATATCTAAAAGTGGCTGAATAAGAGATAATAGAGGACATAGATTTTCGCTTACTTCAATAAAAAGGCAGTCCTGCATGACCCATAATAATCCATATAACCTGATACCCTTGCAACCTACGGGCAGAAATGAGACCAATACCGCCAATACCTATTCACCTGAAGATATGATTACCATTTACGAGCAGCAGTTTCTGACTGAAGTGCCAGAAGACAAGCTCACAGAGTTCTTACCTTTTTTAAAAGCCTTTTATGATATCGACGACCATACCTTAGATGTCAGTGCGGTGATTTTTGATGCGATTGCGGACGCTTGTATTATTTATAATCACAAAGTCAAAGTTGGGCGTTATGAAATATTAGAAGGCTTGGTAAAAGAAGAGATTGCAGAAGATATAAGTGATGAAGAAGGCGCTGAAGAGAAACAAGTACAAGCCTATACCCTAGAGTGTAAGCGTACTTTTTTTATCAATGAGGTGGAAATACCTTATCATTTTAATTTGTTTATCCATGGCGATAATTATTCTACCTTGACGAGAAGAGAGAGCGTGTTAGAGAAAATGTATTGGTTTGTCAGTGATAGCTTTGATGAGCAGTTATTAGATAATCCTGAAGATACTGAGAGCTTGGCGTCTATTAATGAGCAACTGGCAAGTTTGGGTATTCGAGAAATGGATCTGACTACTATTCATCAGCTCGTGGACTATATAGAAGATAACATCATAGATGATGACATGGCAGAAGCGGTTAATAAGCTATTGGATGCAGCCGAGTAGGTGTATGCTGTGGAGTTGAGATAAGACCACGCTAAGCCAATTAGCGTGGTCTTTTTTTGATAGGACAACTAACTTTAAACAGTAAGCCATAAAAAACCCTCGTAATCGATAGATTACGAGGGTTTCGTATATGGTACCGGTGGTCGGACTTGAACCGACACGCTTTTAAAGGCAACGGATTTTGAATCCGTCATGTCTACCAATTCCATCACACCGGCGTGTTAGGTGATAAAGTTTATATACTGCAAACATTATCGAATTGGGCTACAGGGTTAACTCTGTATAGGCTGCGTATTATAGCAGGCTATTTTTAGCCGTCAAGAATTATTTATACTATTTACGATAAAATTTTATTTTTAACCAACGAAGGCGCGTTCAACGGCATAATCCGCTTGCACACCCATACGTGGAGAAACAGTAAGACCAAAGTCGTCTAAAATTGCAGAGATATCCGCATTAAATGGCATACTACCGCAGATAAGTACGCGGTCATCGTCTTTATTCATTGGCGGTAGACCAATATCTTCGAAGAATTTGCCTGATTTCATCAGATCAGTGATACGGCCAGTATTTCTAAACTCTTCGCGGGTAACAGTTGGGTAGTAGATAAACTTCTCGCGGAACTCTTCACCAAAGATTTCATCGTTTGGCAGCTCTTCTTCAAACATTTCACGATAAGCCAAATCCTTCACCTGACGCACGCCGTGTACCAAAATGATTTTGTCAAAACGCTCATAGACTTCAGGATCGCGTGATAAGGCTAAAAAGGGTGCAAGTCCCGTGCCGGTTGATAGCATATATAAATGCTTACCCGGTAATAAATCGTCTAGTACCAAAGTACCCGTTGGTTTTTTGCTGACCAATAACTCATCGCCCACTTTGATATGCTGCAAGCGCGAGGTTAGCGGACCGTCTTGAACTTTAATAGAGAAAAACTCCAAATGCTCTTCGTAGTTGGGGCTGGCAATCGAGTAAGCGCGCAATAGCGGTCTACCATCGACAACGATACCAATCATCGCAAACTCGCCATTACGGAAGCGTAAGCCATCGTCGCGCGTGGTTTTGATGCTAAATAGAGAGTCATTCCAGTGATGAACCTCAGTGACCGTTTCGGTGCGGAGTTTTGACATAAAGCCCTCGTTAGTAAGTGGTAATGTGTATTCGCCCATTAAAAATGGTGGTAAACAAAAATTTTTAAAGTAATAAAAAGTGTGAATAAGATTAAGCGCTTATCAATTATCAGTTCAGGCTAATAAGCAAATGACATGTTAAGCAAATGACACGGATAAAAAACCGTTATTTTAACATTATTATCAGGTTTTATAAGGCGTCAGATTCTAGCAAACAACAGCGCTGCCCGTAAAAGTAAACTTTGCTGCTTGTACTTTATAAACCTGCCCTTTATGAATGCAAGCCATTCTCAATAAATTTCTCGCTCATCATAACAAACTTTAAAATAAAAATCCGCCTAGCTGCCTGTCTGTACCATGATAAAATGGAATATCGTTAGCGAATAATTTTCTATCATTGCCGCATGCCATGTATTATCAGCTATTTACTTTTGGGATTTGATTTATGACTTGTCAGACTTCCGCCGCTATTAACTATCATATATCGCCCATTATTGGTTACCACCGTGCGCCGCTGTCACAAAAGTTTGGCGCACCGAGGCAGCCAAATCTTGTGGTTATGACTAGTGTGATTGAAATGCTCGCGCCGTATGATACGCCAGCGGCATTTGCCGGACTGGAAGATTTTAGCCATATTTGGATCAGTTGGCAGTTTCATCATAACTATTTATATAAAGACAAATTGGATAAACACAAGCATTCACTCAATAATAAGCAGCAAGACAAAAATGATAGTAGTTTTCGTCCTCAGGTGCGTCCGCCGCGTTTGGGTGGCAATCAAAAAACAGGTGTATTTGCCAGCCGCAGTATGTATCGTCCATCTGCGCTAGGGTTGTCTGTGGTCAAACTAAAGCGCATCGAGATTGTCGAAGGACGGGTGTTACTTATTATTAGCGGGGCTGATATGATAGATGGGACGCCGATTATCGATATCAAGCCTTACGTGGCTTATAGTGATGCCTTGCCTGATGCTCAAAGCGGATTTGCGCCTTCGGCACCGCACTTGTTGGACGTGACGATTACCGAATCGGCTTATGAGCAGTTTGGGCAAATTATCGCCATTCAAAGGTTTGCCAATGGTGTAGAAAAAAACGCTAAAGATGAGAAGTTAACGGTTAAAGCGGTCATTTATAATACCCAAAAACAGTTATTGATGTCTGATCTCGATACGATTAAAGCCTTGATAGCGCAAGACCCGCGCCCTGCTTATCGACGTACAGAGACAGAGTCGTCATTTGTTATGCGCTATAAATCGGTTGATGTCAGTTTCCAGTTTCTGGACTCAGGTGAATTGCAGATAATGAATATTGTCACAGTATAATGAAAGTAAACATCGCTGCCGACTAAATGCTCTAAATCTTATAAGAATAAAACTATAAAAGAAGATAACTATGTCTGCTCAAAAATATTCGATCGTGATTGATTTGCGTTGGTGCCTAGACGAGTTGTTGGCAGATAGGGTGATTGATCAACGCGGCTATAACCTTGTCATTACCAGTCGCCGTAACAAGGTGCAGCATCCGCTGATTACGATTAGCGAGTTTGGGCTGCCAAATGGTCACGCGCTTAATAATAATTCTGAGAATAAATTGACGCTGGCGTGGCTCAATCAGTGGCTGGCTGCCAAAGCAGATATGCCGCTGGTGCGTATTGACCCGTTAAAGGTCGATGTACCGGCGGTAACGCAGCTGATGTCGTTTGAATATGCGCGCTCGCAGCACATTTTACCGATTGAAGTGACGCTTGATGAAGTGGTTATTGGTACTGACCAGCCATTTTATACCGACTGGCATGGCAATATTGAAAAGCTTATTAAATCAAAAAGCTATCGCACGGTCTTTATCAATCCTGAACAAATCAATCGCTATCGCCAAGAGTTTTATCAAGTCACGCAAGCGATTGCGGGCGCAAACTCCCTACATAAGCGCGCGGCAGCGGACGTCACCAACGTCGAAGCTTTGTTGCAGCTCGGCGATAATGCCAATCCCGATGCCAATGACCAACATATTGTCAAAGTGGTCGATTGGCTATTGCAATATGCTTTTGAGCAGCGTGCCAGTGATATTCATCTAGAGCCACGCCGCGAAACAGGCAAGGTGCGCTTTCGTATCGATGGGGTGCTGCATAGTGTCTATGAGATGCCGCTTGCCATTATAGTGGCGGTGACCGCCCGTATCAAAATTTTGGGACGGCTCAATGTCGCAGAAAAGCGCAAGCCGCAAGATGGACGCCTAAAAACCCGTACACCCAAAGGCTTAGAGACCGAGCTTCGTCTCTCTACCATGCCGACTGCTTTTGGTGAAAAGCTTGTCATGCGGGTATTTGATCCAGAAGTGCTGGTGCGCTCGTTTGCCCAGCTTGGCCTGTCGGGTAAGCAGCTTGAAACGTGGCATGAGCTGACCGCCCATCCTAATGGGATTATCTTGGTGACGGGTCCGACGGGTTCTGGTAAAACCACCACTTTATATAGTACGCTTAAGCAGCTCGCTACCGAGCAGGTCAATGTCTGTACCATTGAAGATCCTATTGAGATGATTGAGCCCGCTTTTAATCAAATGCAGGTCAATCCTGGGGTTGATTTGCATTTTGCCGATAGTATTCGTTCTTTGATGCGCCAAGACCCAGACATTATTATGGTCGGTGAAATTCGCGATGCTGAGACTGCCAATATGGCAGTGCAAGCGTCTTTGACGGGGTATTTAGTGCTATCAACGTTGCATACCAACGACGCACCAAGCTCTATTACCCGTTTACATGATTTGGGTATTCAGCCATTTTTAACCTCAGCAACGATATTGGGGGTAATGGCACAGCGCTTATTACGGACGTTATGCCCGCATTGTAAGCAAGCCGTTGATGTAAGCACAGATAGCGAGATTGCTATCCAATGGCAAGAATTGGTGCAACCTTGGCGCGCCCCAGTGCCTGCGCAAGTTTATAAGGCGCAGGGCTGTGAGCACTGTCGCCATACGGGTTATCAAGGTCGCGTTGGTCTGTACGAGATTATGCCGTTATCCAATGAGCTAAAAAAATTGGTCGCAGCCGATGCCAATTTGGATACGTTGAAGCAGCAAGCGTACCGCGAAGGCGTGCAGCCGCTACGTTTATCGGGAGCAAAGCGTATTAGCGAAGGGTTAACGACCATAGAAGAGGTGATGCGTGTGGTGCCGCTGCATTAAAGGACGTCTCTAAAATACGCCTCATTCAAAAAAACTATTCTTTAAAAAAATGCTCTGATAAAAAAGCCTTTATATAGACGTTTGTTAAACACGACTTGAAAAGCCGGCTTATCAGAGCAATTAATACTATTACTATTACCAAATCCATATTTTAAGATAATTCTATTTATTGATTTTTATTAACGAGATTGTTTATGTTTACAGATACGCATTGCCATCTAAACCGTTTGGATTTAACCAAGTATGATGGTCAATTGTCCGGCGCGATTGCGGCGATGAAAGAGGCGAATGTTAATCGTGCGATGGCAATTATGTGTGATTTTGCTGAATACGATGAGATTGCCAATATTGTCAGCACTTATAATGACGAGGCGCTAAATCTTGGTATGAGCGTCGGTATTCATCCTTGTGAAGATATTAACGTATTGCAGTCAGCGACAGTTGAGCGCTTGATAGAAACGGCTGATGCTGAGCACGTGTGGGCGATAGGGGAGACGGGGCTGGACTATTACTGGTCGACGGAAAATAAAAAAGAGCAACAAGCCAGCCTTGCGCGTCATATCCATGCCAGCCAACAGCTAAAGAAACCGCTTGTCGTGCATATGCGTGACGCCAAAGAAGATACGCTTGATATCCTAAAAGCAGAAGGCGCTGAACACGGTATTATCCATTGCTTTACTGAAGACTGGGAAACCGCAAAACGCGCATTAGACTTAGGGTTTTATATTTCATTCTCAGGTATCGTCAGTTTTAAAAGTGCGCAAATGATTCAAGATGCCGCAAAAAATATGCCCAAAGACAGAATACTTATCGAAACCGATAGCCCGTATTTAGCACCAGTTCCTAAACGTGGCCGGCCTAATGAGCCGGCATACGTGCCATATGTGGCAAGCTATCTTGCCCAACTATATGGCTGTAGTGGCGAGGAAGTCGGCGCATTGACTGCAAAAAACTTTGAAAATTTACTGGCACAGTATCACTAAAATGGTTATGCTATGACCAATCAGTCATTTATAGGCTTGTCTTGTAGTTCTGTGTTGAATGTGTTTTTGATGCTGAACTTAACCCTATGATTATCAATGACTATTTAGCAAACATAAGCATATTGCCTTTGATGGTATTGGCGTAGCCGTTATAAAATTTATAAGCGTACTGCCAATACACTGACAAAAGGGACGGTGGTATGCATGATATTGTCAGTTTTTAGGAGAAATTATGAGTCGTCAGCACCAGTTCAAGGCACGAGAAGAGAATATCTTAGCGATGGCGGAGCAATTGCTACTTGAGTCAGGCGATGGTGATATCACTTTGGACAGTTTGGCAGACCAGCTTGATTTGGCTAAAGGCACCTTATATAAGCATTTCTCCAGTAAAGATGAGCTCTACCTGCGTATTATTATCCGTTATGAAGAGCAATTGTTTGAGATCAATCGTATTGATGACTGTCCATCGGCAGGCGTCGCGCGGATGATTTTCCAGCAACTATTTAATCCGCAAAAAGCCATGCTCCTTAACCAAATCGAAGAGCGTTTGGCGGCATCGGTGACGGGTCTGAATCGCCTGTTCGGTGAGCTTTATGATATACGCCGTCAGCGCATGAAACGTTTGATTGATATTATCAGCGCGTATCTTCAAGAGCAGCACAGTAGTCTAAGTACGCGCGATTATTTGTCCTCGATTTGGGCGATGGGTCAGGGCGGCGCAGGATTATTAAACTCAAGCTTTTATCAGCGCTATTTAGGACGCCGTGATACCTTGCGTTATGCTTTTGTGCAGCAAATGCTTGAGTTGCCAAGCCATTATCCAGCGGCCGATGATGAAGTCATGGATGAAGATATGCAAGAATTGGTAGAGCAAATCGATACTGAATCAGAAGAGCACCGTAATACCAATTACTAGCTTTTTATTCTATTTTAAACGCAGTCAACTATTATTTTATAACGGTCCGTGTTGTTATCTTCTGTATGGCAACACGTTAAATTTATCTTTTAACATGTGTACGAAGTCATAGTTTTTATAACTCGTCATGTCTTTCGTCGTTTGTATACCATTCAATATAGCGTTATTTTTAATAAGGTGACGCCATTCTAGATGACTTCTGTATGTCAAAACCGACTTCCTCTATATCTTCAATCACAGTCTCTCACGCGCACATCCGTATCGGGCAAGCGGGCTTTACCCTTGTAGAAATAGTAGTGGTGGTCGTTATTTTATCTATATTTGCTGGCATGATGAGCTTGTCGGTCGGTAGCAGTGAGTCACGCAAAAACCGCGCCTTTTATGAGCATTTAACAGATTCTCTGAGCTATGTACGACTTTTATCGGCTGAGCGTATGGCGCCTATGGGTCTAAGCTTACAATCCGATAAACAAGGTCAAATGACGCCTGTCATTGTCACGCTATCAAATCCGTATATTGCTTATCAAACTCAAGATTCTACGTCTTCTAGAGGCGATAGTACGCCTAAGAACGCCATGGAGCTGTCAGCAGATTTGACGAATATATCAGCTGCTACAGATAAAGTGCCCACACCAAGTTGGGAGGTTGAGCCAGAAGTTAGTCTGCCTGCCTTGCCTATGGGTGTGAGCTTAAGCGTGCAAAGCTTGGATGCGAGTAGTCAGTCAAACGCAGAACAAACGCAAGCGCTGCAGCCGTGGTTTACCGAGCAAAATGTACCGCAAGTACTATGGTTTGGCACAGGTCAGGCCACACCGGTAACAATAGAGGTGCGTCATAATTCGCGTTTGGTGGGCGAGGTGATTACAATTATGCCCGATGGTAGTATGTCGATAGGGCAAGGGCGCTAACTTATGATAGATAATAATAAGGCCGAACATACCTATACAAACCTAAAGCCCGCTCTATCAAAATATGAGCGCGGATTTACCCTGATTGAGGTCATGGTTGCTTTAGCGATTCTAGCCGTCGTTGCCGTTGCCGCGAGCCGTGCGAGTAGTGCGTATTTAAGCTCAGTTGATGTTTTACGTACTCGTACGCTGGCGCAGTTTGTCGCACAAAACGCGGCAGCAGATTTGCGTATTCAAGATACGTGGCTGACGGCCAATAAAACCCAAACTATCAATACCCAAGGTCGTGATTGGCAAGTGACAATGACCGCCACGGACGCCATCACACCTGCATTAAAGCAGGTAAATATCGCTGTTGCGCCCATTATAGATGGACAGGCACGCAGCGCAGTGACGGATATCAACGTGATGTTAAGTAACGCTGAGCAGGAGGTTGGTAGTTTGGATTTGAGCGGTCTAACGCCAGATAGAGGCAATCCATGAAATCAAATCATGGATTTACTTTGCTTGAGCTGATGGTGGCGATGGCGATATTTGCCATGTTAGCGGTGGCTGGCTGGAAAGTATTTGATGGCGTTAACCGTGCGCGTGAACGGGCGCAATTTCATGCGGATAATTTAGCAGTTTTGCAATATGCCTATTTGCAATTACAGCAAGATATGAACCAAATGATTCCTTATCAGGCAGTGGATACGCAGGGTGCTAATTCTTCAATTAATAACGCCTCGTCCAATAACGCCGCAACGAATAATACTAATAATAGCAATCAAGAAAACGCACCAGCGCCCGAACCTTTTATGAGTCTAGATGCTGAACGTATCAGCTTTATGCGTTTTGCCGACCCCGACCCACGTTATCAAAGCAGCGCAAGTGTGCAGCATATCGAATACATTTTTGCCGATGAGCGCTTAATTCGCCGTCAATATAACAGTCTTGCTGGTGGCAGTGACAGCATTAGCCTAGATAGTGTATTGCTTGAAGGCGTCACGGCAGGGCGCTGGCAAGCTTATTTACCTGAATTAAGCGCCAAATTTCCCAATAAAGATAGCAGCAGCAATAACAGTACCAGTAATAATACCGTATCAGGGCAGTTGGCGAATTCAGCCAATAAAACGTCTGAGACTATACTGTTACCAAAAGGGATTGCGCTTAACTTTACGTATCAGGATATGCCGATCACTTGGCAATGGGCACTGACGCCGCAGCCAATACCAAATATCAGTACAAATACCAGTCACAAAAACACGCCTAACAATCCTAATGCTAATAGCGGTGATAAAAATAATAACGGCACCAATAACGATAATGCAGCCAATGGCAATGTAGAAAACAATAAATCAGGCAACGCTACTGAAAATGCCCCATTTGGTCAATGATAGAGGCTATTTATGCCAAATAAGCCACGAATAAGGCCAACGATGCCTACAATCTCTATGAAAGCCGATTCACAACGTGGCGTCGCGCTGCTGACTATTTTATTATTGGTGGTTAGTATTACTGTGGTTGCAGGGGCAATGCTTGCCAACCAAAAGATTGCTATTCGGCGTAGCGGCTTATTGTTTGACCAAAACCAGCTCTTACAAGATATTAATGCAGGTCAGCAATTGGCCGTTACCTTGATTCGTGCTGATGCTAAATTAAATGATACCGATAGCGAGCAGGATATTTGGGCGCAGCCAATACCGCCTTATACGCTAGGCGGACATAGCATCGGCATCGAATTACGCGATGAGGGCAGTCGTTTTAATATTAATAATTTATATCACAATGGCGCCGTTGATAATGCTGCCTTGGCCGTTTTTCAAAGGCTGCTTACACAGCTAAATTTAGAGCCTGATATCGCCGTTGCGGTACTTGATTATCAAGATGCCGACAGCGAAGTCTACCAAGATGGCGGTGATGAAAATGTAGTATATGCTCAGCAGTCCAATCGCGGAGCGGATACAGCTTTACCCAACCAAGCGTTGCTTAGTATCGATCAATTAGCAGAAGTAAAGGGCGTTGATGCGCAAGTATTGGCGACACTGCGTCCCTATATTACGGCGGTACCATATTATTTACCCATTAATATTAATACCGCCAGTCCCGTTTTGCTTGCTGCCTTGGTAGAAGGTGCGAGCAGCCAGCAAATGCAGAGTATCGTTGAGTTGCGAGCAAAACAAGCCTTTAGCTCTGTCGATGATGTTTGGCAACTGCCCGTATTAAGTAGTGTAAAAGCAGAGCCGCGCAAAGCCTTGACGCCATTACTAGCGGTTGATAGCCAAGCCTTTATGGCACTTATTACCGCCTCTGATAATGCGACGGTTGGTCAGGCAAGACAACGCTTTGCGACCGTTATTATTAGCAAAACGGCTGCTGATAGTGAAAAAGAAAATAGCAGTAATAATAACAGTAATGAAAATAGCAATGATGCTAATAACGCTGATGTTAATGCTAAAAACGTTCAAAATTCTGATAATAAAAAGCCCAAAGAGGTGCGTGTGCTAACGCAACGACTTTGGGCTTTTAGGCCAATTTTCTAATGGTTATAGATAATTAGTAATAAATAGCATGCAAAAATTAAGTCTAATTAATCATTTAAACGGGTTTCTTCGGTAGATTTCCAATTATAAGCACCATAAAACAGCATTTGTGCTTGGCGCGTGCAATTATGCAGCATCAGTTGTTTTTTCTTTTCTATCTCTGCCAAGTCGACCTCATCATCATGGTCTTCGGTATAGGTCAGCTCGAGCCAGTCAATAATCCAAGAAAAAAACATATTGACCCCAGCTTCTGCCAACAGTCTACGATCATAAGTATTGATGTGGGTAAACGCCGGCTGTAGCGCTAAGTCTTCTGCTAGGCTTTGACCGTGTTTTTTAATCAGCTCATTGATGGCTTTGCGTACCGCTTCTGAGCCGCCATAACGCTCACTGACTAAGAACTGCCAGTAGCAAGGTTGCTCGCTGACCATATATAAAAACATCTGAATACTTTTAGCGATTTGGCGCTCAAAGCTACGTTTGCGCCCAATTTGCAAGTTTTCACTTAACGTTGCCATCGTACCGCCCAACTCTTCGATGACTAAGGCGCGACCAAGCGACTCCATGTCATCAAAATGGCGATAAAACGCCGTCGGCACCACACCAACCTCGCGCGTGACCTGTCTGAGACTGATTGAGCTAAAAGACTGACCTGTCATACACAAATCGAGCACCGCATTAAAAAAAGCGTGCCGTGTTTGAAGTTTCTTTTGTTCGCGACTACTCATAATATTTCAAAATTACCTGATAGATGTCTATCATACTCATTTCATTGCGAAAATACGAATGAAATAGACGGTTATCGTTGATTGTCCAGTTTTTAGAATTGGTTTTAGACTGAATTTTAAGCTTGGTTTTAAATTAATTCTAGACTTCTTTTTAAACGAGATGCTTAAACATGTTGTTTAAACAATGGTGCCCCAATGCCCTTGTAGCTCTTGCGCCAGTCGATAGGCTTCATGGTCATTCATACCAGTGATAAAATCTAATACATTAAGCATATTATCATAGGTATTATCTGCTAGAGTCCGGCGATGTTCATCGAGATGCGGCTGGAGTAATTTTAGCAAACGCTGCTGCTCAAAGGATATTTGGCTTATCGGCGCATTGGTTTTATTTGCCTCTTTTATCCAGGCGAGTGGCATAAAAGCATCGAGCAGGCGCTGCAAGCATTGATTGGCCATCAGCTCCATGCGCACTTTACTTGGGTGATTAAATATCTTTTCGCGTGCCAATTGCTTAGCTTGGTTGATGCCACTTTGTACGCTCGGCTCACAGTGCGCAAACAAGCTGCCTTGTAGCGTCCCCGCCAACATAGTATCACTATTGGCTACAAAGGCATCGGTGACGGCATTGACCAAACGCATCATTGCCCGTGCCCGCAGCGATGCCAAATGCTGTCTGACTGACACTTGGGTGGGTAGAGCAAGCGTATCAGGGCGCTCACCAATCAGCTCATAAAAAATCGCCGCAACCTCTGCATAGCTTAGCATATTCAAATTGATGCCATCCTCCAAATCTATCAGCGCATAGCAAATATCGTCTGCCGCTTCTAATAAATAGGCTAGCGGATGACGAGCAAAGCCATCGTGCTGCTTTGAATATGGCAAGTTTAACGTTGCTGCCAGCTCCTCTAACTGCGCTGCCTCACTATAAAAGCAGCCAAATTTTTGCATGTTAGTGGTGTGATTGCCTTGGTAAATGCGGTTGTTTTGATCAATAGAGTTGTCTTGATAAACGGGATTGCTATGAGTGGCAAGCCAAGGGTATTTCATAAACGCGCCTAAA
The DNA here is from genome assembly GCF_016107575.1 of Psychrobacter faecalis. Classification (GTDB taxonomy): domain Bacteria; phylum Pseudomonadota; class Gammaproteobacteria; order Pseudomonadales; family Moraxellaceae; genus Psychrobacter; species Psychrobacter faecalis. The sequence continues at coordinate 14,653 of NZ_JABAST010000029.1, read as the reverse complement.
GTAGCGCAGGTTAAGCGCATACCACCTAAATCAGGGTGGTGCTCATTTCGGGTTAATATACGAAATCCTTGTGCATTGCCTTCATAAGCCAGTAAATCTAATTGCTCGTTATTATTCAGATTTTGCAAGACTTGCTTACGGTCAGGATGCATAAACCAATCACGAATGGCGTACTCTCCGGCATGACCAAACGGTGGATTGCCAATATCATGGGCAAGGCAAGCTGCTTGGATAATGACGCCGACATCAGCGGGCGCGACACCGTTCGGTAAGCCGCCGCCCAACTTATCATGCAGCTTCTCTGCTGCCATGATACCCAAAGAGCGACCAATACAAGAAACTTCTAGCGAATGTGTTAAGCGCGTATGAATACCAAGCTGGTTGGTCAACGGATGAACTTGGGTCTTTTGATTCAGCTGACGAAAGGAATGTGAAAATACCAGTCTGTCGTAATCTTTATGAAAGGAGGAGCGTGCGCTGTCCTCGGCAGGGGCTTTTTTATGACTGCCTAAACGCTGAGCACTAAATAATTTTGCCCAATGGTCGCTAGAATTCGTGGTTTGATTAACAGAAGCAGTCATCATTTATCGTCCGTTATTTTTATCATTGTATTTTATTTTTGCTTTTAGAGAGGTTAATTACTTTAACGTTATTCCCTTTATTATAATAAAAAAAGCCAGCGTTGAAGCTGGCTTTTGGTTGTTCTCTACTAAGACTGTGTAAACACTCAATCCGCTTGTACTTGTAAATATTAAACGTTGAACGTTAAACGTTAAAACGGAAATGCATCACATCGCCATCTTGCACAATGTAGGTTTTACCTTCTAAACGTGATTTGCCGGCTGCTGCTGCACCTTTTTCGCCGCCATACTCAATAAAGTCGTCATACGCAATGACTTCAGCGCGGATAAAACCCCGTTCAAAGTCGGTATGAATCACACCAGCAGCTTCAGGAGCGGTTGCGCCAACAGCGACTGTCCAAGCGCGGACTTCTTTGACGCCTGCCGTAAAATACGTTTGCATATCAAGCAAATCATAACCGCCGCGAATCACTTGATCAAGACCAGCTTCTTCCATATCCATTTCAGCTAGGAAGTCTTTTTTGTCATCTTCATCAAGCTGAGCAATTTCAGATTCGATTTGATTGCATAGGGCAATGACAATAGAATCTTCGCCAGTGGCATAGTTACGCACTGCATCTAGATATGGATTATTCTCAAAGCCATCCTCGCTCACGTTAGCGATATACATCGTTGGCTTTAAGGTAATCAGACCATAACTTCTGATCAGTTTTTGCTCTTCTTTGTCTAGGTTAGCACCGCGGGCGGCTTTGCCTTCTGCTAATAATGGCTCGATTTTTTTGAACACATCGAGCATGGCCGTCGCATCTTTGTCGCCACCTTTGGCTTTTTTGCTTAAGTTAGTAATAGCTCGCTCAACGGCTTCTAAATCGGCCAATGCCAATTCGGTATTGATGGTTTCGATGTCGTCGATAGGGCTGACGCGGCCGTCAACGTGGACGACGTTGTCATCATCAAAGCAACGTACCACGTGAGCAATCGCATCGGTCTCGCGGATATTAGCCAAGAACTGATTGCCCATACCTTCACCTTTTGAGGCGCCAGCGACCAAACCTGCGATGTCGACGAATTCCATCGTTGTCGGCAATACGCGCTCGGGCTTGACGATATCAGCCAATTTTTTTAGGCGTGGATCTGGCACAGGAACAATACCGGTATTGGGATCTTTGGTACAAAAAGGGAAGTTTTCAGCGGCGATACCCGCTTTGGTCAAGGCGTTAAACAGGGTGGATTTACCCACGTTTGGTAGACCGACGATGCCGCAATTAAAACCCATAACATGCTCTCAATATATTAATAAAATCAGGCAATAACAGACTTGGTATTTAGTCAGTATAAAGCTTGGTAAAATAGGAACGCAAAATTGGGCATATTGTAGCAAATTTCAGCCAAAATGGGTGAGGTTGTTGTGCTTGCTATTTTAATTTTTACGCTCAATCACAATACTTAGTAATCTGTTTAATACCGCGGTTTAATACCATCCTTTAATATCATCGTATCATATGAGTGTTCGTTATCAATGACCTTCAGCGCCCTGTCTATTATGATAAACTACTACCTATAAATGATGATGCATGCTGCTGCGCTGTCATTAATAGCCAGCACGATAAACCACACCAAAGGCAATTGTTAATAATGACCACCATTTTTGCTACCCACCATTATAATTATCCGCAAAATTTCGTTGACATGAAACCCAAGCTGACGCGGCTTGAGCAGGCGATTAAAAAGCTCGAGGCCAACTTGATAAATGCGGATGCTGAAATATTAGAGCAACGGCTTGCCAGTCATTTAGGGTTACAAGTGGATTACGCTCGTGAGCTGAACCCTAACCAGTTGTTGGCTGCCACGACTATTGAGGGCAAAGTATTGGTCATCGCCGGTGCAGGCTCTGGTAAAACCAAAACCTTGACTTATAGAACCAGCTATTTGATAGAAAATGGCGTCGCGCCAAAAGAGATTTTGCTATTAACCTTTACCCGAAAAGCGGCCAATGAAATCAAAAGTCGTGCTAGAACGTTACTGGCTAGCCGTCTTTCGGACAATGACCACATAAATAGCAAAGCGCTAAACGATATCACCAGCGGCACTTTTCACTCATTTTGCAATATGTTATTGCGCCAATATTCTGGGCTACTTGGTATCAATCCGCGCTTTACGATTTTAGATACCGGCGATAGTGAAGATGCGATTGATTTGATTAATAAAGAAAAAAAGTATCCAACCAAAATAACCAATCAGGCGTTTCCGCGCAAAAAAACCTTGCAAAATATCTTTTCAACTTCTAGAAATCGGCGCATTCATATTCGCGACTTAATCGAAAGCAGTTATCCTGATATCGCTGTGCATATTCCAGTTATTGAGCAATTGGCGGTCGACTTTCATGAATATAAGCGCGCCAATCATTTATATGATTTTGATGACATCATCAGCCAAGTGGTGCGCCATCTAAAGCACAATGATACCTTTCGAAAGCTATTACAAAAGCACTATCGTTATGTCATGGTCGATGAATATCAAGACACCAATATTCCGCAAAAAGAGCTGATTGACCTCATTTGTGCGCCGGCGTCGGTATCGCTGATGGTCGTTGGTGATGACAACCAAAGCATCTATGCTTTTCGCGGTGCCAATTATGAAAATATCTTATTATTTGGCGAAAGCTACCCCGAAGCAAAACTGATTAAATTAGAGCAAAATTATCGCAGTACGCCAGCGGTGCTTGATTATATCAATGCTTTATCGGCGCAAATTACGTTGGGCTATCAAAAGCAATTGTACTCGGGCGCATCTATAGAAGGCATCAAGCCAATATTTCGTCGTTTAAGTGATGAAACAAAAGAAGCAAAATATATTGCTGACAAAATTATCGAATTAAAACCAGATTACGATTATCAGGATTTTGCCGTCTTGTGCCGCACGTCTTTTCAATCCAACTACGTTCAGCTTGAATTTATGGAACGCAATATTCCCTTTATCGTCGTGGGCGGCATTCGCTTTATTGAGCGGCGTCATATCAAGGACGTTTTAGCCTTTGTTAAAATACTTTATAACCCGAATGACACCATTGCATGGCACCGTATCTTAACCTTGTTTAAAGGGGTAGGGGCAGTGACGGCGACGCGCTTAACCCAAGCGATTAATGCCGATAGCAATGTGAATAATAATGTGAATAATAATGTGAATAGCGATGTTAATAGTAACGTTAACAACACTTTCGAGCCGCTATTAGCACCATCATTTGCAAAGAAAAGCCCCCAGCTTAAGTCATTGCATACGACTTTAACCAAAGCCAGTCAGGCAGAGTCAGTGGAAATAGTGATTGAGCTAATTTTAGAGTTTTATATTCCTCTGCTAAAAACGATTGAAGAGAATTGGCGTGAACGTAGCGAAGACTTTCGCGTGCTCAAAAACCTAGCGACAGAGTATGACAGTCTCGATAAGTTCTTAGAAAATCTTGCCCTTGATCCGCCTAATGATTCAGTTGCTACCGCAAGCGAGCCTGAAAAAGACGAAGATAGTAATAATAAAGTCATCATCTCGACCATTCATAGTGCTAAGGGGCTTGAATGGCCAGTGGTGTTTGTCAATTCTCTCGTCGATGGTATGACGCCGCATTATCGCTCGCTCAGTGATTTTGAAGAGTTGGAAGAAGAGCGTAAGCTGTTTTATGTTGCTTGTAGCCGTGCTAAGAGCAGATTGTTTTTAACCGCGCCCGAGTATTTCTCAAGCTATTCAGGTTACTTTGATAAGCCGTCACGGTTCATCGCTGAGTTGCCTGCCGATAAGCTGACGGTCGAGACTGGCAAGAATCTTTTAGAGACGCTAGCGAATGAAGATCCGATTTGGTGGTGATTGGTTTATTTCTTGCACTTTAATTAGCCAAAATAGACCTATTTTCTTAATTATTTTTACATTATTCCTATCAAAAATAGCTTTCATTTAAACGCATAACCAAAAATATTTATATCATAAGGGTTTAATCTTGCGCGCAATGCGTTACTATTACTCCCTTATCTGTTATTTCTCTACTTTGTTATTCTGTATTAAGACTTTAAAAAAAGGACGTGTTATGCGCTACGAAGTGATCGTTATCGGTGCAGGTATGGTCGGCACCTCAGCGGCTTGGCATCTACAAAAAAATAACGCCAAAGTTTTACTATTGGACAGAAAATTACCGGGCTCTGAGACTTCATATGGCAATGCCGGTCTGATTCAGCGCGAGGCGATTCATACCCATCCGTTTCCGCGCCAGCTGACTGAAATGATACGTGTATTGCCAAACCAAGGCACCGATATTCGCTATCGCATTCCGGCAATCTTGCGCTATCATCAAGCATTATTGCAGTATTGGAAATACTCGACGCCAGCTTCAATCAAAAAAATAGAAGCCGAGTGGCAGACGCTGATTGAGCATTGCACCAGTGAACACCAAACCATGATTGAAGCATCTGGCGCTGAATATTTGATTAGCCGTAAAGGCTGGTTGCAGTTGCATCGCTCTGAAGAGACGTTTAAAGCAGCTATTGATGCTGCAATCAAAGACCGCGATCAGGGCGTTGAGCACAATGTCTTGACGCTTGACGAATTAAAAGCGATGGAACCAAGCGCCAATTTTGACGAGTTCGTTGGCGCGATTCATTGGCTAAACTCTTGGCAAGTGTCAAATCCGAGCTTATTGGTGAAATCATACGCAAAAAACTTTCAAGAAATGGGCGGTACCATTAAAGAAAGTGGTGTCAATGAAATCGTCCAAGAAGCAGATGGCTGGAAAATTATTACCGACAACGACACTTTTTATAGTGATAAATTGGTCATTGCTGCTGGGCCTTGGTCTAACGATTTAATCAAACCGCTTGGTTATGATTTGCCGCTGTTCCCGATGCGCGGCTATCACCAGCATTTTAAAGTCACGGAAAAAAACACCATCAACCATAGTATGTTTGATATGGATAAGGGTTTTGTGATGGGTCCGATGCAGCAAGGTATCCGCATCACCACTGGCGCTGAGATGACCACCATGAATGCGCCAAAGAATTTTGGTCAATTAAATACCGTATTAAAACTTGCGCGCAAAATTCTGCCGCTAGAAGATGCCGTCGAGAGTGAAGCGTGGGCGGGCTCACGTCCTTGTATGCCGGATATGAAGCCAGTCATCGGTCCTGCGCCGCAGCACGACAAATTATGGTTTGCCTTTGGTCATAGCCATCAGGGTTTCACTTTGGGGCCGATGACTGGTCGTCTGGTGGAGGAGATGATTCACGAAAAACCGCTATTGGTTGATATTAAACCCTTTAGTGCCGAGCGTTTTTCTCGCTAATTTTTGCTAAATAACGTCTAAGTAAAAATCGAGTCGTTTATATATTTGAAAGTTCAGGTGTTTAAGAGAACTGAAACATTAAGAGCATCAAAAATTAAGGATAATAATCCATGCAAAAGCTGCATAGTAACCAACGTATGAGTCAAACTGTGATTCATAACCAAACCATTTATCTGTCCGGTCAAGTGGGTAATAGCGAAGATGATATAAAAGCTCAAACCTTAACGTGCTTAGAGAAAGTCGAAAAATTACTGCAAGAAGTTGGTAGTGACAAATCAAAGCTGCTATCCGCAACCGTCTGGCTAAAAAGTATGTCAGACTTTGCCGCAATGAATGAAGTGTGGGATAAATGGTTTGAAGGCGTCCAGCCACCAGCGCGTGCATGCGGCGAATCAGCATTGGCTCGTCCTGAGTTATTGGTCGAAATTACCGTTATCGCTGCTGAATAATTACGAGCGTTTAATGACTGAATCTAACTGTGTATCGTAGATGCTAAGATTGAAAGCGATATAAAATAAAAGGGTGTGATTGCTATCACGCCCTTTTCTATGAGCTATTTATATAAATTAGTCTATAATCAACATCATTTAGCGCATTTGACGTGCAACCAACAGGGTCACCCATCATGATTAATACCAAAATATATAAATCCATCTATGTTTTAGCAGAAAAGCTGCTAGAAGCGGACAGTAAGAACGATCAAAAAACCTTTGATGCGCTATATGCGCAGCTAAAAGATTTGTGTAACGAAAATGAAAAAAGCGATAAAGACCATCCTGAACAGTGGGAAACCTTGGCTGACTTTACCGAGGATTTGGAGGAAGCGTTAGTTATTTATCAAAAAGCGTTAGATAAAGCCGCGGCCATTAATTCAAAAGACCATTTGGCATCGATCGCTTTTTCTATGGCTGAGCTGCAAATCGAATTGGGCCAAACCGATGCTGCGATCAAAAGTCTGCAAAATGCTAAAATCAGCGCTAATAAAATCGAAGATAGAGAGTTTAAAGTTGAAATAAATGAATTATTGACCAAGCTCTTGGCAGAGTAATTTTAGCTATTGCTATTTGTTATTGAGAAAAGCGTCTTTGATTATTTAAAAAAGCGCGTGTGCCGATATCGGTATTTTATGTTATAAAATGCTGATATTGTTCTTAGTGTCCTGTCCATACGGCAGGACGCTTTTCGATAAAGGCATCAATCCCTTCACTCACATCATCCGCCATCATATTGCAGCTCATCACCTCGCTGGCATACTCATAAGCCTCAGCCAATGTCATATCCAACTGGTTATAGAACATGGTTTTGCCAGTGGTCAAAGCGACTGAGGATTTGGCGGTAATGCTATCTATTAAAGACTGCAAAGTCGTATCTAATTGCTCTGCGCTTGCCACACGGTTGATCAGTCCTTGGTGCAGTGCGGTATGAGCATCGATAAATTCACCGGTGATGAGCATCTCAAATGCTTGCTTGCGAGAGAGGTTGCGACTGACTGCTACTGCAGGGGTGGAACAAAACAGCCCTACGCTGATACCAGAAGTGGCAAATTTGGCATTGTCCGAGGCGACAGCTAAATCACAGGCTGCCACCAACTGACAGCCAGCAGCAGTAGCGATGCCCTCTACTTTAGCTATCACCACTTGTGGCATGCGATTGATGGTCAGCATCATCTGGCTGCACTGTTCAAATAAGGCGCGCTGAAATGCCTTTTCTGGATTGGCGCGCATCTCTTTTAGATTATGACCGGCACAAAAGGCCTTACCGTTTGCGGCAATGACGACCACGCGAATACTGCTATCTTGGACGATGCTGTCTAGCTCTGTTTGCATAGTAGATAACATATCTACTGATAGCGCGTTAAACTGTTTGGGACAATTGAGTGTCAACGTCACAACACTGCCTAAGTTTTCTCTAATAACCAAAGGCTCGTTAGAGTCTATAAAGGAAGGGTGTGATTGAATAGGGTTAAATTTGGTCATTTATCGTCCTTGATAATATGTTTATAAACTTAGCATAAAGTATAAAAGCAATTTAAATTATTGCTCAAATAGTAGCATGCTTAATCAGTTAAGCAATAGCTCAGTGATATGGATACAGCCGATATAAAAATAGCGCTCTTATATGCTAAGAGCGCTATTGACATAAGCCATTATTTTTTCATAAAGTATTGCATTCAAAAGGTAAGCTCACGACAAACGATTATTTTTATTGTATGCTTTGACCCAATTTTATCGCTGCGGCAATATTAGTAGCGGTAATTTCAATATTGTTATAAGCGTTTTTAAAGACATTATCGAGGGAATCTAGCTTTTGGATACTGGGCACAATGACGTCAAACTGGCTAGTCTGAGCGGATTTTAGCCCATCAACACTGCCGCAAATAGCAATCACGGGGGTATGACTCAATTTAGCAATTTGGCTAATACCACCCGCCACTTTGCCCATAGCAGACTGAGCATCAAGCTTGCCTTCACCAGTGATGATCAAGTCTGCATCGGCGATATGCTGTGATAAATTGGCCACTTTTGCCACTGTATCAAAACCTGACTTTAAATCCGCTTGGCAAAAACTCATTAACGCATAGCCCAGTCCACCTGCTGCACCGGCACCTGCTACCTCTTGATGGCCTTGATAGCCATGCTGCTCGCACACATTTACAAAATGCGTTAACGATTTATCTAACTCATGGACTTGCTGCGGGCTAGCGCCTTTTTGAGGACCAAATATGGCACTGGCACCCAATTCACCACATAACGGATTGGTGACATCACAAGCCACCTCAAATACTGTGTTTAAGACGCTTGCATGAAAGCTGGTCGCATCCAATCGTTGCAAGTTAGCAAGTGCGCCGCCGCCTTGGGCTAAGATGTTGTCATTACTATCATGAAACGTCATACCAAGCGCCGTTAACATACCAAGTCCTGCATCATTGGTAGCACTGCCACCAAGACCAATAATAATGCGCTTGACGCCTTCATTTAGAGCATCCTCAATCAATTCGCCGACGCCATAGCTGCTAGCAATGACAGGATTACGCTCTGCTACCGTCAATAGATGTAAGCCACAAGCTTGAGCGACTTCAATGACCGCAGTTGCATCAGGGAGTAATAAATATTTTGCGTTAATCGGTCGCATTAAAGGGTCATGGACAGGCACTTCTTTCCAGCGTCCACCTAACACATAAGACAACACTGCAGAAGTCCCTTCGCCGCCATCCGCCATCGGTAGCAGTTTATAGTCAGCGTCAGGAAACACTTGGCTGAAGCCAGATTGAATAGCGTGGCAGACATCCAGTGCTTCTACACTTTCTTTAAACGAGTCAGGGGCGATTAAAATTTTCATGACTTTCTCTTTAAATGTTTCTTTGAGTCTTTTTTAATTACTTAAATTTTAAAAATTGACTTTCAATAATTTACTTAAGGCGCTAGATAAATACCAAGGTCAATAGCCAAATAAAGATGATGCTGGTCACGCCTTGAATCCCTGTTGCCATAGAGTGGGCTTTGTAAGCCTGCGCCACACTCATACGACTAAACTGGCTAACAATCCAAAAGAAGCTGTCATTAGCATGCGAGACAGTCATCGCGCCTGCACCAATCGCCATCACACAAAATACGCGACCAAGCTCACTATCAAGACCTATTTGACCTAATAATGGGGCGACCATCGCCGAAGTAGTGACCAAAGCAACAGTGGTTGAACCTTGTGCTGTTTTGAGCGCCGCAGAAACGATAAATGGCATAAAAATACCAAGCCCTAGGGCAGATAACGTAGTACCCAAATAATCACCGATTGGCGTAACTTTTAGCATAGCGCCAAACGCGCCCCCAGCACCAGTAATTAAAAGAATAGGCGCTGCGACTACCAAGCCTTGTGAGATGCTGTCACTAATCTGCTGTGTTTTTTGGTCAGTATTAATCAGTAAGAATGATAAAAACAAACCAATTAATAGGGCGGTTAATGGGTTGCCAATAAATATGAGAATATCGGTTAGTATGCCGCTACCAAATGGTGTGCTGGGTAAATTGGCAATAGACGATAAGCAAATCAATACAATGGGCACGATAATAGGTAAAAATGCCATAGTCGCTGATGGCAGTTTGCTGTAGTCGTCACGAGTCTTCATATTATCTGGTACGGCGACTGCGTCAAGGGCATCAATATTGTCAGGCGTGGCGTCAAGGAAGCGATTTGACCACAGCCAACCAGCAAGTACCGCAACGGTGGTGACGACAACACCGACCATGATGACCAAGCCCAAGTTTGACTCAAGACCCAAGTTGCCCGCTGCTGCAATTGGACCGGGTGTTGGCGGCACAAAGGTATGAGTGGCATATAAGCCAGTCGCTAATGCGACACTCATTGCCACGCTCGAAACTTTTAAACGCTCAGCCAAAGACTCTTTTAACGAGTTTAAAATAATATAGCCTGAGTCGCAGAACACGGGTACAGATACGACAGCACCAACGATAGACATGGTCAAAGTAGGGAAACGCGGTCCCAAAACTTTAATGACGGTTTCTGCCATCACGATGGCGGCACCCGTTTTCTCAAGGATTAAGCCAATGATGGTTCCAAACACAATCACCAGACCGATATATCCTAAGATACCGCCAAAGCCATCAGAGATAGTTTTTGCGACCGTATTAAGCGGTACTTGATAAAAAAGCGCGACCAGAAAGGCAGATAGTATCAATACTAAAAAAGGATGCCATTTTAACTTCGCAGTGGCAAAAATGATAAAAAGAATGGTCAGCAGCAGCCAAAATACGATCATTACTGTCTCTATATAGTTGTTAATCTCTTATCGCTATTAATGCAACTCACACAGCATTTAGTGAGTTTGGCGTCTAGCTTAACATCAATAGTGATACGAATTTTTAAAGGTGCATATTCTATCGTAAATCTATCCTACTAGGGAGTCTATTCGGCTCTCATTTGATTTTATTCGTGGTAAAGCTGAGATACTCTGCTAGTATGTGGGTTTTGTTTTAATTGTATAAATACGAGGGTGGTTTGCTTGAACACATTTATAGCACCAACGATTGCAAACATAGAAAATAACGAGCTGCGTCAGCAATTGCAGAAAATCGTTGACCAAAAAACCAAGCCACTGGGCGCCCTTGGACGTTTAGAGACGCTCGCGGTACAGTTGGGATTGATTCAAGGTACGACCACGCCGCAAATTACGCAACCGCAAATTCGGGTATTTGCTGCCGACCATGGTCTAACCAAGCATGGTACCTCAGCATATCCTAGCGCGGTGACGGCGCAAATGGTAGTTAACTTTTTGCAAGGCGGCGCTGCTATCAATGTCTTAGCGCGTCAGCATCATATGGAGCTAAAAGTGGTCGATGCTGGTGTCGATGCCGACTTTGCCAATTCTCCTTTTAAAGACCACGCGCAACTGCTCGATTATAAAGTGCGTTATGGAAGCCGCGACGCACTTAGCGAGCCTGCCATGACAGCAGAAGAGTGCTTAGCCGCATTAGAAAATGGTATGGACGTAGTCAAGAATATGGCGGGCAATTTATTGATTGTCGGTGAAATGGGGATTGGTAACACATCCGCCGCCAGTTTATTACTGGCAAAATTGGGCGATATACCGATTAATGCTTGTATCGGTCGCGGCACTGGTCTCGGCGATGCAGGATTAAAGCACAAGGCAAGTATTTTAACTCAAGTATTAGCGCGGCACAGTGAAGCGCAAACGCCATTCGACATACTTGCGGCATTAGGCGGGCTTGAGATTGCGATGATGGCAGGGGCGCTGATGCAAGCAGCCAGTGAGCGCCGTATTCTTCTTATCGACGGTTTTATCGCTAGTAGTGCGTTATTGGTCGCCGAGCGTCTAGCGCCTGGTGTTGCTCAATATGCTGTCTTTGCTCATCATTCTGTCGAGCCGGGACATACGCATTTATTAAAACTGCTCAATGCTGAGCCGTTACTCAATATGGGTATGCGCCTAGGTGAGGGTAGTGGCGCGGCGCTGGCGTATCCATTATTACAGTCGGCTTGTGCGATTATCAATGAGATGGCAAGTTTTAATGATGCTGGTATCAGTGGACAAAATAGCTAATGTCACAATTATCAAAAAAGCCATCAAAACAACCATTAAATCAGACATTGAATCAACCAAATGCATTACCCCAGTCTCCGTCTAAACCAAGTATTAGTCAATTTATAAAGTATGAATGGCGTTTATTGTTAGTAGCAGTACAGTTTTTAACGCGTCTGCCCATACCGCAATTTGCCAATTACAATCCGCAGTGGTTGCACCAGAGCAGCCGTCATTTTCCTGGGGTAGGTCTGCTGGTTGGGCTAATTTGCGCGAGCGTATTTTGGCTAGGCAGCCTTTTATTTACGCCTTTGGTGGCGGCAGTGATAAGTACGGCCTTTGGAATTAGGCTCACTGGCGCTTTTCATGAAGATGGACTTGCGGATAGCTGTGATGGTCTAGGTGGTGGTCTGACTCGCGCGCGTACTTTAACCATTATGAAGGATTCGCGCTTAGGGACTTATGGTGTACTAGGATTGGTCTCGGCGTTACTTATCAAAATCAGCTTATTGGCGTCTATGCCATTATCGGTGGCTATCGTGGCGCTGATTATTGGACATACGCTCTCACGTTTATTATGTATTAGTTTACTGGCGCTATTGCCTTACGGCGGTGAGATTGAGCATGCTAAAGCCAAACCGATGGCGCAGCAGCTGACGCCATTACAAGGATTATTGAGCAGTGGTTGGCTCATATTAGCGGGCTTGCTGGTCGTGCTCCTATGGCCAAATGCCGTGCAACAAATTGGTATTTGGCAATGGTCATTGGCTTTATTACTAGGCATCGTAGCGACGGATTATATGCGGCGCTTGTTGCGCAGACGTTTAGATGGTTATACCGGTGATGGGTTAGGCGCCACGCAGCAGTTAAGTGAAATCGCTATTTATATCGGACTTGCTGCCTCGAACCCTTTTATTTAATGTTAAGCGTACTATTTAAAAAGGATAATGATAGCCAATGGTTTTGTATATTTGGCGCCATCCAAAGCCCATTGCGGCTAATGGCTTTTGTATCGGACAGACTGATATCAGTGTCGATAAACGCAAAATTAAACGCCTTGCTAATAAAATACAGCGCTTCGTGCGTTTTCATCAATTGCCAAAAGTAATTTGGGTCAGCCCACTACACCGCTCGTTAAAAGTCGGAGAAATATTGGCGCAGCATGGCTTTCTGTATCATGTCGCCCCTGAGCTGGCAGAGATTGATTTTGGTAATTGGGACGGTCAGCCTTGGGCGCAAATTCCTAAACAAGAGATTGATGATTGGTGTGATCATTTTGCAGATTTTGCCCCTAAGGGCGGCGAGAGTTTACAGCAGTTGTTTAATCGTGCGGAAAACTGGTTAAATGAGATGGCGGCGCAAAATAGTGGTCAAAAACCAGTATTAGCAGTCGGTCATGCGGGCTGGATAAATGCTGCCAGTATGATTGCCGCTCGGCAAGAGGCGCCAAAAATAGCGGCTGATTGGCCACAAGCAGTAAATTATTTACAATGCCGTAAACTAGATTTTCAACCAAAAAAGCTGACTGTTTATAATAGCCAGCTTTTTGAGTAATGATTTTTCTATCTAATTTTTATAATCGTCTATCTTTCATCAATATAGCAATAAAAACCTCTAATCTATCAATCTAACGAAAGAGGACTCCACCCGACGCTAGGGTGGAGGTGAATTTCGTATAGCCTAACTCTGCTGATTTTGAATGTATTGCTTAATAATCTCCAACGGCGCTCCGCCACATGAGCCGGCAAAGTAAGAGCGTGACCACAAAACAGGCTTATTATAAGCCGCCCTTAAGTCAATGAAGTTGGCTCTCATTCGCCGGCTTGTGACCGACTTTAGATTATTAACCATCTTACTTAGTTGTACCGTTGGTGGGTATTGAATTAGCATGTGGACATGATCGCCCTCGCCGTTACATTCCTTGAGTTCTGCACCAAAATCCTTGCATATCTCAGCAACAACTTCTTTAAAGTATTGAAGATGATTGTCAGCTAAAACCTTTTTGCGGTACTTGGTGATGAATACCAAATGCACATGCAGATTATAAGCAGAATGACGGTTTTTATATATCTCACTCATTGTAATAAATATCCTTTAGTGTTATCTTTATATAGTATAACATGGTATAAATAACGAACACACTGACCAATAAAGCATCCATTATGAAAATTAATAAAGCGTACAAATTTAGGCTTGAGCCTAATGCAGAACAAGAGGTTATCTTAAATAACCTTGTTGGTTCTGCACGTTTTGTTTGGAATCAAGTGCTTGCGGTATCGTTTGAGATGTTTGCTAAAAATGAGTTTATTAATGCAACCAATTTGGTTAATAAAATCATGGATATTAAAGCAAATCCTGAGTTTGCCTTCTTAAAAACAAGCTCTAACGCGGTGTCTTTACAACAAAAAATTCGTGATCTCGCTTCTGCTTGGTCACGCTTTTTTGACTCTAAAGTTCATGCACGATTGAAAGAGAATAAGAAAAAACCTAAAAAGCCTAAGTTCTTCAAGCTTGCTGATGGCACAGAAATCCAATTACGCCCGCTTATGCCGCGCTTCAAGCGCAAATCAGATGGGTGTGATTCAATACGCTTGGTACAGTTTGATAAATATTGCCGTGTTGAAGGCAATCGTGTCAAACTACCGAATGGTGTAGGTTTTGTAAAGTTTAGAAAATCTCAAGACATTCTTGGGATAA
>NZ_JABAST010000028.1 GCF_016107575.1 Psychrobacter faecalis | reverse complement strand
TGGCAGCCTCCCCAATACTAACCAGTTTCCCCATAACTTGCTCTCTATATTATAGTATAATCTATCTATTATAGTAATAAATAGGTAGGTTTGTATATATTTTATTTAACTGTTTGCAACCCTGCACGATAAGGTGGTCGCCGCCTATCCAGAGTACAATTTTTCTAGTATGCCAACGTCATTAAAAGCGGATAAATCTGCGGTATTTTCAGTCGATAGAGTCCGAGGTCAAAGCGCTAAAAATCAGCCCAAAGCGCCGTTTCAAGAGGTTTATATAAATCCTTATAATGGCGATATATTAGGGACGCGTGATAAAGATGAATGGGCGTGGCGCAATACTATGTGGAAGGTGTTTTGGCTGCACCGTGATTTATTGCTCGGTAATTTTGGTAAGCTGCTGCTAGGTTTGATTGCCCTTATTTGGACGATTAACTGCTTTATTGGCTTTTACTTGACCTTTCCTAGAGCTATTAACGGTAAAAAAGCATTGCAGAAAACTGTACCTAAAACTACGCCTAAAAAACGTGCGTCTTTTATTAAGCGCTGGCTACCGGCGTGGAAAATCCGCCGCAAAACTAATACCTTTAAGCTCAATTATGATTTGCATCACGCTTTTGGTTTATGGTTGTGGCTGATGCTATTTGTCATTGCGTGGTCGAGTGTCGGTTTTAATTTAAAATCGGTGTATCAACCCGTGATGCAAGCAGTGGTTGGGTTTGAAGGTAGAGAGGGTAAAAGAGAAGAAAAAGGCAAGTCAAAGACAACAGATAAATCGAGCGAGCAGGCTATGTCAGCCGTTGCACCAATGAGCACTGAAACGGGTAGTAATACCTTTGTTAATAAAGCGAATAGTATTGCGTATTTAACTGAGCAAGCGCATATTGCTGCGCAAAAAAATGGCGTAACCGTACAGCAGACATTGGGTATCCGCAGGCTTACAGAGGAGGGGCAATGGCAAATGCGTTTTAAAACCGACAAAGATGTCGGCACTCACGGTGGTGCCTCGTCTATCACAGTGTCTGCGGCGACTGGCAAAGTTGAAAAGGTTAATTTCGGTTATCAAAGCGCATTTGGTAATAAAATCGACCAATGGTGCTCAACCTTACATATGGGACATATTGGACAGGGTAACGCTCATTTACTGTATCAAATATTTTTAGCAATGATAGGGTTGGCCGTGGCAGTTTTGTCCGCTACCGGTGTGTATTTATGGGTCAAAGCTCGTCAAAGCCGATTAAAGCAAAAATTGACCATTAAAAATAAATTTTCAAACCATTACGGAAAACTAGCTATTAAAAAACAGTTATAAAACACCCCGTACTTAAACCGTATCGACAATCACGGGTCGGCCTTGATGGTTAAGGACAGTCACATCGACTTTGTATAGCTCTTTCATGGTTTCATGCGTGAGTACATCAACAGGCGCACCGGTTGCCAGTACGCGACCCTCTTTCATCGTCACTACCGTATCGGCAAATTGCGCCGCTTGATTGATGTCGTGCAAGACAATCACCACGGTTTTTTGCTCAGTATGACTCAATTCGCGCAGCTCACGCATCAGACGGCCAGCATGGTACATATCTAGATTGTTGAGCGGTTCATCAAGGAGTAGGTACGGTGTATCTTGGCAGACAATCATCGCAATCAGCACGCGTTGACGCTGACCGCCAGAGAGCGTCGATAAAAAGCGCTCGGCTAACGGCTCAAGCTCAAAGCGTTCGATAATTTCCTGCACTTTTTGCTGATCATCAGCCGTTGGTTGTCCTTGATGATAAGGATAGCGCCCAAACATCAGCAGCTCATGCACACGCAACCGACCTTGTACTTGGTTGTCTTGCCCAAGCATGGCTACGGTCTTAGACAGCGTTCGTGCATGACAGCTGACAATGTCATGCTCCTCATTCCCTATAACGAAACTGACCTGCCCTGATTGTAGCGGTTGCAAGCGCGCCATCACCGAAAACAGCGTCGATTTACCCGCACCATTTGGTCCTATTAAGGCAATCACTTGCGAGGGCGGTAAAGACAGGCTAATGTCATGCAGGATTTGCTGTCTGCCAATATGGTGGGAAACATTATTTATTTTAATCATAGCAGTTCTTGTTTTTAGAAAAATTTAACCGTTGCGTTTTAAAAAGTCATCATTAGCGGCGATAGGTCATAAATATGAGTAATAAAAATACCAAGCCGCCTGCCAATTCAATCACTACTGACAATACACCCGCCATGCCGAGTACTTGCTCAAATATAGTTTGACCGAGGACCAAGCAAATCATCGCCACCAAGCTGACCAATATCAGACGCTCACTGTGATACATATGGCGCGCGATACGATTGGTCAAGGCGCAGACCAGTAAGCCAAAAAAAGTTACCGGACCGACCAAGGCGGTTGCCGTAGCGACTAATACCGCAATGACCGTTAATAGCCCAAAGGCGAGGCGTTGATAGTTGATACCAAGGTTAATTGCTTGTGGTTTGCCCAGCATCAAGACATCGCATTGATAGCGCCAGCGCCAGATAAATAGCGCACTGATGACGCAAATAACAAAGCTAATGCCCAAAAGCTGCGGATTGACCGTATTAAACTGCGCGTAACTGGCCGATTGGACTACCACGAAGTCATCGGGGTTAATGAGCCGTGCAACTAGCGCTGATAAGCTGCGAAACAACACGCCAAAGATAACGCCTACCAGTATCAGCCGCGTTAAATCCTGACTGCTTTTTGAAAACAACAGTCGAAACAACAATAACGACGCGCCAAACATGAGGACGATTTCAAGGGTAAATTTGGTAATGGGGTTGATGCTGGTAAAACTAATGGCGCCTAAAAAGAACACCAATAAGCTTTGTAATAACACATACAGTGAGTCAAAGCCCAATAAGGAGGGTGTCAAAATAGGATTGTGGGTCAAGGTTTGAAAGAGCAGGGTTGATACGCCGATGGCATAACCGACGACCATTAGCGCCAGTAATTTTTTACCCCGTAATGGCAGGGCAAAGTCCCAATAGCCGTTGACGTTAAGTGTCAAAAACAGCGTCATCGAGATAAGTAAAATAATCGCGGCAATGGATTTTGGATGACCAGCGATAAAGGTCCAAAGTTTTGCTAAAAGGTTTTGACGACAAGTATCTTCAAGGCTGTCATTGTCTAAAGTAGCATTTGCTAGAGCGCTCTTTTTTGCCGAGCCAGTCTTGGTAGAATTGTCGTTTATAAAGTTATGCTTAGACGATGAGAACATGAATAAATCCTACTATGCTACCTTCAATAGTAACAACGCCAAGCTTATCTAATCAGACAACAGGACGAATAAATTAAGAAAAGTGTTAACAATCAGGCAGCGACAAGATTGCGCTAGGGCTTATTGCTCAGCAGGCGCACGTAATAACAACCATAAAAATATCACCGTGCCGACCACACCAAAAACTGTCGCCACAGGCACTTCAAAAGGATAACGAATGGAGCGCCCGATAATATCACAAAGTAGCACGGCTGATGCGCCCAAGAGCGCGACTGCGGGCAAGCTGCGACGTAATTTATCGCCCATAATGCGGCTAACGATATTGGGTACGACCAAACCGATAAAGGGAATCATACCAACGGTTACGACGACGACAGCGCTCATCATCGCCACCATGCCAACACCAAGCCACGTCACTTGTCGTTTACTAATCCCCAAGTTTAGCGCGATATTATCGCCTAAACCGACGATGGTCAGTTTATCGGCGATAATATAAGCCAGCACGCATAGTGCGCCCGTCAACCAAAGCAATTCGTAACGTCCAGCTAATACCGAAGAGAAGTCGCCAAATTGCCAAACGCTGAGCATCTGTAGTGATTCCGTTTGGTAGGCGATAAAAGTGGTTATCGCCTCGATAATGCCACCAAAGACAATACCGATCAGTGGAATCATCAAAAAATCCGTCGGCGGAACGCGATGTATCAGCAGCATAAAGAGCATCATGCCCGCGACTGCCGCAATAGTTGCGACACCCATTTTGACCAGTAGCGCGCTGGCTGGGAACAATAAACTGACTACCAGTAATCCCAATGCGGCGCTTTGGGTTGCCCCAACCATCGAGGGTTCCACGAAGCGGTTTTTCAGCACCACTTGAATAATCATCCCAGCCACCGCCATCGCGATACCCGTCAAAATAATGGCAACGGTGCGCGGAATACGGCTCACTAACATTAATGAACTATCAGAGTTGGCGCTTTGACTGATAAGGCTTTGCAAAATACCTGACCACGAAAAATCTGCTACACCAATGGATAAGCTTAACAACACCAAAAGCCCCATAATAATGAGGCTGGCTGTGTTTATTAACCACGGCGGTATCGCAGCGCGGCGCTGTTTATCACGGGCGTAGCGGCTGCCACTACTTGCACTCGGCTGCCAGCTTGATGGCGCAGCTGGCAGAGTAGAGCTGGTTTTAACGCTGACTTGAGCACGAGGTGAAAATAATGGCATAACGGCTACTGGCTTACGAATAGAGTGTGAAAAATTTTATGGATAGCAACTGTCATAAGCAACAGCTGCTACTTGTATTTTGTGTAGCGTCAAAATTTATTTTGCCTTAGTAAAGGCGTTTTTAATCGTCGTTAAATCCTGTAGCCACTGATAATAACCACCAAAGGCTAAGTAAGAGTCTGGGCTTAGATACACTACCTGGGCTTTATCCCACGCAGTGGTTTGCGCCACCAGTGGGTTGTCCAATACGGCTTTGGCACCCGCACCATCTTCACCGATTGCAGCGCTACGATCGACGACGAACAACCAATCTGGATTGGTCTTTTGTATGTATTCAAATGAGATAGGCTGACCGTGACGCGCATCAGTGATTTTATCATCTGCCATTGGAATATCTAATACGCTGTGAATAAAACCATAACGCGACTTATCACCATAGGCTGACAGCTTATTGCCATTGACCATAACCACCAAGCCTTTGCCTTTATTTTCTTTGGTTAAGGCTTTGGTCTCGTCAATCAGCGTGTCAATATTGCCTTGCAATTTCACTGCTTGATCGCTTTTGCCAAATAACGCACCCAAATCGTGTAAGCGCTGCTTGCTTGACTCATAGATATTTGCCGTATCAATGCTCATATCCAGCGTGGGTGCGATACTCGATAGCTCATTGTATTTTTCTGCCATACGCGAGCCGATCAAAATTGCTTGCGGCTGCATGGCGTTCAACGCTTCAAGATCAGGCTCAAATACCGTGCCGACTTCTTTAGGATCAGGATGTACTTTTGACTGTAAGTTATCTAAATGTAGCCCACTTGGCATACCGTCAACCGCTACGTCAAGCGCCGCCAAATCTTGCATCAAGGTCATATCATAAACGACCAATGGTGATGGATTCATGGCCAAATCGACTTTACCTTTTACCGTATCAACTGCGATGGTCGCAACAGAAACGTTGTCATTTTCAGCCACATTCGAGGCCGCATCAGCCGTTTGGTTTTCAGCTTTGGTTTCTGTTATCTCATTATCACTTGAATCAGGCGAACTACAACCTGCTAAGCCAACACTAGCAATGAACGCGGTCATCATGGCGGTCAATAATGGACGTTTAACAAGGAGGCTTGCGGTACGATTAGAACATAAAGTAGTAGTCATAAATAACTCGGTATATCAAAGGTTTGGTTGGTATTGTTATAAGAATGCTAAAAAAACAGCAGAATAATGATAAAAAATAGCGGCTTTATAATTAAAGTTTTACGATCATTTGCTATTTTTACTATAAAAACAATTGCCATGATAAAGTAATTGAGACTTATTATCAATATTAACGATAATGGTTTTTATTAACTGACTTTTCATTCATTAAATTTTTAGTTTTAAACAACTTTGCTCAAGAACTTTGCTTAAGATAGGCAGTAAAAAAATGGAGAGATTAATAATTTACTATTGATAATAGTTATCGTTTGCATTATTATCTACGCTATTCTATAACGGTTAAATGTTAGGGTGTTATGAGTTCAACGGATTTAGAGGCGCCACCACTTAGATTGATACTTATCGCTATTATTTTAGTGGTCGGGCTACACCTGCTTACCGCAATCGCTTTGGTGATCATCAAAGCGCCTATGCTTAAAGATGAGCCCATTAAAGAGACGCCGCCGCTTGAAATCCAAATGGTCACATTACCTACTCAACCCATCGAAAACGTGGTTACTGAGGTAGAGGAAGTGCCGCAAAGTAAAGCTGAATCTATACCAACGCCTAAACCCGAACCCAAGCCTGAACCAAAAACGCAACAAAAAATGAAAGCGGTTACGCCAGTAGATCCAGTAGTAAGAGAAGAAGAACCAATCGTTCAGAAAGAAAAACCTGTACAGACGCCGCCTATAAAAGAACTACCTGTAAAGAAAAAAATAGAAGACAAGCCACCAGTTATTGATAAGTCAGTCGCTGACGAACAGCGCCGTATAATAGCTGCGCAGGCAGAAAAGGCAGCGCAACAAGCGGAAAGACAAGCGCAAGCAAAAGCGCTGCAAGAAGCGCAGGCGCAAGCGGCTCGTGACGCTCAAGCGCAGGCAGACGCCAATGCCGCTAGAGAGGCGGCGCAAAAAGCAGCGCAGGCAAAGGCTGAAAGAGAAGCAGAAGCCGCTGCTCGAGCAAAAGCAGAGGCTGCAGCCAAAGCTGCGGCTGCGGCAAGTAATGAGCCTGTCAATTTTACCGCCAGTGCTGCGAACTGGGCATCGGCGCCAAACTTTAGCTTCCCAGACCGCGCCGCTCGCCGCGCCCGTTCGGGAGATACGCTCAACGTGGTGTTGGTATTAAGAGTCAATAAACAAGGTGGTATCGATAGCGTACGTGTGGCCCAATCGTCAGGAAATCCGCTGTTAGATAAAGAAGCACAGCGCCAAGTGCGTTCAGGTAAATTCAAGCCCTTTACCAAAAACGGCGCGCCAGTGGTCGGTAATGTCACCCTGCCAATTGCCTATGCGGTTCCTTAAATATAAAAGACTGGGTGTAGAAAAGCGCATTTATACAAGCAGATATAAAACAACCGACACATACAAAATATAGTGAAACACAGCGAAATATAGCAACGAGGTACGAAAATAGATATCAAAACTCGTACTGCTAACAATCATAAAATGACAAGTAACGACATCCCACATTAAGGAGTCTGATATGGACTTTACAACCTACTGGCAATATAGCGATATGGTGACCAGAACCTTATTCTTTTTGCTTCTTGTTTTATCTATTGCCTCTTGGGTGACGGGTATCATTCGCATATTGCAAAGTCGCAAACTGGCAGCTAGCGTCGCCGATGATTTGAGTGCGCAGATTCATAGTAAGCAGGTCAGTTTGGTTGAAAGCGATGCCGCGTCTCGACGTTTGGTGATTGAGCAGACGTTACTCAAGCACATCGGTCGCTATCGTTTTGCCAGTGAGCGCGGTTTGCCGATACTTGGTACGACAGCAGCAATCGCGCCGTTTATCGGTCTGTTTGGCACGGTCTGGGGTATTTTCCATGCGCTGCATAATATCGGTGTCAGTGGTCAGGCAGGATTAGGACAAGTCGCAGGACCTGTCGGTGAGGCTCTTATTATGACTGGTTTAGGGATTGCTGTTGCGATTCCGGCGGTGGTGTTTTATAACCTTGCGATACGTATCAATCGCCGCGTCATGTATCACGCCAATGATAGAGCGCATGATTTATTGGCACAATCTAGCGAGCTTGCTGCAGTGCAACAAGCGCCAATTCAAAAGCCAGCAGTCCAACGTGATACTACTAATCAAGTAACGCAGTTAACGAAGCAGTCAAATGCAGATAAACAAGCTGAGCATTATCATAAATCCGCACCATCGCAGTTGTAGTGATGGTTCAGTAGAGATAATAAGCCAAAAAAGCACGAGCAGCAAAGACGACAATTAACGGTATTGAGAACAATTATGGCATTTCAATTGGGTGACGATGACAGTCAAAGCATGAATGAGATGAATCTTATTCCGCTTATCGATATCATGCTGGTATTGATGATTATCTTTTTATTGACAGCGACCGTACTGAATCCAACGGTGCCATTGGATTTACCGAAAACCAGTGCCGAGGTCAATGAAACACCGCCCGAGGCGATTCAAATTAGCATCGATAAAGATGCAGGTTTGTTTTGGGATGACAAGCCTATCAGTATAGAAGCATTAGAAGTGCGTCTGCAAGAACAGTCGGCGAATGGCAAGGATCCTTCTATCCAGCTGCGTGCCGATAAAGAAAGTAGGTATGATACCGTGGCGCAAGTATTAGCGGCAGCCAGTCAAGCAGGATTAACGAAGGTGGCTTTTGTTAACGAGTAAGGTTTAAACGACTGATTAATACAGTTGAGCAGTAAAAATAGTTTTTAAAACAATAAGCTAGCAAGATAAATAAGTAAGCTTAGTAATAAGAAAATAACCACGACAATAACAAGAATAATTAAAATAATAAACTTTCTCTCCCGCCTCGCTTGGGCAACCTTGCGAGGTTATCTTTTTTTAGCAACCCTTCAATTTAGTAGATTGTATGGCATTCGGTGGGTCATATAGTGAGTGAAAAGTAATATCGATACATCACGCGCTGCTGATATCAATTTTTCTTGTTTGCTATGCCTACGCAGACAGAGGCTACAAAAAATTGATATCAGCAATACCGTCGCGTTTTCAGGATATTTTGACTATATAGCGGGCATTAATCATAGTAATTACCAAGCATAACCAAACGGGCGATAACCATAGCCAAAGCGTCCAGGTCCATAACCGAATGGATACGGCGAGCGCAGATAATCAAGGTCGCGCTGACGCATATAATAGTAGCGTCCTTGTGCGTAGGCTTCCTCAAGTTTTTCGATGCCTTCGAGTGGACAGACAGGCTGCCAATCATAACCTTCGCGGCCAAGTTTATAAGCATTGAGCTCGGTACAGTAGTTTTTTAGACCTTGCTGGCGACCTTGCTCCCACAATACGCGGTTTGGCGTTGCGCCAACGACACTTGCGCATTGATTGGTATAATTGCCAAAGTAAGCCCCCGAGCGCCCGAGAAGTCCATCGACATAGCCGACTTCTTGCCAATTGCTATTTTGGCATTGCTCGGGCGTCAGACTTTGGGTGGTCGCGCAGCCCGATAAAGTCAGTAAAGCTACGCCTACTAGCGAGATGGTCAGCCCAGATTTACCCATAAGTTTGGTGACAATTTTATTTACTGATGCAGCAGTCGATGAGTTTTGTTTAATAAGATAATTCATAATAAACCTGCGCGCGTTTAAAATTATGGTTTATCATAGCACCTTTTTAGGCGACCAACTTTTTGCATCTTGTTATCGAATCAGTGGTTTTATGTACTAAGTATTTGATATGCCACTATAAATAGCAAGGCGTTGGTAAATGTCAGGTGTGCCTAGCAACTAGCCCTTTATAGAAGATAGTATTTACGAGCGTTTGTTTTTTAAAGGTTTACGCTCATTATAAGCGACTAGATAGTCGCCGTTTATATTTAAGCTGTTATATAAAGAGCCACGCTGATAGATTATTCAGCACGTTTTAATCACTAGCACACCATTAATTTTGTTAAAAGGTCAGACTGTTATGGGAATGTGGATTGCGATCGCCATTGTACTATTTGTATTAGGGAGTATGATGGCGCTCAAACCTAGCGGTATCGACCAGCGTTTGGATAAGCTGCGTATGACGGCGCGCCGTTTGCAGCTCAATCCCAAGTTAGTTACTTGCCCTGATTGGGTAAAAGGCCGTGACAATGAGTATGGTCGCGGCATGATTGGGCAATATGGTTTGGTGCTCGATAATGTCAAGCTGCCATTAACTCGCTATCAGGTGTTAGATGGACAATGGCGTCCGGCAAGTAACGCCAGCAGTAGTGATAACAATAGCAGCGACAATAAAAGCTTACCCGTACAAGCCAATTTTAGCTTGGATAAAGAACCTTTAGCGCTGCCAGCCAGCATCGAGCCATTTGTGAAAGCGTTATTGGTGAAGTCGAATAGCATTGTTATTTATTGGGAAGATATTGCTTATGTGCGTCCGGCGACCAATCCTGCTTATCAGCAGCAAACGATTGAAAGCGACTTATTAATCATGAAAGAGAACCTTGAGAAATGGGCATTACAGATGCAAAAGTCGGCATAAAAAACGCACGGTGCTAGTAAAAAATTTTTTCGTCTCCATAAAGAGGCAATATGCAAGTCCTTTTGGCAAACTCTCAGTCATTTTAAGTTGACAGCTTAACGCTTTGCAGTGTAACGTCTTTATAACTGTATCTATGCGTTATGGTTATTGTTTGTTTTATAACCGTTTTTATCGGCCGCCATTACTACAATAATTCGCTGAGCCATTATAACTAACTATTATAAATTGCCAGCTGCCGAGTTTATCCTTATTTTAATTTACTTATTATGGTGTCGTCACTTATGGCAAAAACCGCAACCAAAAAAAGCCCAGCCACGGCAAAAGACCAACCCAAAGGCAAGTCTTTGGTGATTGTTGAATCACCCGCCAAGGCAAAAACCATTAACAAATACTTAGGCGACGACTTTATCGTGCGCTCAAGTATCGGTCATGTCCGTGATTTGCCAGTGGGCGCGAGCAAAAGCGCGAAAAAGCCAGCCGCGAGTAAAAAAGATGATAGCCTGAGCAAAGAAGAAAAAACCCAGCAGGCATTGGTACGGCGCATGGGCGTCGACCCAGAACATGACTGGGCGGCTGTCTATGAGGTATTGCCCAATAAAACCAAGGTTATTAAAGAGCTTAAAGCCTTAGCCAAAGACGCTGACAAAATCTATCTGGCGACGGATATGGATAGAGAAGGGGAAGCGATTGCTTGGCATCTCAAAGAAGTCATCGGCGGCGCAGACAGTAAATATGAGCGCGTGGTCTTTAATGAGATTACCAAATCCGCCATTCAAAATGCCTTTAAACAGCCCTCAAAGCTCGATATTGACCGCGTGAACGCGCAGCAAGCGCGGCGCTTTTTAGACCGCGTCGTTGGTTTTATGGTATCGCCGCTACTTTGGCAAAAAGTCGCTCGCGGTCTGTCAGCTGGTCGCGTGCAGTCGGTCGCCATGCGTTTGGTCGTCGAGCGTGAGCATGAGATTCGCGCCTTTATTCCAGAAGAATACTGGCAGATTCACGCCGATACTCATGTTGCTGATAGTAAAGCCAAGAAAGCGGCAGACGCTGAGCACATTGCGATTCGTCTAGAGGCAACCAAGCAAGACGGCAAAACGCTAAAGCTTGTTAATAAAGAGCAGACCGATAAAGTCCTAGAAGTTCTTAATTCAAACGACTTTATCGTGAAAGAGCGCGAAGAGAAGCCAACGCAGTCGCGTCCGAGTGCGCCGTTTATCACCTCGACATTGCAGCAAGCTGCCAGTACGCGCTTGGGCTTTTCAGTTAAGAAAACCATGATTTTGGCGCAGCGTTTATACGAAGCTGGTCATATTACTTATATGCGTACCGATTCGACTTTCTTGTCTGGTGATGCATTAGCCGCCGTACGTGGCTATATCGAAGACAGTTATGGCAACAAATACGTGCCAGAAAAGCCAAACTTCTATGGCAATAAGCAAGGCGCACAAGAGGCGCATGAGGCGATTCGTCCGTCTAACGTCAATATGAAATCGACGCAGTTAAAAGGCGTTGAGCGTGATGCCATTCGTCTATATGAGCTGATTTGGCGTCAGTTTGTCGCTTGTCAGATGACGCCTGCGAAATACTTATCCGTGAATCTATTTGTCGCTGCCGGCGATGTCGAGCTAAAAGCACGCGGTCGCACCCTAGTGTTTGATGGCTTTACTAAAGTCATGCCACCAGCGAAGACTGACGATACTTTATTACCTGATGTCAAACAAGGTGATAAGTTAACGCTCGATAAGCTCGATCCGAGTCAACACTTTACCAAGCCGCCACCGCGTTACACAGAGGCAAGCCTTGTCAAAGAGCTTGAGAAAAAAGGCATCGGTCGACCTTCGACTTATGCGTCTATCATCTCAACCATTCAAGATCGCGGTTACGTGAAGCTTGAAAACAAACGTTTATTTGCTGAAAAAATGGGCGATATCGTCACCGACAGATTGACCGCCAGTTTCCCAGATTTGATGGATTATACCTTTACCGCTGCGCTAGAAGACAAGCTTGACCATGTTGCTGAAGGTGATACCGACTGGAAAGATGTCCTCGATAACTTTTATGGCGACTTTAAAAAGACTCTAGATCGTGCCAAAGAAAAAGATGGTATGCGTCCGAATGATCCAACCGATGTGCCAGACGTCCATTGCGATATTTGCGATCGTCCGATGCAACTACGTACCGGCTCAACGGGTGTATTCTTAGGCTGTACTGGCTATAATTTACCGCCAAAAGAGCGCTGCAAAGGTACCAAGAACTTGATGCCAGTCGAAGCGTTTGCCAATCTTGATGATGGCGACAGCGATGATGAAGCAGCCGAAGTTAAAGATTTGATGGAGAAAAAACGCTGTCCGAAATGCGGAACGGCGATGAATGGCTATATCGTCGATGGTGGTCTAAAGCTGCACATCTGTGGTAATAATCCTGATTGCGACGGCTATATCCTAGAAGAAGGTAAGTTTGAAGTACCGGGTTCAGATGCGCCAACCATCGACTGTGATAAATGCGATGGACAGATGGAACTAAAAACCGGACGTTTTGGGCCATACTTTGCTTGTCAGAAATGTGATAACACGCGTAAAGTGCTTAAAACTGGTGAAGCGGCACCGCCGCGTATGGAGCCTATCCATCTGCCGGAGCTAAAATCGACCAAACATGATGATTACTTTATCTTGCGTGAAGGGGCGGCTGGGATGTTCTTAGCTGCGTCTAAATTCCCAAAAGTACGCGAAACCCGTCCACCAAAGCTGGCTGAGTTACGCGAAATCAAAGATAAAATGGAAGATAAATTCCAGTATCTGTTTGCAGGTCCAGATGAGGATCCAGATGGCAATCCAACCATTCTACGTTGGTCACGGAAGAAAAAAGAGCAGTATATTGGCTCTGAGAAAAACGGCAAAGCCACCCGTTGGGGCGTGTACTGGCGTAATGGCGAGTGGGTAGAAGAGTAAACCTCTTTAATCACCTTATCTTTAAACCATAAAAAACCTCTTAGATAATCTAAGAGGTTTTTTGCTATTAACTTTTGGGCTATCAGTTCTTTTCGATGATACCGCAAGCAACGCGATCGCCTGCGTTACCAGCAGGCTGGCTCTTATAATCATCAGCACCGCTATGGACGATAAAGGCTAGACGGTTAACACTGTATTTACCTGCATCAGCGGCAGAGATTTTCTTATTCACATAGTTGATAGTAGCAACGCCATTCGCATCGGCGGTTAAGTTCGGCAAGTCGCCCGCATGACCATTCATATCATCAGGATGAGAATGCGGTTTTTTATCTGGATTAAAGTGACCACCAGCCGCTTTACCCATATCGCCGCAGCTACCCGTTTCATGAATGTGCAATGCCACAGTTTTACCAGGCTGCAGGTTCATGAGCTTACCATAAACTTGGACACCGCCATCTACTGGGCGTAGGAATACTTGACCCACTTCATTTTTATTACCAGCGACTGCATTGATCGTAGATTTTAACGCAGGTTGGTTAAGTGGATTGCCCGTTTGCATTTGACCTTTGACGGTTTGGCAACCTGTCATCGCTAGAGCTGAACCACATAACAGGGCACTTGCAAGCATCGTCTTATTCATTATTATCTCCATTTATATTTATTTGTTGTGATGAATGTCTATTGTTTTATTAAAATACTCAAACATTGCTTAATGTCGCAATCAGTATAGCCAAGGTTTAAATATAACTATTCATTAAATGCGCAACAATCGGTTAATAAATGTAAATAACGTATGCGTTTGAAAAAGGTTTACAGCGTTTTCTTTACTTCGTTTTGCCAAACTAAGGTTTCGCCTGTTGCCATCGTTTGCAATAAATTATAACGAGGCATATCGGTCTGATTATCTGCTGTTGGCGATGTTGGCTGTGAGGGTTGTAAGCTTAATGTTAGCTGACTGCTGCTATCACGCATCAAATCAAACAAAGCGGACTCGATTCTATTGCCTGTCTCACCGCAGCCCATTACAGTACTAATAATAGTGCCGACTTTGAAAGTATTATCATTGAGTAAAAAATAAGGCGCGCGCGCGCCGTTACAGCCTGAGCTAAAGGATGCGTACTGATTGTTAGGCCAACTTTCAAAGCTCGCTGAAATAGGATGATCTGGGTGATAAAAATTGCCCAAAGGTTTTCTAGTTAATTCCCCTTTTGCATCATAAGTATTACTGACGGCACTCACCAGCGTCCAATGATACTGCTCTAATAACTCGTTAGTAATGGGCAATCCAGCGGGAGTTGCCAATGCTTTAGTTGAACCTATAAAAATTAAGCGATTACCATTTTCGATATTAAGTGCCAAACGTTTAGGGGCAGCTTGTATAGCGACTGGCGCTGATTGTGATGCTAAATGTGAAGTTGGCAATAACTCAAAATTAAGCCTAACAGGTGCGTACTTAACAAATAACGATTGAATACTATTATCCTCTTTAATTGCAGTATCAGTATTATTGTCGTCATGACAAGTTGTGGGTACTTTAGTAAGATGAGAATAATAGGGATAAGGCGGCGCGGACAGCGCATGAAAATCCATTCTATAATGCTCACAGCCTTGATGCAGACTTATTGAACTGGGTTCTATTGCTAAGGTAATCGGTGCAAAATTTTCGATATCGGCTATGTTACCGTTTTGATGAATTACTTGCGCCAATTGCCAGTCATAATGAGCTACCCATTGCATTACTTGTGATTCTTTAATTACTATCTGGTCAGTAAAGTTAGATTTATCTTTAGTAATAGGTGTGTTGACGATAGTGGTCTGCTGGGTACTATTCAATGGCGCAGACTGGCAACCCATTAATCCCACTGCTACAGACAAGCTGATAATAGTTAATGAGCGCTTTATAGTTGGCAGCAGCATTGTAAAATCCTTTTTAAAAAATATGAAAATGAATAGAGGCTAAGGTGTTTTCTTTACTTCGTTTTTCCAAATGAGGGTTTCACCTGTTTCGAGTTTTTGCGTCAGTAGATAATAGGGTAAGCTTGAGGAGTCGAGATTCGTATTTGCTAATCTTTGTAAGATTAATTGGCTTTTGCTTAACTGTTCAAGCTCACGAATTTTATCTTCAGCAGCTTCACGTTTAGGACTACATCCCATCATAGTTTGCGGGCTTGAACCAATCAACAATTTATTGTCAGGCGTCAAAATGTAAGAACCACCAACACCATTACAATCAGAGCTAAAGCCAACGTGATGCTCATCGTTATATAGTGGGTAAGCAAAGTAGGCAGTCACTGGAAAATCTGGACGACTAAGCTCAATGATGGTGTTTTTATTGCTATCGACCGCGCTTACTAGTCGCCATTGATATTCTTTTAGAAACTCATAAGTAATGGGTAGTCCCGTTACTGGTCGTAAGGTCTTAAGTGTACCTTCAAATATGAGCTGCTTGTCCTGAACATTTAAGATCAGCTCATAAGACGTTGGTTTTTTTGGAGTAAGTTTATTCAAAAATGAAAACGGTTTTGATTTTGTTTGTGTAGATGGTGAAGTGATTCTAAGGTTAAAACGTCCTCTGCCATATTCAGGAAATAATTGTTCTAAATAGTGAAGGATATTGCTAGCTGCTTGTTTATCAGTTATTAAGCAAGAAGGCTGCGTAATGGTAGTTACGCCGTATGAGCTGTAAGTGTAATCTTGATAACCATCATGGTTTAAGCGGTAGCGCTGGCAGTCATATTTAAAAACTAAATTGCTCGGACGTACATCAAGCATTAACGGCGGCACGGTATCGACATCATTAACAATACCTTGATTGTCTATCCGGCGCACCAGCTTCCAATCAAAGCGATTGACACTTTCAACATTTATCACTTGCTCAGATAGTATGGGAGCAGAAGTGCTAAAGCCAGTCACCATTGAGTTAGCAGGTGTAGAATTATCTTTTGCAATATTAGACTGACAACCTATTAGCGCTGCCGGAAAAGAGATAGCGAGCAATAAGGATAGAATTAAGCGGTTTGAAATCAGATGGTTTAACATTATGGCTATTACAAAATAAACATTTGTTTAAAATATAGCACAGAGTTTTAGAGAGATTGTTTTTTATTATTGCCAAAAAAGAGCCGCCCATCATGACGATGAGCGGCTCTTTAATTTGTAAGACTGGATTAGTAACTAATCAGATTAGTTATGCAGCGCTTTGCCTGAGGTTTTATCAACCGTCACTTTGGCAGGTTTCAGCGGCACTGGCATACTGACCAATGCTACTTTTAATATCTCATCAATCGTCGCTACTGGCTGGATGGTCAATCCTTCTTTGACATTATCAGGGATATCGGCCAAGTCACGCTCGTTGGTCGCTGGAATCAAGACGTGCTTGATGCCACCGCGATGCGCAGCTAGCAGCTTCTCTTTGAGACCACCGATACGTAGGATTTTACCGCGCAAGGTAATCTCGCCTGTCATCGCAATATCTGGACGAATGGCAATGCCCGTCAAGGCAGAGACCAGCGCTGTCGTGAGCGCACCACCAGCCGATGGACCGTCTTTCGGGGTCGCGCCTTCTGGCATATGCACGTGGACGTCAGTAGTTTTAAAGGTCTCGTAATCAATCCCTAAGCTGTCACCGCGGGCACGTACTACGCTCATGGCAGCACGAATCGACTCTTTCATTACATCGCCGAGTGACCCTGTAAAGCTCAGCTCGCCTTTACCTTTCATCGCCACCGCTTCGATGGTTAATAGCTCGCCACCGACTTGTGTCCAAGCAAGCCCAGTCACGCGACCAATCTCAGGCTCTTCTTCTGCTAGACCGTAGTCGTACTGATGCACACCTAAATAGTCATCGATGTTTTTGTCATCGACTACTACCAGCTCACGTTCGGCTTTTTTCGGAGCACGTGCACCATGGGTTTCAACCGAACCGCGAACCACTTTACGGCAGATTTTATTGACTTCACGCTCAAGGTTACGCACACCTGCTTCACGCGTATAGCTACGCACGATGCTGTGCAATGCCGCTTCAACGATTTCAATTTCACCTTCTTTCAGGCCATTATTTTTAATCGCTTTTGGTACAAGGTATTTCTGCGCGATATTGACCTTTTCTTCTTCCGTATAACCCGGCAGACGAATGACTTCCATACGGTCAAGCAGGGCAGGTGGAATATCCATGCTGTTAGCGGTACAGATAAACATCACTTGCGATAAATCTAAGTCCATATCTAAATAATGGTCGTTAAAGGTATCGTTCTGTGAAGGGTCTAATACTTCAAGCAATGCTGACGCTGGATCGCCGCGGAAGTCTTGCGCCATTTTATCGATTTCGTCTAATAAGAATAGCGGGTTTTTAACTTCGACTTTCGCCAGTGATTGAACGATTTTACCTGGCATCGCACCGATATAAGTACGGCGATGACCACGGATTTCCGCTTCATCGCGGACGCCACCAAGTGCCATACGTACAAACTTACGACCCGTTGCGCGCGCAATTGACTCACCCAATGAGGTCTTACCGACACCCGGAGGACCGACTAAACAAAGAATCGGACCGCGCAGTTTTTTCACCCGCGATTGTACGGCAAGGTATTCTAAGATGCGGTCTTTCACATCTTGCAAGCCATAATGGTCTTCGTCTAAGACAGTTTTCGCTTTATCTAAATTGATAGACACTTTGGTCGTCGCATTCCACGGCGTATCCAAAATCCATTCAATATAGTTGCGCACCACTGATGATTCACTCGATGCAGGCGGCATCATTTTAAGTTTTTTCAGCTCTTGCTCGGCTTTTTTGCGCACATCTTCTGGCAAGTCAGCATCTTCTAAACGCTGCTCAAGCTCAGCCACATCATCTTCATCGAACGCGCCGTCATTCATATCTGACAGCTCGTTTTTGATGGCTTTCATCTTCTCGTTTAAGAAGTATTCGCGCTGATTGTCTTCCATTTGCTGACGAACGGCATCTTGGATATCTTGCTCGATATTTTGCTCAGCGCTTTGTTTAACGAGATATTCGGTCAAGGTATTGATGTGGGTTTTGATATCGTCTTCTTCTAAGAACGACTGCTTAATATCCAAATCCATCGACACGCGGGTTGAGATAAAATATACCAGCTCAAGCAAATCATCGATGCGTTTCGCCACGCGAGTTAGCTCACGAGCATTACGCAGACGAGCATCGGCATAGCCTTCAAATAACGTCGTTAAGGCTTGAATGGTGTTTTTTTGTTGGCTCTCACTCATGCTGATATCGAGATCAGCACGCGTAAAGCTTGCCATCAATAGCTCGTCGTGATTTTCAATATTATCAACGCGCGCACGGTATTGACCTTCGATCAATACTTTGATGCAATTTTCATCGCTATCATGCGGCATAGTGCTGACGATGCGGCACACCGTTCCGTACTGATACAAGTTATCTTGATCAATATCTTCGGTTAGCGAGTCTTTTTGCGCCACGACCAATACTTTATTGCCATACTCAGCTTGTGCCAATTCCACGGCTTTTACCGACGGCGCACGGCCGACAAATAAGGCAATTTGCATATGCGGATAAACAACCACATCACGCAATGCTAGTAGCGGCAGATAACTCTCTTCGCCATCTTTTGCCTTAACGTTTTCAGCTTCGATGTCTTCAGCGCTGTCTTGAATAGTTTCAGACGCCGAGACGTTTTCTAAGGTATCGTCAGATGAAGTATTTAGCGCCTTATCATCAGCAACGTTAGATGAAACGTCGACATCGATGTCGATATTGTCTTGGGCAATTTTATGTTCACTCATATATTCTTCCTCGTTCACCAGACTTGTAAAGTCAAGTTAGTGGTTCATGTTTAGATAAATGGTGTTGCTAAATGAAATTGCAAGGCTATATGACGAGCCGTCATGACAATCATGACAATATTGCGTCTTTATTTGCAGGGTCGCTCCTGTCTGCTCAGTTTTGCGCGTGGGATTTATAGCTAAAATCAGGTAAAATGACGCGCGTCTTAACCGCTCCGTTCAAATAGCAACTATATGGGTTAACGTGTGAGTTAAAACGCTAGGGCGAAATAAATAGGTCGGCAATGTGATAATAGCGTGCCAATAGTCAATAGCGGACCAAAAAACATAGGGTAAGGGGCGAGAATATGACCATCAATGCGGTGCTACTAGCGGTAGTCATCATGCTAGGCCTGTCTTTGGCGCGGGTACACGTGGTACTCAGTTTATTAATCGGCGCGCTGGCAGGTGGGCTGATTGCGGGTCTTGGTATGACCGATACCTTGAATGCCTTTCAAGAAGGTATCCGTAATGGCGCGCAAATCGCGTTGTCTTATGCCTTATTGGGCGCTTTCGCGGTAGCGATTGCGCATTCGGGCTTACCGCAGTCTTTGGCAGGGGCGGTGATTAAACGCATTGATGCTGGCGGGGCAGGTATAGGTGCAGGCGGCATGATTAAATACATGCTGTTTGCAGGGCTCGTCACCATGAGCTGCTTTAGCCAAAACTTAATCCCGATTCATATCGCCTTTATTCCTCTGCTTGTACCGCCTTTATTGCTTGCCTTTAATCGCATGCAAATCGATAGACGCCTAATTGCCTGTCTGATTACTTTTGGTCTGGTGACCACTTATATGTTTATCCCTTATGGCTTTGGCGATATTTATCTTAATCAAATCATGCTTAAAAACGTCGGTGAAGCCGGTATTGATGTATCGAATATTTCGGTCACCAAAGCTATGGCGATTCCGGCACTTGGTATGCTCGTTGGTTTGCTAGTGGCGGTATTTATCAGCTATCGTAAGCCGCGCCAGTATGCCCAATTAGCCATTGATAAAGAGGCTCGCGATGCGGTAGTAGAAAAAGACGCGTTAAGCAAAACAGCTGCCGATGCCCAAACGCAAAGTAAAATGAAAACCATCGTCGCGCTAATTGCTATCGTCACAGCCTTTGTCGTACAGCTCTATACCGATTCATTATTACTCGGCTCAATGTTTGGTTTTGGCGTCTTTATGGCAACCGGCGTGGTCAAATGGCGTGATGCTGATACCGTTTTTAATGACGGTATCAAATTGATGGCGATGATTGGCTTTATTATGATTACCGCCCAAGGTTTTGCCGAAGTGATGAAAGCGACCGAACAGATTCAGCCGTTGGTTGATGGTGCGGCATCGTTGTTTGCAGGTAATAAAGCGATGGCTGCGTTTATTATGCTACTCATTGGCTTGATTGTGACCATGGGTATTGGTTCGTCTTTTTCAACTATTCCTATTTTGGCGGCGATTTATGTACCACTATGTATCTCTTTAGGGTTCTCACCTTTAGCAACCGTGGCGATTATCGGTACAGCTGGCGCGCTTGGCGATGCCGGTTCGCCTGCGTCAGACTCGACGCTTGGACCAACCTCTGGTCTAAACGTTGATGGTCAGCACGACCATATCAAAGACAGTGTGGTACCGACCTTTATCCATTACAATATTCCGTTATTGGTATTTGGCTGGATTGCGGCGATGGTGTTGTAAAGCTATCAAAGTTAAGTAGAGTTTGGTGTAGGCTAGATTTTTAACCCAGCTTTAAAATATCAATTACCTTGTTATTAAACTGATTCTCTACGAAAAAATCGCCTTAAAAAAAATAAACAGACCTGCCGAAAGCAAAGCAATAAAAATAGTAAAGATGACAGGAATGTCCAAAAAATCATTCCACCTAATGACGGCGGTGCATGCATCGCCATCATACCGAAACCAAATAAAAATAAAATGCTAGTCAACAGCATAGCGAAGAACTTCCAGCGACTATCCATATATACATCCATAGTTACCAGTAGGCTTAAGTGAAACAGCATCGCCATTATTAATATAACGACTAATTCTATAGGATAGGGGTGCGGAGGAGGAATATTCTGAACGTGAAGTAAATAGGGATCTGTGCTAAAACCTAACGTGATAATAAGACCGACGAAAATGATCCACAAGATAGTAAAAACTACCCTTAGTGGTTTTGAGCGAAAGTAGCTCATTGTTGACTTTGCAAATCCTTTATGGGTCTTTATTGTCATCTTCAAAATCCCCAATCTCACCAGTTAAACTAGCCAAAAACTCATCACTTTGCGCCAGCAACTCATTTAAGCGTTTCTCATTAACCACCTTTGCTAATTCGTCGGAGTTGAAGGATTGTTCTTGACTGTAGTAGAGCTTCTCTCTAGCGTCATCATCTCCCGATGCTCGTAAGTACGTATCAACACTATCAGCGCTAGATGCTTTGTCATGGCGGCTTGTAATCTGATTTCGTTTAAACCACCTCAAGCCACTTGGCGTAATTATGCCATCCAATGGTACATCCCATGGTTGACGTTCTAATTGCTCAACCACTTGAAAATCATAGCACCAACCAATTTTCAATGGTTTTTTTAACCCTGCCTGATGGCTTTTACCAAGCGTTGTATCATAAAAACCGCCACCCATGCCCATACGATTGCCGCTATTATCAACCGCCACTAATGGACAGATAATGACGTCTAACTCTCGTGCCCATAATAACCTGCGATGATGGTTTTGATTCATACCTAAGCTGTGAATGCGCGTCGGTATATTCAGCAGTTTCGACTGATAAATAGGCACAAAGCGCAGACGTTTATCATCATTACCATTTCTAGTACGACCTAGCGAACCAACCACTGGCAGATACGGCTGATAATTCGAACGTATAATCCAGTCCAACAGTGGCTGAGTGGGCAGCTCACCAAAGCCATCATAATATAAGCCAATACGCGCATGCGGAGGTAAGCGCTGTTGCAACTTGATTAAATGTAAACTTGCCATGTGCGCATATCGTCTACGCTCGCCAGCCGTTAATTGCCGACGCTGGCGGGTAAATTGTCGTCTGGGTGGATTAGCCAAGCTATCAGCGGTTTTGACATCGTTTTTTGAGTGAGCGTCATCAGCCGATAACTTAGAAAGCGAATCAGATAATGCAGTAGCAGAATGTTGTTGGCCGGTGTTTTTAGACATCAGTTAGCCTCACGGACTTGGAGAAATTTGTGATAAGTCATGCTATCATAACGCCACTTTACATCGTATTTTCCTTTATGTGCAGCGTGTGTTGCACTTTTTTCAAAGCAGCTATACAACAAACCATCAAAGAGGGTAGTTATGTCGACACAGAATCAGGCAACTCGTACCGAAAAAGATACCATGGGCAACGTGGAAGTCCCAGCTGACGCTTATTGGGGTGCGCAAACTCAGCGTAGCCGTGAGAACTTTAAAATCGGTGGCGAGACCTTGCCACGCCCGATGATTGAAGCAATGGCATTAGTGAAAAAAGCCGCTGCGATTACCAATGCGAGCCTTGAGCGTATCGAAGGCGATAAGCGCGATTTAATCGTGCAAGCTGCTGACGAAGTCATCAACGGCGGTCTAACGGATCAGTTCCCATTGGTGGTATGGCAGACAGGTTCTGGTACCCAGTCAA
Organism: Psychrobacter faecalis; assembly: GCF_016107575.1. Lineage (GTDB taxonomy): Bacteria > Pseudomonadota > Gammaproteobacteria > Pseudomonadales > Moraxellaceae > Psychrobacter > Psychrobacter faecalis. The sequence continues at coordinate 15,939 of NZ_JABAST010000028.1, read as the reverse complement.
ACATGAACATGAACGAAGTATTGGCCAACCGTGCTAACGAAATCGCTGGCAATGAGCGCGGCAGCTATACGCCGATTCACCCGAATGACCATGTTAACCATGCACAGTCTACCAACGACAGCTTCCCAACCGCGATTCGTGTTGCTGCTGCTCGTCAGATCAATAGCCTGCTTATCCCAGCGGTAAAAGCATTGCGCGATACGTTAGATGCTAAAGCCAAAGAATTCGATAGTATCGTTAAAATTGGTCGTACCCATTTGCAAGACGCGACGCCTTTGACCCTAGGTCAAGAATTTAGCGGTTATGTCAGCCAGCTTGACCATTCATTAACTCGTATCGATAACGCGCTACAAGGTCTATATGAATTGCCACTAGGCGGCACAGCGGTTGGTACAGGTCTAAACGCCCATCCTGATTATGCGGTAAAAGCGGCTGAGCAATTGGCTGAATTAACAGGCTTACCGTTTGTCACTTCACCAAATAAATTTGAAGCGCTAGCCGCTCGTGATGCTGAAGTATTTGCTTCTGGCGCACTCAAAACGCTAGCTGGCAGCTTAAATAAAATCGCTAACGACGTCCGTTGGTTAGCATCAGGTCCTCGCTGTGGTCTAGGCGAGTTGACGATTCCTGAAAATGAGCCAGGCTCATCTATCATGCCGGGTAAAGTAAACCCAACCCAGTCAGAAGCAATGACCATGGTCGTCGCGCAAGTGATGGGTAACGACGTCACCATCAGCATGGCAGGTGCGTCAGGTAACTTTGAGCTTAACGTTTATAAGCCAGTGATTGCCTTTAACTTGTTGCAATCTATCAAGCTATTGGGTGATGCGTGCAATAGCTTTAATGAAAATTGTGCGGTTGGTATTGAGCCAGTCAAAGACAAAATCGATGACTTCTTGCATAATTCATTAATGCTAGTGACTGCTTTGAACCGTCATGTCGGTTATGAAAACGCAGCAAAAATCGCCAAGACTGCTTATAAAGAAAACAAAACTTTGAAGCAAGTTGCCGTTGAGCTAGAACTATTAACTGAAGCGCAGTTTGATGAGTGGGTAACCCCTGCTGATATGGTGCATCCTTCTTAAGTCGTTGACCGAATAACGACCTGCTACGGTGTCAGACTCGCTTAATGTACGACAGGTGCAATTTGCGCTCATCTTCCTTGTAGCAGTGTGATATTTGTTCCACTGAGAAGTCAGTTATTTGAAAAGACCTTGCCATCCTTTATAGAGGAATGAGCAGGGTCTTTTTTTTGCCTATGAATTAAGGCGCATACATCGCGCGCAACAATGTCTTACGCTCAGACAACAAGCATACTAATAGTTATAACAGCGCAAACAAAAATTTTAATTAGAATATGTGTATAGATAAGGGCTCGTGAATGAAAGTTTTAAAAAAAATTTTAAATCACGACAAAGATAATAAGAGCGAACGATTAGACTAACTAAAAATAGTTCGCCGCTAACGTCCATATTTTTCTTATCTATGACTATTCTATTTATATCATTGAGGTAATTTATGAAAAAGTTAACTGCCGCTCTATCATCAGCGGGTATTATGATGGCGATGTTGGGTTCTGGTTCTGCCATGGCTTACTCGGACCAAGTGATGGAGCCAAGCGAGAGTTATGATACCGCTGTTAAAATTAGACAAGTCAACTATACTTGCCAAAGCGATAAGAAAATCAGCGTGACTTACGGTTTTAACAAAGAGTATTTACCGACCTTTGCAGAAGCCAATCTAAATGGCAAAAAAAGATTTTTACCAATTAACTTAGGTCGTTCTGACGATGTCGATACCGTGTTTGGTGATGAAGACAACTTTAGTACTATGACGGGTGCGCTGCGTTTGAATAACTATCATAAATCATCGGCTAATATCCAAAACGCTAGCCGTGAAATCCTTTATAAAGGCTGTAATGTTGCCTCTATCAAAAAGCTTAAAGGCTAGTTTTTAGCAGGTTAATAGAGTTAGATAAAAAAAGACCTTGTCATATAATGTGGCAAGGTCTTTTTTTATTGCATATACGTGCTTAACTAAAATTTATAAAGCAATCCTAGCGTCGTCGTGGCATCCGTACGCGAGTCAACCATTGGACTATCGTATTGTTCATTTGGCAGATAGCTTAAGCTTTGATTGGCAAATCCTGCCCAGCGCTCATTAAAGTCATAATTAGCGCTAATATTGATATAAGGGTTTAAGCTATTATTTGACTCATAAGCAGCGACGCCTGTCTTCGCTGCCTCTTGCGCACTAACGCCATAATAATAGTTATTGTAGTCAGCATCATGATACTCAAAGCCAATGCTTGGATAGACGGTCAGCTTATCTTTAGTAATTTTAGCAAGATAGGTCAAGCGCGCTGTATTACCACCACTTTTATCTAACACGTCAGTCGCGACTTGCAGGCGGAAACCACCAACAGGCGTACGGCGCAGATAGGATAGACCGGCAGCGGCTGAGGCTTTACGCTCATCAAGACCTTGCAGGGCGCCAGTTGCATCGTCAGGGTCGAACTCGCTGCCATCGAGCTGAGCATAAGCGGCTAGCTGATTGGTGCCATCATTGATGATATAAGCGCCCGCTTGCGCACCGCGTGCGTAGATTCTGTTGTTATCATAAAACACACCCGGCAATACTTTTATGTCGGTGCTGTCTTCCAAATCATAAGCCGACTTGACTGCCATGACGTTGACGCCGACGCTTAAAATGGCATCTTTATCAGTTGGTAAGTTGTTTTTAAAGAGGGCGGCGTTAGAGATGCTGGCGACACTAAATAGGGCAGTGGCGGTCAATGCGCTAAGGACAGTGCGCGTCAACGGTTTCGATAGCGCTGATGATTTAAACATGATTTGCTCTCATAAGTGGGTGGGATAAATGATAAAAACAGAGTCGATAAATAGAATAATAAATAAGTCTGGCATTTTACTCAATGGCGGCGAGCACTTGTAGTATTTGCTGATGAATATCTTGCCACCACCATATAAAACCAATACTGATCAGCAGCATGACCAGCCACGGTAGCAATTGCCAAATAAACGTCGATTTGGTCACTGTTTGTTGTTCGTTAATTTTGCTGTGATTAAGGGCTGCTTGATTAGCATAGCTATCTAAGGGTAAGTTTACAGCAGAGTCGTGATTAAAACTGCTGTTATTATCAAAATTACCCTCATTATCAAAGCGAGGAGCGTGGTTAGAAGTAGGGATAGAAAAGTCAGTATCACTACTTGTCGGAGAATTGATATAAGTAGTCTGATAAATGTCTTGCGCTCGGCTAGGCATATTCTGTAGCGTAGCAGCCAAGCGCTGACGGTAGGCAATGGCAAACGCCAATGCAATCACCAATCCTGTGACCGCGCCGCCAATATGACCAGCATTATCAATACCCGGTACGGCAAAGCCATATACCAAATTGATGCCCATAATAATGATTAGGCTCTTAAGATTGAGCACCATGCCATTGACTGATATTTTAAATAGCGCGGCTATTAATAGCGCGGCACCGATACCCATGATACCTCCAGACGCGCCCGCTGATAGTCCGGGTTGTCCAGTGCCATCCAAAATACCTTGCCACGTGACATAATTGTTCAGTAAATTACCACCGATTGCCGCCAGTAAAAACAACGCCAAAAACTTCGCTGAGCCAAACATCGGCTCGGCGATTTGCCCAAAGAAATACATGGCAAAACCATTAAACAATAAATGCATCAAACCGATATGTAAAAAGGCACTACTTGCCAAGCGCCATGGTTCATTATCCATGGTATAAGGCAAAGCATTGGCGCCCCATTTTAGCAATGCTTCGGTCGATGGATTATTGGCATCGACCCCAGTCAGCACCTGAATGATAAATAAGCCGATAAAGCTTATTAATAGCAAAGTGGTGACGGGCGCGGTTTTTAATAATTGTTGAATGGTCATAAACGCAAACTATCAATAAAAAGTGATGAGTAGAGTATAAAGGCTAGGGTTAGGGCGTGTCACCCATAAGTGGGTTAGAGTCGATTCAACTGCAAAACGATATAGGGTTGCTAGAATAAATTTTTCGCAGCCTCTGGAGTGCGAAGCACACAGCAAGCAAGAAAAATTTATTCAAGCAGCAAGCTATTTTGGACATATCCTTTTCACACCGAACTGAATATATCAATATTTAATAAAGCTGGGCTGTTTAATAAGGACTGGCTTTTTAATAAGCATGAGTTTTAAGATTCTCATAAGTGCCTTTAACCAAAATGTCATCCGTCACTTGATTGATATCGGTATGACCACAAAACGCCATACTGATATCACACTCGTTATAAATAAGCTCTAGCGCACGGCGCACGCCATCTTCGCCATAAGCGCCAAGCCCATACAAAAACGCGCGACCAATCATTGTACCATTGGCGCCTACAGCGAGTGCTTTGAGCACATCTTGACCAGAGCGAATACCACTATCGAGCCAAATCTCGATATTGCTATTTTCCGCTCGTACCGCTTGCACGATATCAGCGAGCGCGGCAATGGAAGACAACGCCCCATCAAGCTGACGGCCGCCATGGTTTGAAACCACCAACGCATCGGCACCGCTACGAGCAGCCATGATGGCGTCTTCAGGTTCCATGATGCCTTTGATAATGAGCTTTCCGCCCCACATATCTTTAATGCGCGCGACATCATCCCAGCTTAGCGCTGGGTCAAACTGTTCAGCCGTCCATGCCGAGAGCGATGATATATCCTCGACGTTTTTGGCATGGCCGACGATATTACCAAAGCTATGCCGTTTGGTGCCGAGCATATTCATGCACCATTGCGGCTTGGTCATGAGATTCAATATATTACCAAGGGTAGGTTTTGGCGGCGCAGATAGACCGTTTTTGATATCTTTATGGCGCTGTCCGAGCACTTGTAAATCCGCGGTTAAGATAAGCGCGGAACAATTGGCCGCCTTAGCGCGGCGAATCAGGTTTGCCATAAACTCTTGATCGCGCATCACATAGAGCTGAAACCAAAACGGCGCACTAGTGTTTTCTGCGACATCTTCGATAGAGCAGATACTCATGGTTGAAAGCGAGAAGGGCACGCCAAATTTCTCCGCTGCCCGTGCGGCGTGAATCTCACCATCGGCCCACATCATGCCAGTAAAGCCAGTTGGGGCGATAGCAACGGGCATTTTGACTTTTGAGCCCAGCATATCCGTGGCAAGCGAGCGCCCTTCCATATTGACCAGAACCCTTTGGCGCAATTTAATACGGTCAAAGTCGGTTTCATTGTTGCGATAAGTAGTCTCAGTCCATGAGCCTGAATCGACATAATCATAAAACATCCGTGGTACTTTACGCTCGGCAACACGGCGCAAATCCTCAATTTCCGTTATTTTCTTTAAATCTTTCATAAGTTTCTCATTATTATCATTTTTTACGTTGTCTGTTTTATGACGCTGCTAATAATTGCTGCAAATCCAACACTGAAAAAGGATAGTTCAAGCGTTTTGATGGCGTCAATATCACAGGAATCGTAGTAGCAAACTCCATCATCAGCACCTCATCAAAATCAGCAATATCAACATACTGATAGCGTATCGGCTGCACCGCTTGAAATTGGCTAAGCAACTGTTCCGCGATGTCACAAAGATGACAGCCAGTTGTTCCGAGTAGCCACCATTTATCCTGATTTTCAGCCGTACCAAGATTGGGATTGGCGGCAATCATGCGTGCCCGTAACATTGCTACTGTATTATTAGCCATATTTACACTCTTATTCTTATATCTATTTATCGCCAAGCGTTAGTTTTAAATTTTTAAAGAAAAGTATTCGTAGCACTTGGCAGTATTTACATAATAAAGAAATAGGGTAAATAATGACAGCGATTGTGAGATTAGGTAAGATGACCTGCTATTTATGATTAACGCGTTAGGGTTAACAGTTTATTATGTTGACTATATTTTTAACTACTTGGATATCGCTCGCATGGCAAGTTTTGGCACATTTCTCAAACGCTTATTACTGGCATTCATGTTGTTGGTGGTGGCTTTTCACATATTGGTCGCAGGTCTGCTACTGATTTGGAAGACCCAGCCGATTAATAATAGCATGTTTATGCTGACCCATCGTTTAACGGGCGGCACGGTCACGCAAACGTGGGCAGAGTATGACGCCATTGCCAAATCTGCCAAACAAGCAGCGATTGTCAGTGAAGATTCGACCTTTAGCCAGCATAATGGCTTTGATATGAAAGGCATTAAGGCGGCACAGAAAAAGAACGAAGAAACCGGCAAAATGTCAGCGGGCGGCTCAACGATTACCCAGCAATTGGCCAAAAACTTATTTCTTACCTCGCATCGCTCTTATACCCGTAAAGCTGAAGAAGCGATTATCACAGTAATGATAGAAACCTTTTGGGATAAGCAGCGCATTTTGACCGCTTATCTCAACGTCGCTGAGTTTGGTAACGGCATTTATGGTGTTGAAGCTGCCGCCCAGCATTATTTTGATAAATCAGCGGCCGACTTAAATCGTGACGAATCGGCTTTGCTCATCGCCATGCTGACCAATCCAAAATACTACGAAGGTCATCAAAGTGACAAACGCTTGCGCAACAAACAACGTATCATTAAAAAACGCATGAAAAATGCCGTCTTACCGCAATCCGCTTAGAAAACGATTGGCTTAGCATGTAATTAGCTTAAATTGTCGGTTGGCATTAAATAGCGTTCATAAAAAGTAAAAGATGACGGCATATCGATCACGTAAAGGATTAAAAAGGTGGCAGAGATGGTTAATAAGCAAAATAACGATCATGAAATTAACGATAGTATTAATGTTAGTACAAAAACGGATAGTGAACTCAGCACGAATCTGGTCAAAACAGAAGAAGAGCTAACGGCAAGCTCGACCAAGAGCTTGAGCGAAATAGATTGGCAGCGTTTCGACGATGGCAGCTATTCGCCGAGCAGCTATATCAATCGCGATTTGTCTTTATTGCAGTTTCATCTGCGGGTGCTGGCGCAGGCCGCCAGTCCGCGCCATCCTTTGTTAGAGCGCTTGTTTTTCCTCATTATATTCTCTTCCAACATGGATGAGTTTTTTGAGATTCGGGTCGCCGGTATCATGCAAAAACTCAATATGGGTGATGTCTCAACCAGCGCTCATGGTATGCGCCCAAGCGAGGTGCTCAGAGAAATATCTGCTGTCACTCATAAAGCCATCAGCGAGCAATACCGCATTTTAAATGAAGATATCCTGCCAGCCCTTGCCCAAGAAGATATTCGCTACTTAAAGCGTGACGAGCTAACTCCTGAGCAATCGGCGTGGATGAAGCAGTATTTTACCGAGCAAGTTTCACCAGTCTTGACCCCGATTAGCATTGATCCGGCGCATCCATTTCCGAGATTGGTGAATAAAAGCTTAAACTTTATCGCCACGTTAGAGGGCAAAGATGCCTTTGGTCGTGATATCAATCTCGCCATTGTACCAGCGCCGCGCAGCTTGCCGCGTGTCATTCGTTTGCCTGATGAGCTGACGGGTGGTAAAGAGCATCATGTGATGCTATCGGCGGTGATTCATGAGCATATCGGTGAGCTATTCCCGGGGATGAATGTCACGGGTTGCCATCAGTTTAGACTAACGCGCAATGCCGATTTGGATTTAGCAGAGGATGTCGATGATATTGCCAAGGCACTAGAGGGCGAGCTTGAAAACCGCCGCTTTGGCGACAAGGTGCGTTTAGAGGTCACTACCGATTGCCCAGCGCCGATTAGCGATTATTTGCTCAATGAGTTTGAGCTGCATGACAATCAACTTTACCGCGTCAATGGGCCGGTGAACTTAACACGCTTGCTGTTTGACTTTAATATCCCCGCGCTACGTTATCAGCCTTTTACCCATGTCGTCCCCAAACCGTTCCGCCGTGAAGTTGATAAGCTCGATAAAGCGACCAGTATGTTTGCCGCGATGCGTAAGAGCGATGTCTTGGTTCATCATCCGTTTCATGCGTTCTCGCCGATTATCAATCTATTATGGCAGGCAGCAAGTGACCCAAAAGTGCTCGCCATTAAGCAAACGCTATATCGTTCAGGTACCAACTCAGAAATCGTTAAAGCCCTAGCGGCGGCGGCACGCAATGGTAAAGAAGTCACGGCGGTTATCGAGTTACGCGCCCGTTTTGATGAAGCCTCAAATATCGCAGTGGCTAATTATCTGCAAGAAGCAGGCGCGGTGGTGGTTTACGGTATCGTCGGTTACAAGACCCACGCCAAATTGATGCTTATCATTCGCCGTGAAAACGATAAAATTCGTCGTTATGTGCATCTCGGTACGGGCAACTATCATGCTGCCAATGCCAAAGTCTATACCGATTATGGTTTATTTAGCGCCGATCCTGATATCTCAGAAGACGTGCACAAAATCTTCCAAGAGCTAACAGGCATGGGTAAACCGGCCAATCTAAAAAAACTCCTACATGCGCCGTTTACCTTGCATGAAAAGCTCATGAGCTTTATCGATGATGAAATTGCTCAAGCCAAAGCAGGCAAACGCGCTCATATTATCATCAAGGTCAATGCGCTGACCGAGCGCCGACTGATTGATAAATTGTATGATGCGTCGCAGGCAGGCGTTAAGATTGAGCTGATTTTGCGCTCCATGTGCTGTCTGCGCCCGCAGGTAAAGGATCTGTCCGAAAATATCACTGTCCGTTCTGTGATTGGGCGCTTTTTGGAGCATACGCGCATTTATTACTTTTATAATGCTGGCGATGAGCGCTTGTATTGCGGCAGCGCCGACTGGATGGACCGCAACTTATTCCACCGCGTTGAGGTGGCGTTCCCAATCGAAGACAAAAAGCTATTTAAGCAAATTTATCAAGATGGTTTAATCAACTATCTACAAGACAATACTCAGGCTTGGACGCTTGACGGTAATGGCGTTTGGCAGCAATTACAACCAGCGGCAGATGAAACGCCGCATATCGCACAAGAGCATTTATTAAAGGTCATTAATGGCGTTGGCGAGTCAACTTAGACTATTTTTCAACAACCTTTTTCGATTCAATAAGCATTGAAAAGCCCAAATAAAAACCAAGCATCCGTATTTATCGGGTCTTGGTTTTTTTGTTTAACAGCGCTTATAAAGTTGCGGAATAAATTACCAAAAAAGTAGCGCACTGATGAAAAGCAAGTTACAAACTGTCGGCTAACCTCACATTTATTCACACATTGATACCGCAGTACACTGGTGAGCAGTCAAAAATTATTCTTATAATTAAGTTATACCTTGTCTCTGATAGCTGATAGACAGCAGTCTATATATCAATAATTTATAAAGAGCGAGCAAGGATAAGCTAATTATAGCTAGTACAATTTTATTATAAATAAATTACAAATAAGAGGAATTGCACCATGAGTAATACCAATAATGACACATCTGATGTAAAAAAAGCGGCAGAACAAGCAGATAGCCAACAAATCGAAAAAAACCTAACCGATAACAAGCAAGTCGATAAACCTGAAAATCTAAGCGAAGCGCAAAAAACGCCTTTTATCGAAGATGATTTGCGGACTGATAAATAATAAAACTAATCTGCTGCTCTACACCAAACGCGAGGGACACGCCATGAAAGACTTTACCCAACCTAATGATGAAGAACCGGTACTAATTGATGATCCAGCGGCATTAAAGCCAAAAAATCCTAAAGACAGTTACAAAGGTCGAAAGTACGAGCCGGATATTGATGGACCTGAGCAAGCATCACAGGAAACCGATGAAGTATATGTAGACCCACGTAAAGAAGAGGATTTGCCACCTGGTGGTAAAAACGTTGCTGATTTAAACGCTTATGACTTGTCTCAAAAGAATAATGAGTAAACGTGAGAACGATAAGCGAATTTACCATAACGATAAAAATAATAATTTAAAAAACAATAAGGACATTATGATGCAAGCCAAAGATATGCCAACCAAAGATCCTGAATTAACCAAAACTCGTATTCAGGAGACTGATATTCGAGAAACCGCTATTACAGAGAATGAGGTTCATTCATCTGTTGCTCATGATGAAATCGAAGATAATACCAGAGTTAATAAAGGTACCGATACCTTTAAAGAAGGTGTGATAGAAACAGAGCATGTAAACAAAAATGACAATCCTGCGCGTCAGCCAGATCGCCGCGATCAAGAAGGTAATGCTTTCGACGAAGGGATAAATGAGCATACCACCATGCCTGAAGCGGCCAAAAGTAATGATATAAACGATTTAAATCGCTATGCCAATGTCGATAATGCGCAAACACGCGTGTTAAATCCTGACGAAAAAGACTTCTAGTAGTTAAGATGAAAGGTGTTTAGCGAGGCTAAGAGTGCTAGCAAATATAGATAGCTATTTTTTATATACTAATAATTATAAAGAGAAGGCCTATGACTATACAAAACGACAAGAACGTTAATGCTACGGACGTTAACGATAGGAACGTTGATATGCATCAGCAAAAGTTGAATCATCCAGAAAACAACTCTAATCTAAAAGATGCCGATGACAATAATGGTATTGTACCTGACGATGCCCTGCAAAAGGTCAATCCGGCAGAAGCAGAACGGTTGACGGATGACCACGATCCCCATCATGTGGTAAAAAATCACAAACAATATGATACTTCGATAACCGAAAGCGATAAATAATGGCTTTCAGAACAATAAAATAAGAAACGGATAATTTATAGTGGCGCTTTAAGTAAAATTTATAGTGTCGCTTTAAGTAGTAAGATTTAAAAAGGTTTAACCCTTAGCAAGAATTTATACGCTAACGGTTAAACCTTTTTTATTTCAGGCGAAAATTAATAAGATGCTTAATTAATTAAGCAGGGTTACCACTATGGAAGCGTAGCTCGGTATCTGGACTTGATATCAGCTCTGCTTCAACTGCTTTAAAAAAGGCGACACGCTCGTCAATATTATCTTCAGCTAAAGACTGCGCCAATGCCAAATAATCTTCAAAATGGCGACTTTCTGATTTAAGTAAGTAGCGATAGTACTTCGCCAATCGTTCATCATTAATGACTTCCGCCAATGCGGCGAAACGCTCGCAAGAACGTGCCTCGATAAATGCCCCAATAATTAAGACGTCTACCATCGCCGCTGGCTCGTAGGTACGTTTATGCTTGAGCATACCTTTGGCATAACGTCCAGCGCTCAGATATTTCCATGCTTGCCCGCGCTCATTCATGATGCCAAGCACTTGCTCATAATGCAGCATCTCCTCGCGTATCAATTGTGCCAATTTGCGCTGTAAGTCATAAGAAAACTCATAGCGAAAGATTAAATTCATCGCCGTACCAGCCGCTTTTTTTTCGCAGTTGGCATGGTCTTGAATGATTAACGGCAAATCCGCAAGGGCAGCATCGACCCAAGCCTGCGTGGTACGTGCGCCTAAAAATTCATAAATAGGCGATAGGTCTACTTTTAGTGGCGTTCTTAATTGCGCGATATCGACACTGTCTTCTTGAGTGCTGTCTTGGTCAGCGTCATTATTTTGAGTTAGCGTTGCAAGATTTTGGGTAGTAATAGTCATAGTTTTTCGGACTTTTTAAAGAGTAGATGTAAGGCAGTATTTATTAAACAATAATAAAAAGGCTTAAGAGTGAGAGCTATTATAACGACTATAACGGCAAATATTTTTAATGGCGCTTGGCATTTCTGGCATGATAGATAATCAGGTAAGCTTGGTACTTTTAAGTGCTTTGGCTTAACAGATAACTATTAAGCATAATTTGATATAGTAATGATTACTCAAGGTTTATACATCATTTCAATTCTAGCGCTTAAGCAGACTATTTACCGTACCTAAAGCCATATGGCTTATAGGGTATCATTTATAGACAGCCTAAGTATTTACTTAATGAATGGTCTTTCCTTGTTTATTTCATTATTTGATAGTAGGATGAGATTTTGCTTTTAGAATATCTTGTCTTACTATTATTATCAGTTAATAGCTAGCCAATCGGTATTATATCAACTATCCATGCCAGCGCAAAAAGTAACGCTTAGCGCCCTAGCATTGGTTTTGCACTGCTCTAAATAGTAGCAATATAGATAATAGCAATCCGGGATTAACACACTTCACGAACAGATAAGGATAACAATATGAGCCAGTCTTCTAACGCCAATCGTATTCAAAAAGGCATTCTTGCCATCGATAAGCAGATGTTCGATTTTATTGAAAACGAAGTGCTGCCGAAAGTCGGTGTTGATTCAGACAGCTATTGGTCAGGTTTTGAAAAGGTTATTAAAGAATTTACGCCGCGTAATAAAGCGCTGCTCGCGACCCGTGCCAAAATTCAGCAGCAAATTGACCAGTGGCATCTCGACAATCCTGCCAAAAATGGCGATATTGATTACCCAGCTTATAAAGCGTTTTTACAAGAAATCGGCTACTTATTACCAGAAGGTGATGATTTCAAAGTCAGCACCCAAAACGTCGACGACGAGATTGCCCATATCGCAGGCCCGCAGTTGGTGGTACCAGTCCGTAACGCCCGCTATGCATTGAACGCAACCAACGCGCGTTGGGGCAGCTTGTACGACGCCTTGTACGGCACAGATGTCATCAGCGATGAAAACGGACAAGAAGCCAAAGGTGGCTATAACCCAACGCGCGGCGCCGCTGTCGTCGCCTATGCCAAAAAATTCTTAGATGAAAACTTTGCATTGGCATCAGGCTCATATACTGATGCCACTGGCTTTAAAGTTGTCGATGGCAAGCTTGAAGTTATGCAAGGCGATAGCAGCACTGAATTAAAAGATGCCGCTCAGTTTGCAGGTTTTGTCGGTGAGGCTGAAAGCCCAACTGGTATTTTGTTAAGAAACAACAACCTACACGCTGAAATCCAAATCGATGGCAGCCATCCAGTGGGTAAAGACGATCCAGCTAACATCAAAGACGTATTACTTGAATCTGCTATCACGGCGATTCAAGATTGCGAAGACTCAATCGCTGCCGTTGATGCCGAAGAAAAAGTAGAAGTGTATCGCAACTGGTTTGGTTTGATGAATGGCGACTTGCAAGAAACCTTTGAAAAAGGTGGTAAAACTCGTACGCGTAAACAAAACCCAGACCGCGAATACACCACGCCAGATGGCGGCACACTTATCTTACCAGGTCGCTCGCTACTATTGATTCGTAACGTTGGTCATTTAATGCAAAACCCGGCTATCTTGGTTGATTTGGGTAACGGTCAAGAAGAGATTTTTGAAGGCTTAATGGATGGTTTGATTACTCCGCTATTGTCTTTAAATGATTTAAAAGGTAAAAACGAGCTATCAAACTCGCGCAAGGGCTCGATGTATATCGTTAAGCCAAAAATGCACAGCCCTGAAGAAGTCAAAATGGCGAACGATTTGTTTAACGCCGCCGAAGACTTATTAGGTTTAGAGCGTAATACCATAAAAATTGGTGTGATGGATGAAGAGCGCCGTATGACGGTTAACTTAAAAGAAGCTATTCGCCAAGCAAAAGAGCGCGTTATCTTTATCAATACGGGCTTCTTAGACCGTACGGGTGATGAGATGCACACCAGTATGAACGCTGGGCCCTTTGTCCGTAAAGGCGATATGAAATCGCAAGCATGGCAACCCGCTTATGAGCAGTGGAACGTCGATATCGGTTTAGAGACCGGTCTACAAGGCCACGCTCAAATTGGTAAAGGCATGTGGGCGAAGCCTGATGAGATGAAAGAGATGATGGAAAGCAAAATAGCGCACCCACAAGCGGGCGCTAGCACAGCTTGGGTTCCATCCCCAACGGGCGCTACTTTGCACAGCATGCATTACCATGAGGTCAATGTTGCCGATGTACAAGATAGCCTAAAATCCCGTGAGCGTGCCAGCTTAGATGATATCTTGACCATTCCATTGGCTAAAGATAGCAACTGGACAGAAGAAGAAAAGCAGCAAGAGCTTGATAATAACGCTCAAGGTATCCTAGGTTATGTCGTACGCTGGGTAAACCAAGGTGTTGGCTGCTCTAAAGTGCCAGATATCAATGATGTAGGTCTAATGGAAGACCGTGCAACCTTGCGTATCTCAAGTCAGCATATCGCTAACTGGTTGCATCACGGCGTGGTAAGCGAAGAGCAAGTCATGGATACCATGAAGCGCATGGCAAAAGTCGTCGATGAGCAAAATGCGGGCGATAATGGCTATCAGCCAATGGCGAATAACTTCGATAATTCTTACGCCTTTAAAGCTGCCTGCGATTTGGTCTTTAAAGGTCGTGAGCAGCCAAGTGGTTACACTGAGCCATTATTGCATCAAGCGCGTTTAGACTTAAAAGCCAATACGCATTGCTAGCTCCTTATTTGTAAAAGCCATTAAAGGGCTACTTATCCATGGTTAAGTAGTCCTTCAATACTTAGTATTACTCAAGCACATTTAAAGCAATGTATTTCTTTTATTTATTTATAAAAGTTACCCCTATTTGCCAATGGCGAGTAGGGGTGTTTTTTTTGTTTTTATCTGAACAATCGTTAAACCTTAGATTAAATATGGGTTTTAGAATTTTTCGTCATGAAAGACTTAAAAATATGTTGCAAATTATGTCAAAGTTGTTATGCTTGTAATCGAAGTATGAGTTTGGTAACGGATGTTACGCAACAGAGCGATAAAGACCAATGTTTACATGGCAGTTACGATTCTAATCCCAGTTATGTAAGTCATGGTTTTTTTCATCTTACGGTAATAGAACTTCGCCACACTTGTTTCTGACTAATCTCGGTAGCCAGTTACACATTATATCTTTGAGGATTTGTGACGATACCATTTTGGGCACCGGCTAATAATAGCTCGCTCATTACTAAAATTGTAAAGTGGAGATACCCCCATGAAAAAACTACTTTTAGCTACAGCAATCGCTGCCCTATCTGTATCAGCTGCTCAAGCTGCACCTACCGTATATGGTAAAGCATTTGTTACTGTAGATTATGAAGATATCGAAAGTAATGCTGGAGATAGCGATTCTCTTCAAATTAACTCTCATGCATCACGTATTGGTTTTAAAGGCTCTGAAGCGATGACTGCTAACACTGACGTTATCTATCAGTTAGAGTATGGCGTTGATATTGATGCTGATGATAGCAGAACTTTTGCAAGCCGTGATACTTTCCTAGGTTTAAACAACAAAAACTTTGGTGAGTTCCGTTTTGGTCGTAACCAATCATCATTAGATCGTATCAACAACGTTGTTACTGCTGATGGCGGCTATTGGGATAACCTAGGTTCTGATGATAACATGGTAGACAGTGGTCGTATTGATAACTCAATGATCTGGACGGCACCTAAATATCAAGGTCTTCCATTACAAGTATCAGCAATGTATGCTGCTGACGAAGATGACAATAGTGGTGATGGTTTTGGTGTTGCTGCTATGTTTGACCAAGGTACTGGCTTCACCGCTGGTGTTGCTTACGATAAAGACTTAAACCTTGGTAACAACTACGTAGCTACTGGTGACATTATCCGTGGTACTGCTACCGTAGATTTGTCTAAGTTTGCTGCTGTACCAGTAACATTGGGTGCATTATACCAAGTAGCTGACTTTGATTTTGCTGGTAGCGAAAAAGAGAAAGGTTTTGTTCTAAGCGCGGCTATGGGTTTACAGAATTTTGCTAAACCAGCTACTGTTTACGCTCAGTATAACAACACTTCAAACCTACGTGGTTTTAACGACGTAGACTCTGATCAAATCGTTGTTGGTGGTAAATACTTTTACCAACCAAACATGATTATGCATGCTTATGCAGGTCAAAATGACAGTGATCGTGAAGAGACTAAAACACTAGCTATCGGTGGTGGTCTAGAATACTTATTCTAATCTAAACATTAGAATCTGATTATAAAAAACTCATCCTTCGGGGTAATGCCAGTCAGTTAACGCTGACTGGTATTTTTTTTGGGATATTTTTGTGGTTT
>NZ_JABAST010000027.1 GCF_016107575.1 Psychrobacter faecalis | reverse complement strand
TCAGAAGAGTGATCTATACCACCAATGCGATAGAGTCGCTAAACAGTGTGATTCGAACGGCGGTGAATAAGCGTAAGGTGTTCCCGTCTGATCAGGCAGCGTTTAAAGTGGTGTACTTAGCCACCCAGCAGGCATCCAAAAAGTGGTCGATGCCTATTCGTAACTGGACGTCTGCTCTGAATCGCTTTATGATTATGTTTGATGATCGTATTAGTAAGCATTTAATCTAAATGGCAGTTACACAGAATTCGGGATGGGCTCGAGAAATGTTATTCATTAGCAGCTCATTTACCATAACGTCTGTTATAGAAACAACATAATCTTGACTATTCCCTCTTATCTTACATAGCCGTATGAGCACGCACTAATGGCATTGTTTCACTAGCGTCTTCCGAAACTCCTAAATAGCTATCAATCGGACTCTTAGTACTCATCACACTCTCTAAATTTCATAATAATCTTCATTAAATACACGCCAATCTCAACTTATCGTAGGCTTTTGATTTTTATAGAATTTAAAATTCTAATTGTTTTAACTGAAATTTTAAAAACTAAGTAAACCAATACCTTAGAAAAATAAGTTGAGAGTGGGGTTAAATACTTGTTTATTAAACAAATTATAATTTTAGTTATTAATCAAATAAGAAGCCGAGAACCTTATTCTTATTTCACTATCAAATTAAACTAATGTAGATTAAGATAGTATCAGTATTGTTAGTTAGTGTTACCTACCTAAAACAAAACCTTTTCCGCATAAACAAGCTTTCTTACTCTATAAGAAAATTTATTAAGGATATCTAATGACACAAACAATTCAACTTGCCGTGCAAAAAGATAATGTCAACTTGATTAATCAAGCATTAAATAGCAATAAACCTACTAAAATAGCTGCTGAAGAAGGCATGAAAATTAGCCTAGTAGAAGCTAAAACAGGTCTACCAGCTAAAAAGCTAAAAGCTAAAAAAGTAGATGACGACTTACTAATTGCAGATGAAAATGGTGAAACGTTACTTACTATTGAGGATTACTATCTAACCGATAATATTCAGCTTGGTACAGTTGGTGATTCAGGCTTTGTTGAGTTTGATTATGTGAATTCTGAAACAGGTGTAACATCACAAATCGCTTCAGAAACCTCTTATACAACACTTGTGTCGGAAATGCTCAGCGATACTTCGTTCATTGGAGGTATTAGTAATGGTGTCTTATTAGGTTCACTCGGCGCGGCTGCATTAGGGATTGCGGCTCTAAGTAGTGGTTCGAGTGATGATTCACCAAAGACACCTGCTAATAAAATACCCGTCTCAAAAGACTCTATCATTACAGCGACTGAAGATACTATTGCTAAAGGCTTATTGGCGAAAGCCACTGACGTTGATGGCGACACCTTAACTTATGCGCTAGCTACTGCTGCTACTAACGGTAAGGTTGTTATCGGTAAAGACGGCAGCTACAGCTACACGCCAAACGCCAACTTCAATGGTAAAGACAGCTTCACCTATACCATCAATGACGGTCAAGGTGGTGTCATCACCCAAACCGCTACGGTTAACGTGGCAGCAGTGAATGATGCACCAGTATCAGCCAATACTACGATTGCAGCGACTGAAGATACTATTGCTAAAGGTTTATTGGCGAAAGCCACCGACGTTGATGGCGATAATCTAACTTATGCCATCGCTACTGGTGCGGCCAATGGTAAGGTTGTTATCGGTAAAGACGGCAGCTACAGCTACACGCCTAATGCCAACTTTAATGGTAAAGACAGTTTCACCTATACGGTCACTGATGGTACTGAAACCATTACTAAAACGGCTAATATCACTGTGGCCTCTGTTAATGATCTACCCGTCTCAAAAGACTCTATCATTACTGCCACAGAAGACACGATTGTCAGCGGCAAACTGGAAGCCGCCACTGACGTTGATGGCGACACCTTAACTTATGCCATCGCAACCAATGCGACCAATGGTAAGGTTGTTATCGGAAAAGACGGCAGCTACAGCTACACGCCGAATGCTAACTTTAATGGTAAAGACAGTTTCACCTATACCATCACTGATGGCAAAGGTGGTGTCATTACCCAGACCGCGACGGTTAATATCGCAGCAGTAAATGATGCACCGGTATCAGAGAACACTATCATTACAGCGACTGAAGATACTATTGCTAAAGGCTTATTAGCGAAAGCCACCGACGTTGATGGCGATGCACTTACGTATGCCATCGCCTCAGCGGCTAAAAACGGTACGGCAGTTGTCAATAAAGACGGCAGCTATAGTTACACCCCAAATGCCAACTTTAATGGTAAAGACAGCTTCACCTATACCGTCACTGATGGCACAGAAACCATTACTAAAACCGCCAACATCACAGTAGCTTCTGTCAATGATGTGCCCGTCTCAAAAGACACCATCATTGCGGCGACTGAAGACACCATTGTTAGTGGCAAACTAGAAGCGGCGACTGACGCTGATGGCGATGCCTTGACCTATGCCGTCGCTACTGGTGCTGCCAATGGTAAGGTTGTTATCGGTAAAGATGGCAGCTATACCTACACGCCAAACGCTGATTTTAATGGCAAAGACACTTTCACCTATACCATCAATGACGGTCAAGGTGGTGTCATCACCCAAACCGCTACGGTTAACGTGGCTAATGTCAATGATGCGCCAGTATCAGCCAATACTACGATTGCAGCGACTGAAGATACTATTGCTAAAGGCTTATTAGCGAAAGCCACCGACGTTGATGGCGATGCACTTACGTATGCGCTGGCCACTAATGCCGCCAACGGTAAAGTGATCATCGGTAAAGACGGCAGCTACAGCTACACGCCTAATGCCAACTTTAATGGCAAAGACAGTTTCACCTATACGGTCACTGATGGTACTGAAACCATTACTAAAACCGCCAACATCACAGTAGCTTCTGTCAATGATGTGCCCGTCTCAAAAGACACCATCATTGCGGCGACTGAAGACACCATTGTTAGCGGCAAACTGGAAGCCGCCACTGACGCTGATGGCGATGCCTTGACCTATGCCGTCGCTACTGGTGCTGCCAATGGTAAGGTTGTTATCGGTAAAGATGGCAGCTATACCTACACGCCAAACGCTGATTTTAATGGCAAAGACACTTTCACCTATACCATCAATGACGGTCAAGGTGGTGTCATCACCCAAACCGCTACGGTTAACGTGGCTAATGTCAATGATGCGCCAGTATCAGAAGATAGCATTATTGGTGTCGCTGAAAATATCGTCGATACAGGTGTGCTCGCCAAAGCCACCGATGTTGATGGTGATACGCTTACTTATACATTATTAACTGAGGCAGTTAATGGCACCGTGGTAGTCAATAAAGACGGTAGCTACAGCTATACGCCAAATACTGATTTTAAAGGTGAGGACAGCTTCACCTACACTGTTAGCGATGGTAATGGTGGCATCATTACTAAGACTGCCAATGTGAATGTCGCTCCATTTGACCAAAAATCTAACTTTGAGTTACAAGAAGTCTTTGAAACTAATGTTGTTAGTGAGCAGCAAGCAGTAGTGGAAAAACAGACGACTTCTTATATAAATGAGGTTATAGAATTTGAAATAACTGGTCAAAACGGGATGCCTCAGCTGCAGCTTACTAATGGCTCTAATGTTATTCAAGGGAACTATAGCTACACTCTTCAAGGTCCAGGAATCTCGTCTTCAAGCAAGGGTAGCATTTCATCAGTAGGATCAAATAGTTACTTGATTGATTTTAGTACAGGTACTTTGCCACCAGGTAAATACACTTTGGACTTATATGTCTATTCATCAGGGTCATCAATTGATTTTAATGTCACTGAATTTAAAGATATTGAATATACTGACTTTACCGGTTATCAAGAAGTCACAGGTAATATCTTCGCCGATGAAAGTGGCACTATCAGTACACCTCAGAATTATGAAATCCAAGTAGATGGACAGTCGCTTGTATTCCAAACAGGTAATCCGGCAGCGAGCCCAATTACTGTTGATACTGATAACGGTAAGCTTACCTTGGCAGCTGATGGTTCTTATACTTATCGTTCAGACCGTACCGATCTGGGTTTAGAGGCTCAAAAGCTGGCAGAAGATTTCTATGTGAAGGTTATTGATTTAGATACTAAGCAAGCTGGTCACTATGGGATCAATATCACCTCAGATGTGACGCCTCCAGAGCCTGGTGAGTTAGTATTCAATAGCTTTGAAGATACCGGTATATCTCAGGATGATGGTATCACCTCTGATCGCTCGTTTGATTTGACAGTGAAGGACAATGAAGCTGGTAGCCAAGTTGAGTATCAATACTCAACCGATAAAGGCATCACTTGGGAGGTTTTGGCAAACGGAATCGCATCTGACTTAATAGAGGGTGATTACAGCTTTAGAGCAAAAGTAACAGATGAAGCACTTAATGAAAGCTTTACTGCCGTAAAAGACATCACTATCGATACTACTGCTCCAATCTTAGGCGATATTTTAAATTTCAACACTGCTACTAATCAGTTAGAAGTTAATGCAGACATAGACCAAGACACGCTACAAGCCTTTAAATTAGAAAATGGTACTTTGGTTCCTATCGCTAATGCCACTAACATTCCGTTTGCAGAGGGTAACTATCAAATCCAAGCGTCCGATATTGCTGGGAACAGTACAACCTTAGATTTCGTTATGTCTAATGCTTCTGAATACTTTGAGTCTGCTGATATTATAGATATCGTTAAAGGTTCTGCTGGAAACGACTACATTTATGGCGGCAATGGCGATGATATATTAATCTCTAATGGTGGCAGTGATCATTTGTATGGTGAGGCAGGTAATGACACCTTAATTTTTGGTGGCAATTCCTCCTCTCGTTACAATGAATTTAATGGTGGAGCAGGAGATGACACTTACATTATAGATGCTAAAACCTTTTCAAATAATTCGTTGGTCCAGATTTTAGATACTGAAGGTTCTAATAGGTTGGATTTAAAAGGATTTGATCCGTCTGATATTGTTTTGACTCGAAAAGATTCAAGTCTAGAGATATCAAACTCAGGGGGTAAGATAACTTTGGGTAACCAGTTTGACACATGGGGTGTCGATAACATCTATTTTGATAATGGTGTCGTGTGGGATAGAGCTACTATAGAGGCAATGACGGGTCAAAAATGGGTCGGTACTGACGGGGATGATATTTTTACAGCTACTAGTGACTACTCTTTATTATATGGTGGTGATGGCAATGACACCTTAAAAGGCGGTGTAAACGACGATTATATTTACGGTGGCGGTGGTGATGATATATTAATCTCTAATGGTGGCAGTGATCATTTGTATGGTGAGGCAGGTAATGACACCTTAATTTTTGGTGGCAATTCCTCCTCTCGTTACAATGAATTTAATGGTGGAGCAGGAGATGACACTTACATTATAGATGCTAAAACCTTTTCAAATAATTCGTTGGTCCAGATTTTAGATACTGAAGGTTCTAATAGGTTGGATTTAAAAGGATTTGATCCGTCTGATATTGTTTTGACTCGAAAAGATTCAAGTCTAGAGATATCAAACTCAGGGGGTAAGATAACTTTGGGTAACCAGTTTGACACATGGGGTGTCGATAACATCTATTTTGATAATGGTGTCGTGTGGGATAGAGCATATATCGAGAGCATGGTAAATAATGGTAATAGTAATGCTCGCAGCATGATGTCATTCGATGAAGCGGAAGACTCTTCTGATGATGATAGCGAAAATGATTACTTTAGCGAGTCTATTGATCTAGTTAATGATACAGATACATATTATGATAGTAGCGCTAATCTATCTCTTAGCTTCGATAGCAGTGTCGGTCAAATGGAGACGCTCATCGACTCGCCACAAATACAGCTGCCTAGCATTAACGATTTACTTGATTTGAATAGTAATGAATTAATTTTTGAGCAAACAGATGTGGGCAATGCTACTCCATCTTCTGATAATAATGTGACATCAGTCTTTGAAGGAGCAACTGACAATACAGCTATGGCGGCAGACTTTACTATGATGCATGTTCAAGATATTAATGATATGCAAACAGAAGCTATGTTCCATATCATGTGATTTTGTGCGAGGCCAACTGTAATATATTAGTAAAAAGCAGGCGATGAATCATCGCCTGCTTTTTTTGTTTTGAGCATAAATATTTCGGACTAATAACCAGGGGTAATCATCCCTAAGAAATTGGGAGCTAAGATAAAAGAGAGCCATAACAATATTATTATTTTTTGGGTATATCCCAGCGGAACTATCTAAAAAGGCTCATTAATCAATTAATAGACTACTCATAGTAGACTGCTGTAGTGGAACCACTTAATGAGTACTGAGCATCTTCGGTCTTTCCTTGGCTACATCAGCGATCAGATGCCGTGAGCACTTGGTCATTTTTTGAATATCAGAATAGCTATGACCTGATTTGAGCAGACTAGCGATGATCTTGCGCTTTTCCGTATCTTTCCTACGTCCTGAATACTTACCTTCTGCCTTAGCACGAGCAATACCTTGCATCTGACGGTTACGGCGATCCTCATAGTCTTTTCGAGCAATGGCTGCGAGCATATCCAGCATCATCGAGTTAATGGCCTGCAATACACTGCTCATAAATTCTGTACTGCGTTCAGGTTGAAGCGCCATATATGAGGTCGGCAGCTCTTTTGATACGATAGAGAGCTTTTTCTCTGATAGCATTCTTTTGAGCGTATCCCAATCAGCTTGGTTCAAACGTGCCAAGCGATCAATCTGCTCAACTAAGATCACATCGCCCTTATGAGCATCTTCAATCAGCTGCATAAGCTTGGGTCGCACCAAGATAGCTCCTGATTCGTTTTCGACATAGAAGGCAGCAATTTTGTGGCCATGATCGTTGGCAAATGCTATGAGCTCGCTTTTAGCACGCTTAGCATCTTGTTCTTTGGTAGACGCTCGTAGATACGCTCTAATAAACATAAACACCTAAAATAGTCTGTTATAAGTGGTTCCATTATAGCAGTCTGTTTTAAGTGGTCTGTTAATAGGTTTGAAGGGTGAAATAGGTGGTTCCCTTAGGGTATACTACGTGCCTTTTTTCGAATATTGCTGAAATATTCATAATTGTTTGAGGTAATATAACCATGAAAAGAGTCAACGTGTTAGGTACATCAGGTTCAGGGAAATCTACGTTTGCCAAAGCTCTAGCAGATAAACTTAACTGTGCATATGTTGAAATGGACGGATTATTTTGGCTGGATGATTGGGAGCATGTTGATGATGAAACCTTTATCACACATATTGAAAAGGCGCTAGATAAGCCAGCGTTTGTATTAGATGGCAATTATAGTCGGACGATACCTATAAAATGGAAAGATATCGACACCGTCATTTGGCTGAACTATTCGTTTCCATTAGTGTTGTCTCGTGCTTTCAGGCGTGCCATATTTAGGACTATTAGTAGAAAGAAGCTGTGGGATACCAATAATGTAGAGAGCTTAACAAGACTGTTTTCCAAAAAATCTATTATTTGGTGGACGATCACAACGCATAAGAAAAATCGTAAAAAGGTTCGTCAGTTAATAAACAAACCTCAATACCAGCATATTAAATTTATTGAGCTTACTAAGCCCATTGAGGCTAAAACGTTTTTGAAAAGTTTATAACATTTACCTATAGAAAGCTGGCTGTTCGATACCTTTATAGCGCACCGATCACAGATAGAATATGTATTTTAGGTACACTACGAAGTACACTGTGACTATTTCCGTAAGTTGAAACCTTGATAACATTAACCTACAGCCGAAGGTTCAAGTCCTCACTAGGGAACCAAACCACTTAGAGCGTCTGATTGATTCACTATAGGTATAGCTTAGCCTGAAATATCTGTGCTAATTGGTGTCACGCCCTAAATCTAATTTCATAATCTCATCAAAAAGAAAGAGCATCCCCAATAAAAGCTGATCAAACTCAGAAGAGTAATCCCCATCATTAATTTTCAGCTTGGAAATGGTCTTTTCGTATTCGGTGCCTTTTCTATGCGCAACACCAGTTGATCTAACCGATTGAACTCCTCTCAGCAGACTGGATAGAGCGGATAAATTTTGAGATTCTAACCTTTCAAGAAGAACTTCCATTAATGATATAGATTTGATCGACTTATCTATTACTTCGAGGTGATCCCTAAGTGACTTAACATTTATCGAGTCTATAGTTGCTTTTGTAAGAGCAAGCACTTGCGCATCAAATTCTGATTGATCGTTGGTTAGCATTGATCGTATAGACTCATAAAAATGCTCATCTTTAATTGAAAGCGGTAAGAAAAGATACCACCCGTATTTTTTATTCCAATATTCCTGAATATCTCTAAATTTTTGCTTAAATCTGTGCTCTGGGTTTTCTGCATCGTAGAAATTGCCTAGAAAACTCCGCTCAAAATTTGTTCTACTTATTTTTCTTTCATCGGGTATTAAATTAAAGCTTTTCCAATAAACCTGCTCCTTGCTAGGTAGGTCCTGACCTAGATCACCTAAAAATACTGACACATGATTTGGTGAGTTATTGTCAAATCTCAATCTCCACGCGCCTGTTCTATCTAAATACCCATCTGTAATTTTATAGTCGGAAGAACTATAATATTTCTGCATAACTTCCTTTCGAAAAAATACAGGCGTTAAGTAGTGTGGAGAATCTGGATTGGCACCAAAATAATTAGCTAATTCATCAGGGTTACAAGAAAATATTTCAGGTTCATCAGTATCACCACCAATAATGAAATTCTGATATTCTTTCTCTTGCTCAAATGGCCATACGCCACACTTTTCCACTATCTCACATCTAATTAGTTTTTTTCCTAATATCCTAGAAAAAGATGTGTATCCATCCGAATAAGAGTCACCCGAATAGATCGTATATACAAGTGACTCATTCTTTATGTCATCAGAAAAGGCAACGCTTTCACGGTAGTGCCGAGTAAGCTCAAAATATAGGAGTAGGTTCATTTGACGGGCAGCCATAAAAGAGCGCAAGTATCGCCTTCGAATTTTTACTTCATTGCGCTCGACCTTTATTACTTCAACTTCGTCACCCACTTCGTCAAAACTAATAAATGAACCACTTTCATTATCATGGTATAAATTATGAAAAAGGCGGAACTCTTCAAGTATTTCAATGTAATCTTCTTTCCTACCGTGAAAGTCACGAACCAGAACTGGTCTCAAAAAGTCATCGTCTGGATCAGTGTAGTAAGTAGTAATTTCTTCACCATCCTCGTATGACATACTAAAACCTGGCCCTCCACTACCTACCATCAAATCCCAGCCAGGCCTTTCCATTGTATGTTCTGATTTTTCTTTCTTAACAAGTGCACAATACATTGTGCCATCATGGGCTGTATTGTTGATCGGCTCGCGCTTATAAACGGTGACCCAAAGTTCTTCGCCGTGCTTATTAGATAAAAAATCGATAAAGTCTTCAAAAAGGTTTTGTGACATATTTAAAAATCCTTCCTTGTTCTAAAGTAGCGTCTTATTAAGCATTTTATGGCCTCTTAGCCCAAGATGCATTTTCAAAATAGCCTAGCTCTTTTTGTATTTTATTTACTTGTTCTTCGAAATCATCATCCCATTCTGGAATGTCCACATAAACAATATCATGAGAATAACCATCCACTGACGGGCCTAGCTTATCTCTGGAAATACCAACTACAATTTTGACATCGGGAAGTCGACCTCTAACAACTAAGCACCTTAACCCTAGCTCTTGAACCCGAGCTTCTCGATCACTACTTGGCCCTAAATGGAATACAAATGCTGTGTTTTGGTGTGCCAGTACTACTCTTGCAGCAATTTTTAACTCTGGTTTTTGCAAAAATTCAGAAAAGGCATCAACTAGATTTGCTCGATGACTACGGGGCTGGAAAGCCATTTGGATAAGAGCGTGTTGGCTATCAGTGACCTGATTTGCGCCATATTCAAACATACCGTCTGTAAGAAGATCACCAATAAAGTGCTCTATTAGCTTATCCCAAAAATACGAATCCTTATATGACTCCTGCATAGATTTATAGTCATCAGAGTCTATGAATCCTTTAAAAACTGTATCGTCAATTATTAGCAGGTCAGCTTCTTTATAAGGGAATGAATAGTTGTTTAACAAATAAATTGCTAATAAATCTTCTATTCCTCCGCCGCTGAAAATTATAATAGCTTTTTTTATTAAACCCTCAACTTCGGTCAAAAAATTAACAAAATCTGTGATCGTATCCAGTAGACCAAAAATTGCTCCAAGACTGAACTCATCGCAGACATGCACGATACCATTTCCTAAATCACCTGACTGTGTTGGTATTTTACGCTGTGAGCCAAGTGATACTGATACTCGATGTACGATTCGATTTTCTTTTGGAGGCAATTCGACTTGTCGGCCATCGTGCCTAGTGAATTCAACTGAAGAATTCAACCATCTTTCAGCGCCCCATATTTGAGAAGCCGATTTATCTATTGCAGCCTTAGTCCACCTTTTAAAGCCTGCTTCATCCCCTGTATCTTTGTACTTAATATCTTTTACAGAAATGATGACGATGTGTTTACCACAGACAATTAAGCAATCGCAAAGCTCTTTTTCTTTTTTTCCAATCGGATTTGGATGAGTCCAAAGATTAAGAAAAGCTCTCTCACATATAGAGTTCACAAATTTTTCTGATTCAGTCAATCCTTCGGACATATCATTTTCTCTGCTTGATAACTAAAGTTCATGTTTTCAGCTGTTTCGGAACGAGTGGAACTAGTTCAACAATGACCAGATTAAGTCTTCACCTAGCCAACTATCCGTAATAATAACTGCTGCTGAATTTCTCTTAAAAATGGTATCTTTAAAAGCGTCAATGACGTTGATTTCGAGTCCTCATTAGTGGAACCGAACTAATGAAAGAGCCCGATCGGTTAACCATAGGTATAGATTATTCTAATGTAACCTTGTTAATTGATGACACGCCTTAGTAGGTATGCATTAGAGTGACTAGACAGAATTTTTATTTATTATATTTTTATAGTATTTTTACATTGATCGCCAGAAATACCAAAACCGCTACAACCCCAGAATTTACCATACTTACCATCACGCATTTTCATAGGGCGACCGCATTTATTACAGATTTTTGCTGAGTTATCGCACTCTATATTATTGCATCTACTCTCATTTTCTCTGTCAACAGAGGGTGCACCACACTCTTTACATACGCGTGCTTTACCTACCTTACAGCCTTTACCAGAGCTACAGCCGTAAAAATCACCATATCTGCCTTTTATTAGACGTAAATAGCCATCTGCACAGTTAGGGCATTTGAATATTTTCCTATTATGCTCTTGAAATTCTTGAGATACGATATTGATATCGTATTTAGGTTTAAGTAATTCACTGACAAACTCTGATGGTGAAGTCGGATTTGCAATAATATAAGATTTCTTTTTACAACGTGTGATACCTACATACAGCAAACGTCGTTCTTCAGAATGAGGATACGGATCTAATGTTGGAAGTAGCGCTTCAGGGATAGCATCTTCACGATTCCCGTTAGGAAAGCCACTCTTTCCTTGGAAAAAACCAATTAAGATGCAGTAGTCTGCTTCTAACCCTTTTGACTTATGAAAGCTCCAAAAATTAATACCTTTCGAATCTTTTTTCCCCAAAAAGTCACGCGATTCTTTGAGCAGATAGTTATACCTTGCAATGACGGCTATTGAACCGTTAGGGTCGCTCTCTCTAATTTCATTGACCACCTCATGCACTCTACTGTATAAACCGTTTTCCTTGCTAGAGTCATCATCTAACAAATAGACTTGTGGCTCATTTACTACTTCATGCGTTTGAATATGTTTTTTATATTGCTCAGGATTCTCCATAACAAATTTGCCTGCAGTATCAGCAATGCTATTGTTATAGCGAAAAGTCTTTTGAAGCATAGTTAGGCTATGAGGCCCTACCAATTCATTGAATCTAGTAGTCAGCTCAAGTTTACCTCCTGCAAATCTATAAATAGACTGCCAGTCGTCACCAACCACTGTCAACGAAGGATCAGGGCCCTTTGCAATAATACTGTTTATAAAATCCATGCGAGAAGCTGATATGTCTTGGAATTCATCAACTAAAATATATTTCCATTTAGGTTTGTATTTATTGTTATTTATAACCTCAATAGCACGAATGATCATATCGTCAAAATCGATAGAGTTATTCGCTGCAAGCTCCTCAACATACGCCTCATGTAAATCATTCAAAATGCGTGTTTTTTGTTTTGGCTGAGATATCTTAGCTTTTTTTAGCCGATCAAATATGTCATTTTCATTTAGCCTTTCAAACCGAATGGCCTGTAACGACTTAACCAGCATCTTGCTCCAAGTAGCAACCTGCTTACCATCAGACAGTTCTACAAGTAGCTCATTTAAGGTTTCATCTAGAGCTTTTTTATTTGGAATCACTCCAACAGCTGCTAACCGCTCTTCAAGCCTCTCTTCTAACGCGTCCTCAACCCAGTCATAATGAAAGGTCTCTACTAAGATGGTGCTGCACTCATCGTGCAATTTACGTTTGCTTTTTATTGACTCGTTATAGTCTTTTTTATTGATATCAGAGCGCGTATTTCCCTGTCTATCAATACCAAAGTGTTCGATATAAATATTAGAGTTAGCAATATGAAAATCAGGTTGATAGTCATAACCTACATCAATTCGCCGCTTGCTCACATAAGGCGCTTCGTACTCATAAGGTATTTTATGCAAAGCCAACCAATTAGCTATTTTCAGTTCTTGATAACCCTTTACCAGCTCACCTTTAAGGGTTCTATATTCATTGTCTCTAATGTGGTTCTCATACTCAGCTTGAGTGCTAAAGTCGAAAGGATTTACAGCTTCTGGAAACAAAGAGATGAAACTAAGCAATCGTTTTGGATTCTGTCTCAAATAACTTATTACCCAGTTTGTCACCCACATATCTAATTTTAAGCTGTCTTCAGTCAAAACACTCATATAGGTAGGAATGCCAGACTCTCTTAAAATGCCACGACCCAATGCATGAAAGGTTGAAATTTGGGGGTGTTCCATTAGCTCTATACCCGCATTATTTGCCTTATCAGCTAAGCGTTGTTTTAACTCTTCAGCCGCAGATTTATTATAGGCTAGTATTAATATTTCAGATGGTACGACAAGGCCACGATCAATAAGATCTAGAGCTTTAGCAACCATAACGGATGTTTTTCCTGTACCAGCTGCCGCAAGTACCATGTTTTTATCATTGGAGCGCAGTACGCCAAGCCGTTGCTCATGGGTTAGAGGGTTGGACTCTACGTTATCAAAAAATGATCTTCTTTGTTCTAAATTGAAGGTTTCATGATAGGCGCCTAATCCTTCTTGTGTAAGAGGATGTTGGTCGCAAATAGTCTGAATATCATTATGCAAATTAGGATTGTTGAAATAGTGCCAAGGCGTATTTGTGTCTTTGTAAAAGGGTAATAACTCACTCGCTATAGATTTGATTTGTTCTACTCGAGACCCTCGAGGATAGAGAGTCAGCACTTGGGCGTTAAAAAGGTCGATTGAGTCTATAAGGCGAGGCTGTATGCCATGGGCAATTTTTTTGTTGGCAGATTCTACAAATGCTACGACATCTGTTTTGGATAAAAACTTGTGTCCCTTAAAGTCTTTTCCGTCAAAGACGTATAGCGTTGCACCAAAAATACCGCCTTCTAAATAGACGAATTTTTGAGCCTCAGAGAACGATATAAGCTCTTTCGCGCGTCCTTTAGCTTCTAAAGACAGACCTTGTTCTGTCAGCATTAAACTCTTATTACCAAAAAACCTACCTAAAAGATTGAAATTTAGCTGCTTAACAGTAATGATATCTGTCATTTTTATACCTAAAAATTATTGTGTATGGTTATTTATTTTTTAAAATATATATTTAATAATTAAACACGAAACTGTATTTAAATTACATCATCAGTAGTGAGCTCTATGTCTGTAATCGTACAGGTTTTAGAACTCTAATATTCAGAGTTTTTCCAGAACCATTAGGGCTGATTAAATAAGTTATCTTATCAAGTTGTATCTCTGTTGTTTCTTTACCGAAGGGTTGAAAATTAGATAAGCGCATTTTTTTTAGAATTATAGTGATCTTATATTTCTCTATAACATTAGCAAGCAAACTAAAATTTCTAGTGTTTAAAATATTCTTTTTAAAGTATTTAGCCAATATAAGCTAATTGAAAAAACTAAACAATATTTTATAAAATCAATTACAGGAAATGATTGTATGTTCAGAGCTTTACATATTTTTTTATCGATATGATAGAACACAATTTGCAAAGGATACACTGAGTGGATATTTTTATATAGTATATATTATATATATAAAAACTATTTATCATCATAAACCCCAATGTATATAGCTTACATTTTATTTATACACTATCTACTAGATATAACGCATAGGTGGCTTATAATTCTCGAAAATAGACTGATTAAGCACTACGCTTTTTACATAGAAGAAAATAATCAACATAAAAAAACCAGACAGCCTAGGCCATCTGGTTATCAAATACTCTTAAATATCTATCTACTAACCGTAAGCTGTCCCCCAGAAAAACTGATGCATCCATCACAAAACCAAGATTTATGTTGTCTTGCATGGGGGATATCTGCTGGCACATCGAGTTGATAAGGACGACCGCAATACTCGCAATGTATATCACCCAAATAAACCTGGCATTTTGCAAGCGTAGCAAACAACTCATCAGACCTTATATTGTAATCGTAGCAAAGTATCTTTAGATGAGCGATATAGTCATTGGGTGATACGTATGACCAATACTGATAGCACAAACGCTTTGCTACATCATCTAGGCTTGAGTCGAACACAAAGTTAACACTCATGATATTCTCCTCGTTAGTAGCCATAACCAGACGGCGGTAGTAGCTCGTAAATCTCGCTTTGTAGTTGAACATACATATCATCAACCAAATATCCAAGACTCGCATCCAAGCGCTTCTGTACCCATATACGTATTGCCATATGGTTATCAAAGCAAGGCTTGATTTCTAAAAAGCGTGCTAGATTATAACCAGGTTGAATACACAAATCATAAATCAACATATTAGCGATAGTATTGGCACCCTCACTGACATAACCATTAGGCTTAAACTCGGCAAATAGCTTGTCATAATCAATAATTTTCATTTTGACGTCTCCTTGTCAGTAGATGCTTGAGTAATCTGGCTTCGATTTACGAGCGCCTCAAAAGCGCTGCCATCCTGTCGTGTCATATTTGGCACATAGCGACTATAAGTATTGAATAACATCTTAGTTGTCGAATGGCCCATTTGACTGGCTATCCACTCAGGACTCTCACCTGCCGCTAACCATAAAGTCGCTGCAGTATGGCGTGTTTGATAGGCGTTGCGCTTCTTCAACCGTAAAACTTTAAGTGTGGGATGCCAAATACGCTTATTCACATTGTTATAATCCAATGGCTCACCCGTATGTGAGCAAAACACATAATCCGAACGCCTATAAGAGATTTCTTGCTGCTCTTTAAGCGCATCATAGACCCATGGAGACATCTGAATAGCACGATAAGACTCCTGTGTTTTAGGAGGGACAATCTTGCCTTTGACTAACGCCTGCTTAATGACAATCTCACGACGATTGAAATCAACGTTATCCCATGTCAGCCCATCAATCTCACTGGTACGCATACCTGTAAAAAACCGCACCAGATAATAATGGCGATAATCTTCTCTCACGCCATTAATAAACGTCCAAACCTCCTCTAACGTGAGAGGCTGAATATCAGTTTTAGGCTGTTTGAGTGCCTTGATATCATAATAAGGGTTATCAAACTTATAGCGTTTAGCGGCTTCTTTTAGTATCATACCCAAAGGTACCATTATCGAATTGATGCGTGCCGCTGACAGATGTTTGTTAGCTTTTCCGTACGTTACTTTGGCGAGCGATGAACGGAAGGCTAATACATCTGTCTTTTTTATGACATGAATGGCTTTAGTACCAAACTCAGGAAGCAAATACATATCAATAATCTCCTGTATTTTGCGCTTGTAAGTATCGCGCCACTCAATTTCCTTTTCAGAAAACCACAGTGTTGCGAACTGCTTGAAGGAAGGAACGTTAGTATTAATGCATTCCTTACGATCGTTTAAAGCTACCATTTCTGCAGCCTTATCACTTTTCGGAAAGTATTTAGCATAATTAAAAATACCTAACCTAATTTCGGCTTCCATATTCAAAATAATACTTTCAAGCTTTTTACGATTTGCCGGAGTATCTATCAGGTTTGTCGTCTCCCGACAGCGTTTGCCCATATAATAAAAATCAACAAATAGCATGTTGCTACCTTTACGTGCTCTAATGCTAGCCATCATATTTCTCCTTATTGCAGTGCCATGGCGTTGATGCTACCGGTGATACCAGTGCGCATGTCTTTTTCAATTTCTTCCCAAACGTATAAAATCTTGCGACCACCAAAAGGACGTATGTAATGAATGCCTTCAATAAGTACGCTATCCTTAAGCTCATTACGGATCGTGCGCGGATTGTATTTGATACGCTCAGAAAGCTCTTGGGTTGTCAGGTAAGTGTGTGACATAATACATTCCTTATATAAAGTTTAATTATAATGGTACTTTTGAACACCATAGTTGTAATTTAACATATTTTTATAACTATGCAAGTACTTTTTACAACTAAGATTGGAGTTTTGATGTGATAGTTAATCATTTACCGACTTTGTTAGCCGAAAGAAGACTAAAGGTAGCGGATGCCGTACGCGCGACAGGAATCAGCAAAACGACGTTACATAAAATATATAACGACCAATCATCAAGAATTGATTTTGATACTATCGATAAGCTGTGTGAATTCTTAGAAGTTGGGGTTGGAGATATCTTTGAATATGTTGCTAGTGCCGATATGGAGAATGCACAAACGCTAGAACCTAAGAAAAGTTAGCAATAAGCTCGAGCTGTATAGTTAACTGCAGATTTAGATACGATTTGGCATATGTGTTAGACATTAAAAAGCCCAAATCACGTGATGATTTGGGCTTTCGCTAATACCGGCTTTTGAAGCATGTAAAATGCAAACATTGAGAGTACTTAAGGTTGAGGTCAAAAAGCTCCATTATTTAACGAGCCAAAAATACGTTAGGCACGCCTTGGGCACATTTTAGGCACACAGGATTTTTAATAGAGTTTACTTGCGAATAGAAAAACAGAGTTTTTAACTAATGTATAATTTCGATTTGCGCTACAGCCTTTATATTACAAGCATAAAAAAAGCCCCAATCATAAAGATTGGGGCTTTCGAATCTGGTAGGCGTAATCGGATTCGAACCAACGACCTCTACCATGTCAAGGTAGCGCTCTAACCAACTGAGCTATACGCCTATTTAGGACATGCATTTTAGCAAGTTTTTAAAACTTTGCAAGCCTTTTCTATCACAATATTAGGTTATTATTAGAATAGCTAATTTTACGCTTTATAATGAAACACTTAAGAGAATTAGAGTACTCTAAATAGTTTCCACTATCTAAGACAGACAATACCTTATAGACTTTCAATATTATAAAAATACAACTTTTTAATCGAGATCATCAGATGACCTTACGCATTCATACCTTATTTCACACAGATTACGAAGACCTCAGCTTTATTAAGCATTGGGCAATTAATCATCAACACACTATTACCTACACGCGTTCTTATAATAAAGACACCTTGCCAGCGCTTGACAGTTTTGACTGGTTAATTGTGATGGGCGGGCCGATGAGTGTCCACGATGAGGACAACCATCCTTGGTTAATTGAAGAAAAACGTCTGATTAAACAAAGTATGGATAGCGGAAAGACAGTGATAGGTGTATGTTTAGGGGCGCAGCTTATTGCGCACTGCTTGGGGGCGAGCGTAAAGCCGGCAGGCGTAAAAGAAATCGGCTGGTTACCCATTCAGTTGACTAAAGACGCTCAGGCGCATCCTTTACTACAGGACTTACCAAAGCAGCCGTTTACGGTCTTTCATTGGCATGGCGATGGGTTTGAATATCCACAAGGAGCGATTCCGTTAGCGACATCAGCAGCATGGCCTAATCAAGGCTTTCTTTATCAAACGCCGCAGCAAAAAGCGCTTGCCACTTGGGTCATGGCTTGGCAGTGTCATTTTGAAGTCACCAAAGAAAGCATCGTTAAGATGGTAGCAAATGGCGACAATGCCATTCAAAAAGGACTAATTAACTATCCTAAAACCGTACAATCACCTACTGAGATAATAACGCTTGGCGATAAATATATTGCCGATAACAATGCGCGCTTAGCAGCCATGCTCAATCGTATGACAAAGACGGCGGACATTTAAACCTAATCTTTCAATCCTAAAAAAACTTAACGGTTTATCTACTTTTTACCCCTTTTAGCCGCAAGCCCACCCTTTATCGAGTCTGCTGGTTTGATGCCGCCATTTTTACCCCGCCATAGGTAACCAACACGACACCAAGCGCTATCAAGGATGCACCCAAAAACAACCCTTCTGGCGGACTTTCTCCCTGCAAAAAGATAGCGACAGGCACACCGACGACCGCCCCAACCGAACCTAATAAGCTTAGTAATACTGGGCCGCCCGTTTTTTGCAGTAAAAATAACAGTAAAAACTGACCAGCGAAAACGAACGCCTGCACTGCAATCAACCCTAACGGCAACATCTCAGCTAGCGGAACGGCAAGAGAATAATTAGGTAAAATGCTAAACAAACCAAGTAGCACGGATGCGGCTATCAGCATACCCGGTGCCAGCGCGCTCGGAGAGAGATTATCAGGCCAATATAAGGTGCGATAAATATTACCAATTGCCAATAAGACCGGACCACAAAGCGCTAGCCCAATCCAAAACACACTGGCATCGGGCGCAGCGAATTTACGGGCGGCGAGCACCCCGGCGCCGACAAGTGCCGCGACCACGCCAAGCGCGCGCAGCTTGTTAAAGCGCTCTATTCTTAGAATGATAGCGGCGAGATACGTCAATAGCGGCGGCAGAGAAATAATCAAGGCGACAAAACTGGCGCCGACATGCGGAATAGCGGAGAAGAAAATGAGATTGGAGCCTGCCACACTCACCAACGCCGCAACCAAATAATAGCTCAGGGTTGATTTACTTAACGGCGGCAGCTCGCGGCGTAACAACGCATAACTAAATAAAATAAACGCCGCACCCGTAATAGACCAAAACAGAAATGCCAGCGGCGTCAGACCGACCTCGCCTGCAAATTTGGCTAGATTGGTAGAAATACCGATCAATCCGCCACCCGCGATGAGACACAGCACAGGAATGAGCCATGCTTTTTTATTTTTATCTTTAGCCATGGACTGCGGCGCTGACTGACTCATAGACTACCTTACTCTTAAAACAGCGGCTTTATTCATCGCCATTAGCCCTATTACTATTTTATTGACTTAGCATTATTGTTAGTTTTTATTTCATCACGATAGATTGCGCTCGCGCCAATGCAACCATAAACGAGTATCAAGCTCATATTGATGATAGTTTGGCTCCATATGACAGCAAAGCTGATAAAAAGCCTTGTTATGCTCTTGCTCCTTAAAATGCGCCAACTCATGCACCACTATCATACGCAAAAACTCGGGCGGCGCTTCTTTAAATAGGCTGGCTACCGTGATGCTATTATGTGATTTCAGCTTGCTGCCTTGCACGCGCGATTGGTAGGTATGAATGCCAAGTGCCTGGTTGAGCACCGCAAGTTTACTGTTATAAGACACCTGCGACAGCGGACTGCTCTTACGCATATACTGATTTTTAATGTCATTACTATATTGATATAGCGCTTTATCGCTTTGTACTTGATGACGGTTTGGATATTTTTTATCCAAATACTCACCCAGTCTGCCCGTGCTAATCAGCGTCGCCGCTTGGCTTTGAATTTGCTCAGAGTAATGCGCGATATATTTTAATGTGGTCAATGTGTTTGTCCTTGACGTCTTAATGTTTAACGATTACTAATGCCTGTTTACTTAATGTGCCACCGAATTAGACAATAAATTCATCACCACTACCCCACCAACAATCATCGCAATGCCGATAATCGCTGCGGTATCAAGCGTTTGCTTAAAAAAGAACAGTCCTACCAGTGAAGTCAATACGATACCAAGCCCGCCCCATAAGGCATAAGCAATACCGATAGGGATGGTTTTTATGGTTTGGGTTAATAAGTAGAACGAAATAGCATAAAGCACCGCCATAATAAGCGTGGGCACAAAGCGCGTAAACTGCTCTGACTTGACCAAAAAGGTAGTGCCAATAACTTCGCAGACAATAGCGATGGCAAGGTAACCGTAAGCAATCATGGTTGGACTCATATGTAGGGCACCTATAT
This sequence comes from Psychrobacter faecalis, assembly GCF_016107575.1. Classification (GTDB taxonomy): domain Bacteria; phylum Pseudomonadota; class Gammaproteobacteria; order Pseudomonadales; family Moraxellaceae; genus Psychrobacter; species Psychrobacter faecalis. The sequence goes on along the minus strand of NZ_JABAST010000027.1, from coordinate 18,487 downwards.
TGGTAGAAAGTATTGAATTAGAAACAGTCAGTTAAACAAAATGATAAAAAATCTGGGCTGACTATTTTATAGGTTTATATGGGTGCGTGAAATAGAGATTTTAAGGGTTAAAGTAATATAAGGTTTTTCTTTATTTTCAAATAGATAGTCTTATCAAACTAAGAAATAAAGTAAGTTATTATAATATTAAGAAAAATTAATTTTTATACATATTTTAGCAGCAGCAATCATCGTCACCGTCAATAAAGTCGCCCCATTAACAAGAAACACCCACAATTTTATCCTATTTATAATTATATTTATTATTTATCGCCTAATAAGGTTGACAGCCCAGAACTACTTGGCTAAAATGTGCCCCACATAACGCAAACAAGATAAGCAATCGCACCTACCAAAGGCTTTGTAAAACTTGTTTAATCAACCGTTATCACAACTTATTCTCCAATAGCTCAGTTGGTAGAGCAACGGACTGTTAATCCGTGTGTCCCTGGTTCGAGCCCAGGTTGGAGAGCCATATTCTAAAAGACCTTCATCAACTATTTGATGGAGGTTTTTTTATGGTCGCTATTTAATCCTTAATAGCTTACCTTATTCACCAATACAATATTCATACGGCGACGGTGTTCTTTTAGCGATTTTTATTGTATGGTAAGAAGAGCTGTGACCAAATTCGTTTTTGTCTGAGTGTTTTATTCCTACTCACTAAAAGTAATGGTTTATTATGATACCTGTTCGTATAAAAAATAAATTCTCTGATCATCCGCAAAAAATCACGCGTCCGATCAGTATTCGCCTGTCTGAAGAAATGATTAGGTTATTAGAGTCTACCTCAGCAGAGCTGGGCTTTAAACGTATCCAAGGTCTGATTCGTCTTTATATCCGTCAAGGATTGGATCGCGATCATCAAGATTATACCTTGGCGCATGATGAAGTGTTTATTGAAAGCTTACGTAAGCGCGGGGTCAGCCAACGTATCATTGATGAGGCGATTGTGGTCACGCATAATAATACCACCACCCACCCGCTGTCTGAGCTGCAGGATAAAGAGTAGCATTTGGCTTATCATACATACAAAAAAAGACTAAGTTTGCTTAACGGCGCTTGGTCTTTTTTTTGCTATTTAATTTGAACTTGCTACGTAAAATATGCCCTTCTCAATGCGCTTAATAACATCGAATACCCATTAGCGATAAACAAACATACAAAATTATCATAAGCGCTATATTGATAAGCGCTATATTGGTATAAAAGTTATTCGCATTGATATGGGTTGAGAAGGAGGCATATGATGATTGGTTTATATAAACACGCAGGCCGTGCACGCTATATAAAAAAGGCCATGTTATTGGCATTTACTGTAGCGATGTTGCCAGTTATCAATGGTTGCATGCAGCCGCCAGCAGATCCAAGCAGGCAGACCATACCAACCAACTCTGACCAATGGCAAAAGAAGCTTGGCGATACGTTTGAGCGGTTGCCTGAGGCTGACAGACAGCTCTTGAGCCGCTATATGCTACGTATGAAGCTCAGCGGCGCGTATGAGTCCGGAGCGATGCCACGTATCACCATCAAGCAAGCCCTTATCCAGCAGCGTGAATATGAGCGCTTGCATCCAAATAATCCTACTGGCAAAAAAAGCCCGATTGTCACCAGTCCGCAAGTGCATACTGCCAAAGCACAAAATTACCCTGTCGCTTTACTCCCCGTAAAAACCAGCGATAGCGATAGTCTAAACCAAGTAAAACTACAGTTTATGCTGTCAAACCACGGTAAGGTAGCGATTAAAAGCTTTAAGGGTAAGCTCACCATGCAAGAGGCCAATTTGACCAAAAGTAAAAGCTTTAATGTACCGTTGACCCAGTTCCAGCCACCAATCGAACCTGAACAGTCTGGCAAAATCATCATCGAAAGCAGTATTGAAGATATCAATGTCATGCGCGCGATTAAAAATCATACGGACATACACATTGAGATTAGCGAAGGCACACTGGTATTAATGGATGGGCAAGAAGTAGAGTTTGAGCAAACGCTGGCGAAATAATAGAGAGTTCATATAGTCCATTCAAAACAAAATCGATAGGGGCATAACTATGTGCGACTGGTATAAATTTTCCTTGCTTACGCTAGTGCAGAGGCTGCGGAAAATTCATCCCAGTCGCTCGGCACGGTATCGGGTTTAAAATAAACCAACTATAGAGTGCCCGCTAAGTTAAAACCGCATTTATGCAAACATAAAAAAGCCCCAATCAATAACTGATTGGGGCTTTTTCGAATTTGGCGGAGACGGAGAGATTCGAACTCTCGAAGGGCTATGAACCCTTGCCGGTTTTCAAGACCGGTGCATTCAACCGCTCTGCCACGTCTCCATTGGTGCATCATTATATAGATATCATCGTATAATGCAAGCGCTTCATATTAAAAAAATGAAATTAATTTACAGCCAGTTTTAAATCAATGACTTAGCGTGCGCCAAAATTTTTTACCCCGTGCTTTTTTTAAAACATTTACTGCAAACCAGGTTATTTACTTAAAGCGAGGTGCAAGCACATATCAAGCAGCCTGTTGGCATAGCCCCATTCATTGTCGTACCAGGCAAACACTTTATATTGCTCGCCCACTTGCATCAATTGCTGCCCATCGATAATCAGCGATTCTGGCTGATGGATAAAGTCACTGGAAACGAGCGGCTCATCAGTATACGCCATGATATTTATCAAATCACCAAGGCTAGCAGCTCTTAACTTTTCTCGTATCGCATCGACGCTGACATCCGGCGTATCAAAGACAAACGTCACATCAATCGCCGCCACATCAATGGTCGGTACGCGTATCGAGTGACCGTTTATCTTCCCTACCATCGCAGGCAATACCCGTTCTGTCGCAGCAATACTACTTGAGGTGGTCGGAATAATATTATAACCAGAGGCGCGTGCGCGTCTTGGGTCTCGGTGCGCTTGATCGAGCACTGTCTGGTCAGCAGTCACAGCATGAATCTCGGTCATCATAGCCGACCTAACGCCAAATGCCTTATCAAGCGTATCAATCAGCGGTACTAAGGCCTGCGTGGTACAAGAAACGCTCGAGATAATCGGCAGCTTGCGTGTGAGCTCAGCGGTATTGACGCCCATGACAATACAAGCATCGACATTATCAAAGGGCGCAGCACCAATAATGACTTGCTGTGCACCCGCTGCTATATGTAGCTGCGCCTGCTCATAAGAGCGAAAATGCCCCGTACACTCTAGCACTACATCGATACCAAGCGTGCGCCATGGTAGGTTTTTTGGGTCAGCTTCTGAGAGCATTTTGATGCAGTAGGTCAGATTATTCTTAGTCAAACACAGCTGAGTATTGTTTTTATCGTCTAAAACCTCTGCACTGACGCCAAGTCGGCTTAAGCGACCATGAGTACTATCGAATTTTAACAAATGCAATAAGATATCAGCCGATGCCAAATCATTAATCGCCACTACATGGATAGCGCGCCCCAACACCTCAAAGCGCTCTAACAAGGCACGCAGTACATTACGTCCAATACGGCCAAAGCCATTGATAGCAATCCTCAAGGGCTGCGTATGCTCGCCTGTCGCATGCGTAAGCGCCACTCTAGGTTCGGCGTTCAATTGGTAAGTTGCGCTAGAAAAATCAGGTATAACGTCAGACATAAAAGGGTATCGCTATAAAGAGATATAAAAAGAGTGGCGCGCTACATTGAATATTATCAGCATAATGACGGTCTATCTTTAGAGATTTTTTCTCACCGATTGGATGCTACGGCGTAATAAAAATTAATGCCAAACGAATGGTATTGTAATCAACCGCTTGTTTTAGATGCTCAAAAATTGGACGCAGCTTAACACTGCCATCATCGTTAAAGTCATTAGGGTTATTGGCGACCTTAATGGCCACATAAGCGTTGCCAACCGCCGTCATCACTTCATCGTCTGGGCGCAGATGATCACACGCCAAACTTGGATCTTGCGATTTTAATTCTGCAATATGGCGCATAATGGTCGATTGCGACAGCTGCCGCGCCTGCGAAATCTCGGCAATCGATAAGCTCTCTTCTAATAAAATTCGCGTCGCCAGCAAGGTGCTGTCCGATTTATCAGACACTTGATTACCAAGTTTCTGTTTTTTATCTATCTGCGCTTGCTGTTGCTCGCGGCGTTTTTTCTGCAAATTGGCATACGCTTCAATCACTGACTTACTAAGCGTGCCGCCTGATTTTAGAATAAATTTCTCATGCGCCTGCGTCATGCTTTCTTCATCAAGCATGGCATAATTGGCATCCGCTTCGTCAGACAGTGCCAAAAAGCGTTTATCGGCTCCGCGTGCCAGCGGATCAAGCTGCAAGCTCATGTCATTCATACCGAGCAATTGCAAACCTGCCAGCGACTTTAAGCGTGACAATGCCACATAACCTTGTCCAAGCTCAAAAGTGCGCGATAAATCAATCTCGGCCGCCTCAAGGGTCATGCCTTGCGACTTATGAATGGTAATGGCCCAAGCCAAACATAGCGGCACTTGTAAGTAGCTTGCCAGCACATCGCCGGTTTCGTCTTCGATAATCCATTCTTCAGGCTCAGCGATGACTTCACGACCTGAGTTTAGTCGAACTACAGGCATTTTTTGCGTGGTTGGTTTTTTATCTCTTGGTGGCTTTTTATCACTGTCTTTATCTTTGGTGGTCTTTTGGCCTTTGTCTTTTACACTCTTATCAGTAGCGCTTTCAGCATCTTGCGCAGTATCTTCAATCAAATCATCGCTCGTATCTTTACTGTCGTCAATTTTTACCGCAGCAAAACCAATCAGCTCGCCCATCGTACCGTTAGAGACGCCAAGCTCGCTGTTGTTTTTGATAAACATCACCTTAGCACCAATCTTTAATACTAAATCGTCTTGGGTGCGTACCGTTTTTTTGAGAGTCTCAACCAATTTACTGTCGCCAGCCGAGGTGGCCTCAAAGCGCATCATCTCCCCATCTAAGGCTGCAAGCTCTTTGTCATTGATTTTATTGACGTTGAGATTATGGGTATAAAGACGGGTGCGCTTAATATCGACGTTTTGATCAAAGGTCGCCTCGAGGGCAGCAATGGCTTCAAAGGTCACTTCTTGACGGCGAATTTGATTAAGGATATCGTCTAAATCAAGGCCACCATTTGCTGCTTCGCTCACCTGCCGATGTTGCTCAGATAGATAGCAAATATGAAATTTGGCATCAAGCCACGCCTCACTCATAAAGGCAAATTTTTCACGGTTGGTTTCGCCTTTATTCCCAATCGGTGGTAACTGAAAAAAGTCCCCTGCAACCACCACTTGTATACCACCAAATGCAGCATCGTTTTTTCGCACATGCTTGAGCACTTGGTTGACTAGGTTAAGCTGCTTGGCATGCAGCATGGAAATCTCATCGATGATCAATACCGCCGTGTCTTTTAATCTGTCTGCTAAAAACTGCTTACGCGATAAATTGGTCAAATCACGATCAGACAACTCGTCTTTGATGCCTATACCCGACCAACTATGGATAGTCGTGCCGTTCATGTGTGTCGCCGCGATACCCGTACTAGCAGTCACAGCAACTGGCACACGGCGCGCGCGTAAGTAATTGATGTACTGGTTGAGAGTATAAGTTTTACCTGAACCTGCTGAGCCAGTCAAAAACACATTTTGACCTGTTTTTAAGATATCAAGAGCAGAAGATTGACGCATATATCCAAACCAACCAATAACATAAGAAAAAGGAAACTACCGTCGTAGCATCATAATGGTAGCAATTATAACAGCTGTACCAAGTTTTCGAACCAATTTAAGCAGATACTTATGCATAACCTAAATTTATGAAACAACCTGATTTGCTTTACTAAAAGTACCTATCCTTATGTATAAAAGTTCAGTAGGATAGACTGACAACCTGATCAGGAAGATCCAGCAAAACCGTGCAAGTGACTTTATAGATATGACCTCAAAAGATCATATATCAAAGGCTTGAACGTTTATTTGCTTTATAAATTAAGACAACAAGGAGTCGTTAATGCTACACGCCTATCCCAATACAGAAAACAGCCCCGTCCAATTCCGCGAAAAATATGACAACTTTATCAATGGTGAGTGGGTCGCACCAGCCGATGGAGAATACTTTGACAACACCAGCCCCATTGACGGTAAAGTCATCTGCCAAGTCGCCCGTTCAAAAGAAGCGGATATTGAAAAAGCCTTAGACGCTGCTCATGCTGCCAAAGACGCTTGGGGCAAAACCAGTGTCGCTGAACGTGCCAATCTACTGCTCAAAATTGCAGATAAGATGGAAGCCAATTTAGAAGCCATCGCCATTGCCGAAACGTATGAAAACGGCAAGCCTGTACGTGAAACCCTAGCAGCAGACATTCCATTAGCTGTCGATCACTTTCGCTATTTTGCCAGTGCCATTCGTGCACAAGAAGGCGGCATCAGTCAAATTGATGATGACACGGTTGCTTATCACTTCCATGAGCCACTTGGTGTCGTCGGCCAGATTATCCCATGGAACTTTCCGATCCTCATGGCAGTATGGAAGCTAGCCCCTGCGCTTGCTGCTGGTAACTGTATAGTACTCAAGCCTGCAGAGCAAACGCCTGCCTCTATCCTATTTATGCTAGAGACGATCGGGATTGCTGATATCTTACCAAAAGGTGTCCTCAACGTGGTCAACGGTTTCGGAGTTGAAGCTGGTAAGCCGCTTGCCTCCAATCCACGTATCAATAAAGTTGCCTTTACTGGTGAGACGACTACTGGTCGCCTAATCATGCAGTACGCCAGTGAAAACATCATTCCAGTTACCCTAGAGCTGGGTGGTAAGAGTCCAAATATCTTCTTTGCTGATGTCATGGACGAAGACGATGATTTCTTGGACAAAGCGGTCGAAGGTCTAGTGATGTTTGCGCTTAACCAAGGTGAAGTCTGTACTTGTCCGTCGCGCGCATTAGTACACGAGAGCATTTATGATGAGTTTATGAAGCGCTGTATCGAGCGCGTCAAAGCCATCAAAATGGGTAACCCATTAGATACTGATACCATGATTGGCGCCCAAGCCAGCACAGACCAGTTAGAAAAAATCCTATCTTATCTGGATATTGGTAAAAAAGAAGGGGCCAAAGTATTGGTCGGTGGCGAACAAGCCAAGCATGACGGCGACCTTGCAGATGGCTACTATGTGCAGCCCACTATCTTTGAAGGCACTAACGACATGCGCGTGTTCCAAGAGGAAATCTTTGGACCAGTACTTGCCGTCACGAAATTTAAAGACGACGAAGAGGCCATGAGCATTGCCAATGATACCTTATATGGTCTTGGTGCTGGAGTCTGGACACGCAGTGTACACAAAGCCTATCGCTTCGGACGTGGCATCCAAGCAGGTCGCGTGTGGACCAACTGCTACCACATCTATCCTTCGCATTCTGCATTTGGTGGCTACAAGCAATCGGGTATCGGCCGCGAAAACCATCTAATGATGCTTGATCATTATCAGCAAACCAAAAACATGCTGGTATCGTATAGTCCAAAAGCGATGGGGTTCTTTTAAACACTATTTGCTAAAGCACCTTACAAGGAAGCGTAAGGTGCAAACTCGATGCTTACTAAGCATCTACATGTAAAATAATTGGCAGTTTAAAAGACTAAGTCGAGCATTAGTGACTGCTAGTAATAAGGAGAAAGTAACATGGCTAATAAAATGAAAGCTGCGGTTCTGCATGAGTTCAACCAACCTCTGCAGATTGAAGAAGTTGATATCCCTACCCCAGGTCCTGGTCAAATTGTAGTAAAAATGCAGGCATCAGGTGTCTGTCATACCGACCTGCACGCTGTCGAAGGCGATTGGCCAGTCAAACCAAGCCCCCCGTTTATCCCTGGTCATGAAGGTGTCGGCCTGATCACTGCTGTGGGTGAAGGTGTTAAGCATGTTAAAGAAGGCGACCGTGTCGGTGTGCCTTGGCTCTACTCTGCCTGTGGTCACTGTACGCACTGTCTAGGTGGCTGGGAAACCCTGTGCCTAAGTCAAGAGAACTCTGGTTATTCAGTGAATGGTAGCTTTGCAGAATACGTATTGGCAGATGCTGACTATGTTGGCATTATTCCTGAGAGCGTTGACTCTGTTGAGATTGCACCAGTTCTATGTGCGGGTGTGACGGTATATAAAGGTCTGAAAATGACAGACACCAAACCAGGTGATTGGGTCGTCATTTCAGGTATCGGTGGACTTGGTCACATGGCGGTACAGTACGCCATTGCCATGGGACTGAACGTTGCTGCCGTCGATATTGACGATGAAAAGCTCGATTTTGCCAAAAAACTGGGGGCAAAAGTCACCGTCAATGCCAAAAACACCGATCCTGGTGAGTATCTGCAAGAAGAGATCGGCGGTGCTCATGGTGTGCTAGTGACAGCCGTCTCCTCTAAGGCCTTTGATCAAGCGCTGACCATGCTGCGCCGCGGTGGTACTTTGGTCTGTAATGGTCTACCAACAGGCGACTTCCCTGTTTCTATCTTTGATACGGTACTAAATGGTATTACCATTCGTGGCTCAATCGTTGGTACACGTCTAGACCTACAAGAGTCGCTAGATATGGCAGCGGAAGGTAAAGTAAAAGCGACCGTTGCCGCTGAGCCGCTTGAGAATATCAATGATATTCTTGATCGTATGCGTGATGGCAAGATTGAGGGACGTATCGTGATTGACTACGCTATGTAGACATTGCAACTGTCTCAGTGATTGGTACGTTTAGTCACAAAACATCACTTAATCACTAACGCTAGGTCGTATCGTTTTCAGCCACATGCTATGAATGATGTGAGTGAAGATGATACGACCTTTTATATTTTGCCGATTAGTTTGGGTAAAAGTTTAAAAATAAGGAGCACGTTATGAAACTTGAAGCGACAGAAGCCTGCGTTGCGTTAATTGAGCTATTAAAGTCCAAACACGGTGACCTGATGTTCCATCAATCTGGCGGCTGCTGCGATGGCAGCTCACCGATGTGTTATCCGCTGGGTGAGTTCAAAGTTGGTGGTCAAGACGTACTCGTCGGTGAGCTTGCTGGTTGTCCATTTTATATGGGTAAAGCCCAGTATAAACTCTGGCAACATACTGATTTAACTATCGATGTAGTCGATGGTCGTGGTGCGAGTTTTTCGCTAGAAATACCTGAGGGCAAACGTTTTATCGTGCGCTCTGAGATATGTGAAGTATAAAGCAGAGGTGATAGATATAACTTTATATCAAAGGGCATAATCTTAGCTTAAACATTTAAGCACCATGTCTAAGCACTATATATTCAAAGTCTTATGGGCGAATAACACGCCCTAGTCATTTTTATTGCATTATTTTAGCAAAATAATAGATACTGTAAGGAGAAGCCATTTTAATCAGCTGGTTGTAACGAGCTCGTCTTAATAAGCATGGATGCTAAAAGGAAGATAACATGGAAGTTGATCCAAAATTTGACTACGTCATCGTGGGCGGCGGTTCTGCAGGCTGTGTGCTCGCTAGCCGGCTGACAGAAAATCCCGATATCAGTGTGTGTTTATTAGAGTACGGCGGTGAAGGCAAAGACCTTGCGATTCGCGTACCGGCAGGTTTAATCCTTTTAGTACCAGGCAAACCGCTAAAATCAAACAATTGGTGCTTTCATACTACTCCGCAAACCCATCTTAATAATCGACGCGGCTTTCAACCGCGCGGTCAATGCTTGGGCGGCTCATCCGCCATTAATGCAATGATCTATACTCGCGGCAGCGCGCTTGATTATGAGCGCTGGGTTGAGCAAGGCTGCGAAGGTTGGGGTTTTGACGATGTGCTACCTTACTTTATTAAAGCTGAAAACAATGTCCACGGCGCGGATGAACTGCATGGCGATAGCGGCCCTTTGCACGTCAGTAATTTATTAAGCCCGCGTGAAATCTCAAAAGCATTTGTAGAAGCGGCTGTCGCTAATGGCTTGGAGCACAATCAAGACTTTAATGGTAAAAAACAAGACGGCGCAGGACTATATCAAGTCACCCATTTTCATGGTGAAAAACAAGGTCAACGCTGCTCTGCGGCCGCCGCCTATTTACACCCCGTACAAAAAAGTCGGCCAAATTTAACCGTCATCACCCACGCCCAAGCCAACCGCATTATTTTTGAAGACAAACAAGCCGTTGGCGTCGCTTATGAAAAAGACGGCGTCGAGCATACGGTGATGGCGCGTCAGGAAATTATTTTGTCAGGTGGCGCTTTTGGTTCGCCGAAAGTTTTGATGCTATCTGGTATTGGTCCTGCTGAGCACCTGCAGGAGCACGGCATTGATGTATTGGTCGATGCGCCCGAGGTTGGCGGTAATCTACAAGACCATTTAGACATGGTATTTGATTATGAGGTCAATACTACCGATGTGATTGGTATTGGCATGGCAACGCTCTCAACCTTGACCAAAAGCATTCGACAGTGGAGAAAAGATGGCACAGGATTGCTGTCTACCAACTACGCCGAAGCAGGCGCGTTTTTTAGTGTTGGTGACGCCCCAAAAGAATGGCCAAATACCCAGCTGCATTTTGTGATATCGCGGGTGATTGAACACGGTCGTGACCTTAGACGCGGTTTTGCTGTTTCTTGTCACGCCTGCTACTTGCGCCCTGAAAGCCGCGGTACCGTCAGGCTTGCGTCAGCTGACCCCTCAGAGTGCGTATTGATTGATCCAAACTTCCTCTCCCATCCTAAAGACGTAGAGTATATGGTCGCAGGCGCTGAGCGTACGCGCGCCATCATGCAAGAAGCACCCATCGCCAAATATATCACCGAAGACTACCCTGCCCCTTATATCGAAAAAGACGGCATGCTTGGCTATATTCGTAATAAATCAGACACCATCTATCATCCAGTCGGTACATGCCGTATGGGCTCAGATGACAAATCTGTGGTCGACTTAGAACTAAAAGTGCGCGGCATCAATGGATTGCGGGTTATTGATGCGTCTGTGATGCCGACCTTGATAAGTGCCAATACCAATGCGCCAACCATTATGATTGCCGAAAAAATGGCAGATTTGATTAAAGCAAAACATCATCACGCTGAGCAAATCGCATCATAGAACAAGTAAGTAAAATATTTTACGGTAGGCGCTTTTATCTCATAAACTTTTCTATTGAAAATAGCGCTTACATTCAAAAATACGGATATTAAAACGGGACATTTTCTATCAAATTAAATATATTGATACCTTGCGTTACAACTGTGTAAGGTAGTATATTTAAACCACTTATTTATATTGTTATTTATCGCAGCCTGCAATTTGAGTTAAAAATCTCTGACTCATTTTCTTTTTGCATAGTATAAATACTTTATTTATAAACACTTTAAAGGGAATTAGCAGCTCGCTGATTATAGGATTCACTTATGAACCTATAGATATATTAGCGACTACTTATCATTACATAGGATGTAAGAATGCAAAAATCACTCTTCAAACTGACCCTGTTAGCGACTGTTATCTTGGGTATCAGTGCCTGTAGCGGCGACAACAAAACCACCGATGACTCTGCTGCTAGCTCAGACGCCAAAGGCGCAAAAACCTTGCTTTATTGCTCAGAAGGCAGCCCTGCTGGTTTCGACCCAGCTCAATATACGGCAGGTACGGATTTCGACGCCAGTGCCTACCCTATTTACAACGCTTTAGTAGAATTTAAAAGAGACGGCACCGAGATTCAGCCTGCGCTGGCTGAAAGTTGGGATATCAGCGAAGATGGCAAAACTTACACCTTTAATCTACGTAAAGGCGTCAAATTTGGTAAAACCGATTACTTTACCCCGACCCGCGATTTTAACGCTGACGACGTTGTCTTTACCCTAGAACGTCTCACCAATCCAGAATTTGAATTTAATAAAGCCTACCCTGCCGAATTCCCGTATTCGGTCGGCATGGGGTTGCCTGATCTTATTTCTAATATTGAAAAAGTTGACGACAATACCGTCAAAGTCACCTTAAGCGAAACCAACGCGCCGTTTTTACAAAACCTAGCGATGGCCTTTGCTTACATTGATTCTGCTGAATACGCTGACCAATTAATGGCTGCTGGTAACGCAGCTGATATTAATACCAAACCAGTTGGTACCGGTCCTTTCGTCTTTACGTCCTACCAAAAAGACGCACAGATTCGCTATACCAAAAACCCAGATTACTGGAACAAAGATGACATTCATATCGACAATTTAGTATTCGTCATCACCAAAGATTCGGCCGTGCGCGCGCAAAAGGTGCAGGCTGGTGAATGTCATGTGTCTGCTTATCCAAAACCTGCCGAAATTGAATCTGTCAAAAAATCCGGCAAAGCCACGGTTCTCGATCAACCTGGTTTTAACGTCGGCTATGTCGGCTACAACGTTGAAAAACCGAAACTTAGCGACCTTAAAGTTCGCCAAGCGTTAGATATGGCGATTAATAAAGACGCTATTATCAACGCGGTCTACCAAAGTGAAGGGGTTAAAGCCACCAATCCTATGCCGCCAACGCAGTGGGGTTACGATAAATCGATCAAAGATGCGCCTTATGATGTCGAAAAAGCCAAAGCCCTTATCAAAGAAGCAGGTGCGGATAACCTTTCTATCAACCTATGGTATATGCCGGTTCAGCGCCCTTATAACCCAAATGCCAAACTCATGGCTGAAATGCTACAAGCAGATTGGGCGAAGATTGGTGTGAATACCAAGCTTGTCACTTATGAATGGGGTGAGTACTTAAAACGCGCCGCTAAAGGTGAGCCTGATGTCATTTTGGCAGGCTGGACCGGTGACAATGGTGATCCTGATAACTGGCTTGGTTCGCTATTATCTTGTGACGCGGTCGGTGGTAATAACTACTCGCGCTGGTGTAATAAAGATTTTGATAATTTAGTGACCAGTGCCCGTCAGATTACCAATCAAGATGAGCGTGTCGATGATTATGTAAAAGCTCAGCAGATATTTAAAGAGCAACTGCCTTGGACGACAATGGCGCATTCGGTCGTGACCGTATTCACCGCACCAAACGTTGTTGATTATAAAATCAGTCCGCTTGGTGCCATACGCTTCGATGGTGTGAAAGTTGAATAGCATCAGCCAATAAAGTCCGGTATGACAGGCACGGTTATTTAATTCATATTTCATATTCGGCTGGTCAGACGTTTTGTTTGTTCCAGCCGAATTTCTATGAATCAAGCGTCTTGTTAAACATTTTTTCACGGACGCTTTTATCACTGCTAATGCTTTACTCTTCGATTTATCACTTTTGAACCACAACTATTGAGCAGCCCATGCTACTTTATATTCTGCGTCGAATTGCGATTTTAATTCCTGTCTATATTGGCTTAACGCTATCCACTTTTACTCTGATTCGTCTCGTACCTGGAGATGCTGTCGAGATTATGATGGGTGAACGTATGGTCGATCCAGAGCTACATGCGCGCGCCCTAGAAAGACTTGGATTGGATAAACCCCTCATCGTCCAATATTGGGATTATTTAACCGGTATATTGACCGGTGACTTTGGAGCGTCTTTTCGTACCCGCGCCCCCGTATTACAAGATTTCTTTGCCCATTTTGTCCCAACGCTGGAGCTTGCAGTATGTGCGATTATCATTGCGAGTGTCGTCGGTGTCAGTTTAGGTATTTTTGCAGCGCTGCGCCGTGGCACATGGATTGATTACACCTTAATGTCAGGAGCGCTGGCTGGCTACTCGATGCCTATCTATTTATTAGGGCCTATCCTAACCGGTATATTTGCCCATTATTTAAACCTTTTGCCGGTCGCCGGTGTCATTTCTGTCGCGCAGTTTTTAGATGTTCACCCACTCTACGGCTCTTGGTTATTGGGCTCTTTAACATCCGGTGAGCCTGGCGCATTTTGGGACGTGGTAAAACATTTTATTTTGCCTTCTATTGCCTTATCGACCATACCACTGGCGATGATTGCGCGCATGACACGCTCGGCGATGCTAGAGGTATTGGATGAAGACTATGTGCGCACAGCACGCGCCAAAGGTTTATCGCCGCGCCGCGTGATATTGGTACACGTGATGCGCAACGCCTTAATTACCGTAGTCACTGTGATTGGCTTACAGATGGCGACCTTGCTCGCTGGCGCGATTATCACTGAGACCATCTTTAGTTGGCCGGGCGTTGGTAATTGGCTACTTGATGGCTTTTTTACCCGTGATTACCCTATTGTGCAAAATGGTATTTTATTGGTCGCCACCGCCTTGATTTTAGTCAGTTTATTTATTGATATTTTATATGGTTTGATCAATCCGCGTATTCGACATACCTCTTAATTTGATAATGATAAATACCCATATTATAAATAGTGGTGATACGCGCTTGCATGATTTAGAGCAATTTTTAGCAAATCCTCAACTTTTCAAGAAATGAGGTTCTACATGCTCTTAGCGCTGGCCACTATAGGAACTACTCATGAAGCCTTCTGTTCTTCCTTCTGATCTCAATCTGATAGGCGCCGCACCGCCGTCATCTTTGCAGTTATTCTTGTCGACATTTTGCCGAAATAAAGGTGCGGTACTAGGCTTTATTGTCTTAGCCTTGATGGTCATTATCGCCATACTTGCGCCAGCCCTCGCGCCGCATGACCCTTATGAGTTGTTTACCGGTCAAGAGCAATTACCGCCCGCCTTTTTAAGTGGCGGCGATGCGATGTTTTGGCTGGGTACTGATGATGCCGGCCGCGATACGTTATCGCGGGTAATGTATGGCGCACGCTATTCCTTATTTATTGGACTAAGTGCCACAACCCTTGCGATGTTGGTCGGGATTTCTTTAGGACTGAGCGCGGCGTTTTGGCCAAAGGTTTGGGGCAAAGCGGTGATGCTGGTCAATGATATTTTGATGTCTTATCCAAGCTTACTATTGGCGATTATTATTGCGGCTATTTTAGGCCCTTCTATGACCAATACCATTATTACCATTGCACTGGTTTGTACGCCGCCGTTTATTCGCTTAACGCGGGCAACGGCGATGGTCGAGCTACAGCGTGAGTATTTTATCGCTTCACAAGTGATGGGTGCTGGCGTGCTACGCCTATTATTTATCACCATTTTACCCAATTGTATGGCACCACTTATCGTCCAGGCAACAATGATTTTTTCCTCTGCCATTTTAGAAGCTGGCGCGATTGGTTTCTTAGGCTTTGGCGTGCAACCACCAGATGCTGAATGGGGTGCGATGCTCGGGACAGCGCGGCAATATATTCAAAGTAATGTTTGGCTTGCCATTTGGCCCGGCGTCGCTATTTTCCTAGCTGCCCTGTCAATCAACTTGACGGGTGATGGCCTACGCGATGCGCTAGATCCAAAATTAAAGCAGGTGACCTAAATGACTGATACGTTAAATACAACCGTCACTACTGAAACTTCGATGACTGGTTCATTAAAAAAAGAAGCGCCACTCTTATTGGATATTGAAAACCTTTCAGTCACCTTTGGTCAAGGCGCGCGCGCTTTTCGCGCCGTCGATGATGTATCGTTGAAAATCACCCAAGGCGAGGTTCTCGCTGTCGTTGGGGAATCCGGTTCAGGAAAGTCAGTCACTATGATGGCACTTATGGGCTTATTGCCGCCTTCTGCAACCGTTCGCGCACAGCGGGTGATATTTAACAATAAAGACATGCTGAGTATGTCCGCCAAAGAAAAACGCGGCATCATTGGCAAAGATATCTCCATGATTTTTCAAAATGCCATGTCCTGCTTAAATCCGAGCTTTACCGTTGAGATGCAATTGGGTGAAGTACTGCGTAAACACCTTGGGCTGCGTGGTTCGGCGGTTCGTACACGCATATTAGAGCTGCTCGAGTTGGTTGAGATGCCCGATGCTAAAAACCGACTGAAAGTTTATCCGCATCAATTATCAGGCGGTATGAGTCAGCGTATTATGATTGCCATGGCCATTGCCTGCGAGCCGAAACTGCTTATCGCCGATGAACCCACCACGGCGCTTGACGTCACGGTACAAGCGCAAATTATGGACTTGCTTGGTCGCTTACAACGCGAAAAACAGATGGCCATGGTGCTGATCACCCATGACTTGGGTTTAGTCGCGCAAAATTCACGTGATGTCGCCGTTATGTATGCCGGACAAGTGGTTGAAACCAGTACAGTGCCGGAGATTTTCCAGCATCCTGCTCACCCTTATACCGATGCCTTGCTACAAGCGATTCCCGAGTTGGCTATCGGCCAAGATAGGCTTAATAGCTTACCGGGTGTGGTACCAAGCCAATATGACCGACCAAGTGGCTGTTTGCTCTCGCCTCGTTGTCCGTATAAAGAACCCGCTTGCGAAGTGCCGCCGCCTATTTTAGAGACGCCTACTGGCAAAGTGCGCTGTATTCACGCCGAACTACCAAGCTTACCTACTCGCATTTCTACCCCGCACCCTGCTACTTTGGAGTCCCAAGTATGAGTGATAAAGTGGTCTTAAAAGCAGACAATTTACACAAGCATTACCCAGTATCGCAAGGTTTGGGCAAACCAAAAGCATATGTTAAAGCGTTAAATGGTATCTCGTTTGAGCTTCAAGCGGGTAAAACACTTGCGGTCGTTGGTGAGTCAGGCTGTGGCAAATCGACACTTGCCCGCCAATTGACCCTAATTGAAGAGCCGACTGATGGTGAGCTGTCTATCAATGGTGAAGCGACCACTGGCTATAGCAGAAAAGCGTTAAAAGATTTGCGCACCGAGATTCAGATGGTGTTCCAAAACCCTTATGGCAGTCTCAACCCGCGTCATACGATCGGTTATCAATTAACCGAGCCATTAGATATCCATACCAAACTGTCAAAGGAAGAAAAGCGCGAAAAAATAAACGAGATGATGAGAAACGTCGGTCTACGTCCTGAACATGCTGGCCGTTTTCCGCATATGTTTTCGGGTGGTCAGCGCCAACGAATTGCCCTCGCCCGCGCCATGATGCTCAATCCAAAAATCGTCGTTGCTGATGAACCGACCTCAGCGCTCGATGTATCGATTCAAGCGCAAGTATTGAATCTATTTATGGATTTGCAGGACGAGTACCATACGGCGTATGTTTTTATTTCACACAACTTATCCGTAGTCCGCCATGTCGCCGACGATGTGATGGTCATGTATTTAGGTCAAGCCGTCGAACATGGGCCAAAAGAAGCCATTTATAACGCGCCAAAGCATCCTTATACCATCGCTTTACTGGCGGCGGCGCCAACTGTCAATGGTCACAAGAATGATTTAACGCTACAAGGTGAGCTGCCAAGTCCGCTTAATCCCCCAAGTGGTTGCGCCCTACATAAACGCTGCCCTTATGCCAAACCAAAATGCAGTGAAGTCGAGCCGCAACTGCGCGAATGGGATGGTCGCTTGGTTGCGTGTATACGTTTGGAAGAGATTTATGGATAAGCGGCATTTTGTGTTTAGCGGTACATTAGCTTGTGCGGTGCTGATCGCGATGACTGCTGCCCAAGCCAATGACTCTACCGGCTATGTCGGTGCAGGTGGGGTTGAGTATATTAAAAATAAACATATCAGCATGCATAGTGAAGATTTATACATCTCAAAAGATGAAGTCCGCGTCAATTATGAATTTAAAAATCTAAGCAATAAAGACATTACCGAGACGGTTCTTTTTCCTATGCCAGCTGTACCTAGCTTTACAGACTCAGATTACGCTAATACTAGTGCTACTTATGATAACTTTAAAATTTGGGCCAATGGCAAGCCTATCATTCCTGAGCAGCATGTCCGCACTTTTATGTACCCGCTCATGATCAAAAATGGTGAGCGGAACTATGCAGAAACCCCTATTGATACCACCAATATTTTCAAGGCTTGTGGTATTAGTGACGCTGAAATGATGTCACCTTGGAGCTATCGGTTTGATACCGACGATATCAATCAACGGCTTTTGGACTGTAATAGCAAGGCACTCGATAAGTTTATCAGTGATAGAGAAAGTCTCTATATCCCTTGGGATTCACAGGTGATTTATAGTTGGGAGCAAAAGTTCAAAGCCAATACGATCACCCAGGTCAAACACACGTATAAACCGTTAGTAGGTGGATCAGTATCTTTAGGCGAGGAAGAATTTTCAAATTTTTGTGTAGATAAATCAACTCAGCGAGGATTTAATAATAACGGACGGCCCTATCATGCCTTAAGCTATATCCTAACGACGGGAGCAAACTGGGCCAAACCGATTACTCATTTCAAACTGACCGTCAAACGCGACCTTAACGAACTGGTCTCCTTCTGTTGGAAAGGTAAAGGTAAAATCAAAAAGATTGGACCAACGACGTTTGAAATAAAAGAAAGTAATTTTGTGCCAACCCATGATTTTGACGTCGCTTTTATTATGAAGTAGCCGTTAGTTTTTAGGATAATACCAAACCCAAAATATATAGTATCATCCACTTATGACTATACCAATACATAACCTAGAAGACCATGACTTTGGCAAACA
>NZ_JABAST010000026.1 GCF_016107575.1 Psychrobacter faecalis | reverse complement strand
CTGCGTAATCAAAATCTCCCAAGTTTATATATACGGGATTGACGGCAGGGGTCACACAGCCTTAAGTTATTTCGTCTATATATCAATTTCCAAACCTTACTCAAGACAGAAAAAAACCTCAGTCCATTTGGCTGAGGTTTTTATTATGCATTTTTATAAGTGACTAATTGATATTACCCACCAGCCATGCTTGGCCTAACCACGTTTAATATCGTCGTATTCACTGCCCATAATGCCATCGCTAAAGACTTCAGAGAATTCGCGCTCGCTGTTTTCATCGATATGACCATCGAAAACGTCTTTTGTACCTGCATCAGGGTCGTTATAAATGGCTAGATCCATTTTGCCTTCTGACTTGGCGACGATAGCGGTTACGGCAGCATCGCCACTGACGTTGACGGCAGTACGCAACATATCAAGGATACGGTCGACCCCTAAGATAAGGCCGATACCTTCGATTGGCAAGCCTACTTGTGCAAATACCATTGAAAGCATAATTAAACCAACACCTGGAACGCCTGCCGTACCAACAGAAGCAAGTACCGACATCAAAATAACGGTCAAATACTCGGTGATGCCCAAATCAATGCCATAGATATTGGCAATAAAAATGGTCGCCGTCCCTTGCATGATCGCCGTCCCATCCATATTGATGGTGGCGCCAAATGGCACGGTAAACGAAGCAACAGAGTTATTGACGCCCATACGTTTGGTGACGGTACGCAAGGTAATCGGAATCGTCGCGTTTGAGCTTGACGTACTAAACGCAAAAATCTGTACTTCGCGCATTTTTGTTAAAAAGGTTCGCACCGATAGGCCTGAAGCAATCTTTAAAACAATCATCATGGTCACAAAGAAATGGAAAGCAAGCGAGCCAATCAATACCGCGACATAACCAAGCAGCGACCAGATAAGGTCTAAGCCAAGCTCTGACATGGCTTTTGCTAGTAGCGCAAACACACCATAAGGCGCAAGGTTCATAATGATGGTCACCATCTTTAAGATGACCTCATTAATAAGCTCCAAGCTTTGCACCAAGCCTTTGGCAGGTTTACCAACCATCAAGATACTGATACCGATTAAGATAGCAAAGAAAATAATCGATAACATATCGCCATTTGCCATCGCGCTGATGGGGTTGGATGGGATAATATTGGAGAATACATCGAGCAGAGGCGGTGCTGATTGCGCTTCAAATGCCGCTTCCGTCTCGATATCCATGCCTTTACCGATGCCAAACAACACACCAAGACCAATCGCAGTGGCAATAGCCAGCGCCGTTGTCATCATATAGATAAAAAAGGTCTTGGTACCGATACGACCAAGCAAGCGAATATCACCGATGCCGCAAACCCCGCAAATAAGCGAAATCAGTACCAAGGGCACAACCAGCATTTTTAGCGAGTTAACAAACAGCTTACCGATAATGGCAAATAAGCCATTGGTCACATAGTCACTAACAAAGCTGCCTTCGGTGTTTAATCCTGAGTAGTTTATAAATAAACCCAGTATGATACCCAGCACCATGGCAACAATAATCTTGCCCGTTAATCCCATATTCTTCCACATAACTACTGTCCTTGGTTGCCGTAACGCGCAGCCATAAATACGCTACCTAGTATATAAGTATCGTTTTTATGCCTATTTTCGTTACGTCTAAAAGTTTGTTATCTGTCTCTGAAGTCAGATTTTGGGGACAATATAAAAGAATTGTTGGGGTAACTGCAAGAAATATTTATGACTAAAACAGCGCAAGAGAATAAACGCACGGTATTTTAATTTTATTTATCGGCAAAAATTTTTAGATTAAATTGAATAACATAAGCAATTTTTGAGTAAATTGATTGGTAGTAGTTGGGGTATAAACAAAAAAGCGAGACTATTCATATTGAATAATCTCGCTTAAGGGCGAACCGATTATGAGCAGAGGTTGGTCTTAGCGGTTTTATACCGTGACTGTTTAAAACCGCAATAACTTCAAACCTTTTTATATCTTGTCATTTTCGTCACGACGTAGACCATCTTGCCACTCAGCATGATTGTCAGGTTTTTCTATGCCACTATCTGTTTCTTTTATCATTTTATCAGAAGTAGGATCAGTTTTATGCAGGCTATGGTTATAGCTCATACGCTCGCTCAAATGGGTTTCTGCATCACGGCGACGCGGATCAAGCGCTTCTGCATCAGGATTTGCATCCTTAAAGTCGGCTTGTTCTTGCACTTCTTCGACTGTATCTTGCTCGCTGACCATTTTGACATCACCATCGCTTTCATAGCCGTGGTCTGGGTTGTCATCGCCCGTGGATTCTTGCTTATCAGCAGTGACCGCATCAGCCGTCTGCGTAGAATCATCTGTCGCAACGCCGTTTCTTGCTTGCGCTTGGTTTTTTAATTGCGCGTAATCGGTGAGTTTATGTACCGCATTATCCAAACTGTGCGGATTATCGCGAGGTTGCGCTTCGGCTAAATGCTTATCAAAGACATCGGTTAATAAGGAATCAAAACGTATGGCATTATAGCGAATCAGCTGCTCCGCCTCTGCTTCGGTAATATCACCATTTTGGCTAGCATAAACCACATGATCTTCAAAAGTCAGACCTTCGAAATGGTCTTTATGCTCTGCCTTTTTAAATTTCTGCCATAAAGGCTCTACTTCGAGCAGGGTTTGATAAGCGTTTTCCATGCGACCATTGACATCATCTGGCTCAGTATTGTAATACACCATGGTTTTAAGGTAATCGCGGAATGGATTGGCTTCAAAGTCATCCATAAAGGTATCGCCTAATTGGCGTTTGAGCTCGTCGCTCACTGGGGCAAAGATACGACCGCTTGGGAAAGTGACAAAGCTGACTACGCTTGCCGCCATGCGATTTGGGAAGTTGGCAAACAAAGATAAAAAGGCTTCTTGAATGGTGTAAAGGCTATTTTTTAGCGCCACTTCTGCATGTAAGCGCTCGGCTTCTGATTTAGAACCATATTCATAAAATTGCAAAATCGCTGTACAGATAAATAGATGGGCGTGAATATCTGCTAAGCGCCCAGAGAGCATCTCTTTACGTTTTAAATCACCCGCGAGTAGACCTAGCGCCATATCAGCGGTCAGGGCAAATCCTGCGCTTAGACGATTGATGTCTTTATAATAAGGGCGGGTAAAGCTATCGGCAAAACTTGGCGCATGACTGCTACCACCGACATAACCTGCGACAAAGGCTTTGGCGCCGCGATTAAAGGTATAGCCCAAATGTTTAAAGAATAGATTATCGAACTCTTTAAGCGCGCCTTCTTTATCGTCACTTTGTAGCAATTGTAGCTCATCGAACAGATAAGGGTGGCAGCGCATCGCCCCTTGACCAAAAATCATCAACGAGCGCGTTAAAATATTGGCGCCTTCAACAGTGATAGAGACGGGAATGGATTGATAAGGAATCGCTAAAAAGTTGCGCGGGCCCATTTGTACGGCGCGACCACCGACGACATCCATACCGTCATTAATGACATTGCGCATGGTTTCAGTCGCATAGTATTTTGCCATTGCCGTCATGACCGATGGCGTACCACCTTGGTTTAGACCGCAGGTGACCAGATGACGAAACGCTTCAAGCATGTAAGTGTTACTTGCCATGCTGCTGGTCACGTCCTGAATGCCTTCAAATTTACCGATCGAGATTTTGAATTGCTCACGTACTTTTGCAAATGCCCCAACGGTCAAATAGGCAACTTCACTGGCCGACGTTGATAGCGCTGGCAAGGAGATGCCGCGACCAACGCCCAAACATTCCATCAGCATCCGCCAGCCGCGACCAGCGTTTTCGACGCCGCCGATAATATAATCGAGCGGAATAAAGACGTCGTTGCCATCGACCGTCCCATTCATAAATGGCGAGCCAACTGGATTATGCCTTGGTCCTGTAATGACGCCTTCGTGACTGGCAGGCACCAACGCACAGGTAATACCGTAATCAGTCTTTTTAGGGTCACCAAGTAGACCTTCGGGGTCATACATTTTAAAGGCTAAGCCAACGACGGTAGCGATAGGCGCTAGGGTAATCCAGCGCTTAGAAAAATTCATACACAGACCGAGTACTTGCTCGCCTTCATGCATGCCATAGCAAACCACGCCCGTATCAGGAATTGCGCCAGCGTCAGAACCCGCCTCAGGGCCGGTCAAACCAAAACAGGGGATTTCATCACCTTTGGCAAGACCCGGTAGCCAGCGTTGCTTTTGCGCATCGGTGCCATAATGCATCAAAAGCTCACCAGGGCCAAGTGAGTTTGGCACCATACAGCTGACAGCAGCTGTCGGTGAGCGCGAGGCAATCTTACTCATCACGCGGCTTTGCGCATACGAGCTAAACTCCAGTCCGCCATATTCTTTTGGAATGATTAAGCCCAAAAAGCCATTGTCTTTGATAAAGCGCCACGCTTCTGGTGACAACTCTTTATCTTCATGGTGAATTTTCCACTCATCAAGCATCGCGCACAGCACTTCGACTTCATTATCGATAAAGCTTTGTTCTTCTTCTGACAATTCAGGGTACGGGTATTTAGCGAAGGTATCCCAATTCGGCGCGCCCATAAATAGCTCTTTTTCCCACCAACTGGTACCAGCATCGAGCGCTTCACGTTCGGTATCACTCATGCTTGGCATGGCGCCGCCCAAAGCTTTATAAACGGGCTTGGTAATCAATGACTGACGCAGCGGAGTGAGCAGCAGCACCAAGCACAGTAATGCAATCGGTATGCCTAAGATGAGCGACCATGGACTGATAAAGGCGGTGACGAGGACGGTAACAAGGGCGACGATACTACCGGTGACACGCGATAAGGATAATAAAAAGATGGCCAAGACCATGGCTAACTGAATGAGGATTGCCAAAATAAAAAAGCCAATGGCCATGACTGTCTCCTTGCTAACGCCGAATACACCAGCGTAAAATTTAAGTGAATAAAAAAATGCAATAATGTGAATTATTATTTTAATTTTTCATTATAGCTGGGCTTAGAACAAGCTCATTTATGCTACAAATTGAATATCTGTGTTGGACTTTATTTAAAACTTAAGCTTGTAGATAACTACTGTATAAAAGCTCTTAGAGCAAAAATAAAGTAAGCTACCAATATGAAACAGTTGTTTATAACTATCAAGAGCCAAAATGCTACGCTATGTCGAAAATATGTATCAAGCGTCAGACAGAAGTTGCTAGCTAAAAGGTCTCAGGCAAAAGGCGCTAGGCTTTTCTCAGCGTACGAGAGCGTTTCATTGCGCCCGACGATGATATGGTCAATTAAAGACAAATCTATTAAGTCGCAGGCTTTTTTTAGCTCATAAGTGAGTAAATTATCGGCCGTTGATGGGGTAGCGTCAGTATGAGGATGATTATGAGCAACGATAAGCTGACTGGCAGCGTGGCTCAACGCATGGCGTAACACATGTTTGATGCAAACCGAACAAGAGGAAATCCCGCCAGTAAATAGTATCTCAAAATTGATTAAATTTAGCGCATTATCTAAACATAGCACGGCAAAAACTTCACGAGACTCACCGCGCAGCTGAGTGCTGATGTAGTCTTTGACCATTTGCGAGCGCCCAAGGGCATGACCGGTTTTAAGCTGACTGTCCAAATAACGCCTGCCCATCTCAAGCGATGCTAGAATCTGCGCGTACTTAGCGGGACCGATACCGTGACAAGCAAGTACCGTCTCTTTTGGTGCGGCCAAAAGTTCAGCTAGGCTGCCAAACTGCTCTATTAAATGCCGAGCAAGCTCAATGGCCGATTGCGACGGGGTACCTGTGCGCAAAAATATCGCTAATATCTCGGCATCAGATAAGTGAGCGGCACCAAATTTCAGTAGCTTTTCACGTGGCCTGTCATCTTCGTGCCAGTCTTTAATTGCCATTGTTACTCCTTAACAAAGGATGGATGCCAGATAACTGAGATAAATCTACAAAACTTCCCCTAACTTATCGCATAATTGTTACTATAAGCGCAATTTTTATCTTTCATTTTTTTATCGATGCCATGCTTATGTCAAATATTGTGCTTGCTATCACTGGCGGTATCGCCGCCTATAAATCTGCTATTTTTGCCCGTCTTTTAGTCAAGGCGGGCTTTGATGTGCGCGTCATTATGACCACAGGCGCACAAGCCTTTATCACGCCGCTGACTTTGCAGGCTTTGACTGGTAATGAGGTGCATATCTCATTACTTGATGAGCAAGCAGAGGCGGGTATGGGTCATATTGAGCTTGCTAAATGGGCAGACTTGATTGTCATTGCGCCTGCTTCCGCCAATACCTTAGCGCGGCTGGCAATGGGTATGGCAGATGATTTATTGACTACGGTCTGCTTAGCTACGACTGCGCCGGTTATCATTGCGCCAGCCATGAATCAGCAGATGTGGGCGCATCCGGCGGTGAATCTCAATGTGCAAACTCTGCGCGATATGAATTATCAAATTATTGCACCTGGCAGCGGCGAGCAGGCATGCGGTGACGTCGGAGCAGGGCGCTTGCCTGAGCCTGAAGATTTATTAGCGGAAGTACAATTATTTACCGCCATGCAAACCACGCCGCAGCTTTTAGCCGGTAAACGCGTGGTGATTACCGCAGGACCAACGGTAGAAGCTATCGATCCGGTGCGCTATTTATCCAATCACTCCACTGGCAAAATGGGCTTTGCTTTAGCCCGTGCTTGCGTGGCCGCTGGCGCAGAGGTGATTTTGATTGCTGGTGGCAAAGTTGCCTTGCCAACACCGCTTAATGTCACGCGCATTGATGTGTTATCAGCGCAAGATATGTTGATAGCCGCACAGCAATGTGTTGATGGCACGCATAGTGCGCTACAGTATTTACCTGAAGACGCTGATGAGCATTCTCATGAACATAGCCATGACCATTCTCATCATCACGATGACTGTGGTTGCGGTGAAGCGCATCAACATGAAAATGAACATGCTGAAAATGAGAGTGCGGGTATAAAGGTTGCTGATATTTTTATCGCCACTGCCGCCGTCGCCGATTATCGTACCCTCGATGCCGCGCCGCAAAAAATCAAAAAAACCCAAGATGCCATGACGCTAAACTTGGTTAAAAACCCTGATATTTTAGCGACGATTTCTCTTGCCCATCCGGAGCTGTTTGTCGTGGGTTTTGCAGCAGAAACGCAAGATGTTGAGCGCTATGCGCGTGGCAAGCTGCTATCTAAAGACTTAGATTTGATCGCTTGTAATGACGTTTCGCGCGCCGATATTGGTTTTGCCAGTGACGATAATGCCATGCAAGTGTTTTTCTCCGAGCGTTATGAACACGATAATGTGATTCTTGAAAAGGCCAGCAAAGATGAGATTGCCGAGCAGTTAGTTAC
Source organism: Psychrobacter faecalis (assembly GCF_016107575.1). Lineage (GTDB taxonomy): Bacteria > Pseudomonadota > Gammaproteobacteria > Pseudomonadales > Moraxellaceae > Psychrobacter > Psychrobacter faecalis. The sequence goes on along the minus strand of NZ_JABAST010000026.1, from coordinate 34,730 downwards.
TATTATTGGTGAGACCATTTGGCAACGTCATCAAGCATAATTAATCATAAGAAACGGTCTACTTATGCTGATTGCGCTGTTGTCAATGTCAGTCGCCGATATCTATCATCACTATCGTTATTAGGTTATAAGTTTCTATGACTCATATGACGAATATGATGGATAGCGATAGTACCCAGACGTTATTGCTACTGGCAATTTTTGCGCTAGCATCATTATTGCATGGTATTAGCGGACTGGGTGTGACGTTAGTAACCACCACTGCACTTGCCAGTATTTATCCGTTACCGCATGCGATTGTCTTGGTGATTTTCCCGTCGTTATTGCTCAATGCCATGACGTGGTTAGCAGGTGGCGGACGCAGTATTTGGCAAAATTTCATCTATTACGGTAGGCGCTATTGGTTATTGGCATTGACCAGCCTGCTCGGTAGTATGCTCGGTGCCAAGCTACTGCTGTGGGTCGATAGCGCATATATTCTATTGGTATTAGCTGCGGTGATTGGCTTTTATGTCAGCAGTAGCTTGCTCGGTAAGCAAATCCGTCTGCCCAATACCAAGCCTGTGTTGATTATCGTTGGACTTAGTGCTGGAATAATTGGCGGTGCGACCAATGCTATGTCGACCATACTCATGATGTATTTACTGTCCGCAAGTGACGATAAGCATACCATCGCCAAAGTTGGCAACATGTGCTATTTCTTGGGTAAGGTTGCGCAAATTATTGTCTTACGTGAACCTATCAGGGCGCTAAGTGCTAATGAGTGGCAGCTGATTATCTTACTGAGTGTATTGTCTATCGCTGCGCTGTTGGTTGGGATTCGCTTGCGTCGCTATTTACCGCAAGCCCGCTTTCGTCAGCTTATCTTGTTGATTCTTACCGTTCTCGGTATTCGGGTTGGCTGGCAAGGCATAACAGCGTTGCTATAAACTTAACGCTTAAACAAGTTTAGCGATTAAATAGATTTAATATTATAGTGGCAACGATACTGATAATAATCATGGTGACCACTGGAAAGTAAACTCGCGTATTGCCTGAGGTATGTTTGATATCGCCTGGCATATTGCCGAGCCACGAAAATGCATTTGGAAACAGCAGCCAAATAATGCCGATAATAACCAGCAAAATTCCTACACCAATCAATATTTTTGCCATTTAAACTCTCGCTAACCTCTCTAGTTTTCTTACGTTATTTGGTCATGGCTTTTTCTAAGTAACACCTTAATCAATCAATTCTGCAAAAAACAGCTGCTGTGCCAAACGAAACGTATTACAGTGCGCCTCAACCACGTCTTCAATATCTTCTGAATAGCCGCCGCCCATGACGATAGCCACGGGAATATTGGCCGCTTTAGCTTGTTGTAGGACAAACGCATCACGCGCCTTACAACCCTCTAGCGTCAGACTAAGCTTGCCCAATTTATCGGTTGCCAACACATCGACCGCAGATTGATAGAACATCATATCCGGTGCAAACTCATGGATTAAGCGTGGCAGCGTATCCTCTAATATCTGTAAGTATTCTGCATCAGCCGTATCATTATCCAGCTCGATATCTAAGTCTGATACTTGTTTGCGAAACGGGTAGTTTTTTGCGCCATGCATACTAAAGACAAAAACGCGCGGCTCATCCGCCATGATACTGGCGTTGCCATTACCTTGATGCACGTCTAAATCCACGATTAAGATTCGTTGTGCCTGTCCACGATTTAATAATAAATTGCTGGCGATACAAACATCATTAAACACACAAAACCCCTCGCCATGATCGGCAAAAGCATGGTGAGTGCCGCCCGCGACGTTCATCGCCACGCCGTATTGCTGCGCATATAACGCACATTCATAGGTGGCATGGGCAATATAACGACCACGCTCTACCAACTCTGGCGTCATCTCAAAACCAATGGCGCGCGCTTCTTTACGTGGTAAGGTTTGGGTTTTAAGCTGCTGCCAATAGTCCGCAGTATGCGTGGTTAAAATCTCCTCTTCGCTCAGACGTTTTGGGGCAAAAAAATTATCGCTAGTGATGGTCCCTTCGGCCAGTAAACGCTCAGGAATCATCGTATATTTTTGCATGGGGAAGCGGTGTTTTTCGGGTACGGAATAACGAAAAATATCAGAGTAAGCAATTTTTAGCATAGTATTAACGTATGTCTTTTAAAAAGTAATTTAAGAATAGAAGGTAAAAGAATAGAGAGGTTTAAGCGTTTTGAAAGTAGAGGATTGGTGAGTAATTGTAAGAGCGACAAATACTGAGTTTGCGCAATGGATTACTGAACAAACTGCGTAGGTAAGAAAAAGGTGCGCGCATCCTCTTGTCGATGTAGCGCCATCAGTAAATCTTGCAATTCTGTAGCAGGATTTTGATTGTTGACCAATTCACTAAATATCTCATAAGTCACCGTGGTCATCGCGATGACACTTTGTAATAAGTGCTCAATGGTACTTTCATCCATACCGACCGCTTCGACATCGATGGCGTTTTTGTAGCGTATTTCGCCATCATTGATATCCATTTCGAGATTGCCAATCAGCATGTCGTAATTAATTTGGGTAATCAGTAACATGGCGGCGCTTTGATGGCTTTCGGGTATTAAGAACGGCAAAACACCATAGACCGCTAGCAAGTTGTTATGTTCTTGCACGCGAAATAGGTAGCCGCAATCAAGATTTTTATTGCGCATTCTAAAAGACAAATAGTGTGATTGCTGGCTGTCGTTATTATCGCTGACACTGCTTTTAGGTCGATAATGGTTATAATGCCATTGTTGATCGTCGAAATACTGCTTAAGATAATTGACAATAGGGGTGTCATTCAGCGCAGTTTGCTGCGTCATGCTGTCTATGTCATTATCAAAATCAAAATAAGCGTCAGTATCAGTATCAGTATCAGTATCAGTATCAGTATCAGTATCAGTATCAGTATCAGTGTCAGTGTCAGTGCTGCTATCTAAGCGACTATCAAGATTGCTACTAAGGCTGCTATAAATAACCTCATCGAAGTGATTATCAAAGTGGCTATCAACGCTCTGGTTTGCGTTACGGTTCACATTATGGTTTAAGTCAGGGCTAGAGCCGATAATATCCGTATCATCATTGTCATTATTATCACTGTCTTTAGGATAAGTTTGAATACTATCTCTTTCATTTTTTGAAGGATAAGCGTTGTTTTTATCCTGTTTTGTCAGACTTGAATCTGAACTCAAGTCCGAGTCCAAGTCCAAGTCCAAGTCCAAGTCGTTATCAATCTTCGTGTCGTCAATAGTAGCCTGTTCAGTTGCCATACTAAGCAACTGCTTGATTCTTTGCCATAAGCTGAGTTTAGAAGATTCGCTCATAGATAATAGCTGACTAATAAAGGGTGAATAATAAAATTTTAAAGAAAACCGTACGCTAAAACAGCAGATTAATTGCTGCCAAATACCAGTCCTGCTTTGATACTAGGCTGCGCATAAAACGCTTGCAGCATCTCTGTTATATGCGCCGTAAACCATGAGCTTTCAAGAGCGTCCGTGACGACAGGGAGCAGGGCGGTACTCAATTGCGTTATTGCCTGCTCATCGATGTGTAAACTTGCCGCGATAGTAGCTATGCTATCGGCCTGATGGTTGCTATACCAAGTATCGACGCTCGCTGCCACAAGGCTGTGCAAGTAAGGCGATAGGCGCAGACGGTTGTAGCTTTGTTGAATACTATTTTCAATATGCGCGATACTGCTATCGTTTGGCTCATCGCGTAAATAGGTTTGGATTTCGCTGATTGGTTTTTCTTTGATACGCCCCCAACCGGTGACCAATAAGCGCGCAACCTCTTCGTTGGTTAAATGCGCTTGGGCGTTGGCTTCTGCTCGGCGTGTTAAATCTTTAATATTGCGATGCAGGTAGGACTGCAGTTTTTCATCAAGATTGCGGTTGGTGGCTTTTTCAAACGAGCTGCGCCCAAGTTTCATCAGTTTACCAGCAGGGCCCGCTTTATCTAGCGTGGATTCCATAAAATCGTTGATAGCGTGATACAGCGTTTGCGTCAATAAATCAGCAAAGGTTTCATTGCCAACCAGCGTATGCACCAAGATATTACGCTGCTCTTCATGACTGCCGACATAGCTGGCTAGGATCTCAACTTGGCTGTCATCGACCAATTCTGATAAAGGCACATTATCATTAACCGGATGATAAATAATAGTATGCAAAATATCACGAATATCGCGTCGTACTACCTCGCTTAGCGGCTGCTTGAGAAACCAGTCATTAATAAGATGCTGCAAATCATCGCTACTGATATATTTGCTCAATGGCTGCTCGCCAAACCACTGCCAAGCCTGTGTTGCTAAAGGCTGGGCTTGCGCATGCAGCCATTGTTGCATAAAGGCAACTTGCGCCTCGATTAAGCGGTCGAGCGTTAGGTTGGTGCTCGTAGCACTTTGAGTGTCTAAATTTTGGCTATCTTTTGAAGTCTGCATAGGTTTTGAGGTCATAGTAATCGACAATTTGTTATACTGTGGGGTTGAAGTAAGCATAAAGTATTATGCCACGAACATCAGCGGTGTTTGTGATGAATATTGCCTGCTGCTTAATAAATAAATGAGAGGTTTGGATGACGGCTCTGAATACAGCTTTACTTGCGCTTGATAAGCTAACGGTTCAGCGCGGTGAAATTCCTTTATGTGAAGGCGTGACGCTCAATCTGGCGGCGGGTAGCATTTGTCACTTGGTCGGTGCTAATGGCACGGGTAAAACGACGCTACTGATGCAATTAGCTGGGTTATTGCCAGTGCTAAGCGGTGAGGTTATTTATCAAGGGATAGCAAACTTACCCGTGCAGCCTTTATATGTATCGCATCAATTGGGCATTCATCCAAACCTGACCGTCGCCCAAAACCTCACTTTTTTGCTTAATTTATATGGCATTAGTCCAAGTACAGCTGAGATCGATGACGCCCTTACATGGGTAGGGCTGCAGGGTTTTGAAACGATTAGCTCAAGCCATTTATCTGCGGGGCAAACACGGCGCATTACCCTTGCACGGCTTTATTTATTAACGCCTGAGGTCACGCCTTTATGGCTACTCGATGAGCCATTTACCGCGCTTGACGTCGATATGGTAGCACGCATGGAAGATAGGTTGCGCGAATTTGCTACGGCTGGCGGTGCGATACTAATGACCAGTCACCAAGCCGTCGGCGTTGCCAATCAAGTGCTCGATTTGTCCGATTATATGGTGTAAATGCTATCAATATAACTGCCATGAACATCAATCTAACTGCAACAAGCGTCAATATAAGTGCGACACGCATGAGTGGAAGAGCCAATAAATGATAGACACTGACAGTGCAGTAAAAACCGTGAATACAAGCTCGGATGCTAATACTTCAAATGTTAATACAGCTGCTGTGCGCGGTATCAGTTTTATGCAGCTTTGGCGGCGTGAATGGCAGGTCAAGCAGCAAGGCGCGGTGCAGTGGCTATATCCTTTGGTACTGTTCCTAGTGATTATCACCTTGTTTCCGCTAGCGGTTGGTAGCGAGCCTGCTTTATTACAACGCCTTGGCGTATCGGCAGTGTGGATTGCGGCATTACTGTCACTGGTAATGGGTGTTGATGGCTTGTTTAAGCCTGCGCTTGATAATGGTACGCTTGCGCAGTTAGTCGTCGCTAAAGCATCGCTGCCATTATGGGTGCTGATTCGTTTGGTTATTCACTGGATTTTTAGTAGCGGCATTGTGGCAGTATTAAGTTTGCTCGCCGTGCCTTTATTTCAGCTAAGCTGGTTTGAGGCATGGATATTGATGGCGTCTATTATTACTGGTAGTCCGATGCTGCTCATGCTGTCAGCAGTCGCCAGTAGTTTGACGTTATCACTAAAAAACGGCGCGGTGCTGGTACCTTTGATTGCCTTACCGATGCAGTTGCCGGTATTGATTTTTGCTACTGGTGCGATTGATTTATTTGCCACAGGTCTCAACGGCTTGCCGATTTTAGCGTTATTATTAGCAGGTAGCATCATTTCGATACTGGTGATGCCATGGGTGATTGCAATGACGTTAAAAATGGCATGGTTAAATTAACAATTAATGTTGGCATGTTATATTCAGGTCAATATTAAAAAGAGGCAGCGGGGCTGGGATAAATTTTTCGTCGCCTCTGTCGGCGTAGGCACAGCAAGCAAGAAAAATTTGCACCAGTCACCCGGCATAGTATTGTCTATCCTTTTCATTTAGTATCGACTATATACCTTTTCTGATGAAAGCCCTTTATCTTAACAGCATGATGAAAACTGGCAACTTTGCTATAATAGGCTATTCAACAAATAATCACGTGTAGATTCTATCCAGCGTTTAACGTCAGCAAGTTAGCGGGTAGGCGTATGAATCATGCGTTTTACTCGATAATCACCAGCTGCGCAATAGGTTTATTCCCATGCCCAACCTGAATAATGTCTCATCTCCTAGCCTGTGGCAACGCATTTGGCAGGTCTTTTTGACCACTGTGGGTACTAAGCAGTTTTTTCGTATCTTTGCACCTTGGGTTAAGTGGCTCGCGATATTAGCCGGTCTCTGTCTGTTCATCGGTAGCGTTTGGGGCTTGGCATTTGCGCCGCCGGATTATCTGCAAGGTAATAGCTATCGCATTATTTTCATCCATGTACCCGCTGCCAGTCTCGCTATCTCTATTTATTTTGCCTTAGCGGTACTTGGTGTCATTTATCTGGTATGGAAAATTAAGACCGCAAGCCTTGTAGCTCAGGCACTGGCTCCGATGGGGTTTTTGCTTTGTGTGATTAGTTTACTCACAGGTTCTATATGGGCAAAACCGACGTGGGGGACGTATTGGGTTTGGGATGCACGCTTGACGTCTATGCTCATTTTGGCGTTTTTGTATGCTGGGGTAATGGCGTTGTTTGCGGCCTTTGAACATACCGCCAATCGCGGTAAAGCGGCGGCTATTTTGTCTATCGTTGGCGCGGTGAATTTGCCTATTATCAAGTACTCAGTGCAGTGGTGGAATACCTTGCACCAAGGTTCAACCTTTACCCTGACGGCGGCACCAAAAATGTCGGCAGATATGTGGCTGCCCTTACTACTGATGATTATTGGTAGTTATTTACTGGTCGCTTCATTGGCCATTTATCGGACCAATACCCTGATTTTATATCGCGACCAAGGCAAAGCATGGGTCAAAGAATACGTTCGTAGCCAAAATAAATAATCCTAAAATACAACCATAAACCAAGCAAATAACGGCTAGGGAAATAAAATGCAGCCTTACTTTTATAGCGTCTCTGAGTTTGTTGCCATGGGTGAGCATGGCGTGTTTGTCTGGTCATGCTGGGCAATTACGGTTGGCGTGATGCTGTTTTTTATTATTTATAGCCGCCGTCAACGCCAAGCGCTTATCAAGCAGCTATCCATTCAGCAAGCTCGTCAAGCACAGCGCGCTGCCAAGACCCCTAATTCTAAAACCAAACAACCATCCTAAACAAATCTTCTTAAAAAATTCTTTTTAATATCAAATTTTTAGCCTATCAAATAATAATGCCTTACTGGTAAATATATGACCGCATCGGTTGCTAGGGGGGCTTATTGATTTGGGCAAAAAATGCTACCATATAGGTATTAGAAAAGTACGGTTAGACGGGCTTATCATTAAGTCAGTCCAATAAGCATTTCTTTAATATTTTCTGTTTTGCAGACGAGTGGTTTGTAGAACAGCGACTCATCAATGAGGTAGTGGTATGAACGCAGTTCGTCGCAAAAAACTGATGTGGGTTATGTTTACGCTTGCAGGGGCGGCGATTGCCGTGGTATTGGTGATTTATGCCATTGGGCAACAGACCGATTACTACTTTGACGCCACCGCCATTGCGCAAGGTGAAGCGCCTCAGGATAAGCGTATCCGCGCTGGTGGTATGGTCGTTGCCGGTAGTGTCCAACGTGCGCCAGACGACCCGTTAAGCGTGGAGTTTGCGATCACCGACTTTGAATCAACCGTGCCGGTGACCTATCAAGGTATATTGCCAGATTTATTCGCTGAAAACTCAGGCGTGGTAGCAACGGGTAAAATGCAAGGTGATACCTTTGTCGCAGGCGAAGTATTGGCCAAGCATGATGAAAACTATATGCCGCCAGAAGTGGCCAAATCGATGAAAGAAAACAATCGTAACGGCGCCATACCTTCTTCTGAGCAATACAATCCTGCCGAAAAAGTGCATAAGACCGATACTTTGCAGCAGTAACAACGCTGACAATACAATTATTAATAGTTATCGTAAAAAGTATTAAACATAAAAAAAGCCAGTGACCTTTATCACTGGCTTTTTTGTGCTTATTTTCATTTTTACATTACTATAGCTTACTAATCATCCCATTCTGGTGAATAATCTGGATGCTTAATTTTACGCCCATCGCTACGCGCTAAGCTACCGATTTTCTCAAGCTCATCCGCACTGAGCGTTACCTTGACAGCATCTAAGTTGCCTTGTAAATGGTCGGGGTTAGAGGTTTTTGGAATGGCAATACGTGCCTTATCAGATAAAATCCACGCTAGTGAAACTTGCGCTGGTGTAATCCCATGCTTATCAGCAATGTCTTTAATGATTTCATTATCAAACACATCACCACGAGCAAGCGGCGAGTAAGCTTCTAATAAAATATGGTGATTGTTTAAAAAAGTCTGCAGGGTGTTTTGCTTAATAAAGGGATGAAACTCAACCTGATTAACCGCAATCGGCACATCAGCATATTTTTTAGCCTCGATAATATTGGCGATATTAAAGTTAGATACCCCAATATTACGAGTCAGCCCTTGTTTTTGTAGCTCGCAAAGCGCTGGCATCGTTTCAGACAAAGGCACCCGATCATCAGGCCAATGCAGCAGCAGTAAATCAACATAATCAGTATCTAAGTTTTCTAGCGAGCGCTTGGCCGCAGCGATAAGTTTTTCTGGTTCAAACTTCATGTCATCAGGAAATATTTTCGTCGTTAAAAAGAACTTATCACGCGCGACGCCTGATTGCTTAATGCCTTTTCCCACCTCGACTTCATTATCATAAGCTTGGGCAGTATCAATATGCTCATAGCCCATTTGTAGCCCCTGGCTGACCACATCGATACAGTCTTGTCCCGTTGATTGCCATGTACCCAGTCCGAGTACCGGAATGTTCGCTTGTCCAGCGGTGCGAATATTATAAGTTTTAGCACGCATATTATTATCCTTGTTTTTTTGTGATTTATTAATGGTTCTTATCGTTATTAATAGAGAATTTGAGCAGACATATAAATTTCTTAGATTTTATTAAGCGTCGATTTTTATTAAATCAAAGCTTATATTAAGGCACATTCTCTATTAAGCTTAGCCACTATAAAAAGAAAATAGGCTAAGTGAAAGAGTAAGTGACGCTTTCCTACAAACCACAAACAGGCTGTAACGTCATTGCGAGTCGTTGATTGTACCCATTCAATAAAATTTAAGAGCAAAAAAGCCCACTATTCAAAATAATGGGCTTTTTCAAATTAAGGCAATTTTAACTGTAAAAACGTTTTATTTATTCGAATTAATCGTTTTTACAATGGTTAATATTAACTATTGAGCAGCAGCTTCGGCAACTGGTGCAGTATCTGTTGTAGGAGCAGCGGTTGCAGGGGCTGCAGCAGCAGTAGCTGTGTTCTCACCCCAGATTTTTGGGTATTTGTAGCCTGGGAAGCTATCGTGAGCATACTTTTTAAAGGCCTCTGAGTTATAAGCGTTGGTCACGTCTTTGACCCATTTCTTATCTTTATCCGCAGTTTTGATGGCAGACCAGTTGACATAAGCAAAGCTTGGCTCTTGGAATAGCGCTTCAGTCAGCTTAATACCCGCATCGGTTGCGTAGTTGCCATTGATAACAGCAAAGTCTACTTCATCACGCGCACGTGGCAGCTGGGCTGCTTCTAGCTCAATGATTTTGATGTCGTACTTGCTGTTATCAGCGATATCTGCTTTTGATGCGGTCAGAGGATCGATGTTGTCTTTTAGGGTAATCCAACCAAGCTCATCCATCATGACCAATGCACGAGCAAAGTTACTTGGGTCATTAGGCGCAGAAACGCTCATGCCTTTGTAGGCTTCGTCAAGCTTGGTCTTTTTACCAGTATAGATGCCAAGTGGCGCAGTTGGCACTTGGAAGACTTCAACCAAATCAAGATTATTCTCTTTTTTAAAGGTATCAAGATAAGGCTTATGTTGGAAGATATTGATGTCTAAATCGCCATCAGCTAAAGCAATGTTTGGACGTACATAATCAGTAAAGGTGACCAGCTCAACTTCATAGCCTTGCGCTTCTAACGAGCCTTTTACTTGGTTACGAACCATATCAGCAAAATCGCCTTCAGTGGTACCGATCACAATCTTGCTATGTTCAGGATCGATATCGTTGCCCGCTGCCGTTTCTGTCGTCGTTGATTCAGTAGCACCTTCAGTGACTGGCTCTTTGCTAGCTTCTGGTGCTGATGAGTTATTACAACCGACCAATACAAGGCCTGATACGCCAACGGTGGCCAATGCGGTCGCGAGTTGACGGCTGATATCTGTTAATTTCATGAAACTTCCTTAATAAGGGGGAGGGAATAGGGATTAAATGTCAACAGTAAAAATCCGCATTAAAAAAGCAACATTATGAATAGTAATGCTGCTAAGTTAAAGGCTGTTAAGATAGTATCAAAATTAAAGGGAATCAGTTACAAAGTCAAGCATTTGCTTAGGATGAATCGGCATTAAACCTTGAGTATTATTCATATTAAACAGTCTTTGCCTCTCAAAATAAAAGGTGAAATCACCATAATAGAGAGGGTAAAGACTAAAACTTTGGCTTAACGTTTATCTAAACGGGTAGCTATCCAATTACCAGATGCCTGAATACCGATGACCATAATCGATAGCATCACGACGATAAAGACCATCACCTCAGTTTGATAGCGATAGTAACCGTAACGAATGGCCAAATCGCCCAAACCCCCACCACCAATCATACCCGCCGCCGCCGAAAACGACAGTAAGCTGATACATAAAATGGTCACGGACAATACCAAACCTGAGCGCGCTTCATTAAGCAATACTTTGATGATGGTCAAGGGGCGGGCACCCATAGATTCCGTTGCTTCGATAATGCCGCGTGGTACTTCGCGCAGATTTTGCTCGACCAAGCGTGCGAAGTAAAAGGAACCGGCAATCGCCAGTACTAGTGACGCGGCAATTGGTCCAATACCCGTGCCAACGATGGCTTTGGTAAAAGGACTCATGGCAATCATCAAAATCACAAACGGGAAGGCGCGCATAAAGTTGGTGATCGCACCAAGGACACCATACAAGGTTTTATTTTGCAGAAACTGCCGATCACTGGATAAAAACAAGAATACTCCAAACAGACCGCCGATAACGATGGCGACCGTCGTTGAGATACCTAGCATAATAAAGGTATCTACAAACGCCTGCAAAATTTCTTTACGTAGCGCAAGCAGCTTGTCCAATGAGGCGGATAATTCAGCACCAGTTAACATGTCTATTCTCCTGCCTCTTAATCTTCATGAACCAAGCCTTTGCCAATCGGGGTCGTGGCCTGAATCAGACCGTCGCGGATATCGGCAACCTCGAGCAACTGCCCTTGATGTAACAATGCGGCGCGGTCGCATAGCCTACGAATGACGCTCATCTCATGGGTGACGATGACAATGGTGACGCCAAGCTGCTCATTAATATCACGCAGACAAGTCAATAAGCTGCGCGTGGTTGAAGGATCAAGCGCACTGGTCGGCTCATCAGCCAATAATACTTTTGGGCTCGGCGCGATCGCACGGGCGATACCAACACGCTGTTTTTGTCCGCCTGATAGCTGCGCAGGATAGTGCCCAGCACGGTCAGTCAAATCAACGATTTCTAAGCAGTCCATCACACGCTTATAAATATCGGCACGCGGATAACCTGCCACCGTTAAGTTAAAGGCGACATTATCATAGACAGTACGGTTAGACATCAGGTTAAACTGCTGAAAAATCATACCGATATTGTGGCGGGCGATACGTAAGTCACTGGCCGATAAGGTGGTCAAATCGGTACCATCTATGATGACTTGACCTGAGTCTGGGCGCTCAAGTAAATTAATCAGGCGTAATAAGGTAGACTTACCCGCGCCCGAATAACCCATTAAACCAAAGATTTCGCCTTGTTTTACCGTTAAAGATGTCGGCTCAACCGCAGTAAACCAATGTGGCTTGCCGTCTTTATCTTTTATAGACCGGTCGCTTAAAAAGCTTTTGGTCACATCGTTTAAGACAATCATGTCACTCATGGAATGCTCAAAATTTAATAAATATTTTAATGGCTATGAAGCGGTTGCAGGCTCTTTTGCGTATTTGTGCGCAAATTAAAATCAACCTTCAATAACCCTATAATAAGGGGCGCTAATATAGCATATTATGCAGCGTTTTGGATATGGACATCCATGATTAACAGATAATCTTGGCGGTAGATTGGTTAGCTGATGAGATTAGTGACGGCTGTCATGTTGATAATGAGGGTCGTGCTTGACGGGTAATACCACTAAAAATCGCGTATGACCATTAATGGTATCTGTAATGATACGGCCTTGGTGCGCCGTAACTATCTGGGCAACCAACGACAAACCAAGCCCCGAGCCTTTATTTTTTTGCTGTAAGCGTACAAAGGGGCTAAAGACTTCTTCGCGTTTATTTTCAGGGATACCTTCGCCTTCATCAATCACCGCCAGCACCGCAAATTTCGGTAGCGGGCGTATTGGCTCAGCTTTCGGCTTTTTGAGATGTTTACTAAATATGCCCTCTTTGCGGGTAGCGTTTGCCGTGTCGCCGTTTTCTTTATTAACGTTTTCTTTATTAGGGTCTTTGGTGGCACTTTTGGCGTCATCCTTCTCAGTACTAACGCTTTTATCCGCTTCTTCTATCTGTTTATTGATAGTCTTGTCATCGATGTCGTCGATGGATGTTTCTTGTTGTTCAGGAACCGCGCGCCAAATAACTTTTTTAATTTTTTCTGTCAAATCGGTAGTAAAGCGCTGATAGGTAAGTAATAACGACGGCTCGACAATGGCTTCGGTCTCAGTGGTGCTACTTAGGTCATTGTTTAGCTCATTAGATGAGTCAATAGTTTTTGCCGTCGATGATTTATCAGTATCTGTGCTGTTATCACTATTCGTATTGCCATCAATCTCAGCATCCACAGTGATGCTTTCACCATTTTTATAAATCACTGGCGCAGGTAGTAACGCTGCGGTCGACGCTTCTTCTGTCGACGTTGATGTTGAGGTGGCTTTATTATCGCTAGGAACAATATTATCGTTAGTAATTGTGGCATCAGCATTTTGCTGGGCGTTTTGATCAGTTTCAAGCGCATGGTCGCTATCAGGCGCTTCTTCATCATAATCAAAGTCTGGGCTGTTATAATCGACAAAGCTGCTACACAGTATGGTTTGCAAAAGATAATCTGGAATAGCGTCGGCTTCATCTAGCGTTTGTACGCCGTAAAGTAATACCGTAACGGGTGGTTTGCCGTGCAGCATAGCATTGGTCAATAGGTTACGAATTAAGTGGGTCAGCATCGATGATTGACCATCGATGACGATATGCTCGCCAATCAAGGTTGCTTGAGGATAATGCTGGCGTTCTTGGTTTACTAAATCATATAAGTCCAAATGCTCAACTTGTTGTAGCGCGTGTCCAGCATCTAAACGACTGACCAGCAAAATACTCTCGACCAAATCGTTTAATCCAGACAAATCGCGATTGATAGCTTGGGCACGCTTATCAAATTTTTCTTTGGTATCACTCGGCAATGCACCCGCCAGCATATCCATCATCTCAATCTGTAAGCGAATACGGGTGATGGGCGTACGCAGCTCGTGCGAGGCGTGCGCCAATAGCAGGTTATTGGCATTGATTAGGTGTTCAATTTTTTGTGCTGCTTGGTTAAAGCCGCGCGCAAGCGATGCAATCTCATCATTACCGCGGGCATTGACTCGCACCGTAAAGTCGCCGTCGCCCAATTGCGCCATTTGTTGGCTCATCTGATTGATACGCCAAGTAATGGTACGCGCAATCCACCAAAGCACCCCTGCCATGATAAGCAGCAGCAATAGCGTACCAGTAAATAAATTTAAGGCGGCAGAGAGGACAGGTTTTTTAGGCGGCAGGCGTGATTCGTATAATAGCGTATAGCCGGTGCTACTATAAACTTGGGCTTGCTTGGTTGGGGAGGTTTCGGCAAATGAGGGAAAGACGCGCGCTAATAGCGAGGGCGGCGCAGGCAATTCTAATGGCAAATCGCTGTTGTCGCTTTGCATGAGCAAATGACCTTCATTGTCATATAGGCCCATTTTTGCTTGCAGTGATTCATCAAAAATATCAAAGCTTTTCTTGACCACCGCTAGCATAAAGCGCGCTTGTAAACGGTTGTCTTTACTGACAGCAATATTTAGCTCATGCAAAAATGGGTCGACTTGACCCAAAATTTGCGTGGCTAAGATTTCTGAACGAATACCAGCGTCTTTGTCATGTACCAACTGGGTCAATAACACCATCGCTACCGCAAATAAAATAAGTGCCAGCATGACACTGGCAAATAGTTTGGCAAATACGGAACGAAAACCCAGTTGTTGCATTAAATCATCTCTATTATCAAACGCTTATAACCATTTTATTCATTTTATTTTAATAAGTTTATCGCAATACGGGCTTAGTTTAATAGCGTTTGATTGCATGTGCTAACTATACCTGATCGGTAGCGAATTGATAACCCACACCGCGTACGGTAATGATACGTTTTGGCTGGCGCGGATTGTCTTCGATTAACGCACGCAAGCGCGAAATATGCACGTCAATGGCGCGATCAATATTATCCGAGCTATCATCGTTTGGCATCGCTTGCCATAATTGCTCACGGTTTAACACTTTGCCCGAGTGGGTAGCAAAGTAATGCAGCAGCTGAAATTGATGCGTCGTCAAACGGACTGGTTGATCATCGATAGTGACTTCATGACTGTCAGGAAAAACGCTTAGGCGCCCAAACGTTAAACTATCTGACTGGCTGTCAGCTTGATTTGGCTGCTCATGACGACGAATGACGGCACGAATACGCGCGAGTAGTTCGCGCGGCTCAAAGGGTTTGGCAATATAATCATCGGCGCCCATCTCTAAACCTAATACACGGTCTGTGGTATCGCCTTTCGCCGTTAGCATAATAATCGGCACTTTATTGGTCATGTTGTTTTTGTTGCCACGTATCTTTTGGCAAACTTGCATGCCATCCATATCAGGCAGCATCAAATCTAGCACCACCAAATCGATGTCACGCTCTTTAGCGTCTAACAAGTCCAAACCTTCTTGACCTAGTCCTGCATGATGTACATCATAATAGTTCATGGTCAGATAATCGCTGATTAATTCGGCTAAATCTGGATCGTCTTCAATTAATAAAATTTGCTTACTCATAATTTTTCCTCTAGTTGTTGTTATAGTTTGTTTAAAATGCTGTTTAAAAATACTGCTTTAAAAGTGCCTATCTACAAATGCTGTCTTTATAAAACTGTTTTTGTAAATAAGCACGCCCTAAATTTTCAAAGCCCTTAACTCTTAGTTCATTCTCACTCAAAGCGTAATCCCTATTAGTTTACGCTATATTGCCTAAACAGGATGTTATTAAACAAGATAGGCTTTGTTAATGTTTCTACACAATGTAACTACGAGCTTTGGCGCTTATGAAACTACCGCCTTTTTTCCTTCAGATTCCACCGGTAAGTTTGCCAAGCAAATCAAACTGTCATTGGTAATACCGGCAATTAAATACTGCTTAGTCAAGGGGTCATACTCGATAACTTCGACGGGCTGGCGCGTCAAACGCTGGTCTTGTTTGATAATCCAAACGTTAGCATGCAAAGGACGCAGCGGCTTATAAGGCGGTTTGTGCAGCACGGTTAGGTCAACATTGTGCAGCGCGCGCTTAGGAACAATGGTTCCAACTTCTATTTGTCCGTAGTCAACGCGCCCAGTCACCTGCATATCAGGTCGTATTTGGTTGCGACTGACTTCATTATCAACCACATTGACATAAACCAATAGCTGCTTTGGTAACTCAGTGACTGTCAGCTTACTGACCTGACCGGTAAATTTATCTATCAAGCCTTCCGCCGTGAAGTTAACCGTTTGTCCAACGGAGATTTGTGATTTGGCTTCAATCGGTAAGCTTGCGCTAAAATGCAGCTCCGTCCCGTCGCTAAGCTTTAAAAGAGGTTGACGCGGTGCTACTTGTTGGCCGCTTTTGACGTATAGCTTTTCGATATGACCTGCGAAGCTTGCCCGTACCGTTATCAAATTATTCGCCGTTTCTGTATGCTTAGAAGCTTGGTTATTGTCTAAGTCGTTATTGCTAGCACTAGCAGAATTTCCTTTAACATCCTCACCATTTTTTTCTGTACTGGGTTTTATGTTATCTGAATTCTTAGCAGTGGAATCTTTTGGCGCCGCTTGAGTACTGTTGACGGCAGACGGTTTTGGTTCAGTGGCCGCACCTTTATTATCTACTACTTCATCTTCTACTTCTAAGGAAGTTGCTACTTCATCATCGGCTTGTTCAGATGACTCTGTTGATTCAATAGGCGCTGCTTGCCGTCGAACGGTGAATAATGGTGCGCCTTTTTCGACCCGTTGATTTTTTTTCACCAACACCTGCTCTACCGTCAGTGCTTGGGCAGCAATTAGGTTTACCTGTTTGATAGGCTCAATCTCACCTTCTAAGCCAAGGCTCGGCTGATAACGGGTTGGTTTGACGCTTAGGATATGATCAGGGGTCATCGTAATGCTATCAGCACGTATGAGCAGGGGCGTGTCAAAGGCCTCGCTATTTTCAGCTGTGACAGGTTCTGACGTAGGCGGGGAGGGCTGGCAGGCGATAAGCAGCGCCGCGCCCAAAAGATACGCACTCTTTTTTAATGGGCTAAAAGCTAAAAGTATGGTGCTTGAAAATTTAGCCCTCAAACGCCTTAAATCTATAAAACCTGTCATAGCGATCACCCTTGTCAACGAATTTTTATTATATAGGGAATTATGAGGCGGTGAAATGATTACTCTTATTTACTGATTTTGAATGGTAATCGATGACTCAAAAACCATTCGCCGTACCGCAGAAACTTTATTGCAAAAAGCAGGTTGTGAAGTCGTCACCGCGATTGACGGTTTTGATGCCTTAGCGAAGATTGTTGATAACAATCCAGATATCATTTTTGTAGATATTATGATGCCGCGTTTAGATGGTTATCAGACTTGTGCCTTGATAAAAAATAATCCAGATTATGCGAGCAAACCGGTGATTATGTTGTCATCGAAAGATGGTTTGTTTGATAAAGCTCGCGGGCGCATTGTTGGTTCTGATGAGTATTTGACCAAGCCATTTAGTAAAGATGAGCTTTTTGAGGCGATTAACCAGTATCGCTAAATAATCAGTAACGTGAATAGCAGCCCGTTAAAGACCTGCTATAAAAATATTATAAGTTCGGTTATTCAGGTTAATAGTGAGCGCTTGCTGCTTAATTTTTATCTTGATGAAAATAATACTGGCATTCAATCAATACGATTTATTTTTAATCGGTTTGTTTTAACAATATATCCTGATGGATATCATCAAAAATAAAGGAAATACCTATGACTACTGTTTTAGTCATTGACGACTCGCCATCTGAGATGGCGAAATTTCGCGACATGCTTTCTAAAAATAACTTTCAAGTATTAGAAGCGAGCAATGGAGAGCAAGGTTGTCAGATGGCCGTCGACCATCTACCAGACGTCATTTTGATGGACGTGGTAATGCCTGAGATGAATGGTTTTCAGGCAACCCGCAAAATTACGCGCGGTAAAACGACTGCTCATATCCCTATTATTATGATCAGTACCAAAAACCAAGAAACAGATCGAGTATGGGGTAAGCGTCAAGGCGCTAAAGAATATATCACCAAACCGATTGATGAAAGTGGTTTGGTCCAGATAATTCGTAAAGTAATGGGGTAGCTTGTGGCATCCAGAGGATTTATTGAGCTGCTGCGTATAGCAGACTTAGCACGCGCGCGTAAAAGTGGTCGCCGCGGCGGCAAAGAGTTTGATTGGCAAGGCGTGGTATTTGAAATTGGCGGTCAGCGTTTGGTGGCACCAATGGGTCAAGTATCAGAAGTATTATCCATGCCAGAATATACCAGCTTACCTTTAGTAAAGCCTTGGATGCTCGGCATCGCCAACATCCGCGGGCGCTTGTTGCCGTTAACCGATTTGTCGCGGTTTTTACAAGTGCCCAGCCGATTGCCACAAATGAGCCAGCGTAAAGTCATTGTGATTGACCATGATAATCTGTTTTCAGGACTGCTGGTCGATCAGGTGCTGGGCATTGAGCAGTTTACCCAAGACCAATATCGAGCAGAAGCGCTTGAACCGAGCTCGCCGTTTGCGCCTTATAATCACGGTAAGTTTGTCAAAGATGAGCAAGATTGGTATGTATTTATGCCAAGTCTGCTGGCACAGGATTTGCAATATACCGATGCTGCCATCTAGTGGCTGTGAGTAACTAGTAATTAGCTGTTTTTTCTAAATATTGATTTTTGGTAAATACATCAACCTTAATAAACACTTCGATTATTAACGGGGTGTTTATTAAAGCAAGAAAAGAACAAAGGCTGACATGGTTTGATGAGATGTCAGCATTCATACAGGCTTTGTGAATCACTGTTGTTTTGATGGCAATATGATTTCAGAGTCAGTCACGATACGACTTTGACGATTGTTTGAAAGGAATAGGCACGATGAGTGATGTTATAAATAACCCTGTAGCTGGTACGAATAAAACAACGACAGATGCTAATAGTAAATGGAAGCTGTTATTAGGGCTTTGTGCTTTAGTGAGCGTGGCTTGTCTGTTTTGGCTGGTCAATTCATTGTCGTCGGTCAGCCAATATTTAAGCAATTTTAATCAATCAGTCATCTTGCCTGTGATTGTTTTTGTGGTAGGTGTACTGGGCATTTTATTTGCTTTATACCAATTACTCAAACAACGCGGCGGCTCAGAGCGTTTATTGATTGAAAAAGAAACCTTACGCCGTCGTCAAGAAGCAGAAGCGGAGTCTGAGCGCGCGCGCCAGATTCAAGAAGAGAACGAGCGTAACCAGATTGCAATTTTGCGTCTACTAGATGAGTTGGGCGATTTGGCAGATGGTGACTTAACAGTAAACGCGACGGTATCGGAAGATTTTACCGGTGCGATTGCTGACTCTGTGAACTTTGCAATTGACCAATTACGCCAATTGGTACTGGTTATTAATAGTACCGCTGAGCGTGTCTCGCAGTCCTCAGAGCAAACGCAGATGAATGCAGTTGAGCTTGCTGAAGCCTCAGAGCACCAAGCACAAGAAATTGCTGGGGTATCTGCGGCGATTAATGAGATGACAGTCTCGATTGACCAAGTGTCAAATAACGCTTCAGAATCGGCGACGGTTGCACAGCGTTCGGTTGCCATTGCTTATAACGGTGCGGAAGTTGTACAGCGCTCGATAGAAGGTATGAACGTGATTCGTGATCAGATTCAAGAAACCTCAAAACGTATCAAGCGTCTCGGTGAGTCTTCGCAAGAGATTGGTGATATCGTTGGTCTAATTAACGATATTGCTGACCAAACCAACGTCTTGGCATTGAACGCTGCGATTCAGGCATCGATGGCAGGGGAAGCAGGTCGAGGCTTTGCGGTTGTTGCCGACGAGGTTCAGCGTCTTGCTGAGCGTTCAGCCAACGCAACCAAACAGATCGAAACGCTGGTAAAAACCATTCAGGCCGATACCAGTGAAGCGGTTATGTCGATGGAATCAACAACTTCTGAAGTCGTACGCGGAGCGCGCTTGGCAAAAGATGCGGGTGAGGCACTAGAAGAGGTGCAAACGGTTTCAAATACCTTGGCTGACCTGATTCAAAACATCTCTAACGCCCGCTCTACAACAGGCTGAGTCTGCTGGTCACATCTCGCACACCATGAATATTATTCAAGATATTACTTCGCAAACCTCGTCTGGTTCGATGGCGACCGCGCGCTCTATCGGTGAGCTTAGTGAAATGGCGGCGGCACTGCAAGAATCGGTCACCGGCTTTAAGATTTCTAATGATGATGAGCAGTTAGAGCAAGAGTTTAGCGAAGATGAGTATTTAGAGATCGATGAAAGTGTTTCGGCGAGCATGTAATCTCTAGTTATCAGCTTATGATTGTGATATTGAAATATTAACCAAGCAGTTGCTCTACTCGTTTTTCTGTTGAGCAACACTATTAATAGCAGGTCACGTGAATAATCATACTCAAAAAGACAGTCTGATGATTAATAAAGCCGATGCTTTGATAGCAGAAGCTTTGTGGGATGATGTTGCTTTTGATACTGAGCAATGGCAACGCTATATAGAGCAAGAGATTGGTTTTATATTGCCAAATGTTCAACGTAAATGGTTGGTCAACGCCGTCAGTCAAACGGCACTGGCCTATGGTTTGAGCAACAGACAATTATGGCATCAATTACCGATTAATCATGAGCTGCGCCAGCAATTGTTAGATAAAGTGCTCATTCATGAAAGTCGCTTTTTTCGCCATTTGCCCTCTATATAGTTTATCACTGATTACGCCTTACAGTGGCAACGAGAGCAGCTAATCGCTGCTAGTACTAGCTGCAATACTAATGATAGCAGCGCTAGTATTGACGCCAGCAATCCTGATGATTCATTCCGTATCTGGAGCGTCGGCTGTGCCAGTGGGCAAGAAACTTGGACGCTGGACATGAGTTTGGCCGCAAGCCAGCTGACCAATTACAGCATATTAGGGACTGATGTCAGTCAGCAGGCATTAAAAAAAGCACGTTTAGGTCAGTATGATAATAAGCAACTGGCTTTGATTCCGCAAGATTGCCAGCAATTTATTCAACTATTACGACCAACAAGTATCGTTGAACAATTACGTTTTCTGCCTGTGTCTACGCAAAAAAATACAGAGAAAAACGCTCGAGCCCACTGGCAGGTGATGCCAACGCTAAAACAGCGTGTACGCTTTGCTTTACACAACATTATCGACAAAAAACCGCCAACGCCGCATTTACAACAAGTCATTGTCTGCCAAAACATGCTGCTTTATTTTCGTAAGTTTGATCAGCGCGATATATTAGCGCGGCTATCAGAGCAGTGCGCAGTAGGCGGTTATATTATATTGGCTCCAGGTGAGGCGTTATTTTGGCGTCCTTCAAACATGCGCCGTATTGCGCACCCACAGATTAACGCCTGGCAAAAAACCAGTGCCTAAATTAGCGCCTAGACGAGTTAGGATACATCTATGAAAAACCAGCCCAACGACATGGTGACACTTGAGTGGTTACTGCCACTGTTTGATCAGCAATTATCACAGATAGCTGATGGCTGGCAATTGGGTGAAAAAAGCGCTGATTATGAGCAGATGACACAGAGCTATCATCAGATTGGTGGCGCTTTGATCATGATTAACTTGCCGATATTGGCAAATTTGGCTACTAAGCTCAGCTTACTTGCAAGGACAGAAATCGATAGCTTAGATGCTGATGCGAGCCGTATAGGTCACATAGCGCATCGACTGCTTACGGGTGAGCTGGTTTATTACGCACGTACGAGCAATTTTCATAGCGCTTTAATAAATAAAACATCAGCTGAGCTTACCCAAGTTTTAGCGCGTTATGATATAGCGACCGATCACCTTGTAGACGCTTCTTTAGACTCTAAAGAGGACAGTCTTGCTAGCATTGCCACTAACGATATTGTTGATATTGCGCTACCCGTCAGTACGGCAATGGTCAGTTTAGACCAGGCGCAGTATCAGCAGTTGCTATTGGTTTGGCGTCAACAAGCGCAAGCGTTACTTGCTGCTGATACCAATGACGCTTCTATACTGGCGACTTTAGAAAAAGTCGCTCAATACTTATGGCAAACCGCAAAAGATGACGATTTGCAGCGTCTTTGGTATTTGACTGAAGCTTGGCTACATGACCTTGCCCATAACGAAACGCCGCGACCTAAGTATTACGCCGCGCTATTGAGTCAATTTGATGCGTTAATAGAGGCAAGCACCCATCAAAAAGCGCTATCGGCAAAAGTTATCAACGAGCTGATAGCGAATATTTATATCGAAATCAGTAGCCTTGCCAAACAGAGCGATAGCACGCAAGTTATGCTGCAAAGCGTAGCGCCGCAAGAGGTCGAAACACGCTTTTTACCGCGCATCTTAAGTGATATTGATACGCTGATTTTTAACTTTGATAAGCCGCAAATCCTAATTAAACCACTCCAACAAATCAGCCATCAGCTAGGAAGTCGTGGTTGGACATCATTTGCCTCGCAAGCAGCATCTATCCTAGCAGATATAGAACGTGACTTAATTGCCCAAACTGGAGTGGTAGAAGAGCAATCACAACAGCAGTGGCAAATTGAGCAGCGTCTCCAAGAATTACACAATGCTATCTACAATACCGAACAAGTTATCTTAAGTAAAATAGGAAGCGCGGCTTCTTTTATACCTGCGGCTGACGTCATTACTCATGATGACATGGATAGCGTGCAAGTAGAAAGTAGCCAAAAAATTAAGACAGACGATAAGGAGCTGCGCGAGCTGCGTATTGCTGTTGAAGACGTTAAGCAAGGCTTTAGTGATTATATTCAGCGCCAAGACCTAGCACTATTACCAGACGCTGCAGATTTTTCTAACATTGGCGAAGCTTTTGACAGTATGAGCCTGTCATCTATCCGCCAGGCAACCGATAACATAGCAGATATATTCGAGCAATTAACCACCCATGATATTGCCGTACTGAGCTGGGATGTCACCGAAGCCTTAGCCGAAGGTTTAACCTCTATCGAATTGCTGCTCGACTATCTTGCGCAGCAGGTCTTTGATCAACCCTTATTAAGCAAAGCTCATGAATATATCGACAAGGCGGCGACACTACTTAGTGGCTATATAGCTGCGCCTGAAACCGTTAATGATACCTTTTTAACGCAAAAGCAAGCGACAAATGATGTACTGCGCTACGATGATAGTGGCGAGATTGCGCCTATTACTGTTGCTAATGAAGACATTGATTTAACCGATAACACAAACCATAGCGATAAAAAAGAAAGTGCCGCTTTATTAAATGCTCGCAGTGAGCTTAAGCACGATAACTTTGATGTTGATGAAGATATTCGTGAGATCTTTATTGAAGAGGTGGAAGAGGTCGTCGCTGATTTAGAGGATTTCTTACCCATTTGGCAGCAAGATGCGCAAGATTTAACGCCATTAACTGAAGTGCGCAGAGGCTTTCATACCTTGAAAGGGTCAGGGCGTATGGTTGGCGCTTTTAGTATCAGTGAGATGGCCTGGTCTATTGAAAACCTACTCAACCGTCTGTTGGACAAAACCCTACCAGTGACCGATGAGGTCGTGGCACTTGTGACAGAAACCACTAAGCATCTACCAGCGATGTTGGCTGATTTTGCAGCACAGAACCCACCAAGTTTTGATCCTGCCATTACTATTTTGCAAAGCAATAACTTAATAAGCCAGCAACCTATCAATACAGGCTTAGAAGTGCTTGATGATAATTTCTCTACAAGTGAGGTTGAAAAAAATAATGCGGTACTAGATGAGGGTACGCAATCGACAGATGAGAGATTCTTAAATATCGAACAAGTTGATACTCTAGACATAAATGACTCTGTTAGTAACTTTGACGAAGTTTTTGAAGTAGAAACAGACTTTTCAGCCTCATTAACGGATTTAGAGATACCAGACGTATTAACCCCATTTATGACAGCGGCGCAGTCGCTACCGACAGATGCTAACGATGCTGATCCTGATATCAAAGAGATATTTATAGAAGAGGCCAATGAAGTTCTAGAAGAAATTGTGCCCTTATATGAGCATTGGCAGCTTACTCCTGATAACTTAAGCCAGTTAACTGATATTCGTCGCGGTTTCCATACTTTAAAAGGCTCGGGTCGTATGGTTGGTGCTAATTATAGCGCTGAGCTAGCCTGGTCGATAGAAAATATGCTCAACCGTATTTTGGATAATACAATTGTAGCGTCTGCAGACATACAGCAGCTTATCGGTGATGTGTTAGGCGCTTATCCAACGCTATTAATTACCTTTGAAAATGACAGTCAAGATTATCCTGCACTTGTACCGTTATGGGTGGCTTGTGCTCAGGCTTTTAGTAAGCAGTTGGGTGATGAATTCAGCTACCGCGCGCTACATAAACAACTATTTTATGGTTCTGAGCAGCAGCAGGACATAAGCACAGCGCAATATTCTGATGTTAAAAATACAGATCAAGAACTTGTTGATGACACTGCTTATGACATTGCCGAAAGTAACAGTAGCATTGATAGTACGCTGCAAACCATTCATTCGGTAAATGAAAAAATGGCCGAAGCGCCCATCGTTTTGACGCCTCAAAGTGAAGAAGAGCAAATCTTTTTCGATATTTTTGTTGAAGAGGCCGAAGAGCTGTTAGAAAGCGTTAAAGATTTTGTTCTTGATCACCAAGACGAGCCTTATGCCGCCGTAAGTGATGAGATTGTTCGCGCTTTTCATACGCTAAGAGCAGCGTCTGGCGCTAGTACTTTGACGGCAATCAGTGAGGTTGGCACGACGATAGAGCAAAGTTTGGAGCTTTTGCAGAAACAAGACACGCCAATGAATGCTCAGCATGTAAAAGCGCTTGCCCAGTCTGTGACGCTGATTGAAGGCTACCTAGCTAATTATAAACGCGATGTGCAGGAGCGAGAAGTTTCGTCAGAAGAGGCGCAAAGTCAGCAAGATATTGCTTCTTTACAAGCCATGCTTAGTGAGCAGTACGCCGTTAGCGATGACGAAGACTCAGCCGATGGTAAACCAACGATAAGTCAATTGTTAGATGACGATATCAATGAGCTACTAGATGCAGAATGGCAGTTAGAAGCCGTCTTTAATAATGCAGAGCAAGAACAGATTCAAAGTTATATCGCAAGGCAAATCTCACAAATAAAACATCTAGCCAGTAAAGCACAAGAGGTACCAAAATTTGCCTTGATTCTTAGCGAATTGGAAAATGCTTATACTTATTTAAGCCATCATCCTGAAAAATCCCGTGATACTGATATCCAGGCCGCTTTACTTGCAGGTCATTGTCAGCTAGTCGGTTTATTTGATGCTTTAGCGGGTAGCACCTCGTTGAAAATTAATCAGCAGGTAGTTGAGCAGCTAAAAGATATTGCTCAAAGTGACGATAGCAATATCAATGTAGAAGCAGGTACTGCAGGGCATACTGATGTTGATAAAGAGGCTGAGGAAGAGGGTAAAGGCACAGTGCAAAGTGTTGCTGCGCCTGAGTTTGCGCTTGAAACCATCGTTACCGATATTGAGCTATTAGAAATCTTCTTAGAAGAAGCGCAGGAGCTTGATGATGCGCTCAATGATAGCTTTAGTAAATGGCGTGCTGATATCAGCAATATCAATACCTTAAAGGTTTTACAGCGCCACCTGCATACCATCAAAGGTGGTGCGCGTATGGCAGGCATACGCAGTATTGGCGATTTGACCCATGAGGCGGAGAGCATTTACGAGGCATTCGTTGAAGCAAGACTTACGCCAACGACGCAATGGCTTGAAATTATGCAAGTCGTGCAAGATACGTTGTCATTGCAAGTGGCGCATATTGTCCGCTATCAGCAATCATTTTTTACACCTGAGCTGATTGAGCAGCTGCAGCAGTTTGAAAAAGCAGCAGCGTTACCAAAAGACGTCGAACTTATTGTACCAATGCCGCAACACCAGGCTGCTGCTGAACCGCAAATCAGCGCCAATGAATATACCCATCGTATCGATAAAACGGCAGACTTCTTAAGTTTAGATAGAATTATAAAACAATCTTGGGCGAACGGCTTACCTGACCCAGATATTTTAGAGGTGTTTTTAGAAGAAGCAGAGGTGCTGACCAACCGTAATGAATGTCTGCAAGCATTCTTAAGTGATGCCGGTGATACCGTTGCATTGCAAGCCCTACAGCGCGACTTACACACCTTAAAAGGTGGTGCGCGTATGGTAACGGCATGTGGTATCGCTGACCTTGCCCATGAAATGGAAACGGTTTATACCGACTTTATTGATCGTCGCCGACCTGCTACCAAAAAAGTCTTGGAGCTACTGGTAGCCTGTCACGATTGGCTGGCAGATGCGGTATTTATTCTCTCGCAACAGGTGAACCCACCAACGCCAGACTTATTAATTGAGGCGCTGCAGCAATTTAGTAAAAACCCCGATAGCTTAAAACACATACCAAAAGAGTCTTTGCAACCGCAGCGTGATGCTATTTTACTGGCGAAAGAAAAGCAAGAATCTACCTATATCCAAAAAGATATCAGTGAGATGCCGCCGATGGTGGCTGATACGACTGAGCAAGAACAGAACGCCAGTAGCAACGAGATGATTCGTATCTCAGGTGGCCTCATTGAGCATATGATCAATCTATCAGGTGAGTCGGCGATCAACCGTGCGCGTATCGATATGGGCATGAGTAGCTTGACCACTAGTATTGAAGAGATGGGAACGACTGTACAACGTCTAGCGGATCAGCTGCGCCGGATGGAGATTGAGCTTGAAGCGCAGATTTTATCGCAGATTGATGATGAGTTGGTCAATCATGAAGGCTTTGACCCTCTAGAGATGGACCAGTATTCTTCGTTAAACCAATTATCAAAATCTTTGACCGAGTCGGCCTCGGATTTGGTTGATATTAATCATACCTTACTTGAAAAGATGCGTGACAGCGAAAGTCTATTGCTACAATTATCGCGGACGCAAACTGAGCTGCAAGATGGCTTGATGAATTCGCGGATGGTACCCTTTACCCGCCTAACGCCACGGCTTGAGCGTATCGTGCGCCAAACGGCCAATGAGCTAAACAAGTCGGTTGATTTAAAGATTATCAATGCTGATGACGAAATGGATAGAACCATTTTGGAGCGCATTACCTCACCGCTTGAGCATATGTTACGTAACGCCGTCGATCACGGAATTGAAACGGTTGCAACGCGCTTAGAAGCGGGTAAAGAACGTAGTGGACAAATCACTTTAGAAGTCCTGCGTGAAGGTAGTGAAATCATTATCCAGTTAACTGATGATGGACGCGGCATTGATGTAGAAGCAGTACGCAATAAAGCCATTTCTCAAGGTTTAATTGACGCCGAAGACAGCAGTTTAAGCGACCTTGATATTATGCAGTATATCTTTAACGCCGGCTTAAGTACCAGCAAGCAAGTGACGCAAATATCAGGTCGCGGTGTCGGTATGGACGTGGTGATTAGTGAGATTCGTCAACTAGGTGGGGCGGTATCGGTGGTGTCAGAGCTTGGTAAAGGCTCTCGCTTTACTATGCGTGTGCCGCTCACGGTTGCGGTGTCTGATGCGTTGGTGGTTCGCGCCGCAGACCGCTATTATGCGATACCGTTAGCGCAGATTGAGCGCGTGGTACGTATCAGTCCAGAAAGAATTTATGACTATTATCAATCGGGCGCCGCTACGCTTAACTTTGAAGATAACGATTATCGCGTGCGTTATTTGAATGAGATTTTATCAGGTAATAAGCTCAATGAGCTGGTCGTCAATACAAACACCAGTGTGCCACTGATTATTATCAAAAACCGTAGTGGCCAAAACATGGCGCTACAGGTTGATCAAATCGCAGGGTCACGTATTGAGGTCGTGGTAAAACCTTTAGGCCAGCAATTCTCGAATCTATCGGGTATCTCAGCGGCAACCATCATGGGTGGTGGCTCGGTCATGCTTATTCTTGATCTGATTGCACTGATGCGAAATGCTGCTTTAGGCAGAGAAGTCGCAAAATCTGCTATCAGTGTTCGTAGCAGTACAGAATCTAAAATCACCGTTTTAGTCGTCGATGACTCAGTCACGGTACGAAAAGTGACCTCACGTTTCTTAGAGCGTCAAGGTTTCAATGTGGTCCTTGCCAAAGATGGTATCGATGCGCTTGAAATTTTACAAGAAACCACACCGGACTTGATGCTACTCGATATTGAAATGCCGCGTATGGACGGTTTTGAAGTTGCGTCGCAAGTTCGTCATAACCGACGTTTGCAACAGCTGCCTATTATTATGATTACCTCACGTACCGGCGAAAAGCATCGCGAGCGCGATTTTGAGATTGGAGTCAATGACTACATGGGCAAACCTTTCCAAGAAAACCAGCTTCTTAATAAAATCCAAGGTCTATTGGGTATAGAGGCTAGCTTAGTCAATGAAGGATAATGTACCTGCCTTAATACTAAGGGATAAGCATAAAAACGATATCAGGGTACTGGTGGTGGTAGAAGACCACCATCAGCGCATGGCTTTTTCTGATACTGTGCGTAGTTGTGGTTTGCAGCTGGTTGACTGCGTATCAAGGACGCAATTACAAAATAGGTTGAGCCGCTATACAGCGCCTATTGATATTTGGCTCATAGATGGTGATTACGATGAGCATATGGCAGTAGCGACTACTACCGCTCAACCTGCTACCGTTGTAGTCGGATTTAGCCAGGCGCCGTATCTTAATGAAGCTGAGCATTATGCCAAATGGCAGCGCAAACTCAAGCGCAAACTTGCCCAAATGCTGGCGTTGCCGTTATTAAGTAAGGCAATAGATAGCCCTGCTTATAAGAATACGGCTTATCAAAATGAGACTAACGATTGGCATTATGTGGTATTTTTAGGTGCTTCGATGGGCGGGCCTAGTGCGGTCAAAGAATTTTTAGATCATTTGTCACCCACCTTGCCTGTGAGTATTTTACTGGCGCATCATTTTAACCAAGCGATGATAGGTACGCTACCACGCATACTCAATCGCCATAATGACTGGCGCTGTCAGCTGATTACCTCATCACAGTGTTTGCGCGGCGGGCAATGCCTCATTGTACCCATTGATAAACAAATTGTTTGCGATTCAACTGGTCGTATTATCTTAATAGATCAAGCGTGGGAGGGCGATTACAAGCCCGCTATCGGTCAAATCCTGAAAAATACCAGTGATGTTTATGGCAGTGAGCTTATCAATATTATTTTCTCTGGTATGGGAAATGATGGTTCGCAGTATTTGGACTTAATCCAAGACAATGACAGTCAATTGTGGGCGCAAGACCCAATATCAAGCGCTTGTCCAAGTCAGCCGCAAGCCATTATTGATTCAGGTTATTGTCAGTTTGTTGGCAGTCCCAAAGCCTTAGCAGAAAAACTTACCCATTATATTGCTGAAAGGGCGATGCCCGCCTCTTCAGAGTCATTTATTGTGAGCGACATATGAAACAGATTCTAAAGCACTCATTTGAAGCCGTGAGCTTATTGACCACTAATAATGGTATGCTCGACGTAACGATTGTCCCAGCCACCGACCAACCGGATTGGATCATTCCTAGTAGCTTGATTTTAAGTGTCGATGAGTGTAGTGAACATAGATGGACGTATGAATGGCAACAACAAGAAGTCGCTGTGATCCATCTATTGCCGCGCCATCAAACGCCGGACAAGATTATTATTTTAGAAGGCAATACCACCGCGCATCGTATCGCGCTACAGACAGCAGGCGAGCTCCGCCAACTACAGGCGCGTATCTCCGATGTCAAAGATATCGACTTGCCTGAGCACTTTATCAAAACCGACAGCAAAACTGATACCGTTCAGCAGCGCGTCCAAGAAGATGTTGTGCTATCCTACCTTTTCCAAGCGGTGATGATTGATGATACGGTTTACATGGTGCCAGATTTGGATAAAGTCGCCCATCAATTGGTTGACTTAGATAGCTAATTTGCTCATGGTTACGCTTTTTATCATGGGCTTTAGTGTTAGCTCTAAATAAGGTTATTAGCCTTGAGCTGGGACAGATAGTTATTATGTTTATTTGCCAGTTACCAGCTAGTAGGTTTTTAACACTGTCATTTGATCCGTATCAGCCAGCGCCTATAAGTATCGATGAATAGGAAGCGATAAAATATACTATGAATAATATCCATTCAAATCTGACAAAGTGGTCGGTTGCTAGTCGAGTCTTTCATTGGGTTAGCGCCTTATTATTACTGGTCACTTGGATCATGATACTGTTATATGACAATCTTGATAGTAAGGTCTATATCGGCTTACACAAGGCATTTGGGGTCAGTTTGTTGTTTTGGATGATTGCCCGCGTGATCAGCCGTATTTTTAATAAAGCACCGCCAGCGCTGGCAATGCCAAAATGGCAAATGCTGCTTGCACAATTATCCCACTTTGCTTTATATGCGTTATTAATTGCGATGCCTATGGCAGGACTGCTGATGTCGGTATATGGCGGCCGAGCAGTTGACGTCTTTGGTTTATTTCAAGTTCCTGTCTTTGTCACCCCCGATAGGGGATTAGCACGGCTTTTTAATGACTGGCATACCGATATTTTGTGGCCGATGATAATTATTTTTACTTTGATGCATATTGGCGCCGCGCTATATCATCAATTCATTAAAAAAGACAATATTATGGCGCGTATAAAATAACGACTTAAAAATGGGAAGAGCGCGTATAAAAAAGCCCTAAGTATGAAACTTAAGGCTTTTTTTGTGCCAGCATTTGTACTAGCAAACGCTATAAATATAAAGTCATGCCGTTTACTTTTTATGTTCAGGTAAACTGATATTCATCTCGAGCACGTCTAAGCTGTCTTCAGAGCGATGGTTGATATTAACATCATCAATCTGCACACCGTTGACGTACTTATTAACCACTTCTAGTATTTCACGTTTCATTTTTTCGATACGGTCAGTGGTCAGGCGATTATTCAAGCGATTTTCACTTGCAACAATAACTTTTAAGCGCTCAGTTGCCATATTAGCACTGCCAGCAC
Source organism: Psychrobacter faecalis (assembly GCF_016107575.1). Classification (GTDB taxonomy): domain Bacteria; phylum Pseudomonadota; class Gammaproteobacteria; order Pseudomonadales; family Moraxellaceae; genus Psychrobacter; species Psychrobacter faecalis. The sequence goes on along the minus strand of NZ_JABAST010000026.1, from coordinate 3,764 downwards.
TGCTGCTGTCATCCGTACCAAATAGGCTACTCCAAAATCCTTTTTTCTTACTCATCATTAACCCCCAAACCAGCGCTGTAGTAGACTCTTTTTCTTCACATCAATATGACGTAATGGACGCTCTTCTCCTAAGAAACGGGCGACGATATCGTCATAACATTGACCAGCCACTGAATCGGTATAATGAATCACAGGCTCGCCATGGTTAGACGCTTCCAGCACTGAATGGCTCTCAGGAACCACACCAAGTAACGGCACTTTTAAAATATCGTTAGAGATGGTATCGATATCCATCATCTCATTTGCGGCAGCACGGTCGGCGTTGTAGCGGGTGATGATTAAATGCTCGCGTACCGTGCCCTGATTTTCAATCACTTTTTTGGTTTGGCTTTGCAAGATACCAATGATACGGTCCGAGTCACGTACCGAAGAGATTTCAGGGTTGGTGACGATGATGGCTTCATCTGCATGATACATCGCCAGCTGCGCACCGCGCTCAATACCAGCAGGCGAGTCGCAGATAATATAGTCAAACTGCTTTGACAACTCATCCATGACTTCTGTAACGCCGTCGTCTGTCAACGCATCTTTATCACGCGTTTGACTGGCAGGCAGGATATATAAATTTTCTAGTTGCTTGTCTTTTACCAGCGCTTGTGACAGGCGGGCATTGCCATTGATAACATCGACAAAGTCATAAACAATTCGATTTTCGCAGCCCATAATCAAGTCTAGATTACGTAAGCCTACATCAAAATCGATAACAACTGTCTTATAGCCACGTAATGCTAAACCGGCGGCAAAAGAAGCGCTGGTCGTGGTTTTGCCCACACCGCCTTTACCCGAAGTGATTACAACAATCTTCGCCACAATGGCACACTCCTATGAATTGATGGGATATTTATTAGTTAAAACATTTTAGATGAAACAGTATAGATGTAAAGTAGCACAATTGCTCGGCGTTTACCTAGCGGAGATGTGCTATCTGCGAGCATAAGCCTAGCATAAATATACAAAAACTTATAGCCAGTGCGTATTTAAGCACAAAAGCTGCCTACAGATAATGGTTATATCAGCTAAATAGGGAGCCAAAGCGCCCTCTATTATCTGCGCTCAATATTCGCGCCTATAGTCTAGCGTAAATAGTGGCAGAGCTAACAATCCATCATAGCGCAGTTTTGTTAAGTAAACTTACTATAATATTAATTATGCTATTTAGACGTCAATTTATCATTTATCATCAAATATATTCAAACTGATAATGATGAAATGACACCTTTGAGTCGTCTAAAGAGCAAATAAAACCTAAGCGTTATCCATAACCGTAAAGACTAAACCCTGACCTTCTAAATAACGCACTTCAACCGATTTATCAATCACGTGCTCGGGTAGGTTATCACGTAAGCAATACGTGCCAGCAACTGAGACCAGAGAGGGATTAAAGACTTGGCAAAAAATACGCGCATCTTTATCACCCGTTGCGCCTGCGACCAAACGACCTTGGGCGCGACCATAAACGTGCAGGTTATTGTCAGTAATCGCTTCAGCGCCGCTATTGACACTATTGGTTAAAATCAAATCGCCACCGACATGGTTGAGGCTTTGTCCCGAGCGCAGCATTTGATCATAAATCAAGCTGGTAATATGCTCGGCACTGATAAGCGTCTCTGCCGTCAAGGTGGTTTCAGTCGTTGCATTTACCTCGGTAGTGGCAGCAGCTTGGCTATTTACAGCTGAGCCAGCATTATCGGTAGTAGAGCTGACAGAATCGTTCGCAGGTGACGTTTGTGCGCTATCCTTAGAAGCCGCTACTTGACTTAACTGTGTAGTGGCTTTTTTACTGGGCAAAATACGCTCGATACGCTTGCCGTCCGCTGGAAATATCGCTAAGCGTAGCTGACGTGCTTGCTCATCAAGCAAACCTGTGACCACGCCGATAGGCTGCAAACCCCATGACCAAAGCAGCTCTACTAATGCCGCTAAATCCTGCTCGACTTCACTGTCAATCAATACAGGGATATTGCTATTTTTATTACTCAGTGTACTTTCAAGTTGGCTGGCAATCGCCGCAAAGTCATCGGTGCTAAACTGCAGCCGTGAAAAGGTCAGCATTTTGCCATAAAATGCCAAAGCTGGCGTGTCAGGTGAGTCAAGCGCCTGCTGTGAGTCAAGCGCCTGCTGATTGTTGTCTGAAATCGTCATAATATACATCCTCAAAAATGGTCGTGTTGCGGTGTTCAATGTGCCGTTTTTGCCTCGGCATATAGCATCAAAGTCTAATTATTAAAAGTGCGGCTTTCAAAAATATGCATATCAAAAGTATGATTGTCAAAAAAACTGGTTCTCATTCAAAACACTACAAATTAAGCATGTCTTGATGCTTCCATTGCTGCACTTTTATTTGGGCTTCAAATTCGTCTAAACCATCGGCGATGATGCTTGAGATTAACGTATCAAGGGCGCTGTTGTCGGTATCGATTTGAGCAACGCCGCTGGCGATAGCAACCATTAACGCGTCAATACGTTCGGCGTCAAGCAGGCGCTCATTCAGCGCATATACCACGTTTTCGCCGATATTATGCCCGACATGCTGTAGCTGCGACTCAATTAACGTTCCAGCAATGGGTATCATACGCAGATAGCGGCGTAGCTCAGGCGTATTGGCCAATCCCTCTTTGATGGCATTGCCCATTTCGGTGGCGACAATAGTGCCGCCGCCCGATGACTCGGTCAGTGCCTGAAGTTTTGGCGCCAGCTCTTTACGCAGTAGCGATAGTATCGCCGCTTCAATCTCATTGCGATTGCGGGCAATGGTAGATTCGATAAAGGATTTATGAGTGTTAGGATCGGTCAGCTGCTGGCGAAAAGTCTGAATGGTCGTTAAGATGACGCGGTCAGACAGCTCTTCTAACAGCAAATTAATATAAAAATTAATGCGATTAATCCACGGCTGTGGCAGTACTTGATAACCTAGCTGATATAAGCGGCGCCCGATAATCACGGCGCGAAATAAACGCAGCGCGCGCAACTGCGGAAAACAGCCTAACACTTCATACCAATGCACAAAAGGGAAAAAGAACCAGCGGTAATACACCTTTTCTTTAATAGCAACTGCCCAGCGCAATAGCAACTCGGCAATCAAGAATAGCGTAAAAAAACCGCCCGCTGTCCGTAACGAGTCATGAATATGGTTTTGATACCAGTTTAATGCCTCGCTCATACTCAACCACTGCGCGGCATTACTACTAAAATTACTCATCAAAATAGCGTCAGTACTGATTAAAAATAAATCAATACTGATGGCGATGAGCATCACGATATCATAGGTCAGCTTCAAGCGATTGGGCTGGGGACGATTCGGTCTTGGCGGCGGGCTGCTGGGTAGGTCTGAGGACTGAAGAGGCGCTGGTGTTATCGGCGCACGGGTAGAAGAGGCGGGCACAGTCATACCTTATTTAGTAGTAAATGGCATTGGTAGTGAGTAGTCTTTTGCCAATCACTACCAAATAAGCGGCAAGTTTTAATAGTTATTCACATTATCAATGAATCATGCCAAAAAACAAGCCATCAACCATTATAATTTGGTATTTTAGCCGTTATCTTTTTATATAAAAAACCCCACTCTCAACTTGAAATAAGCAATTCAAACTGAAGAGGCGGATTACCAAGTTTTTTGTTGAGTACAAAGCACAGATTGTGTGACAGGATTTTACGAATCAATCGATGAGACAAATGCCATAAATCTCTTGCTCGTACCCTTTGTA